>NZ_BCSR01000004.1 GCF_001570965.1 Janibacter corallicola NBRC 107790 | reverse complement strand
CGATGAAGGATGTCGGCGGGTCGAAGCCCGCCTCCTCGTAGGCACCCGCCACGGCGTTGAAGACCGCGCCGGCGGACCCCGCCTCCACGAGCGCGAGCACGCACCCGCCGAAACCCCCGCCGGTCATCCGCGCGCCGTGCGCCCCCGCGGCGAGGACGGCGTCGACGGCGGCGTCCACCTGCGGCACCGTGATCTCGAAGTCGTCGCGCATCGACACGTGCGAGGCCGTCATCAGCGTCCCGGCCGACCGCGGGTCCGCGCCCGAGCGCAGCACGCCGACGAGCCGCATGACGCGGTCGTTCTCGGTGACGACGTGGCGCACCCGACGCCGCAGCAGGTCGTCCTCAAGCGTGGCCAGCCGATCCGTGAGCCCCTCCACGGGCACGTCCCGCAGCTCGCTCACCCCGAGCAGCTGGGCCCCGCGCGCACACGAGGCGTGCCGCTCGGCGTACTCCCCGTCGACGAGCGCATGCGGTGCCCGGGTGTCGATGACGAGCAGCGCCAGCCCGTGCTCCGCGAGCTCCAGGGGCACCTGCTCGATGTCCATCGAGCGCGTGTCGAGGAACATCAACGACCCCTCCTGCCCGTGCAGCGAGGCCATCTGGTCCATCACTCCGGTGGGGGCGCCGACGACGTCGTTCTCCGCGCGCCGCGCGGCGGCCGCCAGGGCGTCCCGGTCGAGGCCGAGCCCGGCGAGGTCGTCCCACGCGACGGCGACGGCGCACTCGATCGCGGCCGAGGATGACAGGCCCGCCCCGATCGGCACGTCGGAGTCGAGCACGACGTCCAGCCCGGGCACCCGGTGACCGGCCTGGGTGAGGGCCCACCCGACACCGGCGAGGTAGCCCAGCCACCCCTCCGGCGTCCCGGGAGCCACGTCGTCGAGGTCGATCTCAGCGGTACCCCCGGCGTGCAGCGAGTGCACCCGCAGGACCCGGTCCGAGCGGGCCCGGGCGGCGACGGCGGCGCCCTGCGGCAGCGCGAGCGGCAGCACGAATCCGCCCTGGTAGTCGGTGTGCTCGCCGATGAGGTTCACGCGGCCCGGCGCCCACCAGCAGCCCTGCGGCGCACCGCCGAAGACCTCCGCGAAGGCGGTGCGCGCTCGCTCCACCGGCGTCATGAGAGCACCTCTCCGTCCGGCACCGTCATCGGCCCGGTCAGGTGCACGTCGCCCTCGATCTGCACGCCGGCGCCGAAGGTCACCGGGCCGTCGACCCGCAGGCTGCGAGCGCTCCGCAGCCCAGGCGCCCCGCGGGGGAAGTGCCGCTCCAGGTCCGGCAGCTGCTTGTAGTGCTCCCGGTCGAGGGTGACGACAGGACCGGGGCCGGTGAAGGTCGGCTCCATGCGCCCGTCCCCGGTCAGCTCGTAGGCGTCGGAGCGTACGACGAGCAGGTCGTCCGTGGTCTTCACCGGAGCGAATCGGGTCCGCGGCACCTCGAGCGCCCGGGCCCCGGGGATCTCACCGATCGCCGCGCCCATGGCGGTCTCGAGCTGCAGCACGGGTGTGGAGTCCGGGTCCCGCGGATCGACGGTCTTGCGGTTGACGATGAGCGGCAGGTCCGGCCCGCCCGGTTGCTCGACCTGCAGCGCGCGCAGCGCCTCGAGGTCGATCCACAGGTTGTTCGAGTTGTAGTAGCGCCACCGGTCGACGTCGGTGAACGTGGCGTCCCCCTTCGGCACCTGCGCGGTCTCGCGGAGCACGACCTGTCCGTCCCGCAGCGCCAGGTGACCGCCCTTGCGGTCGGCGGCGGTGCCGCGCACCGCTTCCATGACGAAGGGGGCGTGCGTCGCCGCCATCCACGCGGGGATCCGCGCGTCCACGACGGCGCCGAGGTTGTCGGCATTGGAGGCGAAGAGCCACCGGACTCCGGCGTCGAGCAGCGCCTCGAGCGTGCCGCTCGCCGCCAGCGCCGTGTAGAGGTCGCCGTGCCCGGGCGGGCACCACTCCAGCGAGGGATCGGCCGGCCACTGCACCGGCATCTGGTCGTCGGCGCGCAGCTTCGGCTCCCGCCCCTGCAGGAAGTCCCGCGGCAGCGAGTCCTGCTGCGCCAGAGCCGGATACGCATCGAGCGCCGCGAGCGAGGGCTCCCGGGTGGTGCGGGAGTTCATCAGCAGCAGCGGCAGCCGGGTGCCGTGGCGCTCGCGCACCCCGAGCACCTGCGCGGCGAGCACGTCGAGGAAGCTGTTGCCCGGCTTGACCTGCAGCAGCGACTTCGGCGCCGTCAGGCCCATGCTCGTGCCGAGGCCACCGTTGACCTTGACCACGGCGACACGGTCCAGGAGATCGCGCGGATCCTCGGGCTCCGGCAGCTCCGCGAGCCGCGGCAGGTCCGGGAGCGGGGTGAGGCTCTCGCCCGGGAGCATGCCGGCGCCGGGGTCGGCGAGCTGGTCCAGCCGGCGACGCAGGCTGGAGAGCTCCGGGTCGGTCGCGCCGTCGGCCCGAGTGACCCGGAGCGTCGCCTCGATGTGCTCCGCGGGCACGTCAGTCGGAGCTGGTGGACCCGGGGGTCCCGAGCTCGCGCTTCTCCTGCGTCTCCAGCTCGTCCTCGTCGACCACGGTCGGGTTGACCTTCGCCCAGACGAAGAAGGCGATGCCGACGACCAGCAGGACCAGGCCGGTCCACAGGTTGGCCATGTCGTGGGTCTGGCCGCGGGTGGCGTCGCTGCTGCCCTGGAGGAAATGGACCAGCAGCAGGATGACGCCGTAGATCGCCAGCAGGGCGCCGATGATGTTGCGGATGTCGAAGGCACCGGCGGTGTGCCGTCGGGCGCCGTGCGCGCCGGGGGTCTTCTCGTTGCTCATGAGATCGGTGCCTTCCTCATCTGAAGATCACGTTGAGGACGATGACGCACACCAGGGAGAGCCCGGCGAGCTTCACAGGGGACTGCCAGGCGTGCGCCACCGGCTCACCGGCGAGGTCCGCCTTGGGGGTCAGCGAGTACACGAGGCCACGCAGCGCGGCCTCGTCCTTGGCCCGGCTGAACTGGGTGACGACGACGGAGATGACGATGTCCACCACGAAGGCGGCACCGGCCGCGACGAAGGCGGCACCCTGGCCGCCCAGGGGCAGCGCACCGATGCTGGCCGCGCCGAGCGCGTCCTGGGAGAGGATCGCGACGAACAGTGCCGCGAGGGTGCCTGCGACGAGCCCGGTCCAGCCGGCCGCCGGCGTCATCTTCTTCCAGAACATACCGAGGATGAAGGTGGCGAAGAGCGGCGCGTTGAAGAACCCGAAGAGGGTCTGCAGGTAGTCCATGATGTTGCTGTACTGACCCGCGAAGAGCGAGGTCCCGATGGCGATGACCGTCGCCACCACCGTGGCCCACCGCCCGAAGGACGTGTAGTACTCGTCCGGCTTGTCCTTCTGCACGTAGGTCTGCCAGATGTCGTAACTCATCACGGTGTTGAAGGCCGAGATGTTCGCTGCCATGCCCGCCATGAAGGCTGCCATGAGACCGGCGATCGCGACGCCGAGCAGGCCGTTGGGCAGCAGGTCGCGCATGAGCAGCAGCAGCGAGTCGTTGTACGTGACGTTGCCGCCGGTGCCGCCGTTGGCCTTGTACTTCGAGAGCTCCGGCACGATCACCGCGGCGATCATGCCGGGCAGGATGATGACGAAGGGGATGAACATCTTGGGGAAGGAACCGATGATCGGCGCCCGGCGGGCGGCGTTCATGTCCTTGCTCGCCATGGCCCGCTGGACCTCGACGAAGTTCGTCGTCCAGTAGCCGAAGGAGAGCACGAAGCCGAGCCCGAAGATGATCCCGACGACGGACCAGACGGGGGAGTCGAACTGCGTGAGCGAGGTGCCCGGCCAGGAGCTGAGCTGTCCCTCGTTCCCGGCGGCGGTCATCTTCGCCGTGAGGCCGTCCCAGCCCCCGACCTTGTTCAGCGCGAGGACGGTCAGCGGGGTCAGCGCGGCGACGATGACGAAGAACTGCAGCACCTCGTTGTAGATCGCCGCCGACAGTCCGCCGAGGGTGATGTAGGAGAGGACGACGACGGCCGCGACGACGGTCGAGACGAGGATCGGCCAGCCGAGGACGGTGTTGATGATCGTCGCGAGCAGGTAGAGGTTCACGCCCGCGATGAGCACCTGCGCGATGGCGAAGCTGATGGAGTTCACCAGGTGCGCGCCGGGTCCGAAACGGCGGAGCATGAACTCCGGGACCGAGCGGACCTTCGAGCCGTAGTAGAAGGGCATCATCACCACGGCGAGGAAGAGCATCGCCGGGATCGCGCCGATCCAGTAGTAGTGGAAGGTCGGCATGCCCAAGTCCGCGCCGGAGGCGGACATCCCCATGATCTCGACGGCACCGAGGTTCGCCGAGATGAAGGCCAGACCCGTCACCCACGCGGGAAGGGATCGCCCCGAGAGGAAGAAGTCCAGGCTGGTCGAGACCGACCGGCGGGCGACGAGGCCGATGGACAGGACGAACGCGAAGTAGATCGCGATCAGCAGGTAGTCCACCCAGCTGGCGTCGAGCCGCAGTGTGCTCGCCTCCATGATCATGTGCTCATCCCTTCCCGGGAGCAGATCGTTTGTGACCTCCGAACGTTACTCCCACAACGGGGCTCGTGGGTGGACGCCGTCCCGGTGTTGCGAAGGGGGCCCCGAGGGGGAGCAGGCTCAGGCGAGGTCGAGGCCCCGCCGCCCGGTCTCGTTGAGCGACTCGCGGGTGAAGCGACCGCTCCAGTCCCGCTCGTAGTGCTCCGCCGGGAAGTCCGACGGGCTGGACCCGGTGAGGAAGGCCTCGCGCACCGACTCCGCGTAGCGCTCGTTGCGCGGGCACCACGGCGCGGCGGGGATGTACATGACGTTGCCCCAGCCGCGCTGGTCGGTGACGGGCGCGACGCTGTGGATCATGTCGCAGTGCCACCAGACCGAGTCACCGGCGCGCACGTCGGGGATGCCGGTCAGGGCCTCGAGGACGTCAGCGTGCCAGCGCTCGCTCGCGGGGAAGACCTGCCCGGTCGTCACGCCGCACATCTCGTCCTCGGGCACGTCGTGCAGGAGCGGGCGCAGCATGAGGTAGGCCATGACCTCCGGGACGGGCACGGTGTGCAGCACGCCCTGGTCGTGGTCCATGTCCGAGAGCGCGGTCCAGCCCTGGAAGGTCCGGAAGGCCGAGCACATCGTGGAACCCGGGTACTGCGGACCGGTGGTGCGGTGCGCGGCGTCCCAGGGGTCGTAGGCCTCGACGTCCCCGTCGAAGAGGTGCCGGAAGGCCTGCTGGTACTCCGAGGTCATCCACAGGTCGAGGGTGCCCGGATCGGAGTGGGTGCCGAGCCCGCCGGAGTCGGTGCCCGGGGGGCGACGCCGGATGCGGTCGGGGTAGAGCGCGTCGCGCTCGGGGTCGAACCACTGCCGGCCCTCGGACTCGTGGCGCCAGAAGGAGTTGAGGAAGGACTGGACCCGCGCCATCCGATCGCTCTGGCGGGCCTCCATCTGCGGCCCGGACCAGTAGATGGGGTAGATCTCCGGCGTCGAGCCGACGCTGCCGAAGAAGTCGTCGCCGGGGCCGCGGTAGTTCTCGAAGAAGGAGTTGCGCTCGACGTAGTCGACGACGCCCGCGTCCCAGGCCAGCGCCTGCTCGCGCTCGAAGTGGCCCCGCACGACGAGGCAGCCGCGGCGGGAGACCAGCTCGCGCTGCTCGTCGGTGACGGTCCCGGCGGCGATGTCGTCGTAGTCGATCGTGGGCCAGACCGGCTCGCCGGCCTCGCGGGCGGCGACCACCTCACGCACCCGGGGGAGCACACGGGACTCGACGGCGGCGAAGGCCTCTTCGACGCTGCGGCCCGAGGCCTCGATGCGCTCCCGGAGCGCCGGCTTGATCTCGCGGATCGCTGCGGCCAGGTCCGCCGGCTCGGTCTGCCAGTGCGGCAGGGCGGGCAGGGTCTGCCGGCTCGCGGTGGTGGTCACGCCGAACTCCTTTGGTCAATGTCCTTAACTTGAATCAAGGTAGCAGCGCCTTGACCTTTGGGCAAGAGTCCTGACTGAATGACCGCGTGCCCACCCGACCTTCCCCGGAGCTGCTGCGCTCGGTGACCGACGAGACCGTCCTGCGTGCCGTCATGGTCGGCGGGGCCCACACCCGCGCCGAGCTGGCCGTCGAGACCGGGCTGTCCAAGCCGACCGCCTCGGAGAGCGTGCGCCGACTGACCGAGGCGGGCCTGCTGCGCGACACCGGCGAACGCACCACCGGTCGTGGTCGGGTCGGGACCTACTACTCGCTCTCCCCGGAGTGCGGCCACGCCCTTGCCGTCACCATCGACCCCGCAGCGGTGGTCGCCGAGGCCGTGGACCCCTTCGGCGACGTGGTGGCCCGTGCGGAGGAGACGCTCTCGCCCGGGGCCAGTCGGGAGAGCGTCGCCACGGCCCTCACGACGGTGGCGAAGGGGGTGACCGCCGGCCTCGCGGGGCCGGTCCGCAGCGTCGTGGTCGGCGCCGCCGACCCGGTCGACCGGGAGAGCGGCCGGCTCGTCCACCTGCCGGAGATGCCTTTCCTCGTCGGTGACCTCGACCCGGTGGCGGTGCTGTCCCCCTTCGTCGCAGGGCAGGTCCTCGTCGACAACGACGTGAACTGGTCCGCGCGGGCAGAGCTCGCCGCCGCCCCCGCCGCCGGGGACGTGCTGCTGCTGCATCTCGGTGAGGGGCTCGGCGGGGCGGTCGTCAGCGACGGCGAGGTGCGTCGCGGCGGCCAGGGGCTGGCCGGCGAGGTCGCCCACGTGGTCACGGTCGGTCCGGGCGGGAGGGCGATGCCCTTCACCCGGGTCCTCGCCGAGCTGGGCTTGCGGCAGGCTGGTTCGACCGCGGTCGACGTCGAGCTGCTGCTGGAGCGGGTGGACGCCGGGGGCCCCACGGCCGAGCAGCTGCTGGAGGACCTCGGCGCCGCGGTCGGCGGGGTGATCGCCGCGGCCGTCGGTCTGCTCGACCCGCGGGAGGTCCTGCTCGGCGGTCCCTGGGGGAGCCACCCCGCCGTGCTGGCCGCGGTCGCGAGCGAGTGCGCCGGGTCGGACCGGCCGGTCCCGATCCGGGCCGCGCAGGTGGTCGATCCGGTGCTCACGGGTGTGCGCGCGCACGCGGTCGAGGAGCTGCGCCGGCTCGTCATCGCCGAGCGGTGAGAAGCGGGGGCCCCTCCTCCCGGGGGCGTCTTCCCCCAGGTTACGCGCGGGTACGACGGGCACTCACCGACGAGCTCCGATGCCGAACCCCGGAATTCCGGGGTTCTTCGTCCGCTCGACCTGACGAGTGCCCGTCGTACCCGCGAGTAGTACCTGCCCTGGTGGGGCTGGAGGAGAGGTCCGCGAGGGATTTGCGCTCCGACGCGACGACGTCCTCGCCGATGGCGACGGGGTAGTCGCCGGCGGGCAACCCCCTTCGCCTCGTGGTGGCCTGCTGGTGGGTGAAGGTCCACGGGTGGCGCGCACGAGGAGGGTAGGGCGGCTGCCCTCCTCGTGCGCGCCATGACGACGTCGTCGACCACGTCACCAGTGGGACCGATCGCGCACTCGCGTCAGAAGGCCTTGTCCAGCACGGCGAGGAGCCCCTTGGCCAGGTCCTGCGCGTCGGACGCGGCCGAGAGCACCGCGGAGGCGGAGCGCACGGACGTCTCCCACGCCGATCCCTCGCGCTCACGCCACGCGGGCACGAGATCGCCGATGAGGGCCTGCCGGTCAGCAGGTGGCACGTCGTCGGCCATGAGGACGAAGGAGACGAGGTCGGTCAGCTCCAAACGGAGCAGCTCACCGGCCAGCTCACGGCGCACGGCGATCCGCTCCGCCCGCAGCCGTTCGACGAAGCGCTCCCGCAGGTACCGCGAGTCGATGGCCAGGTGCACATCCGTGGACGGCTCGGTCCGGTGCACTTCAAAGGATTTGATGACGGCTGCGAGGTAGTCGTCCCCGATCGACTCCTGGTCCAGGCGGTAGCGCAGGGTGCGCACTCGTGAGACCGGGACCTTGAGCCGTGCGGCGATCTGACCGTCACCGGCCGTGGCGTCCAGCGAGCCGGTGGCCATGAGCAGCCGGAAGACCTTGAACTCCAGCTCCGACTTGGCGATCGACCCCCACGGCGCACCGAGGACCTCCTCCTCGAAGATGGCCCATGCCGCCGCAGGCGGCTGCCGCACTTCGCCCCGGTCCGCAGATGGCGTGTCCATGCACCGATCCTGCCAGTCCCTCGGTCGCCGGGGCGTGCGGAAGGTCCGGTTGGGCGGGCCGGGGTCGTAGCCTCAGGCCATGGGCGAGACGACGGCCATCGCGACGGTCCAGATCGACACCGAGGTGATGCGGGTGACCGAGTGGCGCTTCCCACCGGGCACCAGGACCGGGATGCACACCCATGAGCTCGACTACGTCGTGGTCCCCACGGTCGCGGGCACCCTCCGGGTGGTGACGCCGGACGAGGAGTTTGACAACGAGCTCGTGGTGGGTGCGTCCTACACCCGGCCCAGGGGGAGCACCCACGACATCGTCAACGACTCCGACGCGGAGTGTGCCTTCGTCGAGGTCGAGGTCAAGTGACGCGGGGCTCGACCCGACGTCACTTCCCGGAATCCCGGCCGCCCGGCTGCAGCAGCACCTTGGAGTAGCCCTCCTCGCGATCGTCGAAGCGCTGGTACGCGTCCGGGGCCTCGGAGAGCGGTCGCTCCTGGGAGACGACGAAGCTCGGCTCCGCGCGGCCCTCGATGATCAGGTCCCGCAGGAAGTGCGCGTACTGCTTGGCGTCGGCCTGGCCGGTGCCCATCCGCTGCCCCTTCTCGAAGAAGGACCCGACCTTGAAGAGCAGCTCGCCCTTGGCGGAGTGCTCGTCGGGGGCACCCGGGTCGGACGGTAGGTAGAGGCCGACGACGCCGATCGACCCGGTGGGCCGGACCGTCTCGACGAGCTGGTTGAGCACGAGCGCCGGCTGCTCCTCGCCCCCTTCGGCCGTGGCCTGGTACCCGACGGCGTCCACGCCGCGGTCGACGCCGTCGGCGCCGAGCGCATCGGCGATCTGCTCCGGCGGGGACCCCTTCGAGAAGTCGATCGGCTCGGCCCCGATCTGCTCGGCGAGGTCGAGGCGGGAGGGGATCTTGTCGACGCACAAGATCCGGCTGGCGCCCTTGAGACGGGCGGCGTAGGCGGCCATCAGCCCCACCGGTCCGGCGCCGTAGACCGCCACGGTGTCACCGGGACGAACGCCCGCGAGCTCGGTGCCGTGGTAGCCGGTGGGGAAGATGTCGGCGAGCAGCGCGAAGTCCTGCTCGTGCTCGGAACCCTCCGGCAGCGGAACGCAGTTGTAGTCGGCGAAGGGCACCCGCAGGTACTCGGCCTGACCGCCCCCGAACGGCCCCATGCCCACGTACCCGTAGGCTCCACCGGCACCCGGCGGGTTCACGGTTAGGCAGAAGGCGCTCTTGCCGGCACGGCAGTTCTCGCAGAACCCGCAGGCGACGTTGAAGGGCATGACGACCCGGTCGCCCTTCCGGACCGAGGCGACCCCCGACCCGACCTCCTCGACGATCCCCATGTTCTCGTGGCCGAAGGTCATGCCCGGCTCGGCATCGGTACGGCCCTCGTACATGTGCAGGTCGGATCCGCAGATCGCGCTCGTGGTCACCCGGACCAGGACGTCGGTCGGGTCCTCGACGCGAGCGTCCTCCACGTCCTCGACGGCCACCTCGTACGGCCCGTGGTACACGACCGCCCTCATCGCCCGCCCCCTTCGCGCGCGCAGTGCGCGCAGCAGTAGAAGCGCCCGTCCGCCTCCGTGCCGTGCCCGATGACGGCGCACCCGCAGTGCTCGCAGCGCGGGGCCACCGCGTGGATCGCGCACTCGAAGCTGTCGAAGGTGTGCGTCGCTCCTGCGAGCACCACGTCGAAACTCTTGTCGTAGTCGTTCCCACAGACCTCGCACACGGCCATGGCCTGATCACTCCTTCATTCGGTGTCAGACCGGCACTACCCGGTGGCGCACCGGTCATGCCCGGAGCGCCACCGGGGCCGTGGCCCGTGCTCAGTCGGTGACGGTGAAGTCGATCGTCTCGGTGCTCGTGTTGCCGTAGCGGTCGGTGCTCGTCACCTCGGCGGTGTGCTCGCCGGCGGCCAGGTCGGTCGGCAGCTGCAGCCGCCACAGGTGCATCGAGCTGTCGGCCACGCTGCCGCCGTGGACGAGCTGCTCCTGCACCGCGACCGGGTCGGACCACAGGGCGCCGACCCTGCGGGCCTCACCCGTCATCGGCTGGGTGCGGGTCGCCTCCTTCGCCTCGCCGCCGTCAACGGCGATCGTGACGCCGCTGCCGGTGGAGCCGGCGAAGACGTTCGCCGTGAGGTACGTGCCCTCCGCCAGGTCCTCGCTCGAGACGCGGTTCGGCTCCGCCAGCTCCGGCGCGCCGCCGTCCGCCTCGCGGTGGGCCTCGAACCACTCGCGGTACCGCGGCGTGTTGACCCCGACGTTCATCTGGGTGCTCTCGTCGCCACCGGTGACGGTGAAGCGCTCGCTGCGCCCGTCCGGTCGCGACTGGAGGGTCAGCACGCCCGGCCGGGCGCCGTCCCGCTGCAGCGCGGTCGGCACGCCCGCCTCGCCGAGCCGGCCGGAGTACCAGTCACCCGAGATCGCGCCGGCGGTGATGTGGCTGTGCCCGCCGAGGGCGATCGCCTCGTGGCCGGCGACGATCTCGTGGACCTCCTTGGTCTCCTGCACCTGGTGCGTGCTCTCGGCCTGGTCGACGTAGTCCACGAGCGGGATGTGCGCGGCGAGCACGACGGTCTTCTGCTTCGGCACCGTGGCGATGTCCTGGCGCAGCCACTCCAGCTGATCCTCGCCGAGGCCGCCGTAGTAGTCCGCGCCGGCCGCGTACTGCACGCTGTCGAGCGCGACGACGTGCATGTTGCCGACGTCGTAGGAGTAGTAGTCCGCGCCGAACTGCGAGCGGTAGGTGTCGAAGCGGTGCTCGCTGGAGGCGTCGTAGTCCAGGTCGTGGTTGCCCGGCAGCATCCGGACGGGGCCGTTGACCATGCTCGTCAGCCCGCGGGTCTGGTCGTACAGCGAGAGGTCGTCGCCGACGATGTCACCCAGGAACAGTGCCCCGCAGCCGGCGTAGTCGTCGCGCTGCGCGAGGTCGGTGAAGGCCCCCGTGCGCGCGTACTCCACCTCCTGCCGGGTGTAGGTCTGCACGTCGCCGCCGATGATGCAGTTCTGCTGCGGCACCTTGGTCTGCTGCGAGCGCGCCATCGGGAAGTTCACCGCGTCGGGCAGCTCACCGGTCGGCTCGATGCCGCCGTACTTCAGGTCGGGGGAACCCGTCGGCAGGTGGACGTAGGAGAACTGCGCGATGTTGTCCTCGTCCACCGGCACCTGGTAGCCGGCCGGCTGGGTGACGAAGACATTGGTGTTCTCGTCGACGGACAGCTCGTAGCGGCCCTTGGCGTCGGTCGTGACGACCTCGCGGCCGTTCGAGACGCTCACGCCCTTGATCCCGCGCTCGCCACGTTCTGGTTGCGGTCCTCGAAGACGACCCCGTCGAGGGTCTGCTGGTCGGCGTCGGGGCCGGGCACGACCTCCACCTCCCCTTGGTAGGTCCCGCCCTTCCCCTGCGAAGGGGAGGCCGGCGCGGCCTGGGCGGATGTGGCATTGGCGGGGGCCGCGTGCGTGGGCGCTGCGGCGACGGGGATCGCTGCGAGGCAGAGGGTGAGGGCGCCGGTGGCGATCGGCGCGATGGTCCTGGTCGGCGTCAGGGGCATGCCTGTGTCCTCCATGTGTGGTGACGGCCGCGGGGTGCGGCCGCCGTCCACCGTGGTGGCGGCATGTGAACCGGCCGTGATCGCGGGCGCCGGTGCACGCGACGGGCCGGGTGGAGCCCGGTGAAATCCCCGTCAGGAAACCGTCAGCGTCCTCAGCCGCCGAGCTCGAGCAGCAGGACGCTGACGAGTTGACCTCGGTCAGTCCTCGGAGGGGGTGATGACCAGCTTGCCGACGTGCTGGCGAGTCGCCAGGTCGGCCTGTGCCGCACCCGCCTCGGCGAGCGGGTAGGTCGCGGCGACGACGGGCCGCACGTCACCACGACGGGCGACCTCGGCAAGCATCCGGAAGTGCGCGGGCGTGTGCATGCTCGACCCGATCAGGGCGATGTTGTGCAGGTACAGCCGACGGATGTCCAGGTCCACGGCGTACCCGCCGAGGGCGCCCGCGACGACCCAACGGCCGCCGACGAACCGTGGGCACGCCGGTGGCGAGGCCGGGCCCGGCGACGACGTCGAGGACCGCGTCGACCCCCTCGGGCGCGATGCGGCCGACCTGCTCCCAGACGTCGCCGGCCCGGTCGACGACGTGGTCGGCGCCGGCGCTCGCGACCTGGTCGACCTTGGCGGTGCTCGTGACCGCGATCGTGCGGGTGCCGCGGGCGGCCGCGAGCTGCACCAGCGCCAGGCCGACCCCGCCGGAGGCCCCGGTGACGACGACCGTCTCGTCGGCGTGCACGCGCCCCCGCTCCA
The DNA here is from genome assembly GCF_001570965.1 of Janibacter corallicola NBRC 107790. Taxonomy (GTDB): domain Bacteria; phylum Actinomycetota; class Actinomycetes; order Actinomycetales; family Dermatophilaceae; genus Janibacter; species Janibacter corallicola. The sequence goes on along the minus strand of NZ_BCSR01000004.1, from coordinate 116,753 downwards.
TCATCCCGAGCGCGGTGCCGTACGCGGTCGGCAGGCAGGCGAGCTGCTCGTCCGTGAGGGGCGTGCCCTCGACGAGGTGCACGCGGTCGGCCGCCGCCACGACGTACTGCGCGTACCCTCCGTCGCGCTCGCTGCCGAGCAGACCGATCGGGTTCGCGTCCTCCCCCTCGTCGTCGTAGAGGGCCGGGTCGATCAGCACGCGTCGGCCCAGCAGGGACTCGTCGCCACCGCGGCCCGTGGCGCACACCCGCCCGGCGATGTCCGCGCCCTGGATGCGGGGGAAGGTGATCGGCCCGCGCCACCCGGCCAGCGCCGTCGGGTCGCCGGGCAGGCCGTAGGCGCCCTCGCGGGTCCACACGTCGGTGTTGTTCAGCGCCAACCGCCGCGACCTCGACGAGGACCTCGTCGGGTCCGGGTGTCGGCACCGGCACCGTCACGTGCTCCAGCACCTCGGCGCCGCCGTGCCGGGGCAGGCGGACCGCGCGCATCAGGGAGGAGGCGGGCACGTGCTTCACAGGGCTCCTTGTCTTCTCCGTTGGCGTCTCCCCATGATGGATCAGCCGGTTCGGGCCGCGACAGGGCCCACCGCGACGAGACGAGGAGACGTGGCATGGAGCAGGGAGTGGTCCCCGCGGGAGACATCGACATCCACTACCGCAAGGTCGGTGACCACGGCGGCCCGGCATGGGTGCTGGTCCACGGCATCGGGGAGGACGGCTCGTCGTGGGCCGAGGTCCAGGACCTGCTCCGGCCGCACGTGACCAGCTACGCGATCGATGTGCGCGGGCACGGCAGGAGCCCGCTGGGCGCGGCCGACGGCAGCCTGGCGCAGCTGGCCGGTGACGTCCTCGGCTTCGTGGAGGCGGTCGGGCCGAGCGTGCTCGTCGGCTTCTCCATGGGCGGGGCCGTGGTCCTGTCGGCGGCGACGTCCGGTGACCCCCTGGTGCGCAGGGCGGTCGGTCTGGGGACGAGCAGCGTGGTCGGTCGCCGGGCGGCGGAGTCCTTCCTCGCCGACGCCACCGCGATCGAGGCGAAGGGGGCCGCCGCGGCCCGGGAGGCGGCCGGCCGGCTCCTCACGGCCGCCGTGCACCATCCACCACGGGACTGGGCGGCGCGGCGGGCCGCGCGTCTGGACGCCTTGGGCGACGGGGCCGGTTACGCCAACGGCGCCCGCGCGATGGCTTCCATGGCGCCGGCGCCCATCACCCCAGCACTCGGTGACATCACCGTCCCGGTGGACCTGCTCGTGGGCGAGGAGGACGACGTCTGCCCGAGGAAGGCCGCCGAGATCATCGTCGAGGCCCTCCCCGACGCGCGCATCCGGGACCTGCCCGGAGTGGGCCACTTCGCGGCCGTGGAGGATCCCCGCGGCCTGGCGGACGCCCTCCTCGCGACCCGTCGCTGACGAGCGCGCCGTGCCGGGCGGCCCGTCAGGCGCCGACCTGCAGGACCACGGCCCCGGCTGCGACGGCCAGCACGGCCGCCCGTTCCGTGGCTGTCAGCTTCTCCTTCAGGAGCAGCCCGCCGAGGAGGGCCCCCCAGACCACGCTCGTCTCGCGCAGCGCCGCGACCAGGGCCAGTGGTGCCCGGCTCTGGGCCCACACCGTGGTGCCGTAGGAGATCACCGAGAAGACGCCACCGAGCAGCCCGACGGGTGCGTGCGTCCACATCCGTCCCCAGAAGGTCCTGCCGGCCTGCCAGCGGCACAAGAGGAGGAGCGTCGGCGCCTGCAGCGCGAACATCCAGCCGATGTACGCCCCCGTGTCGCCCGCGATCCGCACGCCCACGCCATCGCTGAGGCTGTAGCAGGCGATGACCAGGCCGGCGGACAGCGCCAGCACCAGGCCGGTGTCGGCCCGGGGGAGGCCGCGCGCGCAGGCGAGCAGCGCGATCCCGCCCACCAGCACGCCCAGCCCGAGCCAGGAGAGCGGACTCAGGCGCTCCGCGAGGACGGTTACCGCGACGGCCGTCACCACCACGGGTGAGGTCCCGCGCAGGATCGGGTAGAGACGCGAGAGGTCTCCGTGGGCGTAGGAGTGGGTCAGCAGGACGAGGTAGGTCGCCTGCAGCAGCGCGGAGGCGACCAGGTAGGGCCACGAGGCGGGGGCGGGGACGCCGAAGAGGCCGATCAGCACGAGTCCGAAGGCCCCGTTGACCGTCCCGATCAGCGCGGAGGACACCCACCGGTCACCGATCGACTTGGCCATGGCGTTCCACGCCGCGTGCAGCACCGCGGTGCCGAGCACGAGCAGGAGGACGCCCTGGATGCCGATGGTCACGTCAGCCGCGCGGGACCTGCACCGCCGGGGTGCCGGGTCCCGCTCATTCGTCGGGCAGCAGGTCGGTCCGCCCGAACATCACGGCGGTCTCCCGGGCCGTGGGGTGGCCCGCGTCGAGGTCGGCCCGGTGCTCCAGGAGCACCGAGATGACGTCCCCCTCACCCTTGAAGACGGCGCCGGCAACCGGCGCCTGGCCGCGGTCGTTGAGCCGGTCCACGTCGGCGCCACGCTGCGCGAGCGCACGGACGAGGTCGGCGTGCCCGTGGTAGGCGGCGAGCATGAGCAGGGTGTTGCCGTCCGGGTCGGCGAGGTCGACCGGCGCGCCGGCGTCGACGTAGGCGGCCAGGCGATCGACCTGCCCCTCGCGGGCCCAGTCGAAGAGCTGGTGGGCCAGCTCGAGGGTCTCCTCCGAGGGGCCGTCCGCAGGAGGATCGGGGTGCTCGGTCATGGTCCCAGTGTGGTCGACGGTCTCGCCCCCCGCGAGGGGGGCGAAGTCCCCCTTCGTCGACGCCCGGAGCGGATACTCGTGGCATGCGCGTCGACCTCGAGGCCGATACGAGCCGCGCCGTGGCACTCTGTGCCGCTGCCGAGCAGCGCGGCGCCGAGATCGAGGAGGGCTCCCGGCGGAGGGCTGGCCCAACGCCGGCTTCACGGGCGGAGGCAGCACGCCGGTCCCGGCTGCCCGGCGCACCGGCTGCGGGAGGTGGAGATGCACCACGTCGACCTGGGGCTGAGCAGGCCAACCGACCGGCTGGTGGGGTCACCGCCCCGGGAGGCAGACCGCGCCCTCCGAGGCGGACCCGACGAGTGCGGCGTACTTGGCCAGGACTCCGGCGCTCGTGCCGGGCGGGCGCTCCCACCGGGCGCGGCGCGACTCCAGCTCCGTCTCGGCCACCTCGAGGTCGAGGGTGTGGGTGGCCAGGTCGAGCGAGATCGTGTCGCCGTCGCGCACGAGTGCGATCGGGCCGCCGTCGACCGACTCCGGCGCCACGTGCGCGATGCAGTTGCCGGTCGTCCCGCCGGAGAAGCGCCCGTCCGTGATGAGCAGGGTCGATTCCCCGATGCCGGCACCCTTCACGGCTCCGGTGATGGCGAGCATCTCCCGCATCCCCGGACCGCCGCGCGGTCCCTCCTGCCGGATGATGATGGCGCACCCGTCCTCGATGTCGCCGGCGGCCAGCGCGTCGAGCGCCGCGCGCTCCCCCTCGAAGACGCGGGCGGGCCCGCGGAAGGTCTGGTAGGAGAAGCCGGGGGCCTTGGCCACCGCGCCGTCCGGGGCGAGGCTGCCGCGCAGCACGGCCAGTCCGCCGGTGGTCCGGTAGGGGCGATCGGAGCCGTACAGCACGTGCCCGTCCGGCAGCGGCGGGTCGATGTGGGCGAGGTTCTCGGCGACCGTGCGCCCGGTGACGGTCAGCGCGTCCCCGTGCAGCAGACCGGCGTCCAGCAGCACCCGCATGACGACCGGGATGCCGCCGACGTGGTCCACGTCGCGCATCACGTGCTGCCCGAAGGGCTTGACGTCTGCCAGCAGCGGGGTGCGGGCGGAGATCTCGGCGAAGCGGTCGAGGGTCAGCGGCACGCCGGCCTCGTTCGCGATGCCGAGCAGGTGCAGCACGGCGTTGGTCGAGCCGCCGAGCGACATGAGCACGGTGATGGCGTTCTCGAAGGCCGCCGTGGTCAGCACGTCCCGCACGGTGATGCCGGCCCGCAGCATCTCGACCACCGCGGCACCGGAGTCGCGGGCGATGACCGTGCGGCGCTTGTCCGCCGAAGGGGGCGAGGCGCTCCCCGGCAGCGAGAGCCCGAGCGCCTCGCCCATGCTCGCCATCGTGTTGGCGGTGTACATGCCGGCGCAGGCGCCCTCACCGGGGCAGAAGGAACGCTCGACGATGTCGGCGTCCTCCTGCTCGATCCGGCCGGCCTGGCAGGCGCCGACCGCCTCGAAGGCGTCGATGATCGTGATCTCCCGGTCCGAGCCGTCGAGCATCCGGGCCAGTCCCGGCATGGCGGTGCCGGCGTAGACGAAGACCGAGGCCAGGCCGAGCCGGGCGGCGGCCATCATCATCCCGGGCAGGGACTTGTCGCAGCCGGCGAAGAGCACCGAGCCGTCGAGGCGCTCGGCCTGCATCACCGTCTCGACCGAGTCGGCGATGACCTCGCGGGAGACGAGGGAGTAGTGCATCCCGTCGTGTCCCATGGAGATCCCGTCCGAGACCGAGATCGTGCCGAACTCCATCGGCACCCCCGAGGCCTCGCGGACCCCGTCCTTGGCCGCGGCCGCGAGGCGTTGCAGCGAGAGGTTGCAGGGAGTGATCTCGTTCCAGCTGGACCCGATGCCGATCTGTGGCTTGTCGAAGTCCTCCTCCCCGAACCCGACCGCGCGCAGCATCCCGCGCGCGGCGGTTCGCTCCAGACCGTCGGTGACCTCCCACGAGCGGGGTTTCATCCGGTTGCGGAGGGCCGTGCTCGGGTCGGTCTGCGAGGACATCGTGGTCATCCTTCCGGTGGGGATCACACCTTCTCGAGCGTAGCGCTCACGCTGATCTTGGCCCCGGCGAAGAGTCGGGAGACCGGGCAGAGCGCGGCGGCCTCGTCGACGACCGAGGTGAAGCCTGCCTCGTCGATGCCCTCCACGACCGCCGTGACGGTGATCCTCGAGGTGGTCACCGTCGGCTTGCCCTCGACCTCCTCGAGGGAGACCGTCGCCTCGACGTCGAGCTTCGTCGGGGGCGTCTGGTTCTCCCCGAGACAGAGGGACAGGGCCATCGAGAAGCACGAGGAGTGGGCGGCCGCGAGCAGCTCCTCGGGGCTGGACTTGCCGCCCGGGGCCTCGGTGCGCGAGGCCCACGTGATCTGCTGGTCGTCCAGCGCCCCGCTGCTGGAGCCGCGCAGGGTCCCGGTCCCGGAGGCCAGCGGCCCCTCCCAGGTCGTCGTGGTGGTGCGGTCGGCGATGCTCATGCTGATCCCTTCTCTCGTCTCACATTTACACCCAATGTAGCCGTGAAAAATGCGAGCGTCGATGGCTCCGTCGGCGCGGCCGGGCCGGGCTCAGCCGAAGGCCTCCGCAGCGGCGTCGACGAAGGCGTCGAGGTCTCCGGGGTTGCGGCTGGTGACGAGGGTGAAGTTCCCCGCGGTGCAGGTGTGGGCCTCCTCGTCGACCCACGTGCCGCCCGCGTTCCGGATGTCGGTCTGCAGCGAGGGGAACGAGGTCAGTGTCCTGCGCTGCACGACATCGGCCTCGACGAGGGCCCACGGTCCGTGGCAGATCGCCGCGATCGGCTTGCCGGCTCCGGCGACGGACCGGACGAACCCGACGGCGTCGGACTCCAGCCGCAGCCGGTCGGCATTGGTCGTCCCACCCGGCAGGACGAGGGCGTCGTAGTCGTCGGGGTCGGCCTCGCCGAGCACGACGTCGGTCTCGAAGGTGTCCGCCTTCTCGACGTCGTTGGTGAAGGCCTGGACGGTTCCCGCCTCGGGGGCGATGAGGGTCATCCGTGCGCCGGCGCCGGAGAGCGCCTGCCACGGAGTGGTGAGCTCGACCTGCTCCACGCCGGAGTTGGCGAGCAGGACGGCCACCTTCGTGCCACTGAGGTCCTGCATGACTGTTCCTCCTGTTGGGTGTCGGAGTGCTCGTGCGGGTCTCAGATCGACTGTGCGGTCAACGGGATGCGCCCACCGGCGAGCACCATGTCGACCTGCCGGTCGGAGAGCGTGTGGTGCAGGCCGACCTCTCGTCCGCCGATGGTCGCGGTGAGCCCCCGGCCGGAGCGAAGGGCGTCGTGCAGCCCCTCCAGGACGACCTCGTCGTCGACGGAGACGGCCTGCAGGTCCTCGGGGTCGTCCAGCTCGAGCGGCACGATCCCGAAGTTCGTGAGGTTCTGCCAGTGGATGCGGGCGAAGGAGACCGCGATGACCGCGCGCAGGCCGAGATAGCGCGGCCCGATGACGGCGTGCTCCCGGGAGGACCCCTGCCCGTAGTTCTCCCCGGCGAGGACCACGTGGCCGTGCTCGGCCCCCTTCGTCCGCTGCGCGTAGGACCCGTCGATCCGGCTGAAGGAGAACTGCGAGATCTTCGGGATGTTGCTGCGGAAGGGGAGTACCCGGGAGCCGGCCGGCATGATCTCGTCGGTGGAGACGTCGTCGCCCATGACGAGCAGGACCGGCACCGACAGGTCGTCCTCGACCGGATCGAACTGCGGCAACGTGGAGATGTTCGGCCCCTTGACCAGCTCGACCCGCTCGGCCTCCTCCGGCGGCAGCGGCTCCTCGAGCATCCCCGCGACGGTGCTGTAGCGGTCGGGCATGGTCGGGCGCGGGTAGGTGAGGTCGTGGCTCTCGGTCAGGGTGCGCGGGTCGGTGATCCGCCCGGTCAGTGCCGCGGCCGCGGCGGTCTCCGGCGAGCAGAGCCACACCGAGTCCTCCTCGCTCCCGGAGCGGCCGGGGAAGTTGCGCGGCATCGTTCGAAGGGAGCTCCGGCCGGTCGCCGGCGCCTGCCCCATGCCGATGCAGCCCAGGCAGCCGGACTGGTGGATGCGTGCCCCTGAGGCCACGAGCGAGGTGAGCCACCCCCCGGAGATCAGGTCGGCGAGGACCTCCCGGGAGGTGGGGTTGATGTCGACCGAGACGCCGGAGTGGGACTGCCGACCCTGAAGGATCTCGGCGACGACGGCGAAGTCGCGCAGGCCCGGGTTCGCGGACGAGCCGACGACGACCTGGCTGACCTCCTCGCCGGCGGCCTCGGCGACGGGCACGACGTTGCCGGGGGAGGACGGCATGGCGATGAGCGGCTCCAGCCCGGAGAGGTCGATGTGCTCGGTGAGGTCGTACTCGGCGCCCTCGTCCGCGACGAGTCGGGTGAAGTCCTTCGAGCGGCCGACCGCCTCCAGGTAGTCCAGGGCGGCGTCGTCGGCAGGGAAGACGCTGGCCGTCGCGCCGAGCTCGGCGCCCATGTTGGCGATGACGTGCCGGTCCATCGCGGTGAGCTGCTCCAGCCCCGGCCCGTGGTACTCGATGACCCGGCCGACGCCACCCGTGACGCCGTGGCGGCGCAGCATCTCCAGGACGACGTCCTTGGCCGACACCCAGTCGGGCAGCTCACCGGTCAGCTCGACGCCCCACACCTGCGGCATCGCGACGTAGAGCGGCTGACCGGCCATCGCCATGGCCACCTCGAGGCCACCGACGCCGACGGCGAGCATGCCGAGGGCCCCGGCCGCGCAAGTGTGGGAGTCCGAGCCGATGAGGGTGGTCCCGGGGCGGCCGAAGTGGGCCTGGTGGACGGGGTGGGAGACGCCGTTGCCGGCCTTCGAGAACCACACGCCGAAACGCTCGGCGGCGGATTGCAGGAAGGCGTGGTCGTCGGGGTTCTTCTCGTCGGTCTGCAGCAGGTTGTGGTCGACGTACTGCACCGACAGCTCGGTGCGCACCCGGTCCAGGCCGAGGGACTCCAGCTCGAGCATGACCATCGTGCCGGTCGCGTCCTGGGTGAGGGTCTGGTCCACGGACAGGCCGATCTCGGTGCCCGGCTCCATCACCCCCTCGACCAGGTGGTTCGCGATGAGCTTCTGGGCGACGTTGCGTGCCACTGGTGCACCTCCTGACTCCACCCTAGGCGCGGCGAAGTTCCTTCGACAGGCCCTCGAGCAGCCGCAGCCACAGCTCGGAGGCGGACGGGAAGGACGGCACGGCGTGCCGCAGCAGGTGCACCGGCACCGTGCCGACGATCGCGATCGTCGCGCCGTGCACGAGCTCACCCGCCTCCGGTCCGACGAAGGTCGCCCCGAGCAGCACGCCGTCGGCCCGGTCGACGACGATCGACGCCCGACCGGTGACGTCGTCGCGCAGCAGCGCACCGCCGGCCGCGCCGGAGAACGGCACCTCGTTCGTCGCCACGTCGTGGCCCGCGTCCCGGGCCGCCTGCTCCGTCAGCCCGACCGTCCCGAGCTGCGGGTCGGTGAAGACGACCTGTGGCACGGGCACGTCCGTCGGGACGGGCTCGACCGGGCGGCCGGTCTCCTCCGCCGCGATGCCTCCCCCGAGCACCCGGGCGCGGTACTTGCCCCAGTGCGTCAGTGGCGCCTCACCCCCGGCGTCACCGAGCGGGTGCAGCCACTCCGGACGTCGTCCGGCGGTCACGTCCTCGGGGGAGAGCCCGACCGCCTCGAGCCCGATGTCACCGAGGCGGGGGCGACGGCCGGTGGCGACGAGCAGCTCGTCCGCCTCGACCGTGCCGCCCGCGGTCGTGAGCGTCACCGGGCCGCCGTGCACCCGGCCGACGCCGGTGTCCTCGCCGGCGGGCCGAGTGACCTCCGTGGCCTCGGTCGACAGGCGCACGTCCACCCCCTTCGCGCGAAGGGAGTCGGCCACCACCTCCCCGACGAAGGGCTCCTGCCCGGCGAGGAGGCCGGACCCGCGGACCAGCATCGTCACGTGTGCGCCGAGCGCGGCCATCCACGTCGCGGCCTCGCATGCGACGACCCCACCGCCGATGACCGCCAGCCGGTCGGGGACCTCCGTCACGGCGGTGGCGTCGCGCGACCCCCACGGGTGGGCGTCGCGGTACGGCGGGGGGACGACGGGTTCGCTGCCGGTCGCGATGACCACGGCGCGCCGGGCGCGCAGGCGACGGGTCCCCCCCTTCGAGGCTCCTTCGTCGCGCCGCCCACGCGGAGCGTGGGACCCGAGTGCACCGCCTTCGCCCTCCACCTCGACCTCGCGCTCACCGACCAGTCGCCCGTGTCCGCGGACCGGCGTGATCCCGGCCCCCTCGACCCAGTCGTACTGCCCGGAGTCGTCGTAGTGGGAGACCCACGCGTCCCGACGTGCGAGCAGGTCGTCGCGCTCGAGCCTGCCCGGGTCCATCCCCTGCAGGTGGGCGCTGGTGTCCGCCACGGCCGCCGGTCGCAGCAGCGCCTTGCTCGGGATGCACGCCCAGTAGGAGCACTCGCCGCCGAACCGCTCCCCCTCCACGATCGCGGCGGTGACGTCGGAGTCCTCCATCGCATACTGGGCGAGGTTCTCCCCGACGGGGCCGCCCCCGAGGACGATGACGTCGAACTCGGCGGTCTCGATGCCTTCCGCTGGCATGGTCATGCCCGGGGCTCTACCCGCGGATCCCCTTCGCGATACCGCTGACGCAGCACCTTTTTGTCGAACTTGCCGACCGAGGTGCGCGGGACCTCCTCGATGAAGGCGAAGGCGTCGGGCAGCTGCCACTTCGCGAAGTCCTTGGCCAGATGCTCGCGCAGCTCCGCGGCGGTGACGCTCGCTCCCTGCCTGACGACGACGTTCGCCAGTGGGCGCTCCTGCCACTTCTCGTCCGGGATGCCGACGACGGCGGCCTCGAGCACCGCCTCGTGCCCCATGAGCGCGTTCTCCAGGTCGACCGAGGAGATCCACTCCCCGCCGGACTTGATGACGTCCTTCGCGCGGTCGGTCAGGGTGATGTACCCGAGGTCGTCGAGGGTGCCGACGTCGCCGGTCCGCAGCCAGCCGTCGTCGAACTTCTCCTCCGCCTCGGGATCGCTCGTGTTGTAGTACCCGGCGGTCACCCACGGGCCCCGGACCTCGAGCTCGCCGACCGCTTCCCCGTCGCGCGGCAGGACGGTGCCGTCGTCCCCGACGATGCGGCCCTCGACGCCGCAGAGCAGCCGACCGGCGGTGCCCTTGTAGCGCCACGCATCATCGCCCTCGGCCCCGAGCGGGACGTTCGCCACCGAGGCCACCGGTGAGGTCTCGGTCATGCCCCAGGCCTGGACCATCTCGAGGCCGTGGCGTTCGCGCAGGGCCTGCATCAGGGAGACCGGCACGGCCGATCCTCCGCACAGGATCGTGCGCAGGGAGTCCAGCTCCACGTCGGGGTGGTCGTCGAGGTAGGTGAGCACGTCGTTCCACACCGTCGGGACCGCGCCGGAGACCGTCGGTCGGCTCTCGGTGATGAAGCGCACGAGCGGCTCGGCCTGCAGCCAGCGGTCGGGCATGCACAGCGAGGCGCCGCTCATGATCGCGGCATAGGCCAGGCCCCACGCGTTGGCGTGGAACATCGGCACGATCGGGAGCACCCGGTCGGTGAAGGTCAGGCCGCCGACGTTGCCGGTGCACGAGGCGAAGGCGTGCAGGTAGGCGGAGCGGTGGCTGTAGACGACCCCCTTCGGGTTGCCGGTGGTGCCGCTCGTGTAGCACATGGCCGCGGCGTCGTGCTCGTCCGGCTCCGGCCAGTCGAAGGTCTCCTCCTGCGCTGCGAGCAGGTCCTCGTAGAGGAGCACCTCCTTGCCGGAGGAGCGAAGGGAGTCCAGGTCGGCGTCGGCGGCGTCCGGGCCGGCGACGAGGACGTGGGTGATGGTCTCCATGGCCGGCAGCTGCGGCGCGAGCAGCCCGACGAGGGAGTCGTCGACGATGACCACCCGGTCCTCGGCGTGGTTGGCCGTGTAGACCAGCTGTTCGGGGAAGAGGCGGATGTTCAGGGTGTGCAGGACCGCGCCCATCGAGGGGATCGCCAGGTAGGCCTCGAGGTGCTCGGCGTTGTTCCACTGGAAGGTCGCCACCCGCTGGTCGCCCTCGATCCCGAGGGAGCGCAGCCCGTGGGCGAGCTGTGCGACGCGGGTGCCGAGCTGGGCGTAGGAGATCGAGCGGGTCCCGTCGGCGGTGGCGGTGACCACCTCGGAGTCGGGATGGACGCCCGTCCCGTGCCGCATGAGGGAGGCGATGGTCAGCTGGTAGTCCTGCATCGTGCTCTTCATGCACCCATGTAACTGGGTGCCGGTCCCCGGGTCCACCCTTTGCGCCTAACGAATCAGCGAAGCGGCCGCTCCGCCTCGTGCCGCGCGCGGATCGCCTGGGGTGCGTACTCCGGGTGGTTCATGTCGAAGACCGGCCGCTCGGAACGGATCGGTGGCAGCGAGTGGAAGTTGTGCCGGGGAGGTGGGCAGCTCGTCGCCCACTCGAGGGTGTTGCCGTAGCCCCACGGGTCGTTCGAGTCGACCGTCGGCGCGCTGACGTGTGTCTTCCACAGGTTGTAGAAGAAGGGCAGGAAGCTCACCGCGAGGATGAGCGAGCCGACCGTGGAGATCTGGTTCGCCAGCTGGAACCCGTCCTCGGGCAGGTAGTCCGCATACCGGCGCGGCATGCCCTGCACCCCGAGCCAGTGCTGGATGAGGAAGGTCGTGTGGAAGCCGACGAACACGAGGGCGAAGTGGACGTAGCCGAGTCGCTCGTCGAGCATCTTCCCGGTCCACTTCGGCCACCAGAAGTACGTGCCGCCGAAGAAGGAGAAGACGATCGTGCCGAAGAGGACGTAGTGGAAGTGGGCCACGACGAAGTACGTGTCGTGCACGTGGAAGTCCAGGGCGGGGCTCGCCAGGATCACGCCGGTGAGACCGCCGAAGAGGAAGGTCACGATGAAGCCGAGGGCCCAGACCATGGGGGTGCTGAAGACGAGCTTGCCGCGCCACATGGTCCCGATCCAGTTGAAGAACTTCACGCCCGTGGGCACCGCGATGGCCATCGTCATGATCGCGAAGAAGGGCAGGAAGACCTGACCGGTCGCGAACATGTGGTGCGCCCAGACCGAGACCGAGAGCAGGGCGATGGCGATGGTCGCGAAGACCAGGCTCTTGTACCCGAACATCGGCTTGCGCGAGAAGACCGGGAAGATCTCGGAGACGATCCCGAAGAAGGGCAGCGCGAGGATGTAGACCTCCGGGTGCCCGAAGAACCAGAACAGGTGCTGCCACAGCAGGGCGCCCCCGCTGGTCGGGTCGAAGATCATCCCGTCGAAGCGCCGGTCGATGCCGAGGGCGATGAGCGCGGCGGCCAGCACCGGGAAGGCGATGAGCACCATGATCGAGGTGATCAACGTGTTCCACGTGAAGATCGGCATCCGGAACATCGTCATGCCGGGCGCCCGCATGCACAGGATGGTCGTGATGAGGTTGACCGAGGCCAGGATGGTGCCGAATCCCGCGAGGGCCAGACCCCAGACCCACAGGTCCCCACCGAGGCCGGGGCTGTACGTGGTGCTGGACAACGGGCTGTAGGAGGTCCAGCCGAAGGAGGCCGCCCCTCCGGGGGTGAGCAGCCCGGCCCCGGCGATGATCCCCCCGAAGAGGAAGACCCAGTAGGAGAACATGTTCAGCCGGGGGGAAGGCGACATCCGGCGACCCGATGTGCAACGGGACGATGGCGTTCGCGATCCCGTTGAAGAAGGGGGTCCCGAAGAGCAGCAGCATGATCGTGCCGTGCATGGTGAACATCTCGTTGTACTGCTCGGGGTTGTCCACCACCTGCAGGCCCGGCTCCCACAGCTCGAGACGCATCACCAGCGCCATCATCCCGGCGAGGAGGAACCAGATGAAGGTGGTCACCATGTAGAGGTTGCCGACCACCTTGTGGTCGGTGCTGGTGATGATGCTGAAGAACTTGGTTCCCGCGCTCCGCCGGTGTGCCAGCGTTCGTTCCGAGACCACCCGCTCTTCGGTGGTCCTGGCGAGTGCGCCCGATGCGCTGGACATCCCGATCCCCTTCCTCGCGGCGGGAACTGCCACTGGTGCGCTACCCGGGTGGCGTCGGCGCACTCGCCGGATGTGCTGATGATTGATTTCTTCGCCCGCGGGTAGCGCTTGGTCATGACCGAGGTGAAGGCGAAGAAGGGCCTGTTCAGTTCGACCACGTTGCACGTCGAGGACTCCGGCGGCACCGGGGCACCGGTGGTGCTCATCCACGGCTGGCCGCTCTCCGGGGAGGCATGGCGCGAGCAACTGGCGCCGTTGCGGGACGCGGGGCACCGGGTGATCACCTACGACCGTCGTGGGTTCGGCCGCAGCGACAAGCCGGACAAGGGGTACGACTACGACACGCTCGCCGACGACCTCCACGGGGTCCTCACGGAGCTGGACCTGTGGGACGTCACCCTCGTCGGGTTCTCCATGGGCGGTGGTGAGGTCGCGCGCTACGTCTCCCGTCACGGTGAGGACCGGCTGCGGAGCGTGGTCTTCGCGGCGGCGGTGCCGCCGTACCTGGTGCAGAGCGAGGACAACCCCGACGGTCCCCTCCCGCTCGTGGAGGCCCAGAAGATGGAGACGGGCCTGAAGGACGACCGCGACACCTTCTTCGACGAGTTTATGACCCGGTTCTTCTCCGTCGGTGACACGCTCAAGGTCACCGAGCAGGAGCGGCAGGAGGCCGTCGCGCTCTGCCACCAGTCCGGCGAGACCGCGGCCGTGGACTGCATGGAGGCCTTCGGGACCACGGACTTCCGGGACGACCTGCGTGAGGTCACCGTGCCGACCCTGGTGGTGCACGGGGACAGCGACGAGACCGTCCCCTTCGAGGGGTCCGGCAAGCGCACCCACGAGGCCGTCGCGCAGAGCGAGCTCATCCTGCTCGAGGGCGCTCCGCACGGCTGCAACGTCAGCCACGCGGGTGAGTTCAACTCCGCGCTGGTGGAGTTCCTCGCGAAGGAGTGACCCCCGGATCCGCCGGGCCCCGTGCTGGCCCCGGCACCCGACCTGCCATATTGTTACTAGAGGTTCCGTAATAAATATGAGGAGGTCGTGATGACCTACGTCATTGCCGAGCCGTGCATCGACGTCAAGGACCTGTCCTGCGTGGAGGAGTGTCCCGTCGACTGCATCTACGAGGGCAAGCGCAGTCTCTACATCCATCCGGACGAGTGCGTTGACTGCGGTGCCTGTGAGCCGGTCTGCCCCGTCGAGGCGATCTACTACGAGGACGACCTCCCGGAGGAGTTCACTCCCTACCTCGCCGACAACGCCCGCTTCTTCGAGGATGCCCTGCCCGGCAAGGACGAAGCCCTCGGATCGCCCGGGGGTGCGGCGAAGATGGGGACCATCGACGGCGACACCGCGCTCGTCGCATCCCATCCGGCGCAGGAGGGGTGACGGCATGACCATCGCCGAGGAGCTCGAGGTCGAGCACCGCAGCATCGACACCCGGCTCGCCGACTTCGTCGCCAGCCTGGAGGCAGGGGAGGTCCGCGCGACCTCCTATCGTGACTCGGCCGGCGAGTTGCGCCAGCACATCTACCTCGAGGAGCAGTGGCTCTTCCCGCCGTTGCGCGAGATCGGACTCATCCCGCCGGTGCTCGTGATGCTCCGCGAGCACGGTGAGCTCTGGGGCACGCTCGAGACCATCGACCGGCTGCTGGACGCCGCGTCACCCGACCTCGACGCCCTGCGTGAGGCCTGTGGCCGTCTCGGCGAGCAGCTGGACGCGCACAACCAGAAGGAGGAGGCCATCATCTACCGGGCCGCGGTCGAGCAGCTGGACCCGCAGACCCAGGAGTCGGTGGCCATGGCGCTGGCGGACGAGACCATGCCCGCGAGGTGGCGCTGCCAGCTCGCGCCCTGACGCCGGGGTCAGGGACGGGAGCGCCCGAGGAAGGCGGCGAAGCGCTCGGTCGGCCCGGCCCCCTCGCGGGGTTCCACCCGGTGGCCGAAGGGCATCCCCGAGCCGCGGGAGTCCTCGGTGAGGGCCTGCTCGGCGACCGACTGTGCCTTCGCGACGAGCGCCGGGTCCGCCTCCGCGTCCTGACCGGTGGCGACGGCCAGGTCCCAGCCGTGCGCGAGGGTCTCCATGAGGAAGCCCCCGACGGCGATGCCCCCGGGGGCAGGTCCCCACGGCGCGGTCAGGGTCGCCGTGAGCAGGTCGTCGTCGTCCCAGGCGGTCATGGCCGCGCGGGTGCGGGCACGGTAGTCCTCGGCGAGGGTGTCGGTGGCGACCTCCACCCGGAAGGGTAGGTCCCGGGGGTTGTCGCCACCGGCGACGGCGGCGATCTTGCCGGGGATGGCGTTCTGGTGCTCCAGCAGCGCCTGAACGTCGAAGTCGGTGCACGGGGTCGGGTCACCGAGCTGGTCGGCCCGGACGACGTCCATGAGGCCGGCCACCCACTCCTGGGCGGTGTCGAGGTCGGATCGGAAGTCTGGAACCTGTGTCATGCCCTCCAGCGTGCCCCCCTCCGGTGACAACAACTGTCACCGATCAGGCGAGGTGCGGTCAGGGGCCCGTGGCGTCGGTATCGTGATCTGGAGCACACCGGCATGACACTGCGGAGCGGTCCACGCAGCCGGGCGGAGTTCCTCGACCTCACAAGGAGCACACCATGAGTCAGAACAGCCCCCAGAACATCGTCATCATCGGTGGTGGGCTCGCCGGCGCCAGCGCCGCCGCCGAGCTGCGGGATCAGGGGTATGACGGTGCCATCGTCCTCGTCGGTGCCGAACCCCACGCACCGTACGAGCGCCCGCCCCTGTCCAAGGACATCCTGCTGGGGAGCGCCACCGCCGCGGACGCAGCGGTCAAGGACGCCGAGTGGTACGAGCAGCAGCGGGTCGAGCTGATCACCGGGACGGAGGTCACCGGGCTCGACACCGGCGCGCGGACCATCACCGTCGACGGGCGTGCCATCACCTACGACCAGCTGCTGGTCGCGACCGGTGCCACCTCGCGCCACCTGCCGATGGTCGATGCGTCCGGGGCCCCCTTCGCCTACCTGCGCACGATCGAGGAGTCCGAGGCGCTGCGGAAGAATCTCTCCGGCCGCATGCTGGTCATCGGGGCCGGCTGGATCGGGCTCGAGGTCGCCTCCGCCGCCCGACAGGCCGGTGGCACGGTCACCGTCGTCGAGGCGGCGGCCAAGCCCCTCGCCGGACCGATGGGGGAGGAGATGTCCGACGTGTTCGTCGGGCTCCACCGCGAGCACGGGGTCGACCTGCGCACGAGCACGACGGTCGAGTCCATCGAGCACGGGAGCGAAGGGGGCGCCCGCGCCTCCCTCTCCGACGGCACCGAGGTCGTCGCGGACATCGTCCTCGTCGCCATCGGCGCCGTCCCCGAGACAGCGCTCGCACAGGCTGCTGGTCTGGAGGTGGACGACGGAGTCCTCGTCGACGCGCGCCTGCGCACGAGCGACCCGCACGTCTTCGCCGCGGGGGACGTCGCCAACCACGACCACCCGACGCTCGGCCGGGTCCGGATCGAGCACTGGGACACCGCGATCCAGCAGGGCCGCCACGCCGCCCGGAGCATGCTCGGCAGCGAGGAGGCCTACACGCGGCAGCCGTACTTCTTCACCGACCAGTACGACCTCGGGATGGAGTATGTCGGCCACGTCGGCCCGGACGGGTTCGACGAGGTGGTCATCCGGGGCGACCGTGGGTCCCGGGTGCTGAACGCGCTGTGGATCAAGGACGGCGTCGTCGTCGCCGGCATGCACACCAACGACTGGGACGCCACGGACTCGCTGCGTGCCTGGCTCGGTCGCAGTGCGAACGAGAAGACCCGCGACACGAGCATCTCGCTGGCCGACTCCCTGGGCTGAAGGTCACTCGACCAGCGGCGGCACCACCGGACGCTCCTGGTCCATCGGCAGGTGGCGCTGGCCGTACAGGCCGGAGACCAGCATGCCGAGACCGAGCACGAGGTGGAGCCATCCGTCGGCGCCGTTGACCGCGAAGACGTCGATCGAGGTGTTCGGCAGGATCATCACCCCGTAGGCGCAGATCGCGAGCAGCACGATCCCGCCGAGGATGAGGTGGACCACGGAGGCCAGCCCCGCCCGGGAGGCGAAGATGCCGGCGACTCCGAGGAGCACATGGATCAGGTTCAGCAGGATCGAGACCTGGAAGACGCCGAAGAGCATCGCCCCGCTGGCGTCGCCGAGGAACTGGATCTGATCCAGATGGGCCGTCGCTCCGGGGACGAACCCCAGGACGCCGACGGCAAGCAGGACCACGCTGAAGAAGAGGGCCACGGACTTGGTGGCCCCACGGCGGTCGACCACGGGAACGACACGCTCTGTGATGGTCATCGTTGACCTCCTCAAGGTCTGCCGCGACCTCCACCGGGAGGCCCGGGGCGCACACCCCATGCTACTCCGGTCCGCGCCGGGCGGACCGTGATCAGGCGCGGGGGTCCTCGGAGGCCTCGTGCGGCAGCGCCGGGTCGTCGCCGATCGGGAGGTGCCACCGGCCGTACAGGCCGAGGGCGAGCAAGACGATGCCGAGGAGGAGGTGCAGCGTGCTGTCGACGGAGCTCAGCGGGATGAAGTTGACGTCGAACGGTGAGGAGACCCAGAACCCGTAGACGCCCATCGCCACGAGGAAGATGCCGGTGCCGGTCAGGAAGGCGGCCGCGGAGAGCGGCCTGCGGGACATCACCAGACCGCAGGCCCCGATGAGCACGTGCACCAGGTTGTGCAGGATCGAGACCTCGAAGAGCCCCAGCAGCACGACGCCCCCCGGGTTCCCGACGAACTGCAGGGCACCGAAGTCGGAGACCGCGCCCGGGACGAAGCCGAGCACGCCGAACAGGACGAACAGGAGGCCGAAGACCACCGCATTGGTGCGGGTGGTCCCGCTGCGCTCCCGCACCGGGTGGACGTGCTCGGTGACGCGGACCGTCCGCCGCCGTTGCATGAGCCGTGCCTCCTCGTCCGTCCGGGGTCCTGAAGGATGCCTACCCGGAGCGAGGTGGTTCATGCACGGGCCGCTCAGGGCTCGAGCGCCTCGCGGACGAGCGCCAGGGCGGCCTCGGGCCCGATGCCGAGGGAACGGGTCGTCTCCGCGTAGCGCTGGGCGGCCTCGCGAGCGGAGGCGGCAGCGGGAGCCGCCCGGCCGGCGGTGACCGTGGAGCGCACGAACGTCCCGGACCGACCGCGTCCCTCGAGGACCCCGTCCTCCTCGAGCTCCCGGTAGGCCCGGGCGACGGTGTTCGCCGCGATGCCGAGCTCGCTGGCGAGCCGCCGGACCGGGGGCAACCGGTCCCCCGGGGCCAGCGCGCCTCCGGAGATGTCCGCGAGGATCTGGCTGCGCAGCTGCGCGAAGGGCGCGTCGCCGGAGGTCGGGTCGATGTGCACGGGGCGCTCGTCAGTCGCTCGGGCGGGTCGCCACGGCGAGGAAGACCGGGTAGGTCCCGTCCTCGCGCTCGATGCTGGTGCCGTCGCCGATGTGCACCTCGACCAGGCCCGCGGCCGTCAGGGAGGCCTCGACCTCGCTGCGGTGGAAGCCGTGGTGCCCCTCGAAGTCGTGGTCGTGGAAGGAGCCGTCCTCGTGGTCCAGGTCGGCGATGCACAGGTGGCCACCCGGCTCGAGCATCGTGGCGAAACCGCGCAGCACGGTCTCGAGCTCCTTGACGTGGTGCATGACCATCGAGGTGACGATGAGCTCGAAGCGGTCCTCCGGCACCGGGTCGCTCTCCAGGTCCAGGTCCCAGACCCGGGTGTCGGGCGGCAGGGCACCGGCCTCGACCTTGTTCCCGATCGCCTCACGCATCCCGGTGGAGTTGTCCGCGAGCGTCACGAGCAGCCCGGGCGTCGCCTCCAGCAGCGCCTGGGTGACCAGCCCGGTCCCCGCCCCGTACTCCAGGAGCCGGTCCCCGCCGGCAGGTGAGGCGGCGGCGGTGATGCCCCTCGCGATCTCGCCGGACTGGCGCTCCTTGTCGCCGTCGTCGTCCCACGTCGCGGCCTTCTCGTCGAAATGCTCCGTTGCCATGGGGGCCAGCCTGCCACCCCGGGGCCGGGCGTACGGTCATGACCATGGACGGATCGGCGGGACTCAGGCTGGCGGTCGCCGGGGCGAGCGGCCTCATCGGATCGCAGGTGGCGTCGCTCGCGAGGGAGGCGGGCCACGAGGTGGTCGCGCTGAACCGTTCCGCGGGAGTCGATCTCACCGACCCGGACAGCATCGGCGACCGGCTCGACGGGGTGTCGACGATCATCGACGTCACCCGCCCCGATGGCATGGACGAGGCCGCGGCGACCGACTTCTTCACCACCGTCTCGACCACCCTGGCCCGAGCCGCGCGGGAGGCCGGGGTGCCCCGTACCGTGGTGCTCTCGATAGTCGGCATCGAGGAGAGCCAGGACTTTCCCTGGTACCGCGCGACACTGGCCCACGAGCGCGCGACGCTGGCGCAGGCGCCGGGCCCGCGGGTGCTGCGGGCGACGCAGTTCCACGAGTTCCCCGGGCAGGTGTTGGAGCGTTCCCGCGGCGGCGGACGCGCCGACATCATGGACATGCCCACCCAGCCGGTGGCCTCCGCGGAGGTCGCGCGAACCCTGCTGGAGATGGCCACCGAGGCCGAAGGGGGCGACCGCCGGCTCGGTGGCCCCCAGCCCGAGCAACTGGTGGAGCTGGTCCGGGAGTGGTGCCGGCTTCGCGGCGACGACGTGCACGTCGTCGCGGTGCCCGCCGCCGCGAGCATGTCGGGCGGTTCCGTGCTGCCCGGTCCCGATGCCGACCTGCGCGGGCCGACGTGGCGGGACTGGGCGCAGGCGCAGACCGGGCAGAGGCCGGCCTGATCAGTCCTCGGTGAGGCGGCGCAGGACGTCGTCCGAGATCGGTGGCGTGACCGGGTACTGGCCGTCGGCCGCCCCCGCGGGGCGCCCGTGCACGGTGCGGTAGAGCTCGGCCATCTCCTCGTCCAGCTGGGCCGCGGTCGCGGCCGCCTCGGTGATCCTGCGGCGCAGGTCGGGAGGCACGTCCCCTTCGTACTTGTAGAAGATCTTGTGCTCGGTGCTCGCCCAGAAGTCCATCGCGACGGTGCGGAACTGCACCTCCACCGGCACCCGGACCGGCCCGGAGGAGAGGTAGACCGGGACCTCGAGGATGGCGTGCAGCGATCGGTAGCCGTTCGGCTTCGGGTTGCGGATGTAGTCCTTGAGCGTGCGCACCGTGATGTCCGGCTGGTTGGTCAGGGCCTCGACGAGCCGCTCGACGTCCGCGACGAAGGGGCACACGACCCGGATGCCTGCGATGTCGGTGACGTGCTCACCGATGGCGGCCGTCGTCAGCCCCACGTCCTGGCGCTTGGCCTTGGCGACGATGCTCTCCGGGCTCTTCAGCCGGG
Organism: Janibacter corallicola NBRC 107790; assembly: GCF_001570965.1. Lineage (GTDB taxonomy): Bacteria > Actinomycetota > Actinomycetes > Actinomycetales > Dermatophilaceae > Janibacter > Janibacter corallicola. The sequence goes on along the minus strand of NZ_BCSR01000004.1, from coordinate 96,612 downwards.
TGGAGATGTGCTCGATCGGGTTGTCGCTGTGCAGCTCGGCGAACTCGTCGCGCAGGATCTCCAGCTTCGTGGTGATCTCCTGCATGGCGAACTGGTAGCCGAGCAGGAATCGGGTGAAGTCCTCACGGATCATCCGCATCCCGTCGACGATCTCCGCCGGCAGCCCGTTGGAGGAGGGGCTCACCTCGGATGCCATGGCCGGTCCTCCTTCGTCGGGACGGGAGCGGCGGTGACGCGCACGGCGTAGGACGGGGGCGGGCCCTGCGCGACCGGCCCGAGGTAGGTGTGCCCCGTCAGCCGGCACCAGGCGGGCAGGTCGATCGGGGCGACCGGGTCGGTCGTGCTCAGGTGGACGATCGAGCCCTCGGCGAGCTCGGCCACCCGGGACCGCAGCAGGACGAGCAGGCGTGCGCAGGAGAGGTCGCCCCCGTCGATGGTCAGGACCCCGTCAGCGCCCGTCGTCTCCATGGCCCCCAGCGTAGTGGGGGCGGAAGCCGCGCAACCGGAGACTGTTGCTCACGACGAAGACCGAGGAGAAGGCCATCGCGGCACCGGCGACCATCGGGTTCAGCATCCCCGCCATCGCGAGCGGGATCGCGGCGACGTTGTAGGCGAAGGCCCAGAAGAGGTTGCCCTTGATCGTGCCGAGGGTGCGCCGCGCGAGACGGATCGCGTCGACGGCGGCGCGCAGGTCGCCGCGCACGAGGGTCAGGTCGCTCGCCTCGATCGCGACGTCGGTGCCGGTGCCCATCGCCAGGCCGAGGTCCGCGGTGGCCAGGGCCGCGGCGTCGTTGACGCCGTCCCCGACCATCGCGACGACCGCGCCCTCGCCCTGCAGCCGCTCGATCTCGGCGACCTTGTCGGCGGGCATGACATCGGCGATGACGTCGGCGGGATCGATCCCGACCTCGTCGGCCACCGCGCGGGCCACGACCTCGTTGTCCCCGGTGAGCAGGATCGGTCGCAACCCGAGGCCACGCAGCTCGGCGACCGCCTGTGCGGAGGTGTCCTTGATGGCGTCGGCGACGACCACGATGCCGCGGGCGACACCGTCCCAGCCGACGGCCACCGCGGTGCCGCCGCCTCGCTGGGCGCGGGTCATCGCCTCCTGCAGTGCCGGGTCCAGGGGCATCGACCAGTCGGCGAGCAGGGCCGGACGGCCGACGATGACCGATGTGCTCTGCCCGTCCCCGAGGACGGTCCCCTGGACGCCGAGCCCCTCGACGTTCGCGAAGCCGTCCACGGCCGGCAGGTCACCGACCCGCTCCCTGCTGCCGGAGGCGATCGCGCGGGCGATGGGGTGCTCGGACGCCGCCTCGAGCGCACCCGCCATGCGGAGCACCTCGGCCTCGTCCTCGCCCTCGGCCGCGACCACCTCGCGCAGCGTCATCGAGCCGGTCGTGACGGTGCCCGTCTTGTCGAGCACGACGGTGTCGACGGTGCGGGTGGACTCGAGGACCTCCGGCCCCTTGATGAGGATGCCCAGCTGGGCGCCCCGGCCGGTGCCGACCATCAGGGCCGTCGGGGTCGCCAGACCGAGCGCGCAGGGGCAGGCGATGATCAGGACCGCCACCGCGGCGGTGAAGGCCATCGACGGACCCGCGCCAGCGACGAGCCAGCCCAGGAGGGTCAGCAGCGAGAGCACGAGCACGATCGGCACGAAGATCCCGGAGATCCGGTCGGCGAGGCGCTGCGCCTCGGCCTTGCCGTTCTGCGCGTCCTCGACCATGCGGGCCATCTGCGCCAGCTGGGTGTCGGAGCCGACGCGCGTGGCGCGCACGACGAGCCGTCCCTCCGCGTTGACCGTGGCACCGACGACCTCGTCGCCCACGCCCACCTCGACGGGCACCGACTCACCGGTGAGCATCGAGGTGTCCACCGCCGAGTTGCCGTGCTCGATGATGCCGTCGGTGGCGACCTTCTCGCCGGGACGCACGACGAAGTGCATGCCTGCGGCGAGGTCCTCGACGGGGATGGTCCGCTCGGTCGTGCCGTCGAGGACGGTGACCTCCTTCGCGCCCATCTCGAGCAGGGCGCGCAGGGCGGCCCCGGCTTGGCGCTTGGAGCGCTTCTCGAACCAGCGCCCCGCGAGGATGAAGGTCGTCACCCCCGCAGCGGCCTCGAGGTAGATGTTGCCGGAGCCGTCGCCGGGCGCGACCGTCAGCTCGAAGGGGTGGGTCATCCCCGGCTCGCCCGCGGTGCCGAAGAACAGCGCGTACAACGACCAGGACAGCGCGGCGAGCGTACCCATGGACACGAGGGTGTCCATCGTCGTCGCGCCGTGCTTGAGGTTGGTCCACGCCGCCTTGTGGAAGGGCAGCGCCCCCCACACGACGACCGGCGCGGCCAGGGTGAGCGAGAGCCACTGCCAGTTGGTGAACTGCAGCGGTGGGATCATCGCCATCGCGATGACGGGGACGGTGAGGACCGCCGAGACGATGAGGCGCTGGCGCAGCAGGTCCACCTCGTCGGGGGCGGTGGGGGCCTCCCCCTTCGCACCCTCGGGGGTCGGGAGGACGGCACCATAGCCGGCGTGCTCGACGGTCTCGACCAGTTGGTCCGGGGTGACCCCGGAGCCGTAGCTGACCTTCGCCTTCTCCGTCGCGTAGTTGACGCTCGCCGTGACGCCGTCGATCTTGTTCAGCTTGCGCTCCACACGGCCCGCGCAGGAGGCGCAGGTCATCCCCGTGATCGCCAGCTCGACATCGGTCAGGTCGGCGTCGCCGGGTGTCTGGGTGGAGGTGCTCACGGCTGGCTCCTGTGCATCGGTGGGTGGACGGCGGGCGAAGGGGGTCAGGCCAGCTGGTAGCCGGCCTCCTCGACGGCCGCGCGGACGGTGGCCTCCTCGAGCGGGGCGGTGCTGGTCACGGTCACGGCGCCGGACTCGAGCTCGATCGAGACGTCCTCGACGCCCTGGATCTCCTGGACCTCCTCGGTGACGGACGCGACGCAGTGCTGGCAGGTCATGCCGGAGACGGTGTAGGTGGTGGTTGCGCTCATCGTGGGTTCCTCTCTGATCGGTGGGGCGGCTCCTGCTGCCCGACGATCGTCATTTTATACCCCCAAGGGGTATGTGTCGAGGCGGGTCGGGTACGCCCGGATGCGTAGCCGGGATGTCGCCTGCGGGCCGACGACCCGCCCCGTCGCGCGGGGCAGTCTTGGCGGTGTCATCGATACCAACTTCTCCCGGAGGAGAACCATGAACGCCGTCGCGACCACCCTGGTCACCCACGCCGGCCCCTGGCACGAGGGTCCGCCCTTCCCGTTCTTCCTCATCCCGCTCTTCTGGCTGCTGCTCTTCGCCGCCGTGTTCACCTTCGCGGTGCTCGGACGGCGCCGTCGCCGCGCGGAGCACGGTGCGCGGGCCGGTGAGCGGGTGCTCGCCGAGCGCTTCGCCGAGGGCTCGATCACGGAGCAGGAGTTCCGGGCACGCCGCGCCGTGCTGCGGGAGAAGTGAACGCTCAGACCAGGCCCGACTGGTAGGCGAAGACCACCAGTTGGGCCCGGTCGCGCGCGCCGAGCTTGATCATCGAGCGGCTCACGTGGGTCCTGGCGGTCGCCGGACTCACGACGAGCCGCTCGGCGATCTCCTGGTTGCTCAGGCCCTGTCCGACGAGACCGACCACCTCGCGCTCGCGGTCGGTGAGGTCGCCCAGCTGCGGGTGCGGCGTCAGCCTCCCCCGCGGCTGCTCGACGAACTCCCGGATGAGGGTGCGGGTCACCGACGGCGCCAGGAGCGCACCGCCCTGCGCGACGGTGCGGATCGCCTCCACGAGATCTTCGGGAGGGGTGTTCTTCAGCAGGAAGCCGCTCGCCCCGGCCCGCAGCGCCTCGAATACGTACTCGTCGAGCTCGAAGGTCGTCAGCACGATCACCTTCGAGCCGGTCAGGTCCGGGTCGGCGAGGAGCCGCCGGGTGGCCTCGAGGCCGTCGATGCCGGGCATGCGGATGTCCATGAGCACCACGTCGGGCCGGCTCCGTGCGGCCTCGCGGACCGCGGCGATCCCGTCGGCCGCCTCGCCGGCGACGCAGAGCCCGGGCGTGGCCTCGACGAGTGTGCGCAGGCCCATGCGGACCAGCTCCTGGTCGTCGACGAGCAGGACCGAGGTCATGGGTTCTCCTCCAGCGGTAGGAAGGCGTGCACGGTGAAGCTCCCCTCCTGCTCGCCCGCGGTGAGCCGGCCCCCGAGCTGCAGGGCGCGTCGGCGCATCCCGTCGATGCCCAGCGGGGGGACGTCGCGACCGGGCCGAGCGCGGTGTGCGGTCGGATCGGCGGGGTCGTGCCGGTTGGTCACGGTGATGTGCAGGCCCTGCGGTTCGCGGGCGATCCGGACCCGCGCGGCGCGGTCCTCGGAGTGGCGCACGACATTGGTCAGTGCCTCCTGGACGATGCGATAGGCCGCCAGGTCGATCGGCCGGGGCAGCCCGGCGACGTCCCCGACGAGCGCCAGGTCGACCTCGACCCCGCTCGCGCGGACGCGATCTCGCAGCGCGCCGACCCCGGCCAGCCCCGGGGTCGGTGCGGTCCCGCCCGAGCGCACGCCGGTGAGGGTGGCACGCAGCTCGGTCAGGGCCTCCTCGCTGGCGGTGCTGATCGCCTGCAGCGCCCGGACCGGCTGGTCCGGGTCGTGCTCGCGCACGTGCAGCGCGATGTCCGCCTGCATCTGGATCGCGGCCAGCCCGTGACCGACGACGTCGTGCACCTCCTGGGCGACGCGCAGGCGCTCGGCCTCGACGAGACGCCGGTCCGCCTCCGAGCGGGCGTGGGCGTGGGACTCGGCACTCTGCCGTCGCACCGTGCCGACCATGAGGGGAAGGGCGAACCACGGCACCGCCGCCAGCAGCGCGCCGGGGTCCTCGGTGCGCAGGAGCAGCAGCAGGAGGAGCAGCAGGAGTGCGGTCCCCGCCCAGAGCAGGGCAGGCCGCAGCGGCAGGTGCCGGCCGACCCCGTAGACGGCGACGGCGAGAGTCAGCAGGATCGGGCCGGACGGGTGGCCGAGGGCGAGGTAGGTGCCGGTCGCCACGGTGGTGATCGCCAGTGCCACCTCCGGGCGGCGGTGGCGTAGCAGCAGGCCCGCCGCGGCGGCGACGACGAGCACCGCGGCGAGGACGCCCGGCTCTGCGAAGGCGGTGTCCGTGGGCGGGGCAGGCCCCCAACGGTCCTCGACCCACGGTGGGCGGTCGCCGGCCCCGGGCCCGTGCCCCAGGACCGGCAGGGTCAGCAGGCCGAGGAGCGCCAGACCCAGCGGGAGGGCGCCCAGACGGAGCCACCCGCGGACACCGGTTGCGGTCACGTGTCCCTCCCTTCGTCCGATGGCACGGCGTGGTCACCACGTCGTGTGCCGCTCGGACCACTCTGACCCAGGTGGGAGCCGTCGTCACCCCGCGTACGGCGTAGCGGCGGGTACGTCCCCCGACGTAGCTCGGGATGCGCTGCGAAGGGGACGTGCCGCGCCTCGCCCGCGAGGACTCTGGGGGCATGACCGCGACAGCCGAGCCCCGCGCCACCTCCCGTCCACCGGACCGCAGGCGGCCGCTGCGTCCTCGCCTGCGCAAGGCGGTGCTCGTGGCCCACATCCTGTCCGTGGCGACGTGGTTCGGTGTCGACGTGGTCGTGGCCGGCCTCGTCGTCACCGGGATGAGCGCCGATCCGGCCACGGCCGGGCTGGCGTACCGGTCCCTCGGCACCTTCGTCGTCGGACCGATGCTCACCGCCGCCCTGGCCACCCTGGCGACGGGCCTGCTCCTGGGCTGGGGCACGCGCTGGGGCCTGGTGCGCTACTGGTGGGTGCTGGCCAAGCTCGTCATCACGCTCGTGCTGACCGTCCTCATCGTCCTCGCGCTCGCGCCGATGATGCCCGAGGTGGTGGTCCACGGCGAGCAGCTGGCGGCCGGCGCCGCCGCTACGGGTGACGTGGGGGACCTCGTCTTCCCGCCGATCGTGTCCGTCACCGCACTCTCCGTCGCGACCGTGCTGTCCGTCTTCAAACCGTGGCGGCGGATCGGCCGTGGCCGGCGTGCTGGCCGGGTGCCGGAGGCATGACGAAGGGGGCCCCGACCCTTCGGTGGTCGGAGCCCCCTTCGGCAGCAGGAGCGGTCGTCTCAGCGCACGCGGTGGTACGTGACGTCGGAGGTCCAGATGGCTCGCTTGGTGGTGTCGACGCGGGAGTTGCCGGCGTCGTACATCATGCCGTTGCCGGCGTAGATGCCGTCGTGGTACGCCGGGTTGCCGAAGAAGACGAGGTCGCCGGGGCGCGGGTTGGACACCCGAGTGGTGGCGTCCTGCTGCGCGGCCGCGGTGCGGGGCAGGCTGATGCCGTGCTGGGCGAAGACGTACTGGATGTATCCCGAGCAGTCGAAGCCGGTCGACGGGGAGGTCCCACCCCAGGTGTACGGGGTGCCCACCAAGCTGGCGGCCGTGCTCAGCACCGAGCTGGCGGAGTACCCGGGGTCGGAGGAGCCGCCTCCCCCGCCGGTCGATCCGCCGGTGGAGCCACCGGAGCCGCTGATGCCCATCGCGCTGCCGGTCTTCGGGCCGACGATGCCGTCGGCGGTCAGGCCGTGGCTACGCTGCCAGCGCTTGACCGCGGAGAGGGTGTTCGGACCGAACACGCCGTCTGCGGAGACGCCCACGACGCGCTGCACCTGACGCACGTCGCTGCCCCGGTCGCCGTAGCGGATGTAGCCGGTGAAGTTGGTCTTGCTGGTCGACCCGCCCGTGGATCCGGCGGACGAGCCCCCGGAGCCGCCCAGCCCCATCTTGGTGCCGGTCTTCGGGCCGACGATGCCGTCCACGGCGAGGTTGTGGCTGCGCTGGTAGCGCTTGACGCCCGCGAGGGTCTTCGGGCCGAAGACGCCGTCGACGTTGACGCCGACGACGCGCTGGACCGCACGCACCTCGCTGCCGCGGTCGCCGTACCGGACGTAGCCGGAGTAGGTCGCCGGGGCCGCGGGCAGGGTCGGGGCGGACTTCACTGCCGGGGTGGTGGGTACGGCCGGTGCGGCCGGAGCCGCCGGGGTGGTCGGGGCCGCGGACGCGGAGGTGGCGGCGAAGGCGGAGGTGCCGACGCCGAGGGCGGCGATGGCCAGGGCGCTACCCATCCGGTTGGTCGTGGACTTGGGGCACGCGCCGCGATGGCGGCCTGAGTGGAACTCGGACATGAGGGTCTCCTGCCGCCTTCGGGGTTAGCTGTCGGGTTGGGGTGGAGACCACCCCGTCCACGCCCGCTCGTCACGGATGAGGACTTCACCCCGAGGCCCGCTGTGGGCCGAGGTTGGGTCCCCCGCTCCTGCCACCGATGTCTCAGGGGAACCGTCGGAGTTGGCAGGACTCGGCGCCTCCGGCGGCGGGTCCCAGGTGCAGGACCCGGATAGGAGACTAGGGCATGTATAGCGAAAAGGTAACGCTAGGGTGTGCACAATCTTGGAAGACACCCAGAAAATTTGGAGGTGTCGCTCCACGGAACCGCGTTTCGGTCATGGTCAAATGCCATCTGTGGACTGTCCATTTCCATCGTGGAGGAGCGCGTGACACCGTCCCCGGACGGTGACCCGATCGTGGTCAGCGCCGTCACCCTCCGGGACGCCGACGGGCGGATCCTCACCGTACGCAAGCGCGGCACCTCCATGTTCATGCAGCCCGGTGGCAAGCCCGAAGGGGGCGAGTCCGCCGTCGCGTGCGCACTCCGCGAGGTCCACGAAGAGCTGGGCCTGGGCCTCTCCCCGGAGGAGCTGGAGCCGAAGGGGGTCCACCGCACCGATGCCGCGAACGAGGCCGGTCGGACGCTGGTCGCCTTCGTCTTCGAGCACCCGCACCTGCGCGGGAGCAGCGCCCCGGAGATCATCCCGGCCGCGGAGATCGAGGAGGTGCGCTGGCTCGACCCCCGGGAGCCGCTGCCGACGGACGCCGCGCCACTGCTGCACCTGGTCGTGCGCGGGGGCCACCCCCGCGGGTGAGGGGTGGGAGGATCCGAGGGTCCCCCTTCGTCGACCAGGAGATCCCCATGAGCGAGTCCACGAGTCCCACCACCCTCGTCATCCTCGGTGCCTCGGGGGACCTGACCAGGCGCCTGCTGCTGCCCGGCCTGGGCACGCTGCTCGCGAGCCAGCCGGATCGTCGGGTGCAGGTGTGGGGCAGTGCGATGGACGAGCTGCCCGACTGGCCGGACCGGCTGCGCGAGGCCCTGGCCGAGGGCGGTGCGCCCGCGGAGGCGGTCGAGCGGGTCGCCTCCGGGACGCGCTACCTGCGCCTCGACGTGACCGACGGGCAGGACCTGGACCGGCTGCTCGAGGAGATCCCGGACCCGGACTCGACGGTGCTCTACTTCGCGCTTCCACCGGCGATCTCCGAGAAGTCCTGCGGTTTGCTCGCCGAGCGCGACCTCGGTGGGCTGCACCTCGCGCTGGAGAAGCCCTTCGGCACCGACCTGGACTCGGCCCGCCGACTGAATCGGCTGCTCGCGACCTTCCGCACGGAGGAGCAGATCTTCCGGATGGACCACTTCCTCGGCGAGGCGCAGGTCCTCGGGCTGCTCGGGTTGCGCTTCGCGAACCGGGTGCTCGAGCCGCTGTGGACCGCCGAGCACGTCGAGCGGGTCGAGATCCGGGCCGACGAGACCGTCGCCCTCGTCGGGCGGGCCGGTTACTACGACTCCGCGGGCGCGTTGCGGGACATGCTGCAGAGCCACCTGCTCCTCGTGCTCTCGCTCGTCGTCATGGAGGCGCCCGCGACCGTCGACGCCCTCGAGATGCGGGACCTGATGGCCCACGCCCTTCGCGCCACCCGGGTCGCCGGTGACCCCGCCGTGGCCTCTCGCCGGGCGCGGTACACGGCCGGAACGGTGGAGGGACAGGCGGTGCGGTCCTACGTCGACGAGCCCGGGGTCGACCCCGACCGGGGGACCGAGACCCTCGCGGAGATGGACGTCTTCGTGGACAACCAGCGGTGGGCCGGGGTGCCCTTCCGGCTGCGCAGCGGCAAGGCGATGGCCGCCGACGACTGGCGCATCGACCTGTGGCTGCGGCCCGTGCCGCACCAGCCGGGTGGCCTCGGCGGGCGCGCGGAGCCGAACCACGTGACGATCCACCTGCTCACCGGGGAGATCGAGGTCTCGCTGACGACGAACTCCGCCGGCGACAAGTTGGAGCTCGAGACCACGACGCTGACCGCGACCATCGCCCCGAGCACGGTCGAGCCCTACGGCGAGGTCCTGGCCAAGGTGCTGGACGGCGACCCGCTGCTCTCGGTGCGTGGTGACATCTCCGAGGAGTGCTGGCGCATCTGCACCCCGGTGCTGGAGGCCTTCGCGGACGGACGGGTGCCGTTGCAGGAGTATGCGGCCGGGACCACCGGCCCTTGGCGCCAGCCCGCCGCTCGCTGACCTCGGGTGCGTCCGCACGGTGGGCAGGCGGCGCCACTTGGGTCTTCGCAGGCTCAGACCCTGAGTCGTGGCACCCCCTCCTATCGGTGCGGACAGACGAGGGGCCCCGACCAACCGGTCGGGGCCCCTCGCTGTCCGCGACGTGGATCAGAAGCGCCCGTAGGTCACGTCGTCGGTCCAGATCGCACGCTTGCTGACGTCGGTGCTCTCGTTGCCGGCGTCGACGATCATGCCGTCACCGGCGTAGATGCCCACGTGGTAGGCGGGATCGCCGAAGAACACCAGGTCACCCGGCTGCGGGTCCGAGACCGGGGTGGCCGCATCCTGCTGGTCCGCGGTCTCGCGCGGCAGGTCGATGCCGTGCTGCCCGAAGACGTACTGGGTGAAGCCCGAGCAGTCGAAGCCCTCCGACGGGGTGCTGCCACCCATCTCGTAGTCCGTGCCGATCAGGCTCTCGGCGGTGTCGACGACGCTGCTGCCCGCCGTGCTGCCCGCGGTCGAGGTCGAAGCGGTGGAGACCTCGGCCTCGCCGGAGTCCGCGGACGCCGTCGTGGCGCCGCTGTCGCCGGAGTCCGTGGAGGTGCTCTCGGCGTCACCGGCAGCCTGCGAGCCGTCGGCGAGGGCCGCGCGGGTGTCGGGGCCGACGACGCCGTCGACGGCGATGCCGCTGTCGGCCTGGACATCCTCGACCGCGTCCTGGGTCTCGGGGCCGAAGACGCCGTCGACGCTGACGCCGAGCTGGCTCTGGAGCTCCTCGACCGCGCTGCCGGTGTCACCGGCCTGCAGGAGGCCGTTGCTCGTGGTCTCAGGAGCTGCCTCGGGGGCCGAGGACTCCGTGCTCGTGCTGCTGGACTGGGGGACGGTGGGGCCGCCGTTGGCCATCGCCGGGGCCGCGGTCAGGGCGGTGACGGCGAGGGGGGCGCTGACACCGAGGGCGGCTGCTGCTGCGAACCCGGTGCCGGTGCGGCGGACCGGACCCGCCTGGCGCGGGGCCCGGTGCTTGCCTGCGTAGTGCAGAGTCATTCTCTCTCCTTGCGCCTGCGGGGTTAGCTGTCGGGTTGGGATGGAGACCACCCCGTCCGGTGGTCGTCACGGACGGTCCGCGTCGACCTGAGGACTTCACCCCAAGGCCCGAGAGGAGTGGGCCGAGGTTGGGTCCCCCGCCCCTGCCAGATCTTGTCTTCGGCCGCGAGAGTGGCAGGGTTCGGCGCCCTCGCGGTGACCGCCGCAGGATGCGACGGCCCGTAGACCGTAATACAGAAGGTCACAGAACGGTAAAGCGGCCCCCCGCGTGGCGGAATCCCTCGCGCCCCTCGCCGGGGCCGAGGCGAACTCCCTTCGTGGACCGCGAAGGCGTGCTGCCGGTGAGGCAGGTCTCACTGCTCTACCCTGTGGCGGGTCCCCTCGCCCACCACCCAGGAGGCTTTCGATGCTGAGGGCCCTCTCGCGGCCGCTCGTGCGGCTGGCCGAACGCTATCTGCCCACCGCCTTCGTCTTCGCGGTGGCCCTCACGCTCATCGTCGGCGTGGGCGCGCTGCTGGCCACCGACAGCGGGCCCGTCGAGGTGGTGCGTGCCTGGGGCGACGGGCTGACCGGGCTGCTGACCTTCATGACCCAGATGGCGCTCGTGCTCCTGCTCGGATACATGCTGGCCAACACCGGCCCGGTGCGGCGGCTGCTGGACCTGCTCGCCCGACTGCCCAGGAGCCCTGCCCAGGCCTACGGCTTCGTCGCCCTCTGCGCCGCGATCGCCTCCCTCATCACCTGGGGGCTGGGGCTCGTCGTCGCCGCACTGCTCTCGATCGAGGTGGCCCGGGTGGGGCGGGACCGCGGCATGAAACTGCACTACCCCCTGCTCGTCGCGGCCGGCTACTCCGGCTTCGTCGTGTGGCACATGGGCTACTCCGGCTCGGGGCCGCTGGCGGCGGCGACGCCGGACAGCTTCGTGGACAAGCAGATCGGTCAGACCATCCCGCTCAGCGACACCGTGCTCTCGTGGTGGAACATCGCCGGCGCGGCCGTCACGGTGGTGCTCGTCGTCACCGCCATGATGCTCATGGCCCCGGGCAAGGACGACCGGGTCATCGAGCTGCCCGAGGGTGCCTCGCTCGAGGACGCGCAGGGCAACGAGCCGATCGAGACCACTGACGAGTCCACACCCGCCGAGCGGATCGACACCTCCCGGGTCGTCACCCTCGTCACCGGCTTGCTGCTGCTCGCCTACCTGGTCATCTACTTCGCGCAGGAAGGGGCGGCGGTGACGCTGGACATCGTCAACTGGACCTTCCTGTGCCTCGTGCTGCTCCTCGTGCGCAACACCCGCGAGCTCGGCGCGCTCGTCAGCAAGGCGGCGGCCAATGTCGGCGAGATCCTCGTCCAGTTCCCGCTGTATGCGGGGATCATGGGCATCATGACCACGACCGGACTGGTCACGATCCTCGCGGACTTCTTCGTCTCGATCTCGAACGAGACGACTCTCGGGCTGTGGGCATTCCTCGCGGGCGGCATCATCAACGTCTTCGTGCCCTCCGGCGGAGGCCAGTTCGCCATCCAGGCGCCGATCTTCCTCGACGCCGCCAAGCAGCTCGGGGTGGACCCGGCGATCGTCGTCATGGGCGTCTCGTACGGCGACCAGTGGACGAACATGATCCAGCCCTTCTGGGCGCTGCCGATGCTTGCGATCGCCCGGCTGCGGATCCGTGACGTCATGGGCTTCACGACGGTCACCCTCATCGTCTCCGGGATCGTCTTCGCCGCGACGATGGTGGTCGCCTCGCTGTAGTCCCTGAGTAGAAAAGCCTTTGCCGGTCCCCTTCGCAGGCACTAGACAGGGTCGAATTGTCTACGGGGGGACAACGGGGTCCCCCCGGTTCCAGGGGGGAACCATGAAGAAGCTCGTCATGTCCTGCACGGCTCTGGTCGCGGTGGGGGCCGTGGCCACCGCGCAGCCGACACTGTTCACCACCGGTGACTCCGCGCAGGAGTCCGCCGGCAGCAGCGAAGGGGGTGGCGCCGCCCCTGACGAGGGCGGGGCCGCCGGCGGGGGCGCGAAGGTGCCGGTCTGCCTCGTGCCGAAGCACGAGCCGGACCGGGCGCACACCGTTCGGGTGCCCGGGGTCGCCGTCGACGGCATCATCCGCGCGACCCTGTCCTACCGGGGGCCGTGTGCCGAGTACGGGGAGTCCACCGTCCGCGGCGACGGGACCATGACCGCGTACTCACACGTCGAGGAGGACGGCACACCCGTCGCAGTCGGCCTGGCGATGTCGGAGGAGACGCTCGAAGGCCTGCCGCAGGATCCGCCCACGGACGGGCTGTGGTGCTACGACAAGGACGGTGACGGGTCGCAGGACCCGATGAAGGAGTGCTCCGGCGGGTACGAAGACGCTCTGCATCTCGGGGAGGACTTCCGTGCGAACGTCGACACCCCGCTCGAGTACGTGCTGGCGAACTGGAATCCCATGGGGCACATGCCTCCCGGCGTCTACGACAAGCCGCACTTCGACGTGCACTTCTACATGACGCCGAACGAGGAGCGCCTGGCGATCCGGCCGGGTCCGTGCAACGTCCTCGTGCACTGCGACGACTACCCGAAGGGCAAGGACCTGCCGGCCGAACGCTACCTGCACCCGGACTTCGAGGACCTCGATGCCGTCGAGCCGGCCATGGGCAACCACCTGGCCGACCTCACCTCGCCCGAGCACAACGGCGGGGACTTCAGCCACACATTCATCTACGGGGTGTGGGACGACGAGGTGACCTTCTACGAGCCGATGGTCACCCACGACTGGTACGCCGGTCTGGTCGACGGGAGCATCGAGGAGGGGTGTCACGAGATCAAGCAGCCGGACGCGTGGCAGGAGTCCGGCTGGTACCCGACGGAGTACTGCATGCGCTACCGGGAGAACCGGAAGGAGCTGACGACGACGCTCGAGGCCTTCGAGTACCGGCAGGCCGCTTGAGAGCCGGTTCGGTGGCCGCCCGGGCCCCCTTCGTTTGGCGGCGAAGGGGGTGGCGGAGTTGACTGGTGTCGACTCCGCGAGAGAGGAGCGCACCCATGCGCACCGTGAAGGCCTGGGCGGCCACCGCCGCCACCGAACCCCTGACCCCGACGACGATCGAGCGTCGCGACGTCGGCGAGAACGACGTCCTCATCGAGATCGCCTATGCCGGGGTGTGCCACAGCGACATCCACACCGCGCGTGCGGAGTGGGGCGACGTGCCCTACCCGCTCGTCGTGGGCCACGAGATCGCCGGCACCGTCGCCGAGGTCGGCTCCGCCGTGACCACGCACGCCGTGGGTGACCGGGTCGGCGTCGGTTGCCTCGTGAACTCCTGCGGTGAGTGCGAGCAGTGCCGTGCGGGGAACGAGCAGTACTGCCCCGACCAGATCGGCACGTACGCGGCGAAGGACCGCGACGGCTCGATCACCCAGGGCGGCTACTCCACCCACGTCGTCGTCGACGCGGACTTCGTGCTGCGGATCCCGGAGGGGATCGGGCTCGACGTCGCCGCGCCGCTGCTGTGCGCCGGCATCACGACGTGGTCGCCGCTGCGCCGCTGGGGGGTCGGTCCCGGCTCGAAGGTCGCCGTCGTCGGTCTCGGCGGCCTGGGGCACATGGGCGTCCAGCTGGCCGTCGCCCTCGGCGCCGAGGTCACCGTGCTGTCCCAGTCGTTGAAGAAGCAGGAGGACGGCCTCGCGCTCGGCGCCAGCGAGTACCGGGCGACGAGCGAGGAGTCGACGTTCACCGACCTGCGCGGAGAGTTCGACCTCATCCTCTCCACCGTCAGCGCGGAGCTACCAATCCGGCAGTACATGGCGATGCTCGCCCCGGAGGGCACCTTCGTCAACGTCGGTGCACCGGTCGAGCCCTTCGAGGTGCCGGCGTTCTCGCTGATCATGGGCGGCAAGTCCCTCTCCGGGTCCAACATCGGCGGCATCCCCGCGACCCAGGAGATGCTCGACTTCTGCGCCGAGAAGGGCATCGGCGCCCAGGTCGAGGTCATCCCCGCGGAGAAGGTCAACGAGGCCTGGGACCGCGTCGTCGCCTCCGACGTGCGGTACCGCTTCGTCATCGACGCCGCGACGATCTGAGATCGGTCCAGTGGCGCGAAGGGGGAGTGCGGGAGAAATCCCGACCCTCCCCTGACCCGGAGTTCACCCGGGAGGTGGCGGCGGTCACGAGCATGGGGGTGAACCCCGTCGTCCACCTGTGAGGTCCACCCATGTCCCGCACCCTCCGTCGACTGATCGGCGTCTCCGCCGCTGCCGGCCTCCTCGCCCTGCCGACGCTCCCTTCGCAGGCCGTCGACCAGCCGACCGGCTCGGTCTCGGTGCAATCGGCCTCCGCCGCGACACCGCTCACCGTCGCGGAGGCGCTGGACCAGCAGGACGGTTCGACTCAGGCGGTGCGGGGGTACATCGTCGGCCAGCCGGTCTCGAGCGAGAGGGTCGTCACCGGCGACTTCCCGAGCGACTACGCCGTCGCGATCGCGACCGACCCGGACGAGACCGACACCGCCCGGATGCTCTACGTGCAGGTGCCCGACGGGCTGCGGGAGCAGTGGGGGCTCAGCACCAATCCCGACCTCCTCGGCCAGGAGGTCGAGGTCACCGGTGAGCTGTCGAGCTACTTCGCCCACGGCGGGCTGACCGGGACCTCCGGGATCGCCCGGGTCTCCGACGGCAGCGACCCGGGCGACCCCGGCGAGCCGGGCGATCCCGAGCCGGGCAGCTACTACGACGGCACCGAGGGGCTCACGGGGGAGGCGCTGCGCGACGAGCTGCACACGATCATCAGCAACCAGACGGTCCTCTCCTACGACGAGGTGTGGGAGGGCATCAAGGACGTCGACGAGGACCCGCAGAGCACGAACGACGTCATCCTCCTCTACTCCGGTGAGTCCTCGCCGAAGTCGAACAACGGTGGGGGAGTGGACAACTGGAATCGTGAGCACGTCTGGGCGAAGAGTCACGGCGACTTCGGCACGACGATGGGGCCGGGCACCGACCTGCACCACCTGCGGCCCACCGACACCACGGTCAACTCCTCGCGGGGCAACCTCGACTTCGACAACGGCGGGGAGCCGCACGACGAGGCCACCGGCAGTTACCACGACGAGGACTCGTGGGAGCCGCGGGACGAGGTCAAGGGTGATGTCGCGCGGATGGTGTTCTACATGGCGGTGCGCTACGAAGGGGGTGACGGCTTCCCCGACCTCGAGGTCAACGACCAGGTGGACAACGGTTCGGAGCCCTACCTCGGCAAGCTGTCCACGCTCAAGCAGTGGAACGAGGCGGACCCGCCCAGTGACTTCGAGCAGCGGCGCAACGAGCGGATCTTCGAGAACTGGCAGGGCAACCGGAACCCCTTCGTCGACCACCCGGAGTGGGTCGAGTCGATCTTCTGAAGGCTCACTCCGTGAAGCTGAACTCGTAGGTCGTGCCGGAGTCCATGGTGGGCGTGACGATCTCGAGCGTCTCCCCGCGCTCGACGGTGAAGTCGGTCTGCGTGGAGTTCAGGTCGAGGCCGCCGTCCTCGCTCGTCGGTGACATGTGCTGACTGGTCCGGATCCGCACCGAGTCCTCCTCGACCTCGGTGAAGGTGACCTCGAGGTCGTCGGCGAGGTCGATGCTCTCGCCCTCGGTGGCCTCGACGTCGCGCGAGCCCTCGCTTGATCCCTGGCCCTCGACCCAGCCGCTCCAGTCGCTGGAGACGATCGTGAGTGGGACCGGGTCGGGTTCGCCGACGAGGCCACAGCCGGTGAGGACCAGCAGTGAGCAGGTGGCCGCGGCGGTGCGCTGTCCCAAGATCTCCTCCGTGGTCGGTCTCGTGGGGAGGTTAGCCCACGGACTCGGCGGCGGCCCCCTTCGCCGAACCTCGCTCAGTGTCCAGAAGTGGCCCACGCGTAGCGGCGCTCGCGGACTTCGAGTGGGGTTCCAGCGGGGATGACCGGACCCCGTTCATAAGGATTTCCCCTATTGCGATAAAGGACATCATGAGTCCTTTTCCGTTGAATTGTCCATTTTCCGCTGAATAGGCTCGAAAGCGTTGTTTCGACCTGACATCCGAAGATCGGACATTGACGTGAAAATTGCAGTGCTGGGTGGTGGGCACGGCTGCTACGCGGCCGCTGCGGACTTGGGTGAGCAGGGCCATGAGGTACGGCTGTGGCGCCGGTCGGCCGAGCAGTTCGGCGCACTGCTGGAGAGGCCCGTCCTCACCCTCAAGGACGAGGACGGGAGCCGCGAGGTCACGATCGCCGGAGCCTGCACCGACATCGCCGAGGCGCTCGCCGGTGCCGATCTCGTCCTGATCCCCTCGCCGGCGGTGGCGCAGCGGGACATCGCCGCCGAGATGGCTCCCCACCTGGTCGACGGCCAGGTCGTCTTCCTTCCCCCGGGCACCTTCGGCTCCTGGGTCATGAGCGAGATCGTGCGCGAGTCGGGGAACACTGCCACGGTGGCGTGGGCCGAGACCGGCACCCTGCCCTGGCTGGCGCGCAAGCACGGCGACACGGTCATCAACATCTCGGCGCGTGCGACCCGGCTGCCCACTGGCGTCTACCCCGCGGCCGACACCGACCGCGCGCTGGAGGTCATCGGCAAGGCCTTCCCCTCGGTCGAGCGCTGCGAGGACGCGCTGTCCGGGGCACTGATGAACGCCGGGCCGATCATCCACCCACCGCTGATCCTGATGAATGCCGGCCCGCTGGAGCACTTCCCTGCCTGGGACATCCACAACGAGGGCACGCAGCCGTCGATCCGGGCCGTCACGACGGCCCTGGACCACGAGCGGATCCGGGTTCGTGAGGCGCTCGGCTACGGCACCCCGCACTTCCCACTGGCGGACCACTACGAGAACGACCAGTGGATGTACGGCGACACCTCTTCGCACGCCAAGCTCGTCGACAGCGGCGACTGGCGCGAGAAGATCGACCTGCACGAGCACCGTTACATGCGCGAGGACACCGCACTCGGCCTGGCCTTCCTCGTCTCGGTCGCCGCGTGGGCAGGGGTTGACGTCCCCGTCGCGTCCGGGCTGCTGGCGCTCGCCGGCGCGGTTGTCGGCGAGGACCTGCGTCAGAGCGGGCGGACGCTGGGATCCCTCGGCCTGGCAGGGCTCACGCGCGATCAGCTGACCTCCCTGCTCTCCGAGGGCCGGCGATGAGCACCCTCGGGCCTGTCGTCTCCGTCGGGGGCGGACGCATGGGCCGGGGGATCGCCATCGCGCACGTGCTCGGCGAGGTCCCGGTGACCCTCCTGGACATCAAGGAGCGCGACGCCGACGGCGCGACCGCCTTCGCCGCGGCCGTCGCCGCCGACGTGCGGGGTGACCTCGCCCGGCTCGTGGATCTGGGTGCCCTCGCCCCGGAGTGCCTCGAGCACTGCGCCTCCCTCCTCACCGTCGCCCGACCGGAGCAGGCGCCCGAGGTGCTCTCGCGGGCCGGACTCGTCTACGAGGCCGTCCCCGAGACCGAGGAGGCCAAGCGGGCCGCCTTCGCCCTGATCAGCGAGCACACCACCCCGCACACGCCGGTCGGGTCAACGACCTCGGCCATGCTCGTCACGGAGCTGTCCGGGATGCTGCAGACGCCAGGGCGCTTCCTCAACGCCCACTGGCTCAACCCGGCCTTCGTCGTGCCGCTCGTCGAGCTGAGTGTCCACCCCGGCACGGACCCCGCGGTCGTCGCCGACGTCCGCGCGCACCTGGAGGCCATCGGCAAGGTCCCTGTCGTCTGCGGGCCCACCCCGGGCTACATCGTCCCCCGGCTGCAGGCCCTCATCATGAACGAGGCGGCCCGGCTCGTGGACGAAGGCGTGGCGACCCCTGAGGACATCGACACCGCGACCCGCTTCGGGCTCGGGTTCCGCTTCGCGAGCATGGGCGTGCTCGAGTTCGTCGACTTCGGCGGCAACGACACCCTGCACCACGCCGGCCGTTACCTCGCCGAGCACGTCGACGAGTACCGGTACGCGGTGCCGGACATCGTCGAGCGCAACCTGGACGGCCGCAACGGACTGCAGGACGGACGCGGCTTCCACGAGTACCCGGCCGCGGAGCGCGAGACCTACCGGGCGGACGTCCTCATCCGCCTGCTGCGCGCGCAGGAGCTCCTCGGTCCCGCGATGCCGGACGGCATCGCGACGCGGGCCGCGCAGCGCTAAAGGAATCCCTGATACCGAGGAAACTCGGCAGTCGATAATCTCCCGAAAGTCACAAGTCGGTGCCCTGAATCCATGCACGCCGGGGTTTTCGGGAAACGCCCCCTCCTGCACGAAATGGGAACAAAGGAGTATCTCATGAAGAGGATCCTCGCGGTAACCAGTATTGCCGCCCTCGCCACCACCGCCGCCGCGTGTGGTGAATCAGCCGGCGGCTCCACGAACGGTCACCAGAACGTCGAGTTGTCCTTCGTCACGTCCTTCGCGAAGGACCACCCGCTCAACGCAGGATTCTTCAGGTTCGCCGACGAGCTGGAGAAGAAGGCGCCCTGGATCACGATCAAGTACAAGGGCGGTCCGGAGACGATGGAGCCCAACCAGATGATCGAGGGGGTCCAGTCCGGCGCCATCGACGGGGCGGCCCTGCCGGGGGACTACTACGTCCAGCAGGTTCCCGCCCTCGAGCTGCAGCGCTTCTCCCCCTTCACCCCGGAGGAGGAGCGCAAGGAGGGCATCTCCGACCTGTGGGAACAGGTCCACGAGGACGCCGGCCTGCACTACGTCGGGCACAGCATCTCGGGCATCCCGCAGGTGCTCTTCACGAAGAAGGAGCTGACCAACCCCAGCTTCAAGGGGCTCTCGATCCGAACCTCGTCGGCGACCTCCAACATGGTCGAGTCTCTCGGTGGCACGCCGGTGGACCTGCCGGGCGGGGAGATCTACACGGCCCTCGAGCGCGGGGTCATCGACGGATCCGCCTGGACGTCCGTGGGGGCCAAGGACCTGGGCATCCCCAAGGTGGCCAAGTACTACGTCGAGCCGCGCTTCTACGACTCGCTGGCCAACACGGTCATCAACGACGCGAAGTGGAAGTCCCTCGACGAGGAGACCCAGCAGGCCATCACCGACACGATGGTCGAGCTCGAGCCGAAGATCTTCGACCACTTCGGTGACGTGGCGGCCAAGGAGACCGCGGAGTGGCAGAAGGCAGGCGTGGAGCCCATCACCTTCAAGGGCAAGGACGAGGAGAAGATCCTGTCCATCGCCTATGTCGACGCATGGGACGCGCTGGACTGGAAGCGCATCTCCTCCAAGGGTCCCGAGGCCGAGAAGATTCGCGAGAAGTTCCAGGCGCAGTACGCCAAGGACCTGAGCAGCGTCGTCCCCGGGGGGACGAGCATCAAGCCCAAGAAGTGAACCATGGCCGACTCTGAACGCACCGGCCCCGATCGCGACGACGGACCCGAGGCGGGGGAGGAGGACGTCCTCGCGGCGTCACACCTGCACCACTCGGAGGCGGAGCAGGAGGCACTGGCCAATCCCGACTGGCTGCCGGCGAAGATCCCCGAGGCTGTCGGTGCCGCCGTCGTCCTCATCCTGATGGTCGGTGTGGCCGTGGGTGTGATCCTGCGCTACACCGGCCACGGAGTCCTCGGGCTCATCGAGCTGGCCTCGCTGTCGATGCTCGTGGTCGTCGTCCTCGGGGCGGCGGGGCTGTCCTACCGCGATGAGCACGTGCGCCTCGAGATCATCGACTCCGCCTTGGGCGAGAAGCGGGTGGGCCGCCTCGAGCTCTTCGTCGACGCCGTGCAGATCCTCGTGACGGTGATGGTCATCTACGCCCTGTCGGAGGTCTTCCGCACGGACCTGATGACCGGCACGACCCTGAGCGGGGAGCTCGACATCCCGCGCCAGTGGGTCAGCGGGGTGGCCGTCATCTGCTTCCTGCTCGTCCTCGTGGTCCTCATCCGCAAGGTCGTCGTCGACGTCCGTGTCGTCCGAAAGGGCAATGACTGATGCTCGACATGTCCTGGTACGCCTTCCTCGGCTCCTTCCTGGCCGTCCTGCTGATCCTGCTGATCCTGCGGGTCCCGGTGGCCTTCGCCATGTTGGGGACCGGTGCGTTGGGGGCGCTCGTGGTGTACGGCGACGTCAACGCCGCCCTGAACCAGATCGGCCTGAGCATCCTCGGCAGCGTCACGACCTTCACGTTCACCGCGATCCCGCTGTTCATCCTCATGGGTGAGCTCATGTTCCGAAGTCAGGTGGCCCAGGAGGCGCTGGACGAGCTCTCCATCGCCATGCGGCGCATGCCTGGTCGGCTTGCCATGGTCGCGGTGGGTGGGGGTGCCGCATTCGGCCTGCTCTCGGGATCCACACTTGCCAACACCGCGCTCTTCGGGCGCACCCTCCTGCCGGACATGGAGCGGCGCGGCTACGACCAGCGGCTGGCCGTCGGGTCGATCCTGGCGGCGGGCGGCCTGGCGATGGTCCTCCCGCCGAGCGCGCTCGCGATCCTCTGGGGTGGGGTCGCCCAGGTGCCGATCGGCCCCTTGCTCATCGCCGGGATCGTCCCCGGCCTGATGATGACCGTCGGTTACGTGTGCATCATCTGGGTGTGGAGCCGGCGCGGGGCCGACGGCCAGGCCGAGGACTCACCCAAGCGCAGTCTCGCCACGGCGCTGGGCGCCGGGGTGCGCCGGGCCCTCGGCCCCGGCGTCATCGTGGTGGCGGTGCTCGGCACGATCTTCCTCGGGGTCGCCACACCCACCGAGGCCGCGGCCATCGGCGCAGTGGCCGCGTTGCTCCTCGGGGTCGTGACCCGCAGGCTGACCTGGCAGGGGCTCTACGACTCCGCCGTCGGTACGGTCCGCACGACCACGATGATCTTCGCGATCGTCCTCGGGTCGACCCTCTACGCGCAGCTGATGAGCTTCTCGGGTGCCACGAGTGGTCTCGTGAGCGCCGTGACCGGCACCGTGTCGGGCACCTTCCTGATGCTCCTGGTGATCATGGTCGTCCTGCTCGTCCTCGGCGCCTTCATCGACCAGGTCTCGATCATGCTCGTGACCGCACCGCTGTTCATGCCCATCGTCACCGCCTTCGGGTGGGACCCGGTGTGGTTCAGCGTCCTGCTGCTGATCAACCTGCAGATCGCCAACACGACACCGCCGTTCGGGATGAGCCTGTTCGTCATGAAGGGAGTGGCGCCGCACCTGAAGATGTCGCTGCTCTACCGGTCGGTGCTGCCCTGGATCGTCTCCGACCTGGTCGTCATCACGATCCTGGCCGTCTTCCCGGACGTCGTGCTGTTCCTGCCCGGCTTCATGGGCTCGTGAAAGGAGATGCCGCATGAGAGATGACGAGCTGACCGCCAGGGTGGGCGCACTCGAGCGCCGGATCGGTGTGCTCGAGGCCGAAGCCGAGATCCGGCGGGTGCAGGCCCGGTACATGTTCCTGTGCGATACGCCGTGCCCCGAGCCGGGCATCGCGGACGACTCCGAGCGGATCGACCGCATCATGGAGCTGTACGCCCCCGAGGCGGTCTGGGAGGGCGTCGGCGAGTACTACGAGGGCCAGTTCGGCCGCGCCGAGGGAGCCTCGGCGATCCGGGCCCACTTCGAGCGGTTCTGGGGTGAGAAGCAGGACCCGGCGCTGCTGCTCAACGCGCACTACCTGACGGCCGAGCAGATCCATGTCGACGAGGAGACCGCGGAGGGGCAGTGGATCCACATGCAGCCCTGGGTCTTCGCGGACGGCACCACCCGGGTGCGCTCCAGCCGGCTGAACAACGCCTTCCGGCGCGAGGGCGATCGGTGGCTGATCACCCGCACCCGGACCGAGAACGTGCTCATCGCCGAGCTGCCGAAGGGGGTCGTCCACGACATGCCCGCCACCTCGGTCCTCATGCAGGACTGAGGTCGAGGGCGGGACCGTAGCGTAGGACGGACGGCGCGCTCCCCGCGCCGTCAGGAGCGGTCGAGCGGGATCCGGATCGTGGCGCGCGTCCCCCGGGCTTCCCGGTCGGGCCCGAAGGGGTAGTTGGGCGCGAACTCGATCTCCCCTCGATGACGCTCGATGATCCGCTCGCACAGCATCAGGCCGATGCCTGCACCGCCGGAGCTGCGGACGAAACCACTCGGTGCGGTGCCGTCCGGCTCGGTGGGCATCCCCCTCCCTTCGTCCACGACGCTGCAGCAGGCGTATCCGTCCTCTTCACGGGTGAAAATGCGGATGCGCCGCCGGTCGGCGGAGAGCGGCGTGACCTCCCGGATGGCGTTGGTCAGCAGATTGAGCAGGACCTGGCCCAGGAGGACGCGCTCGCCAGTGACCTGCAGCGGGGACGTGGCGAGGTCGGCGTCGAGGACGACGCTCTGCTCGGTCGCGGAGATCTGGGCGAAGTACAGCCCCTCGCGGACGATGTCGGTCAGGTCCACCGCCGCGGAGGGGGTCTCGGTCCGCTGCACGTAGCGCTTGACGCTCGCGACGATCTCGGACGCGCGCGTCAGCTGCAGCAGCGCGTGGTCGATCCCGTAGCGGACCGCGGCGTCCTGCGGCTCCGGTGCGTCCATCCGTGCGACCGCGCCCTTGAGGAAGTTGTTGCTCGCGGCGAGGGGCTGCCCGAGCTCGTGGGCGATCGTCATCGCCATGTCCCCCATGGCGTTCTCCCGGCTCACCCGCTGCAGCTCGGCGTCCCGACGGGCCGCCTCCTGCTCCATCCTGACCTTGGCGGAGATGTCCCGGACCACGAGGACCCGGGACTCGATGCCGTCGTGGGCAATCGTCTCGAGCTGCCCCGAGAGCCAGGGCGGCTCCTCGCCGGCCCGGGGCCGCAACCGCAGCTCGGTCGTGCGGGAGTGCTCGGTGAGCGCGGCGATGACTGAGGAGTCGTCCAGCGGCGGGGACACGGTGACGACGTCGTCGAGGGGGCAGCCGAGCACGGCCTCCTTGGGCGCCCCGAAGAGCCGGGCGGCCATCGGCGAGGTGTCGACGATGCGGCACTCCTCGTCCAGCAGGATGACACCCGCGGAGGCATAGGTGAGGATGCGCTGCAGGTAACTCGTGGCCCGCTGGAGCTCCTCGCGGACCTCGACCTCCTCGGCGATCTCGCGGAACTGGACCATGACGGCCGGGCCGTCCTCGAGCTCGATCCGCACGGCGACCGCGTCGGTGAGGAACTCCTGCCCGTCACGTCGCCGGTACATCCACTGCCGGCGACTGCGGCCGTGGACGACGGCGTCCTCGAGCCAGGCGACCCCCAGCGCCCGGCGGTACTGCTTCTCCTGGCCGCTCATGTGGTGGGCCTTGAGCGGCTTGAGCTCCTCGAGCGAGAAGCCGAACATCCGGCAGGCGGACGGGTTGGCCCACAGGATGTTCTTCGAGACCGCCTCGTGGATGAGCACACCAGTGGAGGTGTGCAGCGTCATCTGCTCGAAGTCCTTGCCGGTCGGAAACACCGTTGCCACCTCACTCGTCGGCGACATGCTTGCACCGATGGGCCACCACGTCCCTAGGTGTTTCCCTTACCGGGAACCGAGGAACTACCAATGGCGGCGGAGTTCGGCCCGAACCTACGTTGAGCGTGTTCGTTCAAAGTTGCACACGAAACGGAGACGCTGGTGGCCGCACAGTACGCGCTCGCCGAGCCCGCTGGCCCGGCGCGAGAGAAGGCCTTTCAGGAAGCACTCGACGTCCTGCGGGACCGCAGGGACGAGTTCACCGACCAGGGTCATGTTCCCCGTGACTACGTCCGTCTCCTGAAGCGGGCGGGGATCTACCGGGCATCGACGCCGAGCACATTCGGCGGCGAGCCGATGGCGCCGACCGACTTCCTGGACCGCATCGAGCAGATCTCGGCGGTCGATCCGGCCACCGGGTGGGTCGCGAGCTTCGGGTCCTCGCTCACGTACCTCACGGCGCTGCCGCTCGAGGTCCAGGCCGAGCTCTACGCCGACGGCCCCGACGTCGTCTACGCCGGTGCGCTCTTCCCCATGCTCGAGGCCGAGGTCGTCGAAGGGGGCTTCCGCTGCACCGGTCGGTGGCAGTTCGCCAGCGGTTCCGCCGGCGCGGACATCCTGGGGGTCGGTCTGAAGGACCCCAGCGATCCGCGGCCGCGCAACGCGGTGATCTTCCCGGACGAGGCCGAGATCATCGAGAACTGGGACGTCTCCGGGATGCGTGCCACGGGCTCGAACGACATCAAGCTCGACGGTGTCTTCGTCCCGCACGAGCGCACCTTCATCCGCGGCGGTGAGTCCAACGTGGACGAGCCCCTCTACCGGTACCCCGCCCTGGCCTACGCGGCGCAGGTGCTCGCGGTCACCGGCGTCGGTGCCGCCCGCGGCGCCCTCGACTACGTCCGTGAGGTCGGCAGCCAGCGCACGAGCATCACCGGCGGGAACCGCCGGGGCACGACCGGCACCTTCCAGCTCGGTCTGGCCAGGGCCGAGGCCCGACTGCGCTCGGCGCGTGCCTGGTTCTACGAGACGACCGACGAGGCCTGGCAGACCGTGCTCGCCGGCGACGCGGTGAGCGATGAGCAGAAGGTGCTGCTCCGCCTCGCGACGTCCCACGCGGCCCACGAGAGCCGCGCGGTCGTGCTGGCCGCCTTCGACCTCGCGGGGACCGGGGCGATCTACAACAAGCACCCGTTGCAGCGCTACCTGCGCGACGCCCTCGTGCCGCCGCAGCACGCGATGCTCCAGGGCGGGACCTACGAGGCCTCCGGCGCCCTGCTCCTCGGCGCCGAGGCCGGCATCCCGAGCTTCCCCTGACCACTGACCGTGATCGCACGAAAGGACTGACCATGGCTGACCCGCTGCGCGTGCTCTTCTGCATGGGCATCAACCAGAACTTCTTCGACCTGCCCAAGGCGCAGATCGGCACCGTCTGGACCGCCTTCGCCGGGATGCTGCGCGACATGGAGGACATGGACGGCGTCACCGTCCTCGGGAACATGGACGACGACGCCCACGTCGTCGGCCCGAGCGACGGCTGGCCCTGGACCTGCTACGTCCTCGCCGACGTCCGCGACCAGGAGACGGTCAAGGCCGCCTGCAACCTCTTCCGCACGACGATGGTCGACGAGGAGCACGCGCTGTGGCGTTACGCCAAGATCGAGGCCCGCATGGGCCGTGCCCTCACGATCCGAGACGACGTCTGAGCCGGTGCCGTACAGAAGGAGTGTGAAGTCATGACCATCGCCGAGACCGCCAGGAGCGACTACGCGAGCCTGCTGGAGGGCGACCGCATCGCCGGTCGTGCGTACACGGACCCGGAGATCTTCGCGGAGGAGATGGAGAAGATCTTCTACCGCACCTGGGTGTGGGTCGCGCACGAGAGCGAGCTGCCGGAGAAGGGATCCTTCAAGACCACCCGGGTCGGGCAGCAGCCGGTCATCGTCTCTCGCGATCGCAAGCACCAGTTCCACACCCTGGTCAACCGGTGTCGTCACCGCGGCTCCACGGTGTGCGACCTGCCCAAGGGCAAGGCCAACGGGTTCACCTGCCCATACCACAACTGGTCCTACGCCCTGGACGGCCGACTGCGCGGGATCCCCTACCCCGAGGGGTACGAGGGTGTCGTCGAGAAGAGCGACTTCCCGCTCCACCGGCTGCGCACGGAGAGCTACCTGGGCATGATCTTCGCGACCTTCAACGAGGACGCCGAACCGCTCGAGGACTTCCTC
Organism: Janibacter corallicola NBRC 107790; assembly: GCF_001570965.1. Taxonomy (GTDB): domain Bacteria; phylum Actinomycetota; class Actinomycetes; order Actinomycetales; family Dermatophilaceae; genus Janibacter; species Janibacter corallicola. The sequence goes on along the minus strand of NZ_BCSR01000004.1, from coordinate 70,599 downwards.
GGTGACGCGAAGCCGTGGATGGAGCGCTTCTTCAAGCAGAGCAACGGTTACCCGACGAAGGTCACCGGGATCCACAAGTTCCGCTTCAGGGGCAACTGGAAGATCCAGCTGGAGAACACCACCGACGGATACCACTTCCCGATGGTGCACAAGTCGTGGATGGCCTCCGTCGACGCCGAGACCGCGGACATGATGTCCTTCATGAACGACCCGGAGGCCGTGACCCACGACCTGGGCAACGGTCACGCGGTCGCGATCATGGCGCCGGGCAACTCGGACCTGGACGTCGACGACGGCGCCCCGCTGCAGCCGCGCTTCGACCACGTCGTCGCCGAGCTGCGGGAGAGCGGGGAGTACTCCGAGGAGCAGATCCGGCGCTTCGTCCGCTCGATCCACGGTGCGGGGTTCAACCTCAACACCTTTCCCAATGTCTCGATGTCGATCTCCTTCCTGCGGGTGCTCGTTCCGATCTCCGTCGACGAGACCGAGATCTGGCACATGTCCCTCGGAATGGACGGGGGCCCCGAGGTGGTCAACCAGGAGCGGCTGCGCATCCACGAGCACTTCCAGGGGCCCTTCGGTTTCGGGAGCCCGGACGACTCGGAGGGGTGGGAGCGGGTCCAGATGGGTGCCGCCGGCGACCCCGACATGCCGATCCTGCTCAACCGCGGGCTCGAGAGGGAGACCGACGTGGACGGGCAGCGCACGTCCCAGGTCACCGACGAGACGGGCATGCGCGGTGCCTACGCGATGTGGAAGAAGATGATGAGCGATGACTGAGGCGGTGCTGACGGACACCCGGGTCGCCCGGGCGATCGAGCTGGTCTGGCACGAGGCCGAGCTGCTCGACGACAAGCAGTACGAGACGTGGGAGAAGCTGTACACCGACGACGCGATGTACGTCATCCCGATCGACCAGGAGGGTGATGACCACGCGTCCTCGCTCAACATGGTCTACGACGACGCGCGGATGCGCCGGATGCGCGTGGAGCGCATGGTCGGGGGCTACTCGCAGTCGGCGGTCGCGGCCGCCCGAACTGTCCGGACCGTCTCCCGCTTCACGGTGACGGACGTCGACGACTCGCACGTCTCCCTTCGCTCGGTCCAGGTCCTCGTGGCGTACAAGCGGGGCAACACCCTCACGCTCGGTGCGACGGTGACCCACCGCATCGTGCTGGACGAGTCCGGCGACCGGATCGCGGAGAAGGTCGTCCGCCTGCTCAACAGCGACGAGCACGTGCCCGCCGCGGGATTCCTGCTCTGAAGGGGTGGCCATGACCGAGTCAGTGTCGAAGGGGGCGCCCGTCGCCGTCGTGACCGGCGCCGCGGGCGGCATGGGTGAGGCGATCAGCCGGCGCCTGCACCGCGACGGCTTCCGCGTGCTCGTCACCGACGTCGACGAGGCGGCCGGCCACCGGCTGGCCGAGGACCTCTCGCCCGACGGCACCACCAGTGACTTCCGCAGGCTCGACGTCTCCCGAAAGCCGGACTTCGAGGCGGCACTGGAGCACCTGCGGGACGCGTGGGGCGAGCCGACCGTGCTCGTCAACAACGCCGCCCTCACCCGGGCCGCGGACACGATGACCCTCGACGCCGAGGAGTTCCTCGGAGTGCTGTCCGTCAACAGCGGCAGCGTCTTCTTCGGGTGCCAGGTCTTCGGCGTCGCCATGGCAGAGCAGGGCCACGGACGCATCATCAACATGGCCTCGCTCGCGGGGGAGAACGGTGGGACGGCAACCGGCGCCCACTACGCGACCTCCAAGGGCGGGATCATCACCCTGACGAAGGTCTTCGCGCGGCAGCTGGCCGCCTCCGGGGTCACGGTCAACGCGATCTCGCCGGGCCCGCACGACCTGCCGGTCGTGCACGACACGGTCCCCGAGGACAAGCTGGCCGCCGTGGTGTCCTCGATCCCCGTCGGCCGCCTCGGTGACGCCTCGTTCATCGCGGACACGGTGTCGTTGTTCGCGCAGGAGAACGCGGGCTTCGTCACCGGCGCCTGCTGGGACATCAACGGTGGTCTGTACCTGCGCTGAGCGCAGCACCCTCGGGAGGGAATAGGCATGAGTCTCATCGATGTCCGCGTCGCGGAGATCATCGAGGAGTCGGCGCAGGTGAAGTCACTGCGCCTCGTGCGCGTCGACGGCGAGCCGCTCGGCGTGTACGAGGCCGGGGCCCACGTCGACGTCGTGGGCCCGACGGCCATCACGCGGCAGTACTCGTTGTGCAGCCGGCCCGAGGACCCGGACTCGTACACGGTCGCGGTCAAGTGTGAGCCACACTCGCGCGGTGGGTCCGAGGCGCTGCACGCACTGCAGGTCGGGGACGTCATCCAGATCAGCAGCCCGCGCAACCTGCTGCAGATCGTGCCCGAGGCCAAGCACCACGTGCTCATGGCCGCCGGGATCGGGATCACGCCGATGCTGAGCATCGCCAGGTACCTCGATGTGCACGACGGCGACTTCGACCTGCACTACTTCGCGCGCAGCTCCGAGGAGGCCGCCTTCCTCGGACTGCTGCAGGAGAAGTGCCCGCAGAAGCTGCACCCGCACCTGGGGACACCACTCGAGGAGCACGACGCCCTGCTGCGGGAGGCGCTCGCGGACCTCCCGGAGGACACCCACCTGTACATGTGTGGCCCCGAGCCCTTCATGGACATGGTCATGCACGTGGCCCTGGAGTACGTGGACGAGGAACGCGTCCACAAGGAGAACTTCCGCCCTGCGGAGCAGGAGACCACCGGCGAGGACTCCGCCTTCGACGTCGAGCTCGAGGGCGAGACCTTCCACGTGCCCGCGGACCGCACCATCGTCGAGGTCCTGCGCGAAGGGGGCGCGGACGTCGACACCTCGTGCCAGGAGGGAATCTGCGGCACGTGCATCATGGAGGTCCTCGAAGGGGATGTCGACCACCGCGACAGCGTGCTCACCAAGAGTGAGAAGGAGTCCGGTGAGCTGATCACCGTCTGCGTCTCGCGGTGCACCTCGCCGCTGCTGCGGCTCGACTACTACTGAGCCTCACGTCACCGGCATCAGACGGTGGCGTGGTACCGCAGGACGTCCCGGACCAGGGTGTTGATGCTGTCGGCGCCGGTCTTGGCCTTGATGCGGGCCCGGTGGACGTCGACGGTCTTCACGCTCATCCCGAGCTGGCGAGCGATGTTCTGGCTCGGCAGGCCCTCGATGACCAGCTGCAGGATCTCCTTCTCCCGCCGGGTCAGGGAGTCGATCCGCCGCTGGACGTCGAGGCGGGTGGCGTGCTCGACGAACTGCTCCCGCGCGACGACGATCCCCTCCTGCACGAGGTCGAGCAGCTGCTGGGGCTCGTAGGGCTTCTCGAGGAAGTGCAGCGCGCCCTCCTGCATCGCGGTCACCGACATCTTGATGTCCCCGTGGGCGGAGACGAAGATGATCGCCGCATGAGGGGCGCTCTCGTTCAGCTCCGTCTGCAGCCGGGCGCCGCTCATCCGCGGCATCCGCATGTCGAGGATCAGGCAGGCCGGGTGCGACCCGTCGTAGGCCTCGAGGAAGGTGTCCGCCCGGTGGTGCACCTCGGGCGTGATGTCGATGCTCCCCAGGAGCCACGAGACCGACTCGCACACGGCCGCGTCGTCGTCGATGACGTACACGACGGTGTCGGGGACGTCATCGGGATCGGGGTCGCCGGACCCATCGGGGCTCACGTGGCCCACGCGGCGTCCGCCGTCCAGTAGTTCATGCCAGCGGCGCTCACGGCGTGCTGCCAGTCGGTGGTGCGGCGCAGGGTGGGCTCCACCCGGGCGATGGAGGCATCTGCCGCCTCCGGGCCGTCGGCGTCGACAGCCCAGTGGACCCAGTTGACCTCGCGCCCCTGCTCGTCGTGGACGAAGAGGTCCACGTGTCGCCAGCCGTAGCCGAAGGTGTCCTCGTAGCAGACGAGGAACATGTGGTCGTTCTCGATCAGGGTCTCCATGTCACGCCTTTCCCGACGGTGTGGTCGTCGATGTCTGTGCCAGGACGCGCTCGAGTGTCCGGGCGACGGCGAAGATCCGGGACTCCTGCCCGGGGATCCCGACGACCTGGATGCCAAGGGGCAGTCCCTCGGCGGTGCGGGCGCCCGGCACGGTGACGACGGGCAGGCCCATCGCCTGCCAGGGACGACTGAGCTCGGGGGAGCCGGTGCCGGTCGACCTCTCGGGCGCCGGGCCCTGCGCAGCCGGCCCGATGATGACTCCTCCGTTCTCGTCGAGGAACTGCTCGAGGCGGCTCCGCGACGTGGCGCAGCGCACGAGCGCCTGCTGGTAGGTCTCCTCGCCGATCCCGCGTCCCTGCTCGAGCAGCTGGGTGAGCTGGAGGCTGATGTCCGACGAGCGCTGGAGCAGGTCGGGCCGGGATGCGGCGGCCTCGTGGGCCATGACGATCGGGTGGTCCCGCACGAGGGTGAAGACGTGGTCGTCCCAGTCCAGCTCGGTGACCGGACACCCCTCGTCGGAGAGCCCCGCCGCCGCTGCCTCGACCGCTGCGGACATGGACGTCCCGACCGCCAGGTCGTGGCCGCGCCAGACGTGGACCGGGGTGCGCCCGGACGGGTCGGCGGGTGCTCCCGACCCCACCAGGAGCTGGTGCACGTGGGCGACGTCGGAGACGGTGCGGGTGAGCAGGCCCAGCGAGTCCAGCGAGGGGCTCAGCCCGGCGATGCCTGCGAGGTCGACCGAGCCGTGCGCGAGGACCATCCCGACCACGCCGCAGTAGGACGCTGGTCGCGTCGTCGAACCCGCGGTCTGTGACCCCAGGGCCAGCGGCACCATCCCCGCGGCCACGGCCGCAGCCGAGCCGCTGGAGGACCCACCGGGGGTGCGGTCCGGGGCGACCGGGTTGATGGTCGGTGCAGGAGCGAAGTACGCGTACTCGGTCGTCTCCGTCTTGCCGAGCGACACCGCACCGAGCTCCTCGATCCGGCGGACGATCGTGGCGCTGGCCGCCGCGGGGTCCGGCGACGTCGTCGCGGGGGATCCGCAGCGGGTCGGCAGGCCGGCGACGTCGATGATGTCCTTGACGCCGACGACGGCGCCCCTCAGCGGTGGCGAGTCGGTCCGGGCGTCCACCGCCTCGGCGTCACGGGACGCGTTCTGCGACAACTGGGCCCAGGCCCGGACCTGCGAGTCGTGCGTCTCGATGCGTTGCTGCGCGGCGGCGACGAGCTCGCCCGCCCCCCGTCGTCCCGAATGGACCTCCTCCAGGTCGTCCAGCAACCCGCCGACACATGTCCTGCCACGGTCCACCGTTGGACCCTCCTTCTGCGATCGCCCTCAGATTGCCGCTTCACCATCACGCAATCAAGTAAAGGTTTCTCCACTGTCGACGCAGTCTTTTGTTGCCTAGTTTCTGGGCGATCCACCGCGCCGGCAGGGGGCGTGGACGGGCAATGAAGCCACGAGAAGGAGGCAGGCTCAATGGCTGCAGCCACCTGTTTTGAACCCTCGACGTTTCGCGAGGTCATGGGCCACTACCCGACGGGTGTCGTCATCGTGACGGGCGTGCATCCGGATGGCGAGGCCCTGGCGATGATCGTCGGGACCTTCACGTCGGTCTCGATGGAGCCACCACTCGTGGCCTTCCTCCCGATGTGTTCCTCGTACACCTTCGCCAGGCTCCGCGAGTGCGAGAGCCTGTGCATCAACGTCCTCACGGACGAGCAGGAAGCGATCGGGCGCACGATCGCCAGTCGCCGGCACGACAAGCTCGCGGGGATCAACTGGTCCCCCTGTTCCTCCGGTGCGCCGATGCTGCACGGCTCGCTCGCCTGGCTCGACGTGCACCTGGACCGGGTCATCGACGCGGGCGACCACTACATCGCCCTCTGCGCCATCGACGACATGGCGGTCAACAATCCCAAGGCCCCGCTGATCTTCTTCCAGGGCGGCTACGGCGGTTTCGCGGTCCCCCCGCTGCTGGCGCGCATCGACCACGACAACGACATCATCGGGGCCGTGCAGCAGGCGAGCCGCGGCCGTCACCTGCTCGCCTCGATCGCGACGAAACACCGGTGCGAGGCATCGCTGCTCACGGTCGTCGACCAGGTCGAGCTCGCCGCGGTCGCCACCGCCGTCGGTGACGGTGTCAACCCGCGTGACGGGCTGGGCACCCGGGTACCGATCATCCCACCGATCGCGGACGTGTGGGTCGCCGAGCTGTCCAAGGAGGCCCAGGAGGAGTGGCTGGCGAAGGGGGCCATCGACGACGAGACCCGCGCCACCTTCCGGGACCGGTTGGAGTTCGCACGCGAGCACGGGTACCTCATGTCCTTCCTGCCGTCCGGCAAGCTCGACCCGTACCGGGAGCTGCATGCCGCGACACACCGCTACGCGGACGACCGGGTCACCCCGACGACCCAGCGGGAGATCAAGCAGTCCATCGCCGAGGTCTCGGTGAGCTATCGGATGCGGGACATCGTGGCCGAGCAGGAGTACGACGTCGGCATGCTCGTCGCCACCGTCCACGACCCCGATGGTCGGCCGTGTCGCATGCTCAGGCTCGCCCAGCTGCCGCGCGGGACCAGCGGCGCGAAGGTGCTGGAGTGGATCGAGGACCTGCGCGCCGCGGTCAAGGAGCTGGAGGCCACCCTCTTCGTGGAGGCGGCGCACGCCTGATCCGGTGGGCCCCCCTTCGGCGAGACGAAGGGCCCGTATTGACCCTCACACGGTGTGAGGCGACAGGGTGGTCCCCATGACCGGGACCGTCAGGCTCATGTCGATCGGGGAGTTCTCCTCCAGGAGTCGCCTCAGCGTGCGGATGCTGCGCCACTACGGCGAGCACGGCGTCCTCGTGCCCGCCGAGGTCGACCCGACGAGTGGCTACCGCCGCTACGCCGAGGAGCAGCTCGCCGAGGCCGCGCACGTGCGACGGCTGCGCGACGTCGGCTTCACCGTCTCGGCCATATCGGTCCTCCTCTCCGCGCGCGGCACCGAGAGCTACCGGCAGGCCCTGGTCCTGCAACGGGAGTCCCTCGGGAATGAGCTGCGTGCCGCCCGGGAGCGACTGGCCCTCATCGACCAGCTCCTGGATCAGGAAGGATCCGCCATGCCCATCACCGTCACCGCCGAGGTCGTCCCCGCACGTACCATCGTCGCGCTCCGCGGAGTGATCCCCGCCTACGACCAGGAAGGGGTGCTGTGGGGCCAACTGATGCCCTTGCTCGGTCAGCAGGGGATCGCCCCGATCGGCCCGGGCGGCGCGCTCGAGCACGACCCCGACTACCGCGAGTCCGACCCGGACATCTCGGTGTGGGTGCCGGTGCCGACCGGCACCTCCGCGACCGAGCCCGTCGAGGTCCACGAGGTCCCCGAGCAGCGGGTCGTCATGGCCCGGGTCGAAGGGCCCTACAGCCTGATCACCGAGGCGCACGCCCGTATCGACGAGTTCGTGCGAGACAAGAGGCTCACGCCGGCACCCCGCAACGGCCGCGATGACCCGATCGAGGTGCTCGGCTCCAACCGGTACCTCTCCGACCCGACAACGATCGCGCCGGAGGACCTGGTGACCGAGGTGTGCATGCCGCTCGCCTGAGCGTCCCCCCTTCGTCCTGATCGGCCGGCGAGGCGGCATGCGAGGATCGCAGCCATGGAGAACCCGGTCCCCGACTACCTCGACGAGGTCGTGACCGCCTGCGCACCGAACCTGCGGGGCGAGCCGGCCTCGTACATCCCCGAGCTGGCCAAGGTCGACCCGGACCGCTTCGGCCTGGCGGTGGCCACCGTGGACGGCGAGGTCTACGCCGTCGGTGACGCGGAGCGGGAGTTCACGATCCAGTCCATCTCGAAGGCCTTCGCCTACGGGCTGGCGGTGCGGGAGCGCGGCCTCTCCCACGTGCTGGAGAAGATCGACGTCGAGCCCTCCGGCGAGCCTTTCGACGAGATCTCCCTCGAGGAGGGCTCCGGACGGCCGCTGAACCCGATGATCAATGCCGGGGCGATCACCGCCCACACCCTCGTCGGCGATGACACGACCAGCCCGCAGGGGCGCGTCGAGCAGATCATCCAGCTGCTCTCCGACTTGGCCGGGCGCGAGCTCTCGGTCGACGAGCAGGTCTGGCACTCCGAGATGGCCGCGAGCGATCGCAACCTGGCCATCGCCCACATGCTGCGCAGCCACGGCATCATCACCGACTCCGCCGAGGACGTCGTCGACGCCTACTCGCGGCAGTGTTCGGTGCTCGTCACCGCCCGCGACCTCGCGGTCATGGCGGCGACGCTGGCCAACGCGGGCGTGCAGCCGGTGACGGGCAAGCGGGTCTTCGACGGGGACCAGGTCCGGCACCTGCTCTCGGTCATGCTCACCTGCGGCATGTACGACTCCGCCGGCGACTGGGTCTCCTCGGTCGGCATCCCGGCCAAGAGCGGCGTCGGGGGCGGGATCATCGGCGCGCTGCCCGGGCAGGTCGGGATCTCGACCTTCTCGCCGCGGCTGGACCGGCACGGCAACAGCGTGCGCGGGGTCGCTGCCTTCGAGCGGCTCTCCAAGGACCTCGGTCTGCACCTGATGCGGGTGGCCCCGCCGGCCCGCTCGGTCATCCACTCCACGACCGTCCTCGGCGAGGGGGAGGAGGCGGTGCGGATCTACCACCTCGCCGGGACGATCGGCTTCACCGGCGCCGAGCGCGTGGTCACCCGGCTCACCGAGCACCCGCCGCACGAACGCCGCCTGGCCCTGGACATGACCGGGGTGCACTCCATCTCCGGGATCGCGCGCCGGATGCTGCTCGAGGCCACGCGACGCCTGCGGGAGGACGGGCACGAGGTCTTCCTGGCCGAGGGCGAGGACGTGCTGCCGAGCCCCGACCCGGGTGACGGTCGGGAGCTCGAGGACGTGCCGGAGCTGTAGATGCTGCGTCGACTGATCTACCCGGTGCCGAGGTGGCCCGGAGCCGAGGGCCTGCACATCGAGCGGGCGAAGGGAGGTGCCCACCTCCTGCACCGGCCGGCGCCGGAGGGCGCGCGCACCGTCGCCTACCTGCACGGCAACGGCTCTGACCTGGCGTCGATCGGTCCGCTGGCGCGGCTCTTCGCCTCCGTCGGGCTGGGATTCGCCGCGGTCGAGTACCCCGGCTACGGTCCGGCCGGACGTGAACGCATCAGCCAACCGTCCATCCTCGCCGCTGCTCGGGACGGGCTGGCGCACCTCTTCGACGGGGGGCTGGGGCGGTCGGAGACGGTGCTCGTCGGGGAGTCGCTCGGCTCCGCGGTGGCGGCCCAGCTCGCCGCCGAGGGGGTGCTGTCCGGGGACGACGGTCAGGGGCGGCTGGTGCTCATCTCACCCTTCACCTCGATGACGGCGATGGTGCGCCAGGTGGTGCGGGTCTTCCCGCGCCGCCTCGTCCCGGACCGCTGGGAGACCGATCGCGTCGTGGCGCGGATCACGGTGCCCACGCTGCTCGTGCACGGCTCCCGCGACGGGCTGGTGCCCCCTTCGATGAGCGAGGCTCTCGCCCAGCAGATCCCGGGCGCCCGCCGCGTGGTCATCGAGGGCCGCGAGCACGGGAACCTCTGGGAGGCGCCGAGCGAGTGCCTCGACGTGGTGGTCGGCTTCGCGCGTGCCTGAGCGTGAGCAAGCGGACCGAAAGTAGCAGGTGGATGGTCCTCGCGGGCCCATGATCTCGTCGCCCTGACGTCGACCCGCAGTCCGATTGCTCAGCCCGACGCGTCGCTCAGTCGCGCGAGGGGAGGATCGTCCCGCGGGCCTCGCCGAAGCCCAGGCGCTTGCCGCCGGGAGCAGGGGCGGTGGCGGAGAGGACGACCTCGTCGCCGTCCTGAAGGAAGGTGCGCTCCTCACCGGCCACGGTCACCGGCTCCGCTCCGCCCCAGGTGAGTTCGATGAAGGCGCCCCGCTGCTCCTTTGCCGGGCCCGAGACGGTGCCCGAGGCGAAGACGTCACCGGTGCGGGCGGGCGCGCCGTTCACGGTCAGGTGGGCGAGCATCTGCGCCGGCGACCAGTACATCTCCCGGTACGGCGGGCGCGAGACGACCTGACCGTTCCAGCTGACCTCGAGGTCGATGTCCAGCCCCGCCGACGGGCCGCCCCGCAGGTACTCCATCGGCCTCGGGTCCTGCGTGGGGGTGTCGACGCGGGCCCCCTCCAGCGCGAGCATCGGCACGACCCACGGGGAGATCGTCGAGGCGAAGGACTTGCCGAGGTTCGGCCCGAGCGGCACGTACTCCCACGCCTGGATGTCCCGCGCGGACCAGTCGTTGAAGAGGACGACGCCGAAGAGGTGTTCCTCGGCCTGCCCGACGCCGATCTGATCACCCATCGTGTTGCCGGTGCCGACGACGAAGCCGACCTCCGCCTCGATGTCCAGCCGGGTCGACGGCCCGAAGACCGGCGCCTCGTCCTGCGGCCCCTTGCGCTGCCCACTCGGCCGCACGATGTCGGTGCCGGAGACGACGATGGAGGACGCGCGGCCGTGGTACCCGACCGGCAGGTGCTTCCAGTTCGGCATGAGCGGGCTGGGGTTGTCCGGCCGGAAGAGCCGGCCGAGGTTGGAGGCATGGTGCTCGCTGGCGTAGAAGTCCACGTAGTCGGCGACCTCGACGGGCAGGTGCAGGGTCACCTCGGCCAGGGCGTGCACCGCCTCGTCCGGCACCTCCGAGCGAAGGGCGCGTGTGATCGCCTCGCGCACCGCGACCCACCGGTCGTGTCCCTGCGCCATGAAGGTGTTGAGCGACCCGCGGGCGAAGGTGTCCTCGTCCCCGAGCAGCACCGCCAGGTCGATCACGTGGTCGCCGTAGCGGACCGCGACGCGCGGGGCCGAGTCGGCGGTGGAGTAGACGCCGTAGGGGAGGTTGTGCAGGCCGAAGAGGTGCTCGTCGGGCACGGACAGGGTTCTCATGGCAGGTCCTTCTTCGCGTCGGGGGTCAGGAGTCCGAGGTCGACCAGCTCGGTGGTCGGGTCGGTGATGGAGCAGGTGCCGAAGGAGCGGAACGTTTCGCGCACTCCCGGCTCGAGCGCGCGCACCCGCTCGGTGACGGTGGCACCGTCACGTTCGCCGAGCAGCCGGGCGAGCTCGTCGGCGTCGGCCCCGGTCAGGGCGGCACCGGTCGCGGCGAGCAGGTTCAGGTACCCGTGCTGCTCGAAGCCGGTGTCCGGGTCGGTGTTGCGCAGCGCGTGGTGCAGCCCGGCCGTGGCCTTGAAGGGCACGCCGGCGGCGACGAGCGCGGCGACGGCCGCGGCCAGCTCCGCCTCGTCGGGGTAGAGCTCGGCACGCACGCCACCGGTGCGCAGCTTCGCGGTGTACGGGGTGCCGGCCAGGGCCGCGATGACCTCGGCCCGGCGCCCGTCGCGCGGCACCTCGACGGCGACGGAGAGGCGCTCGCGGCCGGCGAGCACGGTGTCCAGCGTCGGCACGACCTCGCCGGGGGCGGCGTCCTCCGGCAGCGCGATCTCGAGGGCCACCACCCGGACGGCAGGCAGCGTGCCGGCGTGCTCGAGGGCGCCGGCGAGGTCGGGCAGGGGTGAGGTGAGTGCCAGCTCGAGGCCCGCCTCGGGCAGGCCGGCGGTGATGTCGGCGAGCGACGGGAGATCCTTCGCCGCGAGGACGAAGGGGCCGACGAGGGCGGCGTGGGCTCCCAACGCGTGGTCCAGATGGGCCGGAACCGCCTCCGCGAGAGGGAGGTTGCCGGGAGGGAAGACCGCGGCGTCGTCGCACAGGCCGGCCAGCAGCGGGTGCTCGGGCGTCAGGGCGCTCATCGGTCGGCAGCCCCCCTGTCGTCGGCGGAGGCACGGTCCCAGGAGTAGGCGTAGACCCCGTCGTCGGCGGCCCGGCCGCCCTCGCCGATCTCGAGCGGGCGGAAGGTGTCGACCATGACCGCGAGCTCGTCGAAGTACTCCGCACCGATCGAGCGCTCGTAGGCGCCCGGCTGCGGACCGTGCGGGTGGCCGCCCGGGTGCAGGCTGATCGAGCCCTGTCCGATGCCGGAGCCCTTGCGCGCCTCGTAGTCGCCGCCGCAGTAGAACATCACCTCGTCGGAGTCGACGTTCGAGTGGTAGTAGGGCACCGGGATCGAGAGCTCGTGGTAGTCGACCTTGCGCGGCACGAAGTTGCAGATGACGAAGTTGTTTCCTTCGAAGACCTGGTGGACCGGCGGCGGCTGGTGCACCTTGCCGGTGATCGGCATGAAGTCCTCGACGTTGAAGGCGAAGGGGTAGAGGCACCCGTCCCAGCCGACGACGTCGAAGGGGTGGTGCGGCAGCACGTGCACCGTGCCGACGACGCCGCCCGGGCCGTTGCCGCGGTGCTTGATGAAGACCTCGACGTCGGTGCCCTCGACGACGCGCGGCTCCGAGGGGCCCCGCAGGTCGCGCTCGCAGTAGGGGGCGTGCTCGAGCAGCTGGCCGAAGCGGGAGAGGTAGCGCTTCGGCGGGGTGATGTGGCTGTTGCCCTCGATGGCGTAGACGCGGCTGGGGCGCTTCGGGACGATGCGGTGGGTCGTGGCCCGCGGGACGATGACGTAGTCGCCGGTGGCCGCCTCGATGTCGCCGAAGACGGTCTCGACGACGGCCTCCCCGTCCTCGAAGTACAGGCACTCGTCGCCGATCGCGTTGCGGTAGTAGGGGCTCGTCGTGTCCGCGAGGACATAGGACAGCCGCACGTCGGCATTGCCCAGGAGCACCCGCCGCCCGGTGACGGCGTCGATGCCGCTCGTCCCGTCGGGGAAGAGGGCGTGCGTCGAGAGGTGGATCGGCACGAGTGGGTGGTTCGGCGTGCGGCCCTGGTCGGGCAGCTCCCACACGCGGTACTCGCGGATCGTCGAGGGAATGGTGCGGTGGTAGAGCAGCGAGGAGTCGGAGGAGAAGCCCTCCTCACCCATGAGCTCCTCGAAGTACAGGGTCCCGTCCGGGGCCCGGTGCTGGGTGTGACGTTTCGGCGGGACGGTTCCCGCGGAGCGGTAGTAGGGCATGACACTCCTCGCGGCTTTGCGGTTACTCATACCGTACACCTACGCACTATTATCGAGACACCATGAGTACCTTGCAGACCCTCGACCGCGGCGTCCGGGCCCTCGTCGTCATCGGGAGCCGGCCCGGCGGCACGACCGTGGCCGAGCTGGCCGGCGAGCTCGGGATCGCCCGGGCCATCGCCTACCGGATCGTCTCGACCCTCGTCGAGCACTCGCTGCTCACCCGCGACGCCGAGGGGCGCGTCTTCCTCGGGGCCGGGGTGCCGGCGCTCGCCGCCGGATACCTGCCCGGGGTCCTCTCCCTGGCGACCCCGGTGCTGCAGGAGCTCGCCGACGACACCGGTGCCACCGCCCACCTCTCCGTCGCCGAGGGGGAGGAGGCCGTCGCGGCCCTGTCGATCGACCCGAGCGGCGCCCACGTGCTGCGCGTCGGCTACCGGGTCGGTAGCCGGCACCCGCTCGGGCGGGGGGCCGCGGGCATCGCGATCCTCGCCGGGCGCCCCGCCACCGACGACGAGCCCGCCGCCGTGACCGCGGCCCGCCGGGACGGCGTGAGCGTCACCCGTGGCGAGCTGCAGCGCGGAGCGGTCGGTGTGGCCGCCCCCCTCCGCCTGCCGTCGGGTCCGGAGGCGAGCGTCGGCCTCGTCGCCTTCGAGGACCTCGACGTCGAGGGTTCGGTGCCGCTGCTCCTGGCGGCCACCCGGCGAATCGGTGGTGAGCCGACCGGGGAGTGAGAATGGTCGGGATGCCAGAGCACCACGACCTCACGACCCTCCTGGAGTCCGTCGACGGGCGCGGCTTCGGCTCCTACAAGCGGATCGCCGGCAGCCACGACCTCGGCCGTTGCCGGCTCGTCGTCGACCACGTCCAGACCGACCCCTTCGCGCCGCCCTCGCTCGTGCGGGTGGTCATCGGCCGCGATGCCGCCGGCCTGCCCGAGGACCTCGTCGCCGACCACGCCGGCAGGGTGGCGACGGCCGACTTCCTCACCCGGGCCTTCGCGGCCGCAGCCACCCGCCTCGCGCCGGAGCCCTCGGGCACGGGCAACGGCGGGATCGTTAGCATCGGTCGGCCCGGCCAGGAGGTCCTCGAGCGCACCCACGTCCTCATCGCCCCCGATCGGGTCGAGGCACGCCTGGCCGTGGGACTGCCCGCCTCCGGTCGGCGGGTGCGCGGCCGGCAGGCGGCCCGGCTGCTCACCCGCGTGCTCCCGGCGATCGCCGAGGAGGCGCTGCGGCACGAGGCGCTCGACCCGGCGGTGCTGCGCGAGCACGTCATCCTCCACCGCGACCAGCTCCACCTGCGTGAGCGGCTGCGGGAGGCGGGCCTCGTGGCCTTCGTCGGCGACGGCGCGATCCTGCCGCGGCGCTCCGGGGACTCCGACCTGCCGATGACCCGTGGCGCGGTGCCCTTCGAGAGCCCGGAGTCGATGCGCGTCGAGTTCGGTCTGCCGAGCGGTCGCACGGTGACCGGCATGGGCGTGCCCGAGGGCGTCACCGCCATCGTCGGGGGCGGCTACCACGGCAAGTCCACGCTGCTGCGCGCGATCGAGCGCGGCACCTACCCGCACCTGGCCGGTGACGGCCGGGAGTGGGTGCTCACCCGCGAGGACGCGGTGGCCGTCCGCGCCGAGGACGGGCGGGCGGTCACCGACGTCGACATCTCGGCCTTCATCACCAACCTGCCAGCGGGCACCGACACCCGCCGCTTCACCACGGGCAACGCGTCGGGGTCGACCTCCCAGGCCGCCGGGGTGGTCGAGGCGCTCGGCGCCGGAGCCAGTGCGCTGCTCATCGACGAGGACACCTCGGCCACGAACTTCATGATCCGCGACGAGCGGATGCGTGAGCTGGTGCCGGCGGACAAGGAGCCGATCACCCCCTTCGTCGAGCGGGTGCGCTCCCTGCACGCCGATCGGGGGGTCTCGACCATCGTCGTCACCGGCGGCTCCGGTGCCTTCCTCGAGGTCGCGGACCACGTGATCGCCGTCGACTCCTACCGCCCCCACGACGTCACCGCGCGGGCCCACCGGGTCGCCGGCGTGGCGGTCCCCTCCGGTGGCACCCCACCCGGTGCGTGGCCCGGCGGACGGGTCCCGGCGAAGGGGGCGTTGCCGCCTCCGGGGTCGAGGAAGCCGGCGAAGTCCCGGGGCCGCAGCGAGATCCGTCTCGGGCGCGAGACCATCGACCTGGCGGCGCTGGAGCAGCTGGTCGACCCGGAGCAGACCGCCGCGATCGCCCGGGCGCTCGATGCGCTCGCGGACCTGCTCGACGGGCGACACGTCCTGGCCGCTGCGGTGGGCGAGCTGACCCGCCGCATCGACGAGCAGGGGCTCGACGCGCTGGCCGGGCGGCGCTCCCACCCGGGCCACCTGGCCCGCCCCAGACCGCACGAGATCCACGCCGCGGTCAACCGGTACCGCTCCCTCGGTACTCTCCCGCAGAGGCGCTGACCGGGGCGAGGGCGGCTGCGACGTCCGCATCCGTGAGGACTAGAGTTGTCTGCGTGATGCAGCCAATAGCCGGTTGGAGTGCGCACCGGGAGGCGGTCGAGCGTCTCGTCCGATCCCACGCGGCGATCCCCCGGGGAGCGCCCGTGCGGTTGGCCAAGAAGACCTCGAACCTCTTCCGGCCACGCAGCGACAGCTCCGTGCCGGGACTCGACGTGTCCGGCCTCGGCGGTGTCATCGCCATCGACCCGCAGGCGCGCACCGCCGACGTGCAGGGCATGTGCACCTACGAGGACCTCGTCGCCGCGACCCTCCCGCACGGGCTCATCCCGTTCGTCGTGCCGCAGCTGCGCACGATCACCCTCGGTGGCGCCGTCACCGGCCTCGGGATCGAGTCCACGAGCTTCCGCAACGGGCTGCCGCACGAGTCGGTGCTCGAGATGGACATCCTCACCGGCTCGGGCGAGGTGGTCACGGCGACCCCCGACAATGAGCACGCCCGGCTCTTCGAGACCTTCCCGAACTCCTACGGTTCGCTCGGGTACGCCACCCGGCTGAAGATCGAGCTGGAAGCCGTGCCACAGCGAGTTTCCCTGCGGCACCTGCGGTTCGAGGACGGGCAGTCCCTCACCGAGGCGCTCACCCGCATCGTCGCCGACGGCGAGCACGACGGTGTCCGCGTCGACGCCATCGACGGCGTCGCCTTCGCCCCGGACGAGCTGTACCTGACCCTCGCGGAGTGGACCGACCGGGCCGGACGGGTGAGCGACTACACCGGCCAGGACATCTACTACCGGTCGCTGCAGCAGCGCTCCACCGACCTGCTGACGATGCACGACTACCTGTGGCGCTGGGACACCGACTGGTTCTGGTGCTCCGGTGCCTTCGGCGTGCAGAACCCGAGCGTGCGACGGCTCTGGCCGCGGCGCTACCGCCGCTCCGACGTCTACCACCGGATCGTCGCCCTCGACCGCCGCTTCTCGGTGCTGGACCGGCTCGACGCGCGGGCCGGGCGCCCGCTGCGGGAGCGGGTCATCCAGGACGTCGAGATCGAGGCCAAGGACCTGCCGGAATTCCTCGCGTGGTTCGACGAGGCGGTCGGGATGCGGCCGGTGTGGCTGTGCCCCCTTCGCCTGCGGGAGGTCGACGGTGCCGCCCGTGAGTGGCCGAGCTACCCCCTTCGTCCCGGCACGACGTACGTCAACGCCGGCTTCTGGGGCACGGTCCCCGTCGGCGACGACGCATCCGAGGGCCCGCTGAACCGGGCCATCGAGGCCAAGGTCCACGAGCTGGGCGGCCACAAGTCCCTCTACTCCGAGGCCTTCTACGACCGGGAGCAGTTCGACCGCCTGTACGACCTGGGCAACCTCTCCGAGGTGAAGGAACGCTACGACCCGGAGGACCGGCTCACGGGGCTCTACGAGAAAGCGGTGAAGAGGCAATGAGCACGATGAGGATCGCCGACGCGCTGGCCGGCTTCATGCCCAGCGACCTGTCGGTGCGGATCACGGCCTACGACGGCAGCGCCGCCGGGCCGGAGGACGCCGAGTTCACCATGGACCTGCGCACCGAACGCGGCCTCAACTACCTGCTCACCGCGCCCGGCGACCTGGGCATGGCCCGTGCCTACGTCAGCGGGGACCTCGTCGCCACCGGATTCCACCCCGGCGACCCGTACCCGCTGATGGAGGCGATGGACAACATCGATCGCTGGCGCAAGCCGAGCGTCCGGGAGGCCGTCGAGACCGTGCGCGGGCTCGGGGTGCGCCACCTGAACCCGCCTCCGCCCCCGCCGCAGGAGAGCCTGCCCCGCTGGCGCCGGGTCGTCGAGGGGCTCCGCCACAGCAAGCACCGCGACGCCGAGGCCATCCACCACCACTACGACGTCTCGAACCGCTTCTACGAGCTCGTGCTCGGCCCGTCGATGACCTACACGTGCGCCCTCTTCCCGACCGGCCGGGAGACGCTCGAGGAGGCGCAGGCCGCCAAGTACGACCTCGTCGCCCGCAAGCTGGACCTGCAGCCCGGACAGCGGTTGCTCGACGTCGGCTGCGGCTGGGGCGGCATGGTCCGGCACGCCGCCCGTGAGTACGGCGTCAAGGCGATCGGCGTGACCCTCTCGCGGCAGCAGGCCGACTGGGCCAAGGAGGCCATCGACCGGGAGGGCCTGGGCGACCTCGCCGAGGTGCGCTTCATGGACTACCGCGACGTGCCCGAGGGCGACTTCGATGCGATCAGCTCGATCGGCCTCACCGAGCACATCGGTGTCGCCAACTACCCGGCTTACTTCGCCGAGCTGCGGGACAAGCTGCGCCCCGGCGGCCGGCTGCTCAACCACTGCATCACCCGCCCGGGCAACCAGAAGGTGCAGACCGGCGCCTTCATCGACCGCTACGTCTTCCCCGACGGGGAGCTGACGGGCATGGGCACGGTCATGGCGACCGCCCAGGACGCCGGGCTCGAGGTGCAGCACGCGGAGAACCTCCGGCCGCACTACGCCAGGACGCTGGCCGGCTGGAACCGCAACCTCGAGGCCAACTGGGACGCCGCCGTCGCCGAGGTCGGCGAGGGCACCGCGCGGGTGTGGGGGCTGTACATGTGTGGCTCCCGCGTGGCCTTCGAGCGTGACGAGATCGAGCTGAGCCACATCCTGCTCACGAAGAACGGCCCGAAGGGGGCCAGCGACTACCCGCTGCGCCACACCTTTTGAGGCCGCCGCGCGGCTCACGTGTAACTCACGGGTACTGCACCATGCTCCGCGCAACTGGCGACGTGGATCCCCGGCACATCAAGGATCCGTCAGCTCTCGACGTCTGAGAGTGGTGTAGTACCCGCGAGTTCGGGGGTCGGACGAGCGCTCAGACGTGGCCGGAGAGCTGGGCCATCCGCGCCTCGAGCGCGGCCAGCTGCTCGGCACAGCGGCCCTTGCGCTGGATCGGGCCGTCCGGTGAGCACATCGGCAGCACGTCGACGGACAGGCTGGCACCGCCGGCGAGGGAGCGCAGCTCGTCCAGCTTCTCCGCGAAGGGGGAGCCGCTGCCGGGCGAGTAGTAGCGCACCGCCTCCTCGATCTGGTCCGGGAAGAGGTCGGTCTTCGTCACGACGATCGTCAGCCACACCGGGCGGCCACGCCGCACCGCCATCGATGCGATCCGGTGGGAGGTGATCGTCCAGTCCTCGATCTCCTGGGCCATCAGCTCCTCGCGGCTGGCGCGCGCGGAGCCGCTCGTGCCGGCCACCCGTCGCGGCGTGGCGTGGCCGTAGGCGACGACGTGCAGCACCCCGTCGACAGGGTCGTCGTGGAAGACCTCGTCGAGCGCACTCAGCCGGGTGGCGGCGTTGTCGCCGGGCACGACGCGGAAACGGAAGCCACGCCCCCTTCGTGTCGTGCGGGTGCGGCGCTCCATCGTCGCGGAGCCGACTTCCGCGTGCTCCTCCGGCGTCGTGTGCCGGGAGATCCGGTCCGCGAGCCTCGTCTTGCCCACGCCCGTCATGCCGGTGACGGCGATGCTGGGGAACCGTCCCCGGAAGAAGTGGCCGACGTGGTGCCCCGCCCCGGAGAGCGAGGTCAGCAGTCCGCCGGCCACGCTCGTGCCGAGGGCGGCCGTGGTGGGGTTGATCCGTCGGGAGCGGCTCATCGAGGTCACCCGAGCTGGTCGCGGACCTGGGTCAGCGAGGGGTTGGTGGCCGAGGACCCGTCGGGGAAGAGCAGCGTCGGCACGGTCTGGTTGCCGCCGTTGATCGTCTCGACGAGCTCGGCGGTCCCGGGAGCCTGCTCGATGTTGATCTCGGTGTAGCCGATGCCCTCGCGGTCCAGCTGGGACTTCAGGCGACGGCAGAACCCACACCACGAGGTGGAGAACATCGTCACGGTCCCGGCCTCGGGCAGGTCGATGTCTGGGGGAAGGATGTCGCGCACGTTCACGCCCCCCAGCCAACCACGTCTGGGCCGGTTCTCATGCCTCCGCCCCCTCCCGAGGCGGTGTGAGACTGATCAGCCGCGGCGCACGCGGGCCAGCTCGGCCCGGTATCGCGGCCCCAGGTCCACGCTCTCGCCGTGGTGGGTCCACGTCAGCAGCGCGCCCGGGTCGAAACGGGTGGAGCAGCGCCGGCAGGAGAGCACCCGCGTCGGTCGGCGGTGCCGGTCCACCCGGTGCCCTGCGGGGCAGGTGCCGATCCACGCGCCCGGGATCGTGGCGGCGTCCTCGGGCAGGCAGCGAAGGGGGCGTGCCCCGAGCTCCCGGGCGGCCGCCCGCCACCGCGGGCCGTGACCGGCGCGTGGCCCGGTGAGCGCGTGGGCGATCTCGTGCAGGATCGTGTCGCGGACCTGCTCCTCGTCGTGGATCCGGGTCAGCGGCCCGCTCAGGCTGATCTGCCGGCGCTGGTACCGGCAGACACCCGCCCGACGCCTCGCCCGGTCGAGGGTCACCGACCAGTCGTCGAGACCGTGCTCGTCCAGCAGCTGGCGGGCCAGCCCCAGGGCCCGGGTGGTGTCCATGCCCCGGAGACTAGAACACGTACCAGAGGACCAGGCCGCACAGGAAGGCCACGAGACCCAGGGTGGTCTCCTGGACCGTCCAGGCCTTCAGGGTGGTCTTCTCGTCCATCCCGAAGAACCGGCTGACCAGCCAGAAGCCGGAGTCGTTGACGTGGGAGAGGACGGTCGCCCCGGCCGCGATGGCGATGACCAGGGCCACCAGCTCGACCTGGTTCAGTCCGCCGGTGGCCTCGACCGCGGGAGCGATGATCCCGGAGGCGGTCACCAGCGCCACCGTCGCCGAGCCCTGGGCCACCCGGATGCCCGCGGCGATGACGAAGGCCGCGATGATCAGGGGCAGACCCAGGGCGTCGAGGGAGTCGGCCAGCGAGCCACCGATGCCGCTCAGCTCGAGGACCCCGCCGAACATGCCGCCGGCGCCGGTGATGAGGATGATCGCGCAGATCGGGCCGAGGGAGTCGTTGAGGAGCTGCTCGACCTCCGCCCGCCCGCGCCCGCGCACGATGAGCATCCAGATCGCGACCAGGACGGTGATCATGAGGGCGACGTAGGTCTGGCCGAGCAGGCTGAGGGCGCTGACCCAGGTCGCGTCCCCGTCGATGACGCCGGCCTCGGAGAGGGTGCTGGTCACCGTGTCCATGGAGATCAGCACCAGCGGGAGCAGCAGCAGCCCCGAGACGGCGCCGAAGGACGGCGGGCCCTGGGTGCCGCCGGCGGCCTCGTCGGCCGTCGACGCCCCGCCACTGGCCAGGAAGTCGGGGATGCCGACGAAGACCCTCGGGGAGATGACCCGGGAGAAGAGGTACACGCCGACGTACCAGGAGATGGCCACGACCGGCAGGCCGATGAGGAGGGTGTAGCCGATGTCGGCGCCGAGGAACTGGGCCGCCGCCACCGGGCCGGGGTGCGGCGGCACGATCGCGTGCATGACCGCGAAGGCCCCCGCGGCCGGCAGGGCGTAGTAGAGGAGGGAGCCGCCGAAGCGGCGGGCGACCGTCATGATGATCGGCAGGAACACGACCAGCCCGGCGTCGAAGAAGATGGGGAACCCGAAGAGCAACGAGGCGACGCCGAGGGCGAAGGGGGCACGATGCTCACCGAATCTGCTGATCATGGTGTCTGCCAGGGTCTGCGCCCCGCCGGAGACCTCCAGGATGCGCCCGAGCATCACCCCGAACGCGACGAGCAGGGCCACGGACGCCAAGGTGTCCGAGAAGCCGTACATGAGGACGTCGGGGATCTTCGAGACGGGTACCTGCACGGCGATGGCGGTGAGGATGCTGACCAGCACGAGCGAGATGAACGCGTGCAGCTTCAGTGCGAGGATCAGCACGAGCAGCACTGCCACGGCGATGGCGGCCACCAGCAGCATGATCCCGGTCGAGTACGCCGGATCCATGGGTTCCATGGGCAGAGTGTGCTCCCGTGCACAGAGGGTGGCAATCACCGGCGCGCGGCCCTACGCCCTCGCGTGGGCGGTGACGGAGTGGGTGCGACGATGGGCCCATGAGCACCGCGGTCCCGTCCCTGTCCCTCCTCGACCTGGCGCAGGTGCGCCGTGAGGCCTCGACCGGTGAGGCGCTGGCGGAGTCGGTGACCTTGGCGCAGAAGGCCGATGAGCTGGACGTCTTCGAACGGCTGTGGTTCGCCGAGCACCACAACATGAAGCGCATCGCCTCGGCCGCCACGTCCGTGCTGATCGGACACGTCGCGGCTCGCACCGAGCGGATCAGGGTCGGCTCCGGGGGCGTCATGCTGCCCAACCACGCGCCGCTGGTCATCGCAGAGCAGTTCGGCACCCTCGCCGAGCTGCACCCGGGGCGGATCGACCTCGGGCTGGGCCGGGCCCCGGGTACCGACCCCGCCACGATGCGCGCGCTGCGTTTCGACCCGCGGGCCGCCGACTCCTTCCCCCAAGACGTGCGGGAGCTGCAGGGGTACCTCTCGGGGGAGACCCTCATCGAGGGGATCCACGCCTACCCCGGTCGGGGGACGAATGTGCCGCTGTACATCCTCGGCTCCTCGCTCTTCGGGGCCCGACTGGCTGCGGCCTACGGGCTGCCCTATGCCTTCGCGAGCCACTTCGCGCCGGACGCCCTCGAGGCGGCGGTGCGCACCTACCGCAGCGAGTTCACGCCGAGCGAGCAGCTGCAGCGTCCACACGTCATCGCCGCCCTCAACGTCGTCGCGGCCGACGAGGTGGCCGAGGCGCAGCGCGCTGCCGACGAGGTCCTGCGGGCGCGGGTACGGATGCTGGCGGGCCGGGTCGGCTCCGGGCCGCTCGACGACGCGACCGTCGACGGGCTCATGGACAGCGCGGTCGGGCAGCAGGCCCGGCACATGCTCAGTCACACCGTCGTCGGCGATCGCGCGGCCGTCGCGGAGGGGCTGGCCGACTTCGCCCGGCTGGCCGATACGGACGAGCTGATGGTGACCAACCCGGCCGCGGACCTGGCCACCCGGATGCGCACCCTGGAGATCCTCGCGGAGACGCGTCGGGCCGCCTGATGTCCGGTCCAGTGACTGGCTGGGTGAAGAAAGTCCTGACCAAGTTCTGAAACAGGATGGTCCTTCCCGTACGGCCCGAGGATGGAGTCGTGGGTCCTTCCGCTCCTAGCGTCGTCTGCCGTGGGCGTGACCGCGCCCCATGACCTGACTGGGAGGGAAACCCATGAAGCGCACCATTCGCGCCACCGGCGCACTGGCGATCGCCGCGACGATGTCCCTGGGGGCGGCCGGAGCCGTCCAGGCGCAGGACTCCGAGACGCCGAGCTACGGCGAGTTCAAGTCCCAGACCTACCAGGACCCCCATGACGGGCAGTACATCGTCAACGGCGACATCCCGGTGCAGGGGGAGCAGGCGCTGCGTGACTTCTACACCAAGGTCACGGCCGATCCGCGGACGAGTCTCATCGTCAACACGGTCTACGGGAAGGACGACGTGTGGACCGCCGAGCAGGCGAAGGACCTCACCTACTGCGTCAGCGATGACTTCGGCGGCGACCACGACAAGATCGCCCAGGCGATGGAGGCCGGCGCGGGGCAGTGGGAGGCTGCCAGCTCGGGTGTGGACTTCAGCCACGTCGCGAGCGAGGACGCGAACTGCACGACCTCGAACGACGCGGTGCTCTTCTCCGTGGAGCCGGTGACCGGTGCGCAGTACATCGCGCGGGCCTTCTTCCCGAGCACCGAGGACAGCACGCGGAACGTGCTGGTCAACACCGACCAGATCTTCACCTCGGGCTGGGCGCCGGACGACGTCCTGGCGCACGAGCTGGGCCACTCCCTCGGCTTCCGCCACGAGCACACCCGTCCGGAGGCCGGGACCTGCTTCGAGGACGACAACTGGCGTCCGCTGACCCCGTACGACTCGTCCTCGATCATGCACTACCCGCAGTGCAACGGGTCCGACGACGACCTGTCGATGACGAACATGGACCGCGACGGCATCAAGGAGGTCTACGGCTCCTGAGCCGGTGACGGCCGATTCCTGACCAAGTTCTGACCGATCGGCCGTGAACCGTGACTCCACAAGGATGGAGTGCGGCGCACCGGATCCGTAGCGTGACTGGTGGTCGGGGAATGCCGCCCCCGACGACACAAGTGGTCGCCCCCTTCGCATTGATCCTTCCTCCGTGATGCGAAGGGGGCGCTGCTGCGTCCACCCGAAAAAAGGGATTGGGGCTGTCGGCGGGGCCGCATAGGGTTTCTCCGGTGAGTGACCACGCGATCGAGGCCATCGGCCTGACCAAGAGCTACGGCGAGGTCCGCGCCCTTCGCGGCATCGATCTGGCCGTCCCCGCAGGATCGGTGCTGGGGGTGCTCGGTCCCAACGGCGCCGGCAAGACCACGGCCGTGCGGATCCTCTCCACGCTCATCCGTCCGGACGCGGGCAGCGCGCGGGTGGCCGGCGCCGACGTCGCCGAGGAGCCGCGCGAGGTGCGCAGCCGGATCGGCGTGGCCGGGCAGTACGCGGCCGTCGACGAGTACCTCTCCGGCCGGGAGAACCTCGAGATGATCGGGAGGCTCTACCACCTCGGCGGCGCCGCGGGGCGGTCCCGGGCCACCGAGCTGCTGCGCGACTTCGGTCTCGAGGACGCCGCGGACCGGCCCGCCAAGACCTACTCCGGGGGGATGCGCCGCCGGCTGGACCTGGCCGGGGCCCTCGTGGCCCGCCCGCCGGTGGTCTTCCTCGACGAGCCGACCACCGGGCTGGACCCGCGCTCGCGAGGTGGCATGTGGGAGGTCATCCGTGACCTCGTGGCGAAGGGGACGACCGTGCTGCTCACGACCCAGTACCTCGAGGAGGCCGACGTCCTCGCCGACGACATCGTCGTCATCGACCAGGGCCGGATCATCGCCCAGGGCACCGCGGACCAGCTCAAGGCCCAGGTGGGCGGGGAGCGGCTGACCGTGACGGTGGCCGAGGAGGACCGGCTGGGCGAGGCCGCCGAGCTCCTCGGCCCGGTCGGCCTCGGCGAGGCCGACGTCGACGAGCACACCCGCACCATCACCGTGCCGGTGGACTCCGGGACGAGCGCACTGATCGAGGCGGTCTCGCGCCTCGGCCGGGCCGAGATCACCGCCCAGGACATCGGCATCCGACGTCCGACGCTCGACGACGCCTTCCTGACCCTCACGGGGTACAAGGCCGAGGACGAGGACGACGGCATGGAGGAGACCGCATGAACCACGTCCTGACCGACTCCTGGACCATCGTCCGGCGCAATGTCATCAAGCTGCGCCGGGTGCCGGACCTGCTCGTCTTCACCACGCTGCAGCCGATCATGTTCGTGCTGCTCTTCGGCTTCGTCTTCGGGGCCCTGACCCAGGGCAACTCCCAGGGCTACCGGGAGTTCCTCATGGCGGGGATCTTCGCGCAGACCGTCGTCTTCGGCGGCACCTTCACCGGCTTCGGGATGGCCGAGGACATGCAGAAGGGGGTCATCGACCGCTTCCGTACGTTGCCGATGCATCCCGGTGCGGTGCTCATCGGCAGGACGCTCTCCGACGTGGTCAACAACGTCATCTCCTTGCTCGTGATGGGTCTGACGGGCCTGCTCATCGGGTGGCGCATCCGCGACGGGCTGCTCGACGCGCTGGTCGCGGCGGGGCTGCTGCTCCTCTTCTCGTACGCGATCAGCTGGATCATGGCCTGGGTCGGTCTCAAGGTGCGCACCCCGGAGGTGGTCGGCAACGCCTCCTTCATCATCATCTTCCCGCTCACCTTCATCGCGAACACCTTCGTGCCGGCCGAGCAGCTGCCCTCGGCGCTGAAGACCTTCGCGGGGTGGAACCCCATCTCCACGCTGACCCACGCGGTCCGGGACAACTTCGGGAACCTCGATGCGCTCGCCGCCCAGGGCACGAGCGGTCAGGCCGCACGTCAGGCGGCCGAGTACACGTGGGCGCTGCAGCACGCGGAGATCTACACCCTCGGCTGGATCCTGCTCATCCTCGTGGTGGCGGTGCCGGTCTCGATCCGCTCCTACCAGCGGGCCGTCCTGCGCTGACGCGCGGGCCGGCCGTCCACAGGTCGGCGCTCGCCCCTTATGGCTGTCGGTGGTCGAACATACGATCGATACATGTCGATGACGATCCAGCAGCGCGAGTTGCCCGGGACGGTGCCCGGGGTGCGTGAGGCGCTGCGCTCGTTGCTGGAGTCGACGGGCGGCCGGGACCAGCTCTGGCAGCTGGCCGACGACGACGTCACCGAGGCGCTCTCGGACGTCGCGAGGGTGCGCCAGCTGCTCGACGTCGCCGAGGTGGCCCTGGTCCGTGAAGGCCTGGGGCGGGGCCTTCCGGCGGAGACAGCGTGGACCGAGCGCGACTGGGTGACGCGAGCGGAGGGGCAGCGGTGCCCCGATCCGAGTGGGCGGCACACCTCCCAGATCGTGCGGATGGCCAGGACCGGCACGCCGATGGCGGGCCGGTCGGCGCACGTCGCGAGCGAGGCCGTGGCGGGCCTGGTGGCGGCCTTCGAGTCCGGTGAGCTGCCGCTGGGCAAGGCGGACCAGCTGGCCCGCTTCCACGACCAGGTCGCGCCCGTCGCGGTCGAGGAGGAGCTGGCCGAGGCGCTGGAGAAGCTGACCGACGGCGCGAGCGACGAGGTGCGCCGGACCGGCCCGGAGGGGCTGAGCCGGGAGCGGATCGGCGGCCTGACCGAGCGTCAGCTGGCCTCGGCGATCTCCCGGACGGGACGCCTGCTGCGGCCGGAGAAGGAGCAGGAGGACGAGGATCGTCGGGCCAAGGCCGCCCGGTCGCTCACCAGGTCCGAGGGGCCGGCGGGGATGACCCGCTACCGGGTGCTGCTGGACGAGGAAGGGGCCTCGGTCCTGGACGCGGCCCTGGCGGCACTCTCGGGACCGGTCACCGGGCCGAGCGGGGAGCCCGACCCGCGTCCGGCGACGCAGCGTCGTGCGGATGCCCTCGTCGAGATCATCCGACGCGCGGTCTCCTCCCCGGGGGAGACCTCGACGAACGAGAAGGCGCAGGTCATCGTCACGATGGACCTCGATGACCTGCGGGAGCAGACGAATGCGGCCGGACTGACCTGCACCGGCCAGGTGCTGGCCCCGTCGGTGGTCCGGCGGATGGCCTGCGACGCGGGCATCATCCCGGCCATCCTCGGGTCGAACGGCGAGGTGCTGGAGATGGGGAGGAAGGTGCGCTTCTTCACGCCCGGACAGCGCCGCGCCATCTGGTTGCGGGACCAGGGGTGCACCTTCCCCGACTGCACGATGCCTCCGCAGTGGACCGATGTGCACCACGTCGACTGGTGGTGCCACGACGGAGCCACCGACGTCTCGAACGGTGCGCTGTTGTGCGGGCGGCACCACACCAGGGTCCACCAGCTCGGGGTGAGCGCGACGATCACCGGCACCGGGGTGACCTGGCACCTCTAGCGTCCCCGCCCCGGACCCGACCGTGAGCGGTCGGGCCGCCGGTCTGCCCGGACGGCCGACGGGCCCGGGAGCGGGGTGCCGTCGCACACGCAGCTCACGTCGGGATGCCGGGCGGGGCACGGGTGGGGGTCCGAGCGGGCAGGATGGGGTCATGGACGACATCGACGCCTTCTGGGAGCGCGCCCAGCAGCACGCGAACCTCGCCGGGGTGACCTCGTACATGGGGGTCAACCCGCTGGCGGTGCTCCGGCCGCCGGCGTGGAGCTTCGGGGCGACGACGGAGCACGCCGACGAGTTGCTCGACCTCGTCCTCGCCGGGACCAAGACCGCGACGTCGTCGGCGCTGTGGGACTACGAGGCGGAGGAAGAGGACCTGCCCGAGGAGGGCACCCTCGGGATCGTGGTCGACGGTGCGGGGGCGCCCCGAGCGCTGCTGGTGACCACCCGGGTGCGGGTCGTCCCCTTCGACCAGGTCGATGTCGCCCACGCCGCCGCGGAGGGCGAGGGCGATGGGTCGCTGGAGTACTGGCGCGAGGTGCACGAGCGCTTCTTCACCGAGCACGCCAGCCACGAGAAGGGGTTCGCGCCGGACATGCCGGTCGTCCTCGAGGACTTCGAGGTGCTGCACGCCGAACCGGCGCAGGACTGAGTCAGAGCCGGTGACGCAGTCCCGTCGCCCGCTGGGTGCGGCGGGAGACGGCGGCGCGGACCGCGGCCTCGGACCCGACGAGGGTCACCGACTCCCGGGCGCGCGTGATCGCGGTGTAGAGCAGCTCCCGGGTCAGCAGACGCGAGTCCGGCTCCGGCAGCAGCACGGTGACCGCTCGGGCCTGGCTCCCCTGGCTCTTGTGGATCGTCATCGCGTAGGCGGTCTCCACCTCGGCCAGCGACGAGGCGGCGTGCTCCACCGGTGCGCCGGGCTCCCCGAAGACCGCGACCGGTCGGCCGTCCCAACGCTGGGTCATCACCCCGGTGTCGCCGTTGAACAGGCCCAGACCCCGATCGTTGGCGGTGACGAGCAGCGGCCGCCCCGAGAGGTGGCGGCCGTGGTGGCCGACCGACTCGCCGAGCCAGCGCTCGATCCGGTCGTTCCACGGGCGCACCCCCCACGGGCCGTCCCGGTGCGCGCAGAGCAGCCGGTGGCTCGCGAGCTCCTCCAGGGCGGGACCCCACTGCCGGGAGGCGGCGAGGTCGTGCAGCGTGCGGGCGTGCTCCAGCAGGGGCGCGCGCAGCGCCTCGTCGACCGCGAGCACGTCGTCGAGCGGCAGGTGCCGCACGGGTCCGGCCGCGTCGCCGCCCTCGAGGAGCTCCATCACGCGGTCCGCGTCACCGACCCGGACCGCCTCGGCCAGCTCCCCGATCTCCTCGCCGAAGCGGTGCGAGGTCCGTAGCCGCACCACCGGGCTGTCGGGGCCGTCGCCGTACCCGGCCACGAGATCGGCCAGCACGGCGCCGGCCTCGACCGAGGCCAGCTGGTCGGGGTCCCCGACGAGCAGCAACCGCGCGGTGGGGCGGAGTGCTTCGAGGAGTCGCGCGGTGAGGGTGAGCGAGAGCATCGAGGCCTCGTCGACGACGACGATGTCGTGCGGCAGCGGGTTGCTGCGATCGCGCCGGAAGCGGTTGCTGCGGTCCGGCCGCCAGCCGAGGAGGCGGTGGATGGTCACCGCCTCGATGTCGGTGCCGAGTCGGGCGCGGTCCTCCTCCGGCAGGTGGGCGAGCGAGGAGAGCACCGACTCCCGCAGCCGGGCCGCGGCCTTGCCGGTCGGTGCCGCAAGCGCGATCCGGGGCCGGCGCCCCGAGGGTTCGGCCTGCTCCAGCAGCAGGGTCAGCAGCCCTGCGACGGTCGAGGTCTTGCCGGTGCCCGGGCCACCCGCAAGGACGGTGCTCAGCCGCCCGGCGGCCGTCCGCACCGCCGCCCGCTGCTCATCCCAGGTCTCGCCCGCGAAGACCCGGTCCAGGCCCGCCGACAGCGTCGCGTCGTCGACGGGTGGTGGGTCCGTGGTCTCGCGGCGGGCCAGGTCCTCGGCGACCTGCCGCTCCTCCCGGTGGTAGCGGTCGAGGTAGATCAGCGAGTGCTCGACCCCGATCACCCCGTGCTCGTGGAGCGCGCCGGCCGAGACGCGCTCCAGCCAGGTGTCGTCGTCGGGCAGGTCCTCGACCACCGGCTCGATCACCTCGCGGGCGTGCTCCGGGGCCAGGCTCGTCGATCCCTCCCGCACGGCCCGCACCAGCACCGCGAGCGTCGCGGTCACGAGGTCGTCGGTCTCGCCCGTCAGTTGGGTCAGCCGCGAGGCGACGTGCACGTCGGCGGCCTCGATGAGACCGGCCGCGTTCAGCTCTCCCAGCACGCCTGTCGCCGACAGCGCGTACCGACGGTCACGGGTGTCGTCGGTCTCGAAGCCGCCGGCGGCGGTCATGTCGTCCACGTGGGTCACGTCGCTCACGCCGGGTCCCCCTTCGTCGTGCCTGCCGTGGCTGTCCTGGTGCCGTCGAGCAGGTCCGAGACGGCCTCGATCAGTGCGATCGGTGGTTGCCAGCTGAAGACTCCCGTCGGGTTTCCGTCCACCCACGGCGTCTCCGGGCCGGCCATGCCGCGCAGGTACAGGTAGAGGACGCCGCCGAAGTGCACCTGCGGGTCGTAGCCCGGCTGGCGCCATCGCAGGAAGCGGTGCAGCACGACCGCGTAGAGGATCGCCTGGAGCGGGTAGGAGGAGTGGTTCATCGCCGCCCGGAGCGCGGCCGGGTCGTAGTGGGCGGTGCTCAGCGGCAACTGGGGTTCGCCGAGCCAGTTCGTCTTGTAGTCCACGACGAGGTGGCTCGAGCCGATGCGCAGCACGATGTCCACCGAGCCGGTGAGGTACCCGCGCAGCGGCTGGCCGCCGAGGACGGGATCGGCCAGCACCTCGGCGAAGGGCAGGACCGGGTCGTCCTCGGGCAGGTGCCTGCGCATGAGGTCCGCCAGGTCACCGAGCACCGCCTCGTCCGGGCGCGGCCGCCCGGCGTCACCCCCGCCGAGGGGCAGCTCGAAGTCCATCTCGGCGAGCCGGTCCCGCAGGCCGACATCGCGCAGTGTGGTCTCGGGGGCCAGCGGTCCGAGGGGGGAGGTGAGTACCTCGACGAGCGCTCGGGTCAGCCCTTCGCGGTCCAGGTCGGGGACCGGCCAGCGGACGAGCTGCTCCTCGACGTGGGTGCGCAGCTCCGCGGTGAGGTCCGTCGCCTGCGGGTCGGCCTCCTCGAGGACGGCGTGCACGA
Organism: Janibacter corallicola NBRC 107790; assembly: GCF_001570965.1. Classification (GTDB taxonomy): domain Bacteria; phylum Actinomycetota; class Actinomycetes; order Actinomycetales; family Dermatophilaceae; genus Janibacter; species Janibacter corallicola. Next base: position 40,564 of record NZ_BCSR01000004.1, on the reverse strand, counting down.
GCGATCCGAAGCCGGCCCCGACGGGCAGCTCGGCCATCGGGGAGGGGAGGTGCTCGACGTCGCCGTGCTCCTCCACCGCCACGAAGGGGGTCGCCCCCTCGTCGTCCTCCCGGGCGGTGACCTCCGGTTCGCTGCCCACGAGCTGGTCCCCGACCGCGGTCGGTGCCTCCTCCATCGGGCGGGTGAGGGCGGTGTAGGAGGTCCGCCGCCAGGCGTCGTCGACCTCCCGGGTGAAGCGGCGCGCGGTCAGCCGGGCCGGTGGGGCCTCGGGCTCCCTCGGGACGGGGTGGGGCGCCGCCACGTGCTCCAGCCGGAGGCCCCCGCGACGCTCCCACTCCAGCAGGTGTTCCTCGACGGCCTGCTCGCCGGGGACGGGGTGGGAGACGGGCACGTCGGCCTGGTCGCCCCGCCGCCCGAGGAGCATGCGGTGCAGGGGTGAGCAGGGGGTGTTGCGGTCCGAGGGGAACCACCAGGTCACGACCTGGCTCTGCGCCCGGGTCATCGCGACGTAGAGACGACGCAGCGACTCGCCGTCCTCCTCGGCGAGGTGGCGTCGCACGCGGTCGCGGCGTCCCGGGTCGGAGGTGATGCCGATGTCGAGGAGGCGACTGCGGTCCTCACCATGGAAGTGCAGCACCCCCGGCTCGCTCCTGCGGTTGCGGTCGGCGACGAAGGGGAGCATGACGACGGGGTACTGCAGGCCCTTGCTCGAGTGGATCGTCGCCAGGTGCACGGCATCGGCGTCGCTGTCGAGGCGGCGTGCCCGCTCCTCCTTGCGCAGGGCCGCCATCCGCTCCCGCAGCCACGTGGTGAGGGAGGCGAGGCCGTCCCCTTCGGCCACGACCCGCTGGTGGAGTGTCTCGGCGACGTGGCGCAGGTCGGTGAGCATCCGCTCTCCGCCCTCCTGGTGCAGGACCCGGGCGTCCAGCCCGCCGGAGGAGGCCGCGGCGAGCACGGCGGCGACCCCGCGCCGCTCGAGCAGCGAGGCCCAGGTGCGCATGAGGCGCGACATCTCGTCCGTGACCTCGTCCCCTCCCCGGTCCAGCTCGGCCGCGTCGTACCCGACGAAGGGAGTCAGCGCCGCCGCCCGCACCCGTTCCGGTCGGTGGCTCAGCTCCATCGCCTCGAGCAGCGTCAGCCAGGTCTCCGCGGCCGGCGACTCGTAGATGCTGTCGCTGGAGACCATGATCGAGCGCAGCCCGACGTGCTCGAGCGCCGTGCGGATGTGGTCCAGCTGGTACCGGGTGTGCGCCAGGACCGCGATGTCGCCGGCGCGCAGCGGCCGCCTCGCGAAGGTGGTCCCACCGGACACCAGCCGGGTGATCTCGGCGGCGCAGTCCCGGGCGACGACCGGACGGATGTCGGCGATCGAGACGGTGTGCGCCCCGGGGTCGCTCACGAGGTCGCGGGGCACGAGTCGCAGCCGGACCGGGGCGTGCAGGCCGTCCGGAGGGGTGCGCCCGTCGGCGGCACCGAGTCGCGATCCCTGCTGCTGCGCGCTCACCGGGTGCACGACGATGTCGGGGTCGCCGAGCTCGGCGCCGCGCAGCAGCGTGGTGAGGGAGCGCACGAGCGGTTCGTCGGAGCGGTGGTTCACGCCCAGGGTGTGCCGCGTGGTGGCGGTCGTGGAGGCGGTCAGGTAGGTGTCGACGTCCCCGCCGCGGAAGCCGTAGATCGCCTGCTTCGGGTCGCCGATGAGCACGAGCGAGCTGTGTCCGGTGAAGGCCCGGTCGATCACCTGCCACTGCACCGGGTCGGTGTCCTGGAACTCGTCGACGAGCACGACGCGCCACCACTGGCGCATCCGCTGCCGCGCGGGTGAGTCCTCCTCGGTCAGCGCGTCGGCGAGGTGGGAGAGCAGGTCGTCGTAGCTGAGCAGGCCCAGACGCTGCTTGCGCCGCTCCATCTCGGTCCGTACCAGCTTCGCGAAGCCCAGTCGCCGGGCGTCCTCGGAGCCACCCTCGAGGTGCTCCGGGTCGAGCCGGGCGTGCGGGTTCTCGGTGACCGCGCGCGCGATGGTGCCCGCCTCCTCGCGGGTGAAGGCGGGGGTGCCGCCGCCACCGAAGCCGCGGATGTAGAGGTCGTCGACGACCTCCTCGCGCAGGTCGGAGAGGTCCTCCACGAGGCGGGCTCGCGGGTGGGAGTCGCCGGCGACGCCGAGGCTGCGCAGCACGAGCTGGCAGAACTGGTGGGTCGTGGCGATCGTCGCGGCGTCGAAGTGGGTCAACGCGGTGTGCAGGCGCCGGGCGCGGTCGGCGACCTCGGCGGGGCCCCCTTGGCGCAGCAGCGCCACGACCGGGTCGGAGGTCGGCGTGCCCGGTTCGGCGAGGCCGCGGTGGACCATCTGGAGGTGCTCGCGGACGCGTTCGCGCATCTCCCGGCTGGCCGCACGCCCGAAGGTGATGACGAGCATCTCCTCCAGCGGCGTCCCCTCGGCCACGTGGCGGGCCACGAGCGCACCAATGGTCCACGTCTTGCCGGTCCCGGCGCTGGCCTCGAGCAGCACCGTCTCGCCGGGAGCCGGCAGCTGCGCGGCGACGTCGAAGGGAGTCAGCTCGTTCATGCCGTGGCCGTCACGTTGTCCAGGGCCGGGCCCCACACCCGCGACGCGAGGGTGGGCAGGTCCGTGCCGGGGCCGGCGACCTCGGTCAGCAGCAGCTCGAAGGGGGCGTCCGCTCCGTGGATCCGGCGCCACCACCCGTCGTCGCGCTCGCCGGGGAAGGTCGCGCCGGTCCTGGACCGGCGCGGCTCCCAGTCCTCGCGGGCCTTCCTCGCGGCGATGCGGGTGCGCGTGGGGTTGCGGTGGACCGTCTCGGCCCACGCGAGGGAGGTCTTGACCGGCAGGGGGAGCGGGGCACTCAACCCGACGGCGTGGACGTCGATGAGCTCACTCAGGTGGGAGCGTGCGGCAGCGAGCGGCACCGGCCCCCTGGTGGTGCGGGCGACCGGCCGCCCGCGCCCGCGTCCCTTGCCGAGGGTCGAGGCGAACCACTCGGCCTCCTCGGTCGCGGAGAGCGCGAGCAGACGCAGCCACGAGGCGATGTGCTGCTTGGCGGCCAGTCGGCTGAAGGTCACGTCGACGACGTGCGGGCCCCGCACGCCGTCCACCGTCCCGGTCAGGCGGCGTCCGCCGGGGAGCGGCACGTCGATGTCGACCGAGCCGGGCGGCCCTCCGGGCCCCTCCGCGACGTGCCTGACGAGGTCCTCGACCTGTTCGGCGATCGGGGTGAGCGCGCGGTTCCCCAGGCTCCCGGGCGGGATGTCGCCGCGCAGCAGCTCGGCGGTGTAGACGTCGTCGGCGGGGCGGCCGGCGAGGCGGGCCGCCAGGGCGCGGTCGCCGACGGACCACTTCTCCAGCCCGTCCAGGTCGATGGGCAGCCGGTCGCTCACCTCGTCCGCCTCGCGGGAGACACCGACCTGCAGCCGGTCGCGCAGGAAGCCGCGCCCCGGGTGCTGGAAGTAGCCGACGAGGTCCGCCAGGGAGACGTCCTCGACCACGGGTGCGGGCAGCGGCGTGCGGATCAGCCGGGAGTCGGTGGGCTCCGGGTCCGTGCCGGAGCGGGCGCCCTCGAGTGCGGCCAGGTCGAAGCTGAAGGGCCGCTCGGGGGCGAAGTTGCGCGGGTCGAAGGGCTGCAGCGGGTGGTGGACCACCTCGACGGGCGCCGTCGTCGTCCCCCGGGCGGCGTCGAGGAGCTCGCTGAGCGGGACGGCCGGCGGGCGCCGCTCCCCGCTGTGCTCGTCGGCTCCGGTGTAGCAGACGATGAGCCGCTCCCCGGCGGCCAGCACGGCGTCGAGCAGGAGTTGGCGGTCCTCGCTGCGCGCGTCGCGCTCACCGGTCACCGGCCGGCGGGCGAGCACGTCGTCGCCGTCGACGGTCTGCTGCCGGGGGAAGGTGTCGTCGTCCATGCCCAGCAGGCACACGACGCGGTGGGGGACCGAGCGCATCGGGGTCATCGTGCAGACCGTGAGGCCGCCGGTGCGGAAGCTGGCACGGCTCGGCCGGCCCGCGAGCTGGTCCTCCAGCAGGGCGCGCACGTCGGCGAGCCCCACCGGTACGTCCTCGGTGGCGTGCCGGGCGGCGCGGGAGAGGGTGCGCTGGAGGTCCCCGACCTGCCACTGCTCGCTCGGCGGCACGTGGGTCAGCGCGAGGACCGCCTCGGTGAGGACGCCCATCCACTCGCCGGCGGTGCGGGCGGTCTGCATGGCGTCCAGGGCGGTGCCGGTCCGGTCGATCAGCTCGCCGAGCCGCCCGACGAGGTCCACCGACCCGCTGCCGACGTCGTCGACCGGCATCACGGCCGCCACGTGCAGCGGCCCGTCCTCGGACATCGTCACGCCGAGCAGCAGCCGGTCCAGCCCGAAGCGCCACGTCCCCTGGTCCTCCCGCTCCATGGCGAAGGGGGCCCGGTGCTCGGCATCGAGGCCCCACCGGATGCCGGCATCGGTGACCCAGCGGGTGATCGTGGCCAGGTCGTCCTCGCCCAGCCCGAAGCGGCGGCGCACCGGCGGCGCCGCGGCCAGGTCGAGGACCTCGCTGGCGGTGAGTCGTCCGCCGGCGAGACCGATGAGGCGCGCGGCGACGTCGAGCAGCGGGTTGGTGGAGCGAAGGGAGCGGTCCGCGAGGCGGACCCGCAGCCGGTGCGCCGGGTGGGTGTCGACCCCTTCGGCGTCGGTGCCGTGCTCGCCCAGGCCGAAGGCCGCCCCGATGAGCGGGGCGTAGGTCTCCACGTCGGGGCACATGACGAGCACGTCGCGCGGCTCGAGGTCCGGGTCGTCCTCGAGGAGGCCGACGAGGACCTCCCGCAGCACCTCGACCTGGCGGGTGGGGCCGTGGCAGGCATGGACCTGGACCGACCCGTCGCCCGCGGCGACCTCGCGCTGCGGCTCGCCGGAGGGGTCGCGGTTGGCGGCGATGTCCGCCTGCAGCCACCCGAGGACCGTCGTCGGCTCAGCCTCCGGTCCCTCGGGCCCTGCGTTCCGCATGGGCGGTGTGGGGCCGTCCTCGGCCGGGCCTCGGCGGGGACTCGCGAAGCTCCCGAGCACCCGCACCAGCTCCCGCGAGTCCCGACCGAGGGAGGCGAGCAGCGGGTGCCGGACGAGGTGGCTCGAGTCGTCCCGGTCCCGGGGGAGGACATGGTCCGCCTGTGCGGCCTGCAGCTCCTGCCACAGCGCCTCCGACGGCTGCGGCAGCCACAGGTGCACCTCGCGCGAGGTGGCGAGCGCGTCGAGGAGCTCGACCTCGGTCACGCCGAGCCGGGTGTGCCCGAAGAGGGAGAGCCGGTCCGGCAGCGGCAGGTCACCCCCTTCGCCCGCGCGCAACCGGGCCACGGTCTGCTCGTGGCGCACGTCGGGGGGCGGGGCGTCGACGGCCGCGACGAGCCGGCGCCACAGCTCCGGCTGCCAGGTCAGGTCCGCGTCGAGCGGGGTGCCGTCCAGCCCGTCGGTGTCCCGGCCCTCGCGCCAGTCGCGCAGCACCCGGGGCCGGCTCGTCGCGTACCGGTGGAAGAGCCCGGCCAGCCGCAGTGCGACCGAGTACCGCCGCCCGGCCCGCACCTGCGCCAGCTCGGCATCCGGTTCACCGTCGGCACCGAGGTGCCGGGTCAGGTCGGTGCACCACGGCTCGCCGAGCGAGGCGTCGATGACCTCGAGCAGGGGCCAGACGAGGTGCTGGGGCAGCCACGGGTCGTCCTCGTCGCGTCCGGTGAGCATCGTCACGAGCGAGTGGGGCCGGAGGAACTCCACTCCCGCGCACACCCCGTCCCCGCGTCCACCGCTGGCGCCGAGCCGGTGCGAGAGCCGCTGCGCCAGCCACCGCTCGATGCCCTGCTCGGGCACGACGACGACCTCCCGGGCGAAGGGGTCCGGCAGCGGGCTCGCCAGCAGCGCGCCGAGCTCGTCGGCGAGGACGTCGGTCCGCTGCGCGCGGTGGAGGTGTAGTGCCACGATCAGACCGTATCCGCGCGCGCCGACAACCGTGGCCGGTGCTCCACAGGGTCACCGCGGACCAGCGGACGGCCATCATCCGGGTGTGGCGTCCGCGAGCACCTCGGAGTAGACCGACGCGTCGACGTTGCCGCCGCTCGCGAGGACGACCACGGTCTTCCCGGCGAACCGGTCCCGGCGTGCCAGCACGGCGGCCAGCGCCGCGGAGCCGCCCGGCTCGAGCACGAGCTTGAGCGTGCGGAAGGCCTCGCGCATCGCCAGCCGCGCCTGGTCGTCGCTCAACTCGAGTGCGGTCACCGGGTGCCGGGAGAGCGCGGCGAGGGTGGACTCGCCGACCGTCGGCGAGCCGATCGCGTCGAGGAAGGCCGGGACGGCGGGTACCTGCTGCACCCGGCCGGTGGCCAGCGAGCGGGCCATCTTCGGGTAGCCCTCCCGCTCCACGACGAAGGGGGCGGCGTCCACCTCCGAACGCACCGCCTCGAGGACTCCCGAGGCGAGCCCACCGCCGCTGCAGGGGAGGACGATCGCGTCCGGGGCGTGGCCCCCTTCGCGCAGCTGGTCGAGGATCTCGAGACCGGCGGTGCCCTGCCCGGCCATCGTGCGCACGTCGTCGTAGGGGTGCACGAGCGTCAGGCCGCGCTCGGCGACGAGGTCACGACCGACGACCTCGCGGTCCTGCGCGGCGGGGTCGTAGAAGACGACCTCACCGCCCCACCACCGAACGCCGTCGACCTTGATCCGTGGGGCGTCCTGCGGCATGACGATCGTCGCCCGTGAGCCCGTCATCCGTGCCGACGCCGCCACCGCCTGACCGTGGTTGCCGGTCGAGAAGGCGAGGACGCCCGCGTCCCGCTCCGCGTCGGTGAGCGAGAGGAGGACGTTGAGCGCGCCTCGGATCTTGAAGGAGCCGGTCAGCTGCAGCGCCTCGGCCTTGACGAGCACCGTTGCCCCCGTGGCCTCGTCGAGCATCGGGGAGGACAGCAGCGGGGTCCGCCGGACTCGTCCGTGGATTCGCTCGGCCGCTGCCCGGATCGTCTCTGTGCCGAAGTCCATGAGTCCATCATCGTGGATGGGCGCTGCGGACCCGGGAGGCCTTGCCTCAGGTGGAGTCCGGGCGTGGCTTCGCGCCGCGCTCCTCCAGCATCCGGGTCATCGTGCCCACCTCCGCGCGCTGGCTGGTGATGATCGCATCGGCGAGGTCCTCCACGGGCCCGACACCGCAGTCCAGCACCGCCCTGGCCATCGGCACCCCGCCCAGGTGGTGGTCGATCATCAGCTGCAGGTAGAGGATCTCGGCCTCCTCGCCGCGCAGGCCGCGCAGCTTCTCCAGCTCCTCCTCCGAGGCCATCCCCTTCATCCGGCCGTCCTTCTCGACCATCTCCCCGCGGTCGTGCTGGTGCCCGGTCAGCCGCATCCACTCCATCTGCTCACCGGGACCGGTCGGCGGTAGCCCCCACACCTGCAGCCACCCGGCCATCTGACCGGACTGGCTCTCCTGGGTGCGGGCGATGTCGTAGGCGAGGGAGCGAACGGCCGGGTCCTTCGTCCGGCTGCGCACGATCCACGACATCTCCACCGCCTGGTCGTGATGGGTCTGCATGTCCCGGGCGAAGCCCGCCGCCACGCTGTTGTCCGCGGGCGTCTGCGCCTGCTCGCCGGAGCGGCCCAGGAGGATCCCGCCGACGAGCCCGATGGCCAGGGCGACCAGGAGGGCCAGCAGCGGCTTCAGGACGCGGGTGCTCACCCGACCAGGCTCTCCGACGGGTCCACACCTCCGGTGCAGGCAGCGCCCGGCTCGGGGGTCTGCGGGCCCTGGCGGTACTCCCGGATGAAGCCCTCGATCCGCGGGTCGTCGGCCGAGTCGACGCTCAGCTGGTGGTTCCACGCCGAGAGGACGATCTTGCCCGGCATGTCTCCCTCGTACGGGGAGAGCAGACCGTAGGTACCGGGAGTGAGGTCCTCCAGCGTGCTCACCTCGCCGTCTGGCAGGTCGGGGTCGTAGGTGATCCACACGGTGCCGTGCTCCAGGGAGTGCACGGCGTGCTCGTTCGGGACCGGCTCGTCGTAGACGCCGCAGTTCAACCACGCGGGGTTGTGCTCGCCGCCGACGGGCGGGGACTCCTCGTAGTCGACCTGGCCCTCCACGTGCTGCTGCCCGTCGTAGTCGAACTCCTGCACGGCGGAGAGGTCACCGCCCGCCTCGCGCTCGTCCTTCTCGCCGACGATCGCCCAGGCGACGGCCCCGACGATGACGGCGATGACGAGGCCCGTGGCCACCGTCAGCAGCAGGGCACGGCGGCGTTCGGTGGCGCGCTGCTGCTCGCGGGCCTCGGACAGTCGGGCCTCGCGGGCGGTGAGCTTCTTCGCGGACTTCTTGCTCATGGGTCCCTCAGGGGTCAGGGGGTGGGCAAAATTCGTGACCATGCTCGCACCCACGTCTGGGAGTTCCCTGCCAGCCCGGGCCGGTAGCCTCCCGGCATGCGAAGCGACACGACCACCATCGCCTCCCCGCAGGACTCGGTCCCGCTGTTCGTCCGGACCTGGCTGCCCGACGGCGAGCCCAAGGCGGTCGTGCAGGCGGCCCACGGCATGGCCGAGCACTCCAGCCGGTACGAGCGTTTTGCGCGCGCGCTCACCGGTGCCGGGTATGCGGTGTGGATGCACGACCACCGTGGTCACGGCCAGACCTCCTCCCTAACGGAAGAGGCGGGTTACCTCGCCGACGAGCAGGGGTGGGACACCGCCGTGGAGGACATGTACGCGATCACCGAGGCCATCAAGCAGGCCCACCCCGGGCTGCCGATCCTCTTCTTCGGTCACTCGATGGGCTCGCTGCTCGGGCGTGACTTCGTCACCCGCCACGGCGAGGAGCTCGCCGGTGCGGTCTTCTGCGGGACCAGCGGCGATCAGGGACTGCTCGGTCGCGTCGGCGAGCTGGTCGCGAAGGCCGAGTCCCGACTTCGGGGGCGTCGCACCCGCTCACCGCTGATGGACACGCTCGTCTTCGGTGGCTACAACCGGCAGTTCAAGCCCACCGACACCGACTTCGACTGGCTGAGCCGCGACCCCGACGAGGTCGCCCTGTACGTGGCGGACCCACGCTGCGGGGAGGTCTTCACGGCCGGCTTCTACGCCGACCTGCTCGGCGGCGTCAACGGCCTGTCCCGGCTCGCGGGCCGGACTCCGGCCGACCTGCCGATCCTGCTCACCTCCGGCGAGGCGGACCCGGTCGGAGCCCACGGCAAGGGGGTGCGGCAGGTGGGCGATCAGCTCTCCGCCGCGGGCGTGCACGACGTCTCGGTGACCCTGTACCCGGGCGCGCGGCACGAGATCCTCAACGAGGTGGGTCGTGACGAGATCGTCTCGGACATCATCGGGTGGCTGGACCAGCACCTGCCGGCGTGACGAAGACCTCGACCGGGCCCGGACCGGGCCATCCGAGCCCGACCCGATACCGCTGGGGCGGAGTGCTCCTCGTGCTCGCTGCGCTCTACTTCGTGGGTGAGGCGCTCGCCGCCGCCGGCTGGCAGGGCCGCCCCTACGCCTGGACCTCGGACGCCATCAGCCTCTTCGGTGTCCCGGAGGTCCAGGACTGGACCCCGCAGCCGGCCTTCTCGAGCCGGCACCTGCTGATGAACCTGACCTTTATCGGCACCGGGCTGCGCCTCGCGGTCGCGGCGGTGCTGCTGGCCCCCTTCGCCCCGCGGCGGGGCCGGCGCACGGTGGTCACCCTCGCGCTGGTCAACGGTCTCGGTCTCGTGGTCGTCGGGTGCTTCCCCACCGGCATGGTCCCGCTCCGCGGCGCCCTGCACGGGCTGGGTGCCGTCGCCGTCTTCTACGGCGGGACCCTGCTGCTGATCGCCGCGTCGATCAACCTGTGGCGGGCCCGCCGGGGCCTGGCGCTGCTCGCCGGCGGTCTCGCCGCGCTCGCCGTCATCGGGCTCGTCGGCATGCTCGTGGTCCCACCGCTCTTCGGCATCACCGAGCGGATGAGCGTCTACGCGCCACTCGTGTGGCAGGCGGTCGCCGGCGTGGTCCTGCTCGGTGCCGGTCAGCGCGCGAGACCGATGGCCACGAGCAGGTAGAAGGCGAGCGTCGAGACGAGGAAGACCCGCTCGGGCACCCCGAAGAGGTGGCGGACCTTGGGCAGCAGGGCCACGACGAGGGCGATGAGCGAGACGAGGACGACCGTGCGCAGCGGCTCCAGGATCGGGGCGAAGGGAGCCAGGCCCGGATCCGTCGCCGCCAGCCGCACGAAGTTGCCGGTGAGGCCGTAGAGGATCGCGAACTGGACGATCGCCGCCGCGTAGTGCAGCACGCCGGTGAGCGTCCGCGGCGAGCCCTCCGCGTCGGTGGGCAGTGCAGCAGCGGCGAGCACCGAGGCGGTCAGCACGAGGAGCTGGGTGGTGACGGAGGATCGGTCCGACCAGCCCGGGAGCCCGGTGCCCACCGCCACGGCGAGGCAGACCCAGACCAGGGCGCCCACGACCCCCATCGTGGCGAACCAGCGTCGTCCGTCGCTCAGGGCGTAGTCGCTGACCGCCTGCCGGACGGGGTGGATCCGGGGCTGGGAGAGGTGCAGGTGGATGAGGATTCCGAGGCGCACCACCAGCAGCAGGGCGGCCAGCAGTGCCAGGAGGTGGGGCATGAGGTGTTCTCCGTTCATCGGGAGTCGGCCTTGAGGGCCGTGGTGATCGTGTGGACGGTCTCGGCCAGAGTCCTCGGATCGATGTCCAGGCTCGCGACGAAGGCGTCGAAGGAGTCGCCGAGGGCCTCGCCGCTGCGGCGCAGCAGGTCCTCGCCGGTGTCGCTCAGCTGCAGCCGACGACGGTTGCCCGACCCCGTGGGGGCCACGTCGAGCACCAGATGGTCGGCCATGAGGGCGCGTACGAGCCCGCTACCGGCCGCCTCGGTGATGCCGATGGCCCCGGAGAGGTCGCGCCCGGTCAGGCCGGGGTGCTCCCCGATGATCGTCAGCGCGAGGAACCGCCGGAAGGTGAGGCCCAGCGGTGCCAGACGTCGCTCGGCGCTCCGGTTGAGCGTCAGTACGAGGTCGTTCAACTCGTGGGCGAGGTCTCTCACCGGACTAACTTAAAGGCTTAAGTTGGTCGCCGCAAGAGTCCTCGTCACGGGAATGCGTGGCACCTCAGGCGGGGGCTTGCGGGTCGGTCGCCGGGAGCGACCCGGCGGCGACCCCCTTCGTCGCGGCGGTTGCCCTGACCGCGTCGATGACGAGGTCGAGCGAAGGGCGAACCGGCCTGCGGCGGTGCGTGATCGAGACCGTGCGCATCACCGGCTCCCGAAGGGGGAGGATGTCCACTCCCGGTGGGAGGTGCTCCAGGGCCAGGTCGGAGACGAGGGTGACGCCGAGGCCGCCTGCGGCCATCGCCAGGGCCGTCGGCTGCTCCTCGACGGTGTGCGCGATCCGTGGTTCGTAGCCCGCTTGGTGGCACGCGGTGCGCACCGCCCGTCCGAACTGGGAGCGGCGGCCGGCGAGGATCCACGGGTGCTCGGCCAGGTCGATGAGCGAGACCGTCCCCGGGGGGATCATCATCTCCGTCGGCACGGCGGCGTGCAGCCGCTCGACGGCCACCACCGCGCGCACGAGCGTCGGGTCGTGGTCCAGCGGCTGGCCCGAGTAGTCGATGACGAAGGACATGTCGAGCCGGCCGTCACGCACCGCCTCGGCCGTCTCCTCCGGGGCCAGCTCGACCGTGCTCACGGTGACGCCCGGGTGGCTGTGCAGCAGGGCAGCCAGGGCCGGTGGGACGAGACCGGAGGCCACGGAGGCCCACACCCCGAGCGTGAGCCTCGCCGTGAGCCCCTCCTCCGCCTCGTCGAGCGCCGCGGTGGCCCGGTCCACCGCCTGCAGGATCTCGTCGGCGTGCTCGGAGAGCAGCAGGCCCAGCTCGGTCAGCTGGAGCCGGCGCCCGTGCCGCTCGACGAGCTTGACGCCCACCTCCCGCTCGAGCTGCGCGAGCTGTTGGGAGACGCCGGAGGTGCTGTAGTGCAGCGTCTCCGCGACGGCCGTCACCGTGCCGCGGCGACGCAGCTCGCGCAGCATGTGGAGACGGCGCAGGGACAGCTCCATGAGCCCAGAGTGGCACGGCGTGGCACGGAATGCCCGGAGCCTCGTCGGCGACCCGGGTCGAGGTCGACCCGCCGGTGGAACGTCGGCGCGGCCACGTCCATCCGAGGCGCCCTCGCGATCGTGAAGTGAACCTTCGCAGGAACGTGCACGAACTGTTGCTGGACGGGGGCTCGGGCCCGGCCGCACGCTGGCCGTACGGGGCAACGAGGCCCTCGATCTCGCTACGGAGGTGGTCGACATGACGCTGATGGACAACAGGGGTGAACTGGACAAGCAGGCCCGACAGGCGGTGACAGCCGTCCCGGTCGACCTGACCGAGGCCCCTCCGGCGCACGAGGTCACCTGGCGCGACCCGGTGACGGGCGCCGACGGATTCCTCGTCGTGCAGACGCTCGTCGGGGGCCTCGCCACGGGAGGTACCCGCATGCGCAAGGGGTGCACGGTCGAGGAGGTCACCGACCTCGCCCGCGGCATGGCCACGAAGACCGCGACCTTCGGCCTCCCGGTCGGCGGCGCCAAGGGCGGTATCGACTTCGACCCGAAGGACCCACGGGCCATGGGCGTGCTGACCCGCTTCTGCGAGGCCATGCGCCCCTGGCTGGACCGGCACTGGATCACCGCGGAGGACCTGGGCGTCTCCCAGGAGCAGATCGACGAGGCCTTCGCCGAGCTCGGGCTCTCGCAGTCCTACCACGCGGCGATCGGTCGCTCCGCCGACCCGGAGCGCGCACTGGCCCGGGTCCGGGCCGGGCTGCACGTCCAGACCGAGGACGAGCTGCCGCTGCCCCTCGGTGACGTCATCGGCGGCTACGGCGTCGCGCAGGCCTGCCTGGGCACGGCGGTGGCGCTGGGCTGGCCCCCGTCGACCACGACCGTCGCGGTCCAGGGGGTCGGGACCATGGGCGGCGGAGCAGCCTGGTACCTGCACGAGGCGGGTGTGAAGATCGTGGCGATCGCCGACGCCGGCGGGACGCTGCGCGACCCGGACGGCCTGGACGTGCCCGCGCTCCTCGCGGCTCGTGACGAGTACGGCGAGATCGACCGCTCGCAGGTCCCCGGGAGCGTCGAGCAGCTGCCCCGCGATGCGATCCTCGCCAGCGAGGTCGACATCCTCGTGCCCGCCGCCGTCTCGTACGCGATCAACGAGGACAACGTCGCCGACGTCGCCGCCCGGGTGGTCGTCGAGGCCGCGAACACGGCGACGACCGCGCCGGCGGAGGACGAGCTGACCGCTCGCGGCGTGCCGGTCGTCCCGGACTTCGTCGCCAACGCGGGCGCCGCAGCCTGGGCCTGGTGGCTGCTGCAGGGCCAGGTCGGGACCGATCCCGAGGACTCCTTCCGCAGGCTGCGCAACGAGATGCAGTCCAAGGTCGCGGTGATCCTCGAGGCCTGGACGAGTGACCGGGTGCCGCCACGCACCACCGCTCGCGGGATCGCCCAGGCCAACCGTGAGGCGCTCGCGGGGGCGGAGATCATCGTCCCCTGAGTGCCCGCCCCACCTCGACCGAGGGCGTCGTCAGCCGGCTCGCTTCGCGGTGAGCCGGTCGACGGCGTCCTCGAGGTGTGCGCGCACGTGGTCCAGGACCTGCTCGCGCGGGGCGTCCCGAATGGCCCGGCGCAGGTCCTCGTGCTCGCGCACCTGGGTACGCAGGTCGGGGTAGGTCGTGCGCAGCTCACCCAGGCAGAGCCGGGTCTCGACGATGAGGGTGCTCATGGCGCGGATGAGACGAGGGCTCCCCGAGCACGCGACGAGCGCCTCGTGGAAGGCCTGGTCGGCATCCGAGACGCCGGGCCCGTCGCCGGCCCGGGCGGCTGCCTTCATCTCCCGGACCGGGGGCCCGAGCGCACTGTGCGCCTGCCGGCGGTGCCCGTCGAGGAGGACCTCCGCGGCGCCGCGCTCGATCGCCGCACGGGCACGGTAGATGTCGGCCATGTCCTCGGTCGTCAGCTCGGTGACGAAGACCCCGCGGTTGGCGATGGCCACGAGGATGCCCTCCGAGACCAGGCGTTGCATGGCCTCGCGAAGGGGGCCCCGCGAGACCTCGAAGCGATGGGCCAGGTCCGCCTCCCCGAGCTGTGTCCCGGGAGGCAACGTCCCGGCGATGACGGCGGCACGCAGCTCCGCGGCGATGTGCTCGACGGTCGATCGTCGTGGGGCGGGGGTGACCTCGAGGTCCGACATCATGCCCTCTCGCCGGTGGTGCGGTCCCCGGCGGTGCCACCGGTGGCGAAGAGTGCCCCGAGTGTCCGCACGGGCGGTGGCGCCCCCTCGGGCGGAGCGGTCGCTGCGGGGCCCCCTTCGCCCCCTCCGTGCCACCCGAGGGGCTGCAGCCCCTGCCAGATCGTCACCTGGTTGGCGGTGAGCACGGGCTTGCCGATCGCCGCCTCGGCCTCGGGGATGACCCCGAGGGTGTGCATCGCCGTGTCCGGGACGAGGACCGCCTCGGCGTCCTCCCGGTCCGCTGCGGTGATGAGGTCCACGACCCGGCCCGGGGGCAGGGTCCCGACCTCCGCCGCGGTGTCGATGCCGGCGCTGGACATCGCGAGCACCCGGGCGCCACCGGCGGCGAGGTAGTCGACGAAGAGCTGGGCGATGTCGTCGGGATAGCTCGCGGCGACCGACACCCTGGAGAGCCCGAGGGTCTGCAGCGCCCCGACGAAGGCCGGGCTCGTGCTGGAGGTCGGTACCCCGGTGACGTCGGCGAGGCGTTCGACCTGCACGCGGGCCCCGTCGACCCCGCGCACGAAGCTGCCCGAGGTGCAGGCCCACATCACCGCATCGGGCGCGTGCCCGGCGAGCTGGTGGGCCCCCTCGGCGAGGCGCTGCGGGCTGCCGAGGTCCAGCAGCTCGGGTACCGCGTGCAGGTCCGTGCCGTAGATGTGGACCACCGGCAGCGAGACCCCGAGCAGCCGCTCGGCGAGCGGGTAGTCGTCCTCGGCGGCATGGTCGGGGTAGATGATCCCGACCGTGGCCCGGTCGGTGCTCATGGGTGCTCCTTTCCTGGTGCGGTCTCGCCCTCGCGCTCGAGCAGCGGGGTCACCCAGCTGCCCGGGCCCATCATCGGCAGGCCCATCCGGTGCAGGCAGGACCACACGGTCAGCTGGTTGGCGGTGAGCACCGGCTTGCCGAGCTCGCGCTCCATCGGCGCGATGATGTCGTAGGTCGGCAAGTTGGTGCAGGAGACGAAGATGGCCTCCGCCGCGGGGTCGTCGGCGGCGAGGATCAGCTCGGCCACGGTGCGGTAGTTGACCCGCCAGATGCCGCCGCCGAGACCGAGGTACTGGGAGTGGAGGACCTCGACGCCGAGCTCCCCGAGGAAGGCCTCGAGGCGCCGGGTCAGCGTCTCGTCGTACGGCGTGATGACGGACATCCGGGACAGGCCGAGCGCGCGCACCGCCTCGACGAGGGCGCCCGAGGTGGTCACCGCGTCCGGGGCGCCCGCGTCGAGGATCGCCTGCACGAGCCGTCGTTCGTGCTCCACCCCGTGGATGAAGCTGCCCGAGGTGCACAGGTAGGCGACGATCTCCGGGTAGACGCCGAGTACGTCGCGGGTCGCGGTCTGCAGGTGCTTCGGGGCCGAGACGAGCTCCGCCTGCTCCAGGCTCACCGCCACCGGCTCGAAGGGGGTGCGCGCCAGGTGGAAGCTGACCTCCAGCGGCGCCCAGCGCCACAACTCCCGCTCGAGGGCGAGGTCGAAGGGCGCGATGATGCCGATGCCGCGCTGCGCGAGTGGGCCGTCGAGTTCGACGTCGGTCAGCTCCACGGTGGGACCTCACCTTCACAGAGGGAGGATTGCAAGATTGTTGACAATCTAGGAGCGCCGCTTCTACGTTGTCAACATGACCAGGCAGTCCGTGGTCGTGGTGCTGCACGACGGTGATCTCCCCGATGAAGAGGCGATGGCGCCCGTGCGCGAGAAGGCGGCCGAGGTGCGTTACGCGACGGCAGAGGAGCTGCCCGACGCGCTGCCCGGCGCGGACGTGCTCTTCGCGCACGACTTCTTCTCGCAGGCGATACCGGACGCCTGGCACGCGGCCGACTCCCTTCGCTGGATCCACGTCGCGGCCACCGGGGTGGACGCGATCCTCTCCCCGGAGGTCGTCGACAGCGACGTCATCCTCACCAACTCGCGGGGGGTCTTCAACGACTCCATCGCGGAGTACGTCGTGGGGCAGGTGCTGAGCTTCGCCAAGGACATGCCGCGCTCCTGGGAACTGCAGCGCGCCCGGCGCTGGGTGCACCGGGAGTCCGAGCGGGTCGCCGGCACCAAGGCGCTCGTCGTGGGCACCGGCCAGATCGGGCGGGCCGTCGCGCGGCTGCTCACCGCCGTGGGCGTGCAGGTCTCCGGGTCGGGCCGCCGGGCCCGCACCGACGACCCGGACTTCGGGACGGTCACCGCCCAGGCGGACCTGCACGAGGCGCTCGGCCGCGCCGACTGGGTGGTCGGCATCGCGCCGCTGACCGAGGACACCAAGGAGATGTTCGACGCGGCGGCCTTCCGTGCCATGCCGGACCACGCCCGCTTCATCAACGTCGGCCGCGGGGAGTCCGTCGTCACCGACGACCTCGTGTCCGCTCTGCGTGACGGGTCGATCGCCGGAGCCGCGCTCGACGTCCTGGACGTCGAGCCGCTGCCGGAGGACCACCCGTTGTGGGGCATGCCCGGTGTCGTCATCACCCCGCACAACTCGGGGGACTTCATCGGGTGGCGCGAGGAGCTGCTGCGCCTGTTCGCGGACAACTTCGCGCGCTGGGTCGACGAGGAGCCGCTGGCCAACGTCGTCGACACCTCACTGGGTTACGTACCGAGCACCGGGAGCTGAGAGATGAACCCCACCGAGATGACCGCCGTCGAGCTCGTCGCCGCCTACGGGGGTGGTGAGCTCTCGCCGGTCGAGGCCGCCGAGGCGGTGCTGGACCGCATCGACGAGGTCGACGGTGGGCTCAATGCCTTCTGCCTGGTCGATCGCGAGACGACGCTGGAGATGGCCCGTGCCTCCGAGGAGCGGTGGCGCGCCGGGCACCCCCAGGGCCTGCTCGACGGGGTGCCCATCTCGATCAAGGACATCTTCCTCACCAAGGGCTGGCCGACGCTGCGCGGCTCCAGGGCCGTCGACCCGGACCAGCCGTGGGACGAGGACGCCCCCGTGACCGCCCGCCTGCGGGCCGACGGGATGGTCTTCGTCGGCAAGACCACGACCCCGGAGCTGGCGTGGAAGGCGGTCACCGACAGCCCGCTCACGGGGATCACGCGCAACCCGGTCGACCCGAGCACGACCGCCGGCGGCTCCTCCGGTGGGGCGGCGGCCGCGGTCGCCAGCGGCATGGGCCCGGTCGCGGTCGGCACCGACGGCGGTGGCAGCGTGCGCATCCCGGCCTCCTTCTGCGGGATCGTCGCGCTCAAGCCCACCCACGGCCGGATCCCGATGTACCCGGCGAGCCCCTTCGGGCCCCTGGCGCACGCTGGTCCGATGACGCGCACCGTGGAGGACGCCGCGCTGCTCATGGACATCCTCTCGCTCCCGGACCCGCGCGACCCGACCTCGCAGGCACCGCCGCAGCTGACCTACCGCGGCGAGTTCAACCGTGAGGTGACCGGGCTGCACGTCGCCTACTCCAGGGACCTCGGGTACGTGCGGGTCGACCCGGAGGTCGCCCGCATCTGCGACGACGCCGTGGCGAAGGTGGCCGCTGCCGGCCTCGACGTGACGAACGCCGATCCCGGCTTCGAGGACCCGTACGAGTCCTTCCAACTGCTCTGGGCTGCCGGCGCGGCGAAGCTGCTCGGCGGCATGCCCGGTGCCCGCGAGACCGTCGACCCCGGGCTGGGGCGGATGTGGGACCAGGGCGACCGGGCCACGGCCGTGGAGTTCCTCAAGGCGCAGGCCGTCTCGGCAGCCCTCGGGATCCGGATGGGGCAGTTCCACGAGGAGCACAACCTGCTCATCACCCCGACGATGCCGATCGTCGCCTTCGAGGCCGGGCACGACGTGCCGCCGGGCGGCGACTACGAGACCTGGCCGCAGTGGACGCAGTTCAGCTACCCCTTCAACATGACCCAGCAGCCGGCGATCAGCATCCCCGTGGGCACCACCGCCGCCGGGCTGCCGGTCGGTCTGCAGATCGTCGGACCGCGCCACTCCGACGACCTCGTCCTAGCCGCCGGGCGGTTCGTGGAGTGGGTGATGGGCCGCTGAGGCGACGGCCCGTGCCGTTGCCGGAACGAGACCTTCACAAAGAGTAAAGAAGTAGTAAGATCAACGCATGGGTTCGGGGGAGGAGGGCCCTCCAGTGCACTGGAGGGCCCTACCACAACCGTAATCCGGCGGCAGGCGCCGTCGAGACGTGACGGAGGGGGAATCGGGCAAGCCTGTCAGGCCGGAGATTCGCCTGCGCCACTGCTGTGGTCGGTGGCGTCCATCGACCCCCGGCCCGGGCGCGTGCACCCCCTCCCCCGAGGCAGCGCCCGGGTCGGGCTTCGTGGGTCAGGCGTGGTTCAGGCCCGGGCGAAGGTGAGTCGCTCGCCCACGACGCCGGTGCGCCAGAGGTCGTTGCAGGCCTCGGCCATCTCGGCCAGCCCCTCCTCGATCGTGGCGAAGACGTTGCCGGGCACCCAGCCGACGTCACCGTTGACGAGCAGGTTGTTGCGCCCGTAGAAGATCGCCAGGTCGGTCGCGCCCTGCTCCGCGTGCGCCGCCGACCCCGCGTCGTAGCCGTAGGCCGGGTTGCCGATCTCCCAGGGCTCGAAGTCGAAGAGGCACACGTCCCCCGGGATCGGCGTGATCGTCGGGTTCTCCCGGTGGGGAGCCGCGGTCAGCCGGGGGATGAGGGTGTAGACCTCGTTGCGGGCGTACTTCGCGTGGAAGGCATCACCCCCGGTCGGCAGCACCTCCCACACCGCGGCGCAGCTGCCGGGCGCCTCCTCGTCGAGCAGCCGGGCCCGGCACGAGACCCCCCGGCTCTCGAGCGTGATCGTCATGTAGCGAGCCACGGCTCAGACCTCCTTCAGCACCTCGGACCAGATCTGCAGCCCCTCGTCGACCTCCTCGGGGGTGATGACGAGCGGCGGGATCATCCGGACGCAGTTCGTGTGCGCGCCGTTGGTGAGCATGAGCAGCCCCTTCTCGGCGGCCTTCTGCTGGGCGGCCTTGGCCCGGGCGGTGTCCGGCTCGCCGTCCGCGGTGGTGAACTCGTTGCCGACGAGCAGGCCGAGCCCGCGCACGTCACCGACGCCGTCGTCCGCGGCCTGGCGGGCGCCCTCGATGAGCTGCTTGCCGCGCTCCTCGGAGTTGGCGACGAGGCCCTCCTCCTCGATGACCTCGAGGGTGGCCACTGCGGCCGCGCAGGCGACGGCGTTGGCGCCGTAGGTGCCACCCTGCGAGCCGGGCCAGGCCTTGGCCATGAGCTCCTCGGAGGCGGCGATGCCGGAGATGGGGAAGCCGGAGGCGATCCCCTTCGCCAGGGTGACCACGTCGGGGCGCACGTCGAAGTGCTCGTGCCCGAAGTAGCGACCGGTCCGGCCGAAGCCGGTCTGCACCTCGTCGACGACGAGCAGGATGCCGTGCTCGTCGGCCCGCTCCCGCAGACCCTGCATGAAGGCGGTGTTGGCGGGGATGTACCCCCCTTCGCCGAGGACCGGCTCGATGATGAAGGCGGCGGTCTCGTCCGGCGCGGAGAGCGTCGCGAAGATGTAGTCCAGCTCCTGGAGGCAGAAGCGGGTCGCCTCCTCCTCGCTCCATCCGTAGCGGTAGGCGGTGGGGAAGGGGGCCACGTGCACCCCGCCCATGAGCGGGCTGATCCCCGCGGAGAAGCGGGTGCCCGAGGTCGTCATCGTCGCGGTCGCGACGGTGCGGCCGTGGAAGCCGCCGTGGAAGACGATGACGTTCGGGCGGCCGGTCGCCTGCCGGGAGAGTCGGAGCGCGGCCTCGAGGGCCTCGCTGCCGGAGTTGGCGAAGAAGAGCGAGTCCAGGCCCTGCGGGAGCACGCCGCCGAGCTTCTCGACGAGACGCTGCAGCGGCTGGTGCATGACGGTCGTGTACTGGCCGTGGATGAGCTTGCCGACCTGCTCCTGGGCGGCGGCGACCACCTTCGGGTGGCAGTGGCCGGTGCTGACCACGCCGATGCCGGCGGTGAAGTCGAGGTGGCGGCGTCCGTCGGTGTCGAAGACCTCGCATCCCTGGGCGTGGTCGACGACCACCGGGGTGGCCTGCTTGAGGATGGGCGACAGGGCAGTCATCGATGAACCTCCATTGGTTGTCCGATTGTTGACAATACTTCTAGGATGGCGGCAACGGCAAGGAGGCTTTGACATGGCAGAGAACGCGCGCGAGAACGACGCGATCGCATCGGTCCCGACCCAGCTCTTCATCGGCGGGGAGTGGGTGGACACCGCGAAGAAGCTCCCGGTGGAGGACCCCTCGACCGGCGAGGTGCTCGTCGAGATCGCCGACGCGGACCCCGAGGAGGCGATGCGCGCCCTCGACGCAGCCGATGCGGCCCAGGCGGACTGGGCCAGGACGGCACCGCGCGAGCGCAGCGAGATCCTCTCCCGTGCCTACGACCTGCTCATGGCCGAGCAGGACCGGCTCGCGCTGATCATGACCCTCGAGATGGGCAAGCCGCTGCCGGAGGCGAAGGGGGAGATCGCCTACGCGGCCGAGTTCTTCCGGTGGTTCGCCGAGGAGGCGGTGCGCATCGACGGCGGATACATGACGGCGCCCGCGGGCGGCGCGCAGTTCATGGTCGCCAAGGAGCCGGTCGGGCCCTGCGTGCTGATCACGCCGTGGAACTTCCCGATGGCGATGGGCACCCGCAAGATCGGCCCCGCTCTGGCCGCCGGGTGCACCGCGGTGATCAAGCCCGCGTCGCTGACCCCGCTGTCGACCCTGGCGCTCGTGGACATCCTCGTGCGCGCCGGGCTCCCGAAGGGGGTCGTCAACGTCGTCACGACGAGCCACACCGATGACGTGATGACCCCGATCATCCTCGACCCGCGCTCGCGCAAGC
This sequence comes from Janibacter corallicola NBRC 107790, assembly GCF_001570965.1. Classification (GTDB taxonomy): domain Bacteria; phylum Actinomycetota; class Actinomycetes; order Actinomycetales; family Dermatophilaceae; genus Janibacter; species Janibacter corallicola. The sequence continues at coordinate 19,523 of NZ_BCSR01000004.1, read as the reverse complement.
TCTCCTTCACCGGCTCGACCCCGGTGGGCAAGCACCTGCTCGAGCTCGCGGCGAAGACCGTCATGAAGACCTCGATGGAGCTCGGGGGCAATGCCCCGTTCCTCGTCTTCGAGGACGCCGACCTCGACGTCGCGGTCGAGGGGGCCATGGCGGCGAAGATGCGCAACATCGGGCAGGCCTGCACCGCCGCGAACCGGATTCTCGTGCAGCGCCCCGTGGCCGAGGAGTTCTCCCGCAGGCTCACCGAGCGGATGGGACAGCTGGCCATGGGCCGCGGCGTCGAGGACGACGTCGTCGTCGGGCCGCTGGTCAACCAGGGCGCGGTCGAGAAGGTCCACGAGCTCGTCACGGACGCGGTCGAGCGCGGTGCCACCGTCGCCGTCGGCGGCAGCCCGGTCGACCGCGAGGGTCACTTCTACCCGGCCACGGTCCTGACGGGGGTCCCCGCGGAGGCCGACCTGACCAGCACCGAGATCTTCGGCCCGGTCGCGGCGATCACGGAGTTCGACACCGAGGAGGAGGCGGTGCGGATGGCCAACGACACCCCCTTCGGCCTGGTCTCCTTCCTCTTCACCCAGGACCTGAACCGTGGCCTGCGGGTCAGCCACGCCCTCGAAGCCGGCATGGTCGGCCTGAACCAGGGCGTCGTCTCCAACCCGGCGGCTCCCTTCGGCGGGGTCAAGGAGTCCGGTCTGGGGCGCGAGGGCGGCTTCACCGGGATCGACGAGTTCCTCGAGACGAAGTACATCGGCGTGAAGATGTGAGGACGACGGAGGCGGGGCGGTCTGAGGAGGCCGCCCCGCGGCCGTCGCGAAGGGTCAGCCCCCGGTGCTCTCCTGCGCGAAGTCCTCGGCGGTCACCGGTCCGGTCGCGGGCTGGGTGACTCGCACGGGGTTGCCGAAGGGGTCCCGCAGCGCACAGTCGATGCCGTACGGACGTTCGGTCGGCTCCTCGGTGAACTCGACCCCCTTCGCCCGCAGGTCCTCGTAGGTGGCCCGGCAGTCGTTGGTGGTGAGGATGGCGGCTGTGCCGAGCGCACCCTTGGTGAGCAGGTCGCGCAGCTGGCCGGCGATCGCGTCGTCGACGAAGGGAGGCCCCGGCACCTCGAGCATGATGTGCCGGTCCGGCTGGGAGGGCAGCGCGATGGTGAGCCAGCGCATGAAGCCCAGGTTGACATCGGCGCTCACCTCGAAGCCGAGCTTGCCGCAGTAGAAGGCGAGGGCCTCCTCTTGGTTGAGGACGTAGACGGAGTGGTGGCTGATTCCTGTGAACATGGCTCCAACCTAGGGACGTGCAGCCGGTGGCGCTTCTCCGGAGCTGCTCGGTCTCGTCCAGCGCCGCACGATGCATCCGGGCGCGTCGATCGGCGGGTCGTCGCGGAAGGCACTCGGCGTGCGCCCGGTGATCTCGCGGAAGGTCCGGCTGAAGGTCCCGAGGCTGTCGTAGCCCACCGCCATCGCGACGTCGGTGACGGTGCGGTCGTGGTCGCGCAGCAGCGCCATCGCCCGTTCGATCCGCCGGCGTTGGAGGTAGCGGTGCGGGGTCTCCCCGAAGGTCGCGGTGAACTGCCGGGAGAAGTGCGCCGGCGACATCAGCGCCACCGTGGCGAGCGAAGGGATGTCCAGCGGGCTCGCGTAGTCGTGATCCATCGCGTCACGGGCGCGCAGGAGCCGGCGGTTCTGGTCCTCCCGCGCGCTCATCGCCACCTGGCCAGGCTATCCGGGCACGATGGATCCATGTCTCTGCAGCACATCGCCTTCGAGTCCGACTGGAGCGCTGCGCAGGCAATTGGCACGTACCCCGTCTCCACACGCGGGCGGCTCATCGCGGATGTCGGCTTCATGCACTGCAGCGCCCCCGACCAGACCGCCGGGGTTCTCGAGCGCTTCTACGCCGACGTCACCGAGCCCCTGCTGCTGCTCACGCTCGACGAGTCCGCACTCGCCGAGCGAGGCCTCGAGGTGCGGTTCGAGCCGCCCGCAGCCGGGGTGAGCGAGCTCTTCCCCCACGTCTACGGCGGTGACCTGCCTGTCGCGTGCGTCGGTCGGGTGGACCCGCTTCCGGGCCGAGCTGAGCGATGACGCGCACATGGACTGCAGCTCGCCGCCGACGAGGGCGAGGGGCCGCGGGAACTCGTTCCCAGCAGACCGAACTGCAGTCCATCTGCTCGCTGCCCTATCTCCCGATGGTTGCGATGAAGGCGCGGGTCACCTCGACGAGGTCGCTCGGCGCGAGCTCGATGTCGAAGCCGCGGCGACCCCCGCTGACGAGGATCGTCTCGTGAGACATGGCCGACTCGTCGAGCACCGTTGTCAGAGAGCGCTTCTGGCCGATCGGGCTGATGCCGCCCACGACGTACCCGGTCGCCCGCTCCGCGCCGGCGGGGTCGGCCATGCTCGCCTTCTTCGCGCCGACGGCGGCGGCGACCGCCTTGAGGTCCAGCTGGTGGTCGACGGGGACGATGGCCACGACGAGGCCGTGGTCGCGGGTCAGGTCGGTCTGGGCGAGCAGGGTCTTGAGGACCCGCTCCGGCTCCACCCCGAGTGCCTCGGCGGCCTCGAGCCCGTACGAGGCGGCGGCCGGGTCGTGCTCGTAGGCGCGTTCGACGAACTCGTGTCCGGCTGCCGACAGCGCCTTCGTCGCGGGGGTGGCGCCGCCCCCCTTCGCTCTCCTGCTCATGGGGTCAGCCTGCCAGTGGTTTCGGGGCCCGGCCGCGGGCGTGCTCGCACCTCGGGGACCGGTGGCTGCTCGGGTCCTACGTTTCGCGTGAGCGGTGCGATCTGCAGTCGTGGCACCCAGCGCCGCTCCGGTTCACCAAGTGACTCGCGGGTACGACACCACTCTCAGACGTCGAGAGCCAACAGAACCTTGAGTTTCCGGGAATCCACTTCACTGGCTACGCGCAGCGTGGTGTAGTACCCGTGAGTAGCGCATGAGCCGCGCGCACGCTCGCACCTCAGGGGCCACCGCGGGTGGCCTCGCACCTCAGCGCCGGACCGTTACCTGCTGGACACCTTGGGGTGCTATCCACGACCCATGCAGCAGAACCTGCGCGAGTACATCGACCGGCTGATCGACGAGGGCTACACGGTTCGCGACGACCAGGGCGATGACCCCATGCTCATCGCCCCGGACGGTCGCGCGGTCGAGACCTGGCGGGAGAACTACCCCTACGAGGAGTTGATGACCCGTTTCGACTACGACGTCGAGAAGTACCTGCTCCAGATCGAGCTGCTGAAGTTCCAGTACTGGGCCCATGACACCGGCCGGAAGTTCGTCATCCTCTTCGAGGGGCGGGACGCGGCCGGCAAGGGCGGGACGATCAAGCGCTTCACCGAGCACCTCAACCCCCGGGGTGCCCGGGTCGTGGCCCTGACCAAGCCCTCCGATCGGGAGGAGGGGCAGTGGTACTTCCAGCGCTACCTCCAGCACCTGCCCACGAGCGGCGAGATCGTCATGTTCGACCGCTCCTGGTACAACCGCGCCGGTGTCGAGCGGGTCATGGGCTTCTGCACCGATGAGCAGTACGAGGTCTTCATGGGACAGGCGCCGCGCATCGAGCGGATGCTCACCGAGGCCGGTGTCCACGTGACCAAGATGTGGTTCTCGGTGACCCAGCAGGAGCAGCGCACCCGCTTCGCGATCCGGCAGATCGACCCGGTGCGCCGGTGGAAGCTCTCCCCGATGGACCTCGAGAGCCTCGACCGGTGGGAGGACTACACGGCGGCGAAGGAGGCGATGTTCGAGCGCACCGACACCAAGCACGCCCCGTGGACGGTCATCAAGTCCAACGACAAGAAGCGTGGGCGGATCAACGCGATCCGCTTCTTCCTCAACCAGTTCGACTACGAGGGCAAGGACCGGGCGGTCGTCTTCGCGCCGGACAAGAAGGTCGTCGCCCGGGCGAAGAAGACCGTCGGAGACTGATCGCCTCACTCCCGGCTCCCGCGAGGCCGGGGTGGGTAGGCTCGTCGCGAGCCGCCGTCGTGCGCGGCCTCCGGCGAGATGAGGGGTTCCCATGGACGAAGGGAGCCGCGCCGGGACCAGGCCCGGAGCCAGGCTGTCACCGCAGTGGGTGCTCCACCTGCTCCTCGGTGCAGCAGTGCTGCTGTGCCTCGGGGTGGCCGGCCTCGTCCTGTGGCTGCTCCCCTTCGCGCGTCGGCGCCGTCGGGAGAGGGCGGCGTCCTGCACGGTCTGCCACCGGCACCAGCGGGCCGGCGTCGTGGCGGTCGCCGGATTCGCCGTGCTGCTTCTCCTCGGTGCCGCCGTGCGGACCCAGGCGGCGGCGGGTCCCCTGGACCAGTGCAGCACGCGCTTCACCAGCGGCGCCGAGGAGGTCGTGGCCGAGGAGGGCCCGGGGCGGCCCCCTTCGTCGTCCGGCTGGTGGGGGAGGACCCGCTCGGCCGTCACGGCGCCGACCAGCGGCGTGATGCTCATGGCAACGGGCGCGCTGGGGATGAGCCACTGCTCCGGGTCCGCGGTGCTCGTGGCCTTCCCGCCACCCCCGGCCCCCGGTGGTGGCGGCAGCGTCATCGGCGACGTCTTCGTCAGCTGGGTCCCCGAAGCGGACCAGGCGGGCTCCGCACTCCCGGGGCAGGAGACGTACGTGCAATTCGGGTCGGATGCCACTGCCCACCCCGAGCAGGTCGAGGCGATCGGCCGCCACGAGTCCCGGCACGTCGACCAGTGGACCATCGCCACCGTGGCCGGCGGGCCGATGGCCCTGCCGGTGGCGTACTACCTGGACAGCCTCGTCTTCCCCCTCTCCCGCAACCACTTCGAGCGCGCGGCGGGTCTCGGGGACGGGGGCTACGACACGCCCCCCGACTTCGGTCCCGATCCGCTCTGGGGCCCGGTCGGCATCACCGCCGTCGTCGTCCTGCTGCTCATCCGTCGCCGCATCCGGTGGGCCAGCCGCGTGCTCGTGGGCGGGCGGTCGGCCCGCGACACCGGCGAGGAGGGCCGCTGCCCGGTGCACAGCCGAGGGTGGTTCCGGGGCAGCGCACACTAGGGCCATGAGCGCCACCAGAGGACCGGGTCCCAGCCGTGTCGGAGCCTCCCGGGGCCGCACCCGCGAGTTGGCCGACATCGGCCCCCTCGCCCAGCTGCGGGCCGGCCGGCTGCTGCTGCGACTGCCGATGCTGCTGATCGGCCTCTTCCTGTACGGCGCGTCCATGGCGCTCGTCATCCGCGGCACCCTCGGGCAGATCCCCTGGGACGTCCTCCACGTCGGTGTCTCGCACCACGTCCCCCTGACCTTCGGCTCGATCGTCGTCGGGGTCTCCCTCCTCGTCCTCCTGGCGTGGATCCCCCTTCGCCAGAAGCCGGGCGTCGGGACCATCGGCAATGCCCTGCTCATCGGCCCCTCCGCGGATGTCGTGCTCTCCGTCCTCGAGCCGCCGGAGCACCTCGGCTGGCGCGTCCTGCTCCTCGTGGGCGGCGTCGTGCTCAACGGGGTCGCGACCGGGATGTACATCGGCTCGCAGTTCGGGCCCGGCCCGCGCGACGGGCTGATGACCGGGCTGTCGCAGGTCACCGGGCGCTCGATCCGGTTGGTGCGCACCGGGATCGAGGTGACCGTCGTCGTGGTCGGCTGGCTGCTCGGCGGTGCCGTCGGCATCGGCACCGCGCTCTACGCCGTGGCCATCGGGCCGTTGGCCCAGCTCTTCCTGCCGATCTTCACCGTCGAGCTGCGCACCGGCTCACCGGAGACCGGTGCGCCACATGCTGAGACCGGCAATCCATAAGTGGACATTATGGAGCCATGCATGTCACGTTATGTGCAGGTCATGAGCCCCAGCGCGAAGCCCCGGCTGGCTGGGCGGCAACCCTCCACCCACGGTGGGGTGCCCCGGGTGAGGACCTGGCCGCGACCGACCGGTCGCGGCAAGCGCGGGTTCGCCAGAGCCCTGAGTGACAGGAGCATGCCATGACGCAGACGGCCACCAAGGACACCCAGCTGACCATCACGGTCGGGGGTTCCCTCGTGCGGGGGACGGCCACCGAGGTCGAGATCACCGCGGGGACGCACGAGTTCACGATCGACGAGCCGGCCTCGCTCGGTGGGACCGACAAGGGGGCCAACCCGATCGAGCACCTGCTCGCCGCGCTCGCCTCGTGCACGGTCATCAGCTACCAGGTCTGGGCCCAGAAGCTCGGCCTGCAGCTGGACGGTGTGGACGTCGAGCTCACGGGCGACATCGACCTCGCCGGGTTCTTCGGCACGGAGGAGGGGGTCCGGCCGGGCTACGAGGGCATCGAGCTGAAGGTCGACCTCACCGGCCCGGAGAGCGAGGCCTCCTACCGGCGCCTCGAGGACGCCGTGGCCACCCACTGCCCGGTCGCGGACAACCTCACCAACGGGGTGCCGGTGAGCACCCGCGTGCAGGTGGCGGCGCCCGCCGCCTGAGCCGAGGGACGAAGGGGGCCGGCTCGGCCCCCTTCGTCAGCTCAGCGCACCACCTCACGCAGCCGGCCGTCGACCCGACGTGTCCAGCCGCGGGAGTCGAGGTGCTCCAGCAGGGGGACGGCGACGCGGCGGGTGGTGCCCAGTGCCTGCCGCGCCTCGCTGAGGGTGAACGGCTGGTCCAGGCCGGCGAGCACCCGCATCGCGCGGGCCGGGCCGTCGGGCAGGAGCACGACGTCGTCGGGCAGGCGGAGCACCCGGCCGAGCCGTTCGGCGGCGGCGAGCTCTGCGGCTCCCAGGCCGAGGTCCGCGAGTTCACCACGCTCCGGCGCGACGAAGGGGGAGCCGCGCAGCTTCGTCTCGAGCGAGGCGACGGCGCCCTCGGCGTCGGCGAGGCCGACGGCCGAGGGGTCGTGCACCCGCCCGTCGGTGATCGCGAGTCCCGCCGCCGGTGCCAGGTGGCGGACGAGGCCGACCGCAGGGGGATCGGCCTCGTCGCCGAGGCTCCCCCCGTCCCGGGGGTCGCGCAGGTGCTCGGGCAGGCCGAGCGCGCGGGCGGCGTCGGCCATCGACAGGCCCGCGCTGACGGGGTGGTCGCGGTGGTGCGCGGTGACGGCGTCGACGAGCCGGTCGCGCCAGTGCGCCGAGGCGGTTGGATCGACGCGCCAGGGCCCGATGGTGGCTGCTCCGGCAGGCACGGGCAGATCGAGGCGCCGCAGGCGCATCTCGGTGTCGGCGGACCGGGACCGCAGCCGCAGTGCAGCGAGCCCGCTCGCCGACCCGGAGGAGTCGCCTGCCGCGAGGGCCTCGGCGCGGCGTCGGGGAGCACCGCGACGCCGTAGCGGCAGCGGATCGACGTCTACCACGCGCACCGACCAGATGCGGCGGCTGCCCGGGTCGCGCAGGATCGCGCGGTCCCCGACCCGCCACGCCAGCTCCTCGGCGGCCGACAACCGGGCCCAGCCGTCACCGAGCGGTCGCACGTGCACCCCGGTGCCGGTCGTGCCCACGTGGAGTGTCGCCCGCTCCGGGGGGTGCGCCACGGCACCGGGATCGGTCCCCGTGGGCTCGTCCCCGAGGAGGCCGGTGCCCACCGGGGCGAGGGCGACGTCCACGCTCGCCGCCAGCTCGAAGGCGCCCGGGGTCAGCAGCACGACCGAGCGCCCGACGCCCTCGGCCCGGCGCAGGTTCACCGCGGCCCGCGAGACGGGGGCGATCGCCGCGCGCGCCTCGTCCTCGCTGTGCAGGCCGCGGACGACCACCTCCCGTGACCGACCGTGCTCCAGCAGCAGCAACCGGTCCCCGATCCGGACGGTGCCCGCGCCGAGGGTCCCGGTGACGACGGTCCCGGCGCCCTTGATGACGAAGGATCGGTCGCTCCACAGCCGCACCGGGGCCTCGGCATCCGGCTCGGGCATCCGGACCACGAGCGCCTCCAGCGCCTCCCGCAGCTGCTCCATCCCCTCACCCGTTGTGGCGGAGACGACGGTCGCCGGGAGGTCCAGGCCCGCTCCCGCGAGACGGGTCGTGGCCTCGCGCGCGACCTCGGCGCGGCGCCCCTCGTCGGCGAGGTCCGCCCGCGTGATGACGAGGAGTCCGTCGCGGATGCCGAGCGCCTGCACCGCGGCGAGGTGCTCGCTGCTCTGCTCCTGCCAGCCCTGGTCCGCCGCGACGACGAAGACCACCGCGGGAGAAGGGCCGAGCCCGGCGAGCATGGTCCCGATGAAGCGCTGGTGGCCCGGCACGTCGACGAAGGCGACGTCGGCGCCACCGGGCAGCCCGGTCCAGACGAAGCCGAGCTCGATGGTCAGGCCCCGGTCGCGCTCCTCGGCCAACCGGTCCGGGTCGCGCCCGGTCAGGGCCCGCACGAGGGTGGACTTGCCGTGGTCGACGTGGCCGGCCGTGGCCAGCACCCTCCTCATGGCTCGGGCGCCCCGATCTCGGCGAGCGCCGCACGCGTGGCCGTCTCGAGGTCCTCGTCCTGCTCCGGTGGCACGCACCGCAGGTCAAGCAGGCCCCGACCGTCGTCGACCCGGGCCAGGACCACCGGCATGCCGTCGCGGGGGTCCCGCAGCCGAGCCACCGCGGCCTCCGGCACCTCGACGGCCCACCCGGGCAGCGGAACTCCGGGCCCGCCGCCGCCGCCGACCCGTCCCCGGACGGCCACGACCTCCCGCTCCAGCCTGGCCGCGAGCCGCTCGGCCCGCTCGCGCAGGTCGTCTGCATCCGCGTGCAGGGAGTCACTCACCGGTGTCGCTCCGCCGCGCACGGTCGCCTCGAGGGCGGCCAGGGTCAGCTTGTCCACGCGCAGTGCCCGGGCGAGCGGGTGGCGACGGAGGTGCTCGACGAGCTCCGCGTCGCCGAGCAGCAGTCCGGCCTGGGGGCCGCCGAGGAGCTTGTCCCCGCTGGCCGTGACGAGGTTCGCCCCGTGGCGCAGCGACGTCGCCGCGTCCGGCTCGTCCGGCAGGGCGGGGTCGGGGGCGAGCAGGCCGGAGCCGATGTCGGCGACGACGGGCACGGGGGTGCCGTCCGGCCGGGTGAGCCCGCGCAGCTCCTCCAGCCCGACGCCGGAGACGAAGCCGTCGATGCGGAAGTTGCTCGGGTGCACCTTGAGCACGCACCCGGTCTCCCGGCCGATCGCGTCGGTGTAGTCCCGCAGGTGGGTGCGATTGGTCGTTCCGACCTCACGCAGCCGGGCCCCGGTGGAGGCGATGAGGTCCGGCAGCCGGAAGCCGTCACCGATCTCGACCATCTCCCCCCGGGAGATCACCACCTCTCGCCCGGCCGCGAGCGCGGTCGTGGCGAGCACGAGTGCCGCGGCGCCGTTGTTCACCGCGAGGGCACCGCCTGCGCCGGGGACGGCCGTCGTCAGCGCCTCGACCGCTCCGACGCCGCGGCTGCTGCGGCGCCCGCTCGGGAGGTCCATCTCGACGTCGACGTACCCGCAGGCGTCCATCACCGCCTCGATCGCACTGCTGGAGAGGGGCGCCCGGCCGAGGTTCGTGTGCACGACGACCCCGGTCGCGTTGAGCACCGGGGTCAGCGAGGAGGCGCGCAGCGGCAGCGTCGCCAGCGCCGTGGCCGCGACCTCGTCGGGCGCGATCTCGCCCTCCCGGGCGCGCTCCTGGGCGACCGCGACGGCGGCTCGGACGGTGGTCCGCCCGAGCCGCCGGGCGGCGTCGACGAAGGGGGCCTGCGCGAGGACGGAGTCCGTCCGCGGGATGGCGCGGCGGGGGTCGGACTGGCTCACCGGCAGCTCCCTTCCTGTGGGGACGAAGGGGGCGCACGCCCCCTTCGTCTGGCTGGCGGAGGCGGACGGGAATCGAACCCGCCAGACCGAGATGCTCGGCCTCACCGGTGTTGAAGACCGGGGGGCCCACCAGGAACCCAGACGCCTCCGTCGACGAGCCTAGTCGGGTCTTCCCGTGTGACGTGCGGCGGACCCGTGGGTCAGTCGTCGAGGTCCACCCGGACCAGGGCCGCGGTCAACCGGGCGAATTCGTCGCCGTGGACGAGCGCGGCGAGCTCGTCGGCGTCGGTGGGCAGGCCGGCCGCCTCGGCCCCCTTCCGGACGCGGACATCGACCTGGGGACGCAGGTCGGGCCAGACGGCCTGCACCTCGCGGCAGAAGATCCGCGATCCGGTCGGGCCGATGCGGGGGAACTCCTGGAGCAGCGAGCGCACGCCCTCTTCGTCCTCGGCCTCGTCGTGCAACCGGCGCAGGTCGCCGCGCCACCGGTCCTGCAGCAGCTGCGCCGCCTCCTCGAGGTGGGTCGCGGTGCTCTCGTCGTAGCGCCGGTAGCCGCCGCGCCCGAGGGCGTCCACCCGTTCCTGCCAGGTGGAGTCGAGCAGGTGCTGCGGTGTCGTCCACCCCGCGGCGAGCAGCTCGCGCATCGTCGCGACGGCGACCGATGCGCCGATGGGGGCGGAGAAGAGCTGGGTCAGGCACAGCAGCTGGAAGAGCGGTGCCGGGGTGTCCCGCAGGCGGACCCCGGCCTCCTGCGCGTAGGTCGTGCCGTGCTCCCGCAGGAGCTCCTCGGCGGTGTCACGTTGACTCATGGCACCGTCCTACCCGGGCGTCGGGTGGTCATGCCGAGGCATGTCCTAATCTCGGGTCATGGTGGCAACTCGTCTGACCCAGTACGCGCGCGGCGGCGGCTGCGCCTGCAAGATCCCTGCGGGGGAGCTGGAACAGGTGATCGCCGGTCTGCAGGCCCCCCTCGCCGACCCGGCCGCCGAGGTCCTCGTGGGCCTCGGCGACGGCGACGACGCCGCCGCCGTGCGGATCGAAGGGGGCACCGCCCTGCTCTCGACCGCCGACTTCTTCACACCCGTCGTGGACGACGCCTACGACTGGGGCCGGATCGCCGCGGCCAACGCCCTCTCCGACATCTACGCGATGGGCGGCACCCCCGTCATGGCGATCAACCTCGTCGGCTGGCCGCGCGAGGCGCTGCCGACCGAGCTGTTGCGCGAGGTGCTCCGTGGCGGGCTCGACGTCGCCGCGCAGGCCGACTGCCCGGTCATCGGTGGTCACAGCATCGACGCACCGGAGCCGATCTACGGGATGGCCGCGACCGGCACTGCCGACGCAGCGACCCTGATGCGCAACGACGCCGCCGAGCCGGGCCTGCCGATCAGCCTGACCAAGCCCCTCGGCGTCGGCGTGCTGAACAACCGGATGAAGACCACCGGCGAGGCCAGCCCCGAGGCGGTTGCCTCCATGGTCTCGCTGAACCGGGACTCCTCCCGGGCCGCGCTCACCGCCGGGATCCGCGCGGCGACCGATGTCACCGGCTTCGGGCTGCTCGGGCACCTGCACAAGATGGCGCGCGCCTCGGGCATCGCCGCCCGTGTCGACCCGGCCGCCGTGCCCTACCTCGACGGGGCCCGCGAGGCGCTCGCCGCCGGGCACGTCCCGGGCGGATCACGTCGCAACCTGGACTGGGTGCGCCCGACGCTCGCCGCCGACGGGGTGGACGAGGACGAGCTCATCCTGCTCGCCGACGCCCAGACCTCCGGCGGGCTGCTCGTCGTCGGTGAGGTGCCGGGTGCGCCCGTCGTCGGGGAGACCGTCGCCGCCGGCGCGCTCGGCGAGGGGGTCACCGTCTCGGTGGGGTGAGGCCTCAGCCGGCGTCGGGGGACTGGGCGAGGCCGGAGCACTCGTTGCGCTCGTCCTTGACCTGCATCAGGCGGTCCTTCTCGGCGCCGGTCTGCTCGATCGGCAGGCCCTCGGGGCCGACGACCATCGGGGTCCACTTCGAGTCGGTGACCACGGTCTTGTCCCGCTTCGCCGAGGGCTTGGCACGGGCGGCCTGCGCGTCGACGGTGAGGGTCAGGACCCCGGTCTCCTTGTCGTAGGGGCGGGAGGAGTACCAGACGAAGTTGCCCAGCCCGTAGCCGATGTAGGACTTGCCCTGCCAGCCCGACCCCTGGAAGCGGTGCGAGTGGCCGCCGACGATGATGTCCGCGCCGGCCTCCTGCAGGTCCTTCGCGGCGTTGACCGAGCGCTGGTCCGGGCAGTTCCAGTAGTCCATGCCCCAGTGCAGGTAGGCGATCACGAGGTCGTGGTCCTTCGCGGCCTTCTCCACGGCCTTGACCATCCGGTCGGTGGGCAGGTTGTTCGCGATGCCGGGGGAGTCCTCGTCCGCGGACCAGTTCGCGAGGGTCTCCTCCCTGACCTGCGAGGAGGAGAGCACGGCGACCGAGACGTTCCCCGGGTTCAGCTCGACCGGGGCGAAGGCCTCCTTCTCGTCCTTGCCGATGCCGACGATCGGGACCGGGCTCTTCTTCTTGAAGGCCAGGGTGTCCTTCAGCCCCTGCGGCCCGTAGTCCACGGCGTGGTTGTTCGCCATCGAGACGACGTCGATGCCCGCGTTATCGATGGTCGTCAGGGCCGAGGTCGGCGCGCGGAAGTTGAACTTCTTCGGCATCGGCTCGCCGCGCTCGGTGATCGCCGTCTCGAGGTTGACCATCGACAGGTCCGCGGTGGCCAGGTAGGGCCGCAGCGACTTCAGCCCGTTCGGCTCCGTCGCCAGGTGCGCGACCCGGTCCTGGAAGTGGACGTCACCACCGAAGGCGATGGTGATCTCCTTCGGTCCCGTCGGCGTCGAGGAGGTGGGGGAGGCCCCCTTCGAGCCGGAGGCGGAGGAGGAGCCGGACGGGTCGCCGTCGCCGGAGCCGGAGGATCCGCACGCGGTCAGGGCCAGGGCGGTCGCGGCCAGCAGGGCGGTGACCCGAGGAGAACGCATGGGCGTGAGTGTATGGCCGGCCCGGGGCGGGATCGTGGACCCACTCCGGCTCCGGCCGGATCCCTCAGGTGTGTTTCGGCGGTCGGGAGATGATCGGCAGGATGACGCCGACGAGGGCGATGAGGCCCATGACGGTGAAACCGAGGGTGTAGGCCTTGTCGTCACCGATCAGCCAGGTGATCAGCAGCGGGCCGATGATCCCGCCGATCGACCACCCGATGAGCATCAGCCCGTAGATCGCACCGGAGTGCCGCACACCGAAGAAGTCGCCCGCGGTCGCCGGCAGGGTGCCGAAGGCGCCGCCGTAGCAGGTGTAGACGATCGCGCAGAGCACGTAGAAGACCACGATGTTGCCGATGTGCGGGATGGCCAGCAGTGCCAGGCCCTGCAGGCCGAGGATGCCCACGAATGCGGAACGGCGCCCGATCCGGTCCGAGACCGCCGCCCAGAAGATCCGGCCGCCGCCGTTGAAGAGGCCCATGATCCCGACGAGGGTCGCCGCGGCCGCGACGCTGAAGCTCGCGATGTCCGTCGCGGCGTCGGCCGCCACCGAGATCAGCGAGATGCCCGCCGTCACCGAGACCGTGAGGACCAACGTGAGCAGGTACCACTGCGGGGTGCTCATCGCTTCCTTCTGGGTGAAGTCCCGTCCGGCCGGAGGCGACGTCGCCGCGCCGCCGCTCTGGGCCGCACCCGCGACCGTGTACCCCTCCGGGGGGTTGCGGAAGACGGACGCGCCGATGGCCCCGACGACCAGGTAGGCGACACCCAGCCAGATGAAGGCCTTGGTCGGCTGGGCCTGGTAGTCGTCGATCCCGGAGATGAGCCGGTTCATCATCGGCGAGGTGATCACCGCACCGAAGCCGAAGCCACCCACGGCGACACCGGTGATCAGTCCCCGCTTGTCGGGGAACCACTTCTGCAGCATCGCGATCGGCACGATGTAGGCCAGGCCGAGACCGAAGCCGCCCAGCACGCCGTAGCCGAGGATCAGCAGCCACAGGTCCGAGGTGTCCCGGGTCAGGCCGGCCAGGATGATGCCGATCGAGTAGACGACGACGCCGGAGAGGGCGACGACCCGCGGACCCCGCCTGTCCTGGACCCGGCCGCCGAGGAAGGTGCCCACGAAGAGCATCCCGATGGCGACCTCGAAGGGGATGGCGGCCTGCACGCCGCTGATGTCCCAGGCGGACTCATCCGCCTGGAGGGCACGGCTCATCGTGCTCCAGGCGTAGACGGCCCCGATGGTCAGCTGGACGAGCACGCCGCCGACGAGGACGACCCAGCGGTTGCCGGGCTTCGTGGGAGCGGGATGAGTGGTTGCGGAACTCAACACGGACCTCCTGTGCACGGTCCCGGGGGAGCTGCCCCGGGGTCAGCCCACGGTGACGATGCCGTCACCCACCTGCCCTTGGGAACGGCGCTCCTCGAGCCGCCGCTTCTGGGGGCCAACGGTGTACTTCGGGTCCTTGGCGCTGACCATGCCCGCCTCGAAGACCCCGAACCGGGTCAGGGCGGAGGCCGCGGCGAGCGCGGCGCCGGAGGCGACGGCCGCCACCCGACTCCGGCCGGCCAGTAGCGTCCCCAGGCCGCCGGCGATCGTCAGTGCCTTGGCGAGGCGCAGCCGGGTTCCGGCCTCCCCCGTGCGCAGCGGCTCCTCGAGCCCCTCCCGCGTGAGGTGCTCCTCGAGCTGGTGCATCGCGACGAGCTCCCCGGCCGCACCGAGCGCCGCCAGCCGGCGCGCGGGCCGCGCCTGCTCGGTGGGCGTGAGCACCATCTGCACCCCGCCGGACGCCAGCGCCGCCGACCCGGAGAAGACGAAGGGCAGGTGGCGCCGGCTCTCGAACCACACCGGGGTGGAGGTGTTGGTCAGCAGCACCGCCGTGTAGGCCGCGAAGGGGGGCGCCACCAGCGCCTGGCCGAGGGCGGCCGGCGTCTCCAGGGAGCGCACCACACGGGCCAGCCCGCTGATCGGCCCCCAACCCTGCGCCGGGACGAGACGGGCGACCTCGGCGGCCGTCGTCAGGCCCGAGGCGGCCCCGTAGGCGGAGAGGATCCACGTACCGACCGACATCGGGGAGGTCAGCTTCACCGTGCGCATCATGTTCAGGAAGCGCTCGGGGCGGCCCAGGTCGGCGATGAGCAGCCCGCCGCTGGCCGCGGTCCCGACCACGGCGACGATCCGGCTGCGGCGGCGGAGCAGCTCCCGACCGGTCAGGGCGGCGCCGGAACCGAGGATCCCCGAGCCGGCGGCGAGGCCACCGGTGAAGAGGTAGGCCGGGATGGGCCACTCCCACGGGATCGGCTTGATGACCGGCTGGCCGTAGTAGCTGGAGAACTCGGCGTCGGGCACTGCGGGAGCCTCGCGACGGCCACCGCCATCACGGTTCAGCCAGCCGCGGCCCCCCGGTTCCTGAGGTGCGACGGAGGAGCCTCGAAGGGCCGCCACGCTGCGGGCGGCGCCGGTGGCGGCACCACGGACGGGACTGCGTCGCTTGCCCCGCCGGGGTTCCTCCGGCGGTCGATAGCTGTCGAAGGGGGAGAGACTCACGCCCCACCTCCGATGAACGCGGCCGCCGCGGCGGCCAGCAGGCCGAGGCCCGCGACCCCGGCCGCCTTGAAGGCCTCCGGGAGCTTGGCGGTCGGCACGATCGGGTCCGGGGGCAGTCCGTAGACCTCGGGCTCGTCGAGGAGCAGGAAGACCGAGCCGGTGCCGCCGACCCCGTCATCGGGGTTGGCGCCGTACAGCCGTGCCTCGGTGAAGCCCTGCTCGTGCAGCTGGTCCACCCGCTCGTGGGCACGGGCGACCATGTCCTCGTGGTCCCCGAACTGGATCGAGGTCGTCGGGCAGGTCTGCGCGCACGCCGGAGTCTGGTCGTGGCTCAGGCGGTCGTAGCAGAGGGTGCACTTCTGGGCGACGCCGATGTTGTGCACGTGGTCATCGCCCGAGACCGAGATCGAGGAGTCGGTGCGCCGCTCGATGACCCCGAAGGGGCAGCCGCCGACGCAGTACCCGCACCCGTTGCAGATGTCGTCCTGGACGACGACGGTGCCGAACTCGCTGCGGAAGAGGGCCCCCGTCGGGCAGGCGTCGAGACAGCCGGCGTGGGTGCAGTGCTTGCACACGTCGGAGGACATCAACCACCGGAAGTCCGGCATCGGCCCGACCATGGGGGTGCCGGACTCGTAGTCGCTCTTCTCCCGGAGCATGTCGCCCAGGGCCGGCCCGTGGTCCTCGATCGGGGCGGGCAGGCTGCCGTATCCGGCCGGCGCCCCTCCGACGGCGTCGATCGGACTCGGCGCGGACGGGGCACCGACCGAGGGCATGCCGAGGTCGACGAGTGCCTGACCGGACTCGCGGGCCGCCGCGATCCGGTCCTGGCTCTGCTCGACGAAGGCGACGTGGCGCCAGGTGCTCGCACCGAGGTCGCCGGTGTTGTCGTAGGAGTTCGCCGACAACCCGAGGTCGTCCATCGGCAGCGCGTTCCACTCCTTGCACGCGACCTCGCAGGCCTTGCAGCCGATGCAGATCGAGGTGTCGGTGAAGAAACCCTTGCGCGGTGGTGGGTCGACCCATCCGGAGTCCCGGGCGGGGTCGCTCCGGCCCGAGAGTTGGCGGGACAGATAACTCATGGGGTCCCTCCGTCGTCGTGGCCGCCGGCAGGGTCCGAACGGCGCTGGTTGCCGGTCTCGACCGTGGTGCCGGCCCGCGACTGGTACTCGGCGACGAGCCGGAGCAGCTCCTCGCCACGGGGGCGACGGCCCGGGCGGATGTCGCAGGAGCCGACCTTGGACTCCTGGATCTGGACGTTGGGGTCCAGGGCCAGGCCGATGAGGTCGTTCGCCCCGTCGCCCTCGACGACGGCGTCCCCGCCGACGCCCCAGTGGTAGGGCAGGCCGATCTGGTGGACGGTGCGTCCCTTGATCGTCAGGGGCGTCATCCGCTCGGTGACGAGGACCCGGGCCTCGATCGCGCTCCTCGCGGAGACGATCGTCGCCCAGCCGCCGTTGACCAGCCCGCGCTCCTGCGCCAGCTCCGGGGAGATCTCGCAGAACATCTCCGGCTGCAGCTCGGAGAGGTATGGCAGCCACCGGCTCATCCCGCCCGCGGTGTGGTGCTCGGTCAGCCGGTAGGTCGTGAAGACGTACGGGTAGACGTCGGCCCCCGGCTCGTCGGCGGAGGGGCTCCACAGGTTGTCCTTGCGTGGAAAGGTCACCCGTCCCGGGTTGCGCTGCTGCCCGTACAGCGGGTTGGCGACCGGCGACTCCTGCGCCTCGTAGTGCGTGGGCAGCGGGCCGTCGACCATGCCCTTCGGCGCGTAGAGCCAGCCCTTGCCGTCGGCCTGCATGATGAAGGGGTCGTCGCCGGCGAGGGCCGCCGGACCGCGAAGACCCGGCTCCGGGCGGAAGGACGGGTCACGGTCGACCGGGAAGTCGGGGACGTCCTTGCCGGTCCACTTCTGCTGCTCCTGGTCCCACCAGATGTACTTCTTCCGCTCGCTCCACGGCCGGCCCTGCGGATCCGCTGAGGCGCGGTTGTAGAGGATGCGCCGGTTCATCGGCCAGGCCCAGCCCCAGTCGTGGGCGAGCGGGTCCTCCTCGCTGGCCGGATTGCGCAGCGCGGACTTGTTGACCCCGCCCGCGTACACGCCGGTGTAGATCCAGCACCCGCCGGAGGTGGAGCCGTCGTCCTTCATCTGGGTGAAGGAGTCCAGCAGCTGGCCCGCCTTCTCCCCGGTGAGGTGGTAGCCGTTGATCTCCCGGAGCACGGCCTCGGCGTCGACCTCGCCCTGCTCGTCCGTCGGGTAGTCCCACGTGAGGTCCTGCAGGGCGCGGTCCCGCTCGAGGTCGGAGTCCGCGAGCAGCTCCCGGATGCGCACGCCGAGCTGGTGGAAGAAGTCCAGCTCGCTCTGCGCGTCGTTCGGCGGATCGACGGCCTTGTGGTGCCACTGCAGCATCCGCTGGGTCTGGGTGAAGGTGCCGGACTTCTCGACGTGGGTCGCGGCCGGCATGAAGAAGACCTCGGTGTCGATGTCCTCCGTCTTCAGCTCGCCGCTCGCGATCTCCGGTGAGTCCTTCCACCAGGTGGCGGACTCGATGAGTTGGAAGTCGCGCACGACGAGCCACTTCAGGCGGCTCATCGCGAGGCGCTGCATGCGTCCGTGGGCGGAACCGACGGCAGGGTTCTGACCGACGACGAAGTAGCCCTCGACCTTGTCGTCGAGCATCGCCAGCGTCGTCTGGTACGTCCCGTGCGCGCCGGTCAGGCGCGGCAGCCGGTCGTAGCAGAAGTCGTTCTCCGGGGTGGCGGCGTCGCCGAACCAGGACTTCAGCAGGCTCGCGGTGTACGCGGGTGCCTCGGTCCAGAAACCCTTCTGCGTCGGGGAGGCGATGCTCCCGAGGAAGTCCGCCAGGGTGTCGTGCTTGCCGACCATCGGCATCGGCAGGTACCCGGGCAGGTTGTTGAAGAGCGTCGGGATGTCCGTGGACCCCTGGATGCTCGCGTGACCGCGCAGCGCCATGATCCCCCCGCCGGGGCGGCCCATGTTGCCCATGAGCAGCTGGAGGATCGCTGCGGTGCGGATGAACTGCGCGCCCAGGCTGTGCTGGGTCCACCCCAAGGCGTACGCGAAGGCCGTCGTGCGCTCACGTCCGGAGTTGTGGGCCACGGCGTCGGCCACCAGCTGGAACTGGTCCACCGGGATGCCGCACACGTCGGCGACCATCTCCGGGGTGTACCGCGAGTAGTGCCGCTTGAGGATCTGGAAGACGGTCCGCGGATCCTGGAGGGTCTCGTCGCGCATCACCTCGGCGTGGTTCAGCGCCGGCCCGGCGGCGCCGTGCAGGTCACCGGACGCGCGATCGGTGCGGTGCGCGCCGTGCTCGTGGCCGCCCCCGGGCTCCTCGATGACCCCACCCTCGGCCTCGGCGTAGGCCCACGAGGCGGGGTCGTAGCTGCCGGTCTCCGGGTCGTAGCCGGAGAAGACCCCGTCGAGGTCCTCGGTGTCCCGGAAGTCCTCACCCACCAGGGTCGCCGCGTTCGTGTACGCGACGACGTAGTCGTGGAAGTAGAGGTCGTTGCTCAGCACGTGGTTCACGAGTGCACCGAGGAAGACCACGTCGGTCCCGGCCCGGATCGCCACGTGGTGGTCGGCGACGGCCGAGGTGCGGGTGAAGCGCGGGTCGACGTGGATGATCTTCGCCCCGCGGGCCTTGGCCTCGGCCACCCACTGGAAGCCCACCGGGTGGCACTCCGCCATGTTCGAGCCCTCGATGATGATGCAATCCGAGTTGGCCATGTCCTGCAGGTACTGCGTGGCGCCACCCCGGCCGAACGAGGATCCCAGACTGGGAACCGTGGAGGAGTGTCAAATACGGGCCTGGTTCTCGATCTGGATCGCCCCCGAGGCCGTGAAGAGCTTCTTCATCAGGAAGTTCTCCTCGTTGTCGAGGGTGGCTCCCCCGAGCGAGGCGATCCCCAGGGTGCGGTTCAGCGTCCGGCCCTGCTCGTCCTTGTCCTGCCAGGTGTCGGCACGGGTGCGCACGTAGCGCTCGGCGATCATGTCGATGGCGGTGTCACGGTCGATCTTCTGGAACTCGCTCGCGCCCGGCGCACGGTAGAGCACGTCGGTGCGGCGCGAAGGTGAGTTGACCAGCTGCTCGCTGGCGGCCCCCTTCGGGCAGAGCCGACCCCGGCTCACGGGGGAGTCCGGGTCGCCCTCGATCTGGACGACCTTGTCGTCCTTGACGAAGACCTTCTGGCCGCAACCGACGGCGCAGTAGGGGCACACGCTCTGCACGACGCGATCCGCCGTGCTCGTGCGCGCCTCCACCTCCCGGGTGCGGCGGGAGGTCACGGACGAGCC
>NZ_BCSR01000003.1 GCF_001570965.1 Janibacter corallicola NBRC 107790 | reverse complement strand
GGGCTCGTCCCCCCAGGTGCCCTCGGTACCCCAGGTGTCCTCGTAGTCGTCGGGGTCAGGACCGGTTTCAGGTGACTGCGGTGTGGTCTGCGAGGCGGCCTGCCGCTCGCGTTCGGCGTCGTAGGCGGCACGTCTAGCCGGGTCGGAGAGGATCTCGTAGGCCCTGTTGATGCGGGCGAACTCCTGCTGGTCTGTGGCGTGGGCGGAGTCTGGGTGCAGGTTCTTCGCCCGGGCTCGGTAGGCGGCCTTGATGATCGTGGCGTCGGCTGTGGTGGCTACGCCGAGCACTTCATACCAGTCGGAGGTGTCGTTCATGGAGGTGTCCTGTCGCCCATATACCGCTGTTCCGCAGGGGTGTCCTGCCGCCTACGGCGTGTCCGGTCACAGGCTATATCGCCAGGCACGTGACCGAGACTCGCCCTAGGGCGTGTTGCCCAAGGGCGGATCGCCGTTCGCCGGCGCGTCCTGGCCTGATAGCACACCGAGAGATATCTGACGAGACCCGGGCGAGGATCGGCCCGCTGCTCCCCGAGGCGAAGGTTCCGCCGGATGGCGGCCGGCAGATCCAGAGACTGTCGTCGAGGCTGCCGATTAGCGACACAGAACCGGCTCACCCTGGCGGAAGATCGCCGGCAAGGAACAGTCTCGTCGCTGCAATGCACGTCAAGCCGGTCGGGCGGCCTTCCGACCGGGCTGCCGGCTCTCAGCTGCTGCAGCACCGACACCAGCATCAGCGCATCGCCGGCCTGACCCGCAGTCAGCAACACCACCAGCGGCAGCCCGAGGCCGTCGACAAGGTGGCGTAGCTCCGTTGGCGGCCCGCCGCGAGAGCGATCCGAAGCGTGATCTGGCAGATCTGCCTGTAGATTCGTGTAATTCGACCTTCCCCTTAGCCTGGCAACAGATATTGGTCGATTTCTGGTAGAGCGGAGCGATCGTCGAATCCTCCGAGACCGTCCGGTCGATCTGGTCGGCTTCGTCGGCTGCCGCGGTCAGCCGCTCCAGCACCCGGTCCCAGGTGCCGTCAGCGGCCATGCGCCGGTGCCAGGTCCAGACCGTCTGCCAGAGACCGAAGACCTCGGGCAGATCGCGCCAGGCGATGCCGGTCCGATACCGGTAGATGATCGCCTCGACCATGGTCCGCGCGTCGGCGAAGGGCCTGCCCTTGCGGCCTGTGGGGCGGGGCAGCATGTCGGCGATCATCGACCACTGGGCATCGGAGAGCACCTGGAACCTCGACATCTGCTCAGTCTCGCAGGACGGGCGCTATATATTTTTCAGACATGCCCTAGGTCACCCTACGATCGAGCGCACCGCGGCGACGAGCGCGGCCCGGTGGCTGACGATTCGCTGGTCCGATCCGTCGGGTTCGGCGGCGAGTCCGCGCAGGGCGGGAGACGCGTTCGACCACGACGTTGCAGTCGAGACCGTAAATGCGAGCAGATCGGCGGCGTCACACTGATTGCCGATGGCTCCGGACTTCTGCGCCTCGGCGATGGCAGCCACCTTGGGCCGGTACTCCTCGATCTCCTCGCTCCCGACAACGGAGCGCTCGAGCTGCGCCCAGACTGTCAGGCGCAGAGTCTGAGGATGCTGGAGGAGGTAGTCGAACATGCGTCCGGCATAGTCGCCGAGGTCATCGGCGGCGAAGGGGACGGCAATGACGAGCTCCCGGAGGGCGTGGGCGACGACGATGTCGAAGAGCTCCTCCTTGTTGCCGAAGTGGGAGTAGATGGAGCGCTTGTTCGCCGACGCGGACTCGGCGATCCGATCGACTCGCGCGCCAGCCAAGCCGTACTGGGCGAACTCGATCACGCCCGCGTCGAGGATCCGGGTCTTGGTGGCAGTCGCGTCAGGTGGCATGGCACCAGTTTACAGGAGAACGTAACTAACCAGTTATTGACGGACCGATCAGGGACAACTATCGTGACACGAACCAGTTAGTTACCTATCGTGGCCGGCACGCTTTGCTCGACCACGAGAGAAGGAGTAATGCCATGAAGGCAGTCGTCATGACCGGAGCCAACGAGCCCTGGCAGGTCCAAGAAGTCCCGATGCCCACCGCCGAGCCCGGCCAGGTGCTCGTCAAGGTCCACGCATCGGGAATGTGCTACACCGACGTGTGGGCCACGCAGGGCGCGGGCGGCGACATCTACCCCCAGACGCCGGGCCACGAAGTCGTCGGGGAGATCGTCGAGGTCGGTGTCGGCGTGCACGGCCGAGAGGTCGGTGACCGAGTCGGCACCACCTGGGTGCAGCAGGACTGCGGCCGGTGCGACTACTGCCTCAAGCGGCTTCCGCTGACAGGGCAGACAGCCATGAACTGCGCGGCTCCGCGGCTGACGGGCTTCACCGCCCAGGGCGGCCACGCGGAGTACATCGCGATCGCGGCCGAGGCCACAGTACTGCTGCCCGATGAGCTCGACTACGTCGACGCGGCACCGATGATGTGCGCCGGCTACACCACGTGGAGCGGGATGCGCGACGCGAACCTGCGGCCGGGCGAGCGGATCGCAGTCCTCGGCATCGGCGGGCTCGGGCACGTCGCCATCCAGCTGGCCAAAGCCTCGGGCTTCGAGACGATCGCGATCACGCACTCGCCAGACAAGCACGACCTCGCAAAGCAGCTGGGCGCGGACCACGTCGTCGCCAACGGCCAGGAGCTGGCCGACCTCGGCGGCGCAGACCTCCTGCTGGTCACCACCAACGCCTTCGACACCGCTGAAGACGCCATGACCGGGCTGCGGCCGAGCGGGCGCGTGGTCCTCAGCGGGCTGGACTTCACCCGCCCGTTCTCGATCTCGTCGGACGGTGTGCCGTTCCACATGATGCGCCAGCAGGTCATCGGATCCACGCACGGCGGCCAGCACTACCTCGGAGAAGTCGTCGACCTGGCCGGAAAGGGCAAGGTCAAGCCGATCACCGAGACCTTCTCCCTCGATCAGGCCACCGAGGCCTACGACCGGCTCTCCACCGGCAAGATGCGCTTCCGCGGAGTCTTCACCCCGCACAGCGCCTGACCAACGGCACCTGCACCCTGGGCCGGGCCGGACTGGCTCGGCCCAGGGTGCGGGCGCTTCCGCCCACAGACCTCGCGAAAGGACGACCCATGCCCGAGGCCCAGCAAGGTGCTCCGCGCCCGCTCCGGACCACTGGCCGCGCCCGGCTCATCCCAATGCGCCCCCGCGACCCTCACGAGCAGGGGCGGGCAGCGTCGACGCTGGAGCTCTTCTTCGACCTGGTGTTCGTCGTCGCCGTCAGCATCGCCTCGGTCCAGCTGCACCACGCGCTGGCCGAAGGTCACGTAGGGCAGGGCATCCTCGACTACGCGATCGTCTTCTTCGGGATCTGGTGGGCCTGGATGAACTTCTCCTGGTTCGCCACCTCCTTCGACAACGACGACTGGCTCTACCGGGTGCTCACCATCCTGCAGATGGGCGGCGTGCTGGTCTTCGCCTCGGGCATCCCGGCGGTGTTCGAGCGCTACGACTTCACCGTGCTGATCATCGGCTACGTCGTGATGCGGCTGGCGATGGTCGCGCAGTGGCTGCGCGCGACCCGATCAGGCGGGGTCGCCGGTCGCGCGGCCTGGTCCTACGCCACCGGGATCGCCGTGGTGCAAGCCCTCTGGCTCATCACCCTCCTACTCCCCTCACCGGCCTTCCAGATCGCGCAGGTCATCATGATCGGCGCTGAGATCGCGGTCCCGATCATCGCCGAACGCATCGGCAACACCCCGTGGCACCCGCACCACATCACCGAGCGATACGGACTCTTCGTCCTCATCCTGCTCGGCGAGAGCCTGCTCGGATCGGCCAACGCCATCGTCGAGGCCCTCGGCCACACGAAGGACCCGGCTCCGCTCATCTCCCTGGCCGCGCTCACCCTGATCACCACCGCATCCCTCTGGTGGCTCTACTTCTGGCCGCCGCACCACCACGCCATCCGATCCTTCGCCAGCTCGCTGGCCTACGGCTACGGGCACTATCTCATCTTCGCCGCAGCCGGTGCGCTCTCAGCTGGCATCGAGATCGAGATCGGCGTCCTCGCCGGCCACGGCGAGCTCCACCCACCACTGGCTTCGTTCGCCTACACCGTTCCGGTCGCCGTCTTCGTCATCGGTGTCTGGGCACTGGCGATCAGGCCCCACGGTGATATTTGGGTCAACGTCGCCGTACCGCTCGCTGGCCTCGCCGTGCTCATCGACCCGGTCATCCCGATTCCCTTCGCACTCACCTCCGTCATCCTCGCTCTGATGATCGCCGTGCTCGTGTGGAGACGACCACAGCGACGGCTCGAGTGAGGGCGGCGCAACAAGCGGTCCAGGAGAGCTCGGGCAACTGCCCCGTGATCGTCCCCCGCGTCAAACGTTTACGCGGTGCGCCGACCCTGATCTTTTTCTCTTCTCGGGTCTGCTGAGGGTTCGGTTGACTCCGTAGTTCACGCCGCCAACGCGACGTCTTGAGCGTAGACGGTCTCGTATTCGATCGGAGTCAGTTTCCCAAGCCGGCGCTGACGACGACGCCGGTGATAGGTCCGCTCGATCCAGTGGATGATCCGCCTGCGCAGCTGATCCCGAGAATCCCAGGACCGCGTGTTCAGCACGTTCTTGACCAACGTGGAGAAGAAGCTCTCCATCGCCGCGTTGTCCCCGGCAGCACCGACTCGGCCCATCGACCCGGCCAGCCGATGGGCCGCCAGCGTGCGCTGGTACTTCCGTGATCTGAACTGACTGCCTCGATCCGAATGGACCACACAGCCGATGACCGCGTTGCGACCGCGGCGAGCAACGGCATCCTCGATCGCGGCCACCGCCAGCGCGGACTTCATCCTCCGATCAAGCGCATAGCCGACGATCCGGTTGGAGAAGACATCCTTGACCGCGCAGAGATACAGCGTGCCTTCAGCAGTGCGGTGCTCGGTGATGTCGGTCAGCCACAGCCGATTCGGAGCTTCGGCGGTGAACTCGCGGTGGACCAGATCGTCGGTGACCGCAGGGCCAGCCTTCTTCGTCGTGGACCGGGACCTGCGCTGGGTGGACGAGAAGATCCTCTCCTGCGAGCACAGCCGCCAGACTCGTCGTTCCGAGACCAGATAGCCGGCGGCGGTGAGCTCGTCGGCGATGAACCGGTGGCCGAACTCCGGGTCGTCGGCGTGGATGTCATAGGCGGTATTGAGCAGATGCGCCTCTTCCAGGTCCCTTGCGGCGACCGGGGCGGCGTTCCATTTGTAGAAGGCCTGTTTGGAGAAGCCCAGTACCCGACAGGTCACCGTCACCGGGACTCCGGCGGCGGCAAGGTCGCCGACACAGCGGGTACATCATTTTGGGCGGGCCTGGCCGATCTTCAGGTTCGCCTGCGAGAGATAGGCCGCGGCTTCACGCAGGACCTTGTTCTCCTGCTCGAGCTCGCGGATGCGCTGGAGCATCCTGGTCGGCTCAGCGCGATCTTCGACCGTCTCGGACGGTTCGAAACCGTGCTGGGTCATCCTGCGGTTCTTCACCCATAGCTGCAGGGTCGACTTCGACAGTCCCAGATCTTCGCAGACCTGTTGCTGAGTCATCCCGGAATCGAGGAGCTCCAGTGCGGTGGCCTTGAACTCCTCGGAGTAGATCTTCGGCATAGTGACTATCCTCTCTGCTCGCTCGAGCAGTCAGGAAGTCAACCGAACCCTCAGCAGACCCCTGGCCGAACTACAACCACTGGAGAGTCGCAGCCAGGCACACGCCGGAATGGTAGTTCCGTGCCTTCTTGTCTGAGCGCATCGCGATGCCGCGCCACTGCTTGAGCTTGTTGAAACATCGCTCGACAACGTTACGGCCGCGGTGCGCGAGCGTTGCTCGTCGCCGAAGTCGATCGGGCAACCGCGCTTCTTTCGTCGGTGGGCGACCTGGTCATCTCGTTCGGGAATCGTCGCGGCGATGCCGCGCTCCCGGCAGCCATGCACGATTCGCCTTCGACGGATACCCTTTGTCTGCCATCACCCAATCAGGTCGGCTCCGTGACCGTCCCCGGCCAACTGGGACCCGGATCCGCTCGAGCGTCGCTCCCGACGCGACCCCCCGGCCGTCGTGTGCTGGCTCGTCGCCGTTGCCTGGAACCTGACAGCCGTCGTTCCCGCGACGCTCCACTTCACTAAGCGCGACGCGTAGCCGTTGTAGAACTCGAGTCGTCGAATTCGCCTACGACGGCGTCTCGACGCACCGGCTCAGTCTGCCGAGCCACTCGATGAGTAGCTGCGTCTCGGACCTGCCCAGGACCTCCGGACGGGACGCGGCGAGCTCGATCGCGGCGGCAAGAGGGTTGTCCAGCTGCGTTCCTGTACCGGTGATAGCTGTGATTGCACCCTCGCGGACGGCGCGGGACAACGCTGGATCAGGGCTTGCCAGGATGATCTGACGCAATGTGACGCCGATGTTGGTCACGAGGATGTGCGCGGCCGCCTGCTCGGAGGGGACGGCGAGCCTGCCCTGCTCGGCCGCCCTAACCGTGAGTCCACGCAGGATCTCGCTGGGACGCGACTGCGCTTCGGGGGAGTGCCCGGGGCGGACCTTGCCGTACATGAGGGTGTAGAAACCGGGGTTGGCCAGGCCGAAGGCGACGTGAGCGTCCCAGCCGGCACGGATGTCCTGGATCGGGTCGCCGGAGGACTCCATCGACGACTTCTCGCCCAGGTATAGATCGAACCCGCGCTCGATGACTGCGTCGATCAGCCCTTGCTTGGACCCGAAGAAGTGGTAGAGCGTCGGCATCTTCACCCCGACTGCGTCGCACACCGCGCGCAGGGAGAACTCCTCGCCAGGTGAGGCAGCGATGAGGTCGGCCGCCGCGGCGATGAGCCGCTCGCGTGTATCGCTTGTCGGTGTTCCTGTCATGATGCTACTTTAGCTCATGTATCAGAGAGATACTCTTGCATACTGACGATACAGAGGGAGACTCATGGCTGAGCACACACTCAAGGACAAGAACGTTCTGATCGGGGGCGGCGCGAAGAACCTCGGCGGGCTGATCGCCCGCCAGGCGGCCGAGGCCGGCGCGAACGTCGCGATCCACTACAACTCCGACTCCAGCCGCGCCGACGCGGAGCAGACCCTCGCCGCGGTCGAGGCCGCAGGAGGCAAGGGCGCGATCTTCCAGGGAGACCTCACGGTCCCCGCGAACGTGGCCCGCCTGTTCGCCGACGCGGAGGCAGCCCTGGGGAAGATCGACGTCGCGGTGAACGCGGCTGGCAAGGTGCTGCGCAAGCCGATCGTGGAGACCACCGAGGACGAGTACGACTCGATGTTCGACATCAACTCCAAGGCCGCGTACTTCTTCATCCAGGAGGCCGGGAAGAACCTCGCCGACGGTGGCAAGATCATCACCATCGTCACCGCCCTGCTGGCCGCGTTCACCGACGGCTACTCCACCTACGCCGGTGGCAAGGCTCCGGTGGAGCACTTCACCCGTGCTGCGGCCAAGGAGTTCGCCGATCGCGGCATCTCGGTCACCGCCGTGGCCCCCGGCCCGATGGACACGCCCTTCTTCTACCCGCAGGAGACGCCCGAGCGCGTGGAGTTCCACAAGTCCCAGGCCATGGGGAACCAGCTCACTAAGATCGAGGACATCGCCCCGATCGTCCGATTCCTCGCCTCCGAGGGCTGGTGGATCACCGGTCAGACGATCTTCGCCAACGGCGGCTACACCACCCGCTGAGCTCGACGCCACGCACAGAGGAGCACTTCATGGCAGCACCCACCATCCCCGAACCCGTGGCCTCGTTCCTCGCTGCCGTCAACAGGCACGACGAACAGGCCTTCCTGGACGCCTTCGCCCCTGACGGGGCTGTAGACGACTGGGGGCGCACCTTCACCGGGCGCGAGCAGATCAAGGCATGGAGCGACAAGGAGTTCATCGGATCCCACGGCACCCTCACCGTCGAGGAAGTAGACACCGCCGGCGACACGGTCACCGTCATCGGCGACTGGCGGTCAAACCACGCTAACGGTCGGTCGAGGTTCGTTTTCGACGTCCACGGCGACAAGCTCGCGAAGATGACGATCCGCGAAGGCTGAGCCGTCGGCACCTGCATCTCGAGCGGGCGTCCAGCCAGATGGACGCCCGCTCAGTGCTGCCGCGTTCGATACTCACGCACGACACCCACATGCGAGGTTCGTCAACCATGACTGCCGTCCCACTCGCCCGCGCCGGGCACCGTCGATCCGAGGTCGGCCCTGTCGAGCTGTTCTTCGACCTGGTCTATGTCTTCGCCATCATTCAGCTCTCGCACTTGCTCATCGAGCACCTTTCCTGGGAGGGCGCTGCCCAGACCATCGTGGTGTTCGCCGCGGTGTGGTGGGGCTGGAACTACACCGCCTGGGCGATGAACTGGCTGGATCCGGGTCGCACCCCTGTGCAGTTGCTCTCCGGGGTGCTCATGCTTGCCGCATTGGGCATGTCGATCGCCATCCCCAGTGCGTTCGGCGACGGAGCCTGGTTGTTCGTTGGGTGCTACCTTTTCATGGGCGTCCTTCGTCCGGGCTTCATGATGATCGCCTACCGCGGGCACCAGCTCGCAGCCAACTACCGCATGCTGCTGCTGTGGACCCTGCTGGCCGGCATCTTCTGGGTCCTCGGTGCGGCACTGCCCCTCGAGTGGCGGCTGGGTCTGTGGCTGATCGCGGTGCTCATCGACTACGCGGCCCCGCTGGCCCACTACCGGATCCCCGGCATCGGCGCAGCCCCTATGCACCAGTGGGACACGGACGCCGAGCACCTGGCCGAGCGCAACCGTCTCGTCTTCATCATCGCCCTGGGCGAGTCCATCCTGCTCATGGGCGGCACCATCGTCTCCCACGGCCAGCTCACTGCGTCGCTCGCCCTGAGCATGCTCGTCGGCTTCGCGTCCCTGTTCGTACTCTGGTGGAACTACTTCGCCCTTGCCGGCCCCGAGACCCACGGCGCGGACTCGTCAACCGGGGCCCTCCGATCGGCCTATGCCTATGCGCATGCCTTCATGGTCATGGGCGCGATCCTCGTCGCCGTCTCCATCGAGCTGCGGCTCTCCCACGACCACCTCACGCCCGCCATCGTTCTCGTGACTGCAGCAGGTCCGCTCGTCTACCTGGCAGGGAACCTGTTGTTCCTCCGGTCCCGCTTCGGACGCCTCGCGCGGTCCCGGTTCATCGCAGCGGCCGTGCTGGTGGTGATCACGATCGCCGCGATGCTGCTGATCGATCACCTGCCGGTGATTGCCTTGAGCGTCGCCGTGCTCGCCGTGACGGCTGTTCTCGCCGCCCACACCGCCTACACGGCGTCGTATTCGTCAGCACTCCGGCAAAGGGCCAGGCCTGAATTAGGGCATGCCTGACAAATGTGCGGTCCACGCGATCACCGCGTTAAGCACCGCAGCAGCCCGATAGGTCAGAGCGTGCTTGTCATAGCGGGTCGCGAGCCCGCCACTGCTTGATTCGGCTGTAGCGGCGTTCGACGACATTGCGGCCGCGATAGGCGTCCGGATCGACGTTCGGCAGCCGCCCGCCGGCTGATCCGCGCCGCAGCCGGTGACCTTTCTGGTCCTCGGGCTCGAGGATGTGGGCTGTGATGCCCCTGGCGCGCAGGGGCTTGCGGATCACCTGAATCGCCCCGGGTCTGGTGGAGGCTCTGATTCCACGGAAGGATGAAGAGCATGGCAGCACCGAGGAAGTACCTGACGAGCTTCGGGACCGCGCCACCAGGATGGCGATGGAAGCACGACGCGACCCGGCCACCAGGCCGGGGACGTTCCGCCGAGTAGGTGAGCAGCTCGAGATCAATCCTTCAGACTCTGCGCAATTGGGTCCAGCAGGCCGAGATCGACGAAGGCCACCGTCCCGGCACCACGACCAGCGAAGCCCAACGCGTGAGCGAGCTGGAGAAGGAAGTGCGCGAACTGCGCCGTGCCAACGCGATCCTGCGGTCGGCCTCGGCTTAATTCGTCAGCGGAGCTCGACCGCCCACAGCGCTGATCATCGACTACATCGACAGCCACAAGCACCAGTTCGGCGTCGAGCCGATCTGCAGGACGCTGACCGCAGCCGGGACGCAGATCGCGCCGAGCACCTACTACGCCGCCAAGTCCCGCCCGCCCTCGGCCCGCTCTCTGCGAGACGAGCAGCTGCTGGTCGAGATCCACCGGGTGCATGCGGAGAACCTCGGCGTCTACGGTGCGCGGAAGATCCACGCACAGCTGCGCCGTGAAGGGATCCCGGTGACTCGATGCACCATCGAGCGTCTCATGCGTGCTGAGGGTCTGCGAGGGATCAGCCGAGCGAAGGGGCCACGCACCACGATCGGCGGCAGTGCGCCGGATACACGTGCTGATCTGGTCCAGCGAGACTTCACCGCCACGGCTCCGGACCAGTTGTGGGTCGCTGACATTCCCCCGCAAGCGGGAGGTGCCCCCACCTACTGCAGGACCTTCGCCGGGTGGGTGTACGCCGCCTTCGTCGTCGATGTGTTCTCCCGCCGCGTGGTCGGCTGGCAGCTGTCGAAGTCGCTGCGGACCGATCTCGCTCTGGACGCGCTGGAGATGGGCATCTGGACACGCCAACGCCAGGGACGGGACCTCGCGGATCTGACTCATCACAGCGATAAGGGTGTTCAGTACCTCGCGGTGCGCTACACCCAGCGGTTGGCCGAGGCTGGGGCGGCTGCTTCAGTCGGCTCGACTGGGGATTCGTATGACAACGCGCTGGCCGAGGCGTTCAACTCGTTGTTCAAGGCCGAGCTGGTCCGCAACCGCGGGCCGTGGAAGAGCATCGACGAGCTCGAGTTCGCGACTGCCGAGTACATCGACTGGTTCAATCACCGTCGACTCCACGGCGAGATCGGAATGGTCCCTCCGATCGAGTTCGAGGAAGTCCATTACTATCAGAACCACCCCGTGCCGGCACCTGCTGGCGCGGCACTTGCGAGTCTCTAACAGACCCGGGGCGATTCAGACTCCTGCCGATCTCGCACCCCGAGGACTGGGCGGCGGTGTCACAGGAGGTCAGGGATGGCGGCTACGTTGAGCGCAGGCAGGACTGAGTAGTCTCGATAACGTGGGGCCGTGCAGCAGCATGAGTTGACTCCACGCCAACTACCTCCGTCCACCGGGGCTTAGTTCGCTACGGAACTCCACCACGTGGTCTCACCCGAAGATTGGGGCCGGCCGTGGGGCGAGACCCATCCTAAGGCGCGTTGCTGAAGGGTGGATCGCCGTTCGCCGGCGACTTTTGGTCTTATAGCACGCAGAGAGATCTGACGAGACCCAGGACGGTTCATTCGGGGCCAGGCCATAGCAGCCACAGCCGGTGAGCTGCTCAGCGAGGCCAATGTGCGCAATAGCGAACGACGCCACTCTGGCGATATCGAAGGGCGTGCGGCTTGAACCTGCTGGGTAGCGATGTAGGGCACTCCTCCTATGGAAGCGGTCAGTTCCAGGAGACCTGTCTCAGGGCATGCGGAGGCGTCTCCGGCGAGGGGTGTATCAGTGGGGCATTGCTGGGCGTGGGACGGCACGTCGTATCGTGGCCACATGGACAATCGGCGAGAGACGCGCGAGTTTCTGCTGTCCCGCCGAGGCGAGGTCACGCCGGAGCAGGTGGGTCTTCCCCACGGGGCGACTGCAAGGTCTCACTAAGAAGTCGCCGACGTACCCGAGCCGTCAGCACAGCACTCGTCAACTGGAAGAGCTCTCAGTGCACCGGCGTGCTGTGGCGCTCGGCTACCGGATTCGCTGGCAGCCCGGGCACAAGTGGCTCGAGCGGTTCATGAACTGTTCCCGCACGATCCGGGTGCCACAGCGCGTGCACGGATGCCCCGCAAGCCCGTACACGTTCAGACTGCGGGAAAAGTATCCGCTGCTGCCTGCCACATCTACATAGAGCGAATCGAACGAGGTTCCGCCTTGGGCGAGTGCCGCGGCCATGACATCGCGCGCAGCATCGATCACCGCCGAGATCCTCGGCTTGGTCAGCGAGGACCCGGCCGTTTCGCCGTGCACCTTGGCAGTCCAGAGCGCCTCGTCGGCGTAGATGTTCCCGATGCCCGATACCAGCGCCTGATCCAGCAACGCGCGTTTGATCCCAGCACGTCTGGTCTTGATCCGCGCGACCACCGCGGCTTGATCGAACTGCGGGTCGAGAGGATCACGCGCGATATGTGCAATCGCCGATGGCAGCACGGCTCCACCCTCGTCGTACATCACATGGCCGAAAGTGCGTTGATCGTCGAAGCGCAGATCGTTCCCGCCATCGGTGAAGGTAAACCGCGCCCGCTCGTGCGGGCCGGTCGCGGCATCCGACGGCGTGACGAGCATCTGCCCGCTCATCCCCAGATGCATGAGCAGCGCGTCCCGATCATCCAGGATCAGCCAGAGGTACTTGCCACGACGCGCAGTCCCCGTGATCGTCGCACCGATCATTCGTGCAGCGAGATCCTGAGGACCGGCCATGTGCCGACGCACGGCCCGTGGATGCAGAATGACCGCCGAGGCAACCGTTCGACCGCAGACGTGATCGTCGAGTCCTCGACGCACGACTTCGACTTCAGGGAGCTCAGGCATCGTCCGTAATCCCCAATCTCAGCACGAGAGTTCCGCCAGGCCGTTTCCCTTCCTCGAGCGCCCCGCTTCGAACCCGCCCATACACCCCTACATCTCGAGCAGCCTGTCGAGACGGTTCGCATTGATGTGCAGTGAGTCGAAGCCAGCCGTACGACCGAACGGCGGCGTTGCGAGTACCCGGCATCGACCAACGTTTCCGCTGGTAGACGAGGCAAAAATGGCTCGAACGGTTCATGGACCGCTCGCGCACGATAAGAGTTCCGCAGCGCTTGCAAGGCTGCCCCTCACGCCCTTGGACATTGAAGTCGAGGTGTAGAGTTCCCGAGGCACCGTTGACGTTGACGTAGAGCGAGTCGAAGCTCGTCCCACCCTGCACCAGGGCCTCGGCCATGACGTCCTTCGCGTTGTCGAGCAGCCGGCCGATCGCGGGCTTGGTGAGGGAGGAGGCGAGCCGCTCGCCGTGGATGCCGGCCCGCCACAGCGCCTCGTCGGCGTAGATGTTGCCGATACCGGAGACCACGGTCTGGTTCAGCAGCACCCGCTTGATGCCGCTGCGGCGGCGCTTGACGTCCCGGATCGTCGCCTGCCGGTCGAAGTCGGGGTCGAAGGGGTCGCGCGCGATG
The DNA here is from genome assembly GCF_001570965.1 of Janibacter corallicola NBRC 107790. Lineage (GTDB taxonomy): Bacteria > Actinomycetota > Actinomycetes > Actinomycetales > Dermatophilaceae > Janibacter > Janibacter corallicola. The sequence continues at coordinate 134,134 of NZ_BCSR01000003.1, read as the reverse complement.
TGCGCGACGGTGGTGGGGAGCCCGTCGACGAGGTCGGCCAGCGCCAGCCCACCGAAGGTCCGCTGGTCGACGAAGCGCAGCTCGGCACCCGCGTCGGTGAAGCCCACCCGGGCGTGGGTGTGGCGTGCCTCGGGGGCCCCCGCCTCGCTGACGAGCAGCTGCCCGCTCATGCCGAGGTGGACGATGAGCGCCTCGTCCGGCTCCGCGTCCGGCGCACCGCCCAGGGCGAGCCAGAGGTACTTGCCACGGCGGTGCGCGCCGGTGATGGCGCGTCCGGCAAGGCGGTCCTCGAGGTCCCGGGGCCCGGGTGCGTGACGGCGGGCGACCCGCGGACCAGTGAGCCGGACCGTCGCGATCGTGCGACCGCCGGCGTGCTCGGCCAGGCCGCGGCGGACGACCTCGACCTCGGGGAGCTCGGGCACCTCAGTCCGTCGTGGGGGCCGCGTCGGCCCCCTTCGCCGCCGCGCCCTGCGAGGACAACGCCTCGTAGGCGATCGCGGCGGCCTGCTGCTCGGCGTCCTTCTTGGTGCCCCCGGTGGCCACGCCGCGCACCTCGTCACCGACGACGGCCTCGGCGGTGAAGGTCTTGTCGTGGTCCGGTCCTTCGGCGGTGGTCCGGTACCAGGGGGAGGTGAGGTCCGCGGCGGCGGCGACCTCCTGCAGCGAGGTCTTCCAGTCCAGCCCGGCCCCCATCCCGGCGGCGGCCACCATCCGTTCGTCGAGCAGGGCGTGGACCAACCGGCCTGCGGCCGCCAGGCCCCGGGGCTCGGGTGTCGACCGGTAGACGGCACCGATGACCGCCTCGACGGTGTCGGCGAGGATCGAGGCCTTCTCCCGGCCGCCGGTCGTGAGCTCACCGCGCCCGAGCCGGATGTAGGAGCCCAGGTCGATCTCCCGTCCGACGGCGGCCAGGGCACGCATGTTGACCACGGCTGCGCGCAGCTTGGCCAGCTCCCCTTCGCTGATGTCGGGGTGGGCGCCGAAGAGGTGGTCGGTGACCACGAGTCCGAGCACCGAGTCCCCAAGGAACTCCAGGCGCTCGTTGTGCGGCAGTCCGCCGTGCTCGTAGGAGTACGAGCGGTGCGTCAGGGCACGCGTGAGCAGCGACTCGTCGGTGCTCTCCCCGGTCACCTTGTCGAGGTAACCGAGCAGACCGGTGACGGGTCGCTGCTCCTCGGCCTTCGCTCGTCCGCTCACGGCGAGCGGCGGGTCAGGACTGGTGCTCGGTGCGGTCCGCGGTCGCGTAGTAGCGACCCTTGTAGGTGCCGCAGCTGGGGCAGGCCATGTGCGACGGCGCCGGGGACTTGCACTGCGGGCAGGTCGAGAGCGCCGCCGGGGTCGCCTTCCAGTTGGCGCGACGGCTACGGGTGTTCGAGCGCGACAGCTTCCGCTTCGGGACGGCCACGTCAGTTCCTCTTCTCTTCGTCGTTCTCTGTCCCCGGCCGGTCGACCAGAGGCTGTAGTGCCTCGAGCGCCGCCCACCGGGGGTCGATCTGCTCGTGATGGTGCTCCGGGTCGTCCTCGAGCCGTGCTCCGCACTGGGAGCACAGGCCCGGGCAGTCCTCCCGGCACACCGGTTGGAAGGGCAGGTTCGGCACAACCGCGTCCCGCAGCACCGGCTCGAGGTCGATCCGATCGTCCTCGATGAAGTGCTCCTCCTCGTCGGACTCGGCGTCCACCTCGCGATGGTGCTTCGCCCGATCGGGCCAGACGAACAGCTCCTGGAAGGTGGTCTCGACCGGCAGGTCGATCTCGTCCAGGCACCGCACGCAGGCCCCCTTCGCCGTGGCCGAGACCGTCCCCGTGACCAGCACGCCCTCGTGCACGGACTCCATCCGCACCCCGAGGTCCATGGACTGGCCCTCCGGGACACCGATGACGTCCGTGCCGAAGTCGGCCGGCGCGCCGGCGGTGAAGTTCAGCTCCCGCATCACCCCGGGACGACGGCCCACTTCCTTGGCATCCAGCACCAGGGGCGAGGCGGGGGTGTTGCGGTCCATGACTCCAGTCTCCGACGAGAGGACGGCCCACGACATCACGACATGGACCGACCGGCAAGACTACCGGTTCGGCGCCCTCCGCCCCAAACGGGTGCCCTTCGAGGCTCTGCCGCGGGGCGGCCTCGCACCTCAGGGACCACCCTTCGAGGCTCTGCCGCGGGGCGGCCTCGCACCTCAGGGACCACCCGTTGCGCTCAGCCCTGCGCCAGCCGCGCGACGAGCGCGTCCCGCACCTCGTCGGTCACGAGGCCCGTGACGTCGCCCCCGAAGCGGGCGACCTCCTTCACGAGGGAGGACGAGATGTGCTCGTGGCGGGGGTCGCCCGGCAGGAAGACGGTCTCCACGCCGGTCAGGTGCCGGTTCATCAGCGCCATCGGCCACTCGAAGGAGAAGTCGGTCTCGCCGCGCAGGCCCTTGACCATCGCCCCAGCGTCCAGCTCGGTGCACACGTCGACGATCAGCCGGTTCGCGAAGGACTCCACCCGCACATTGTCCAGGTCCGCCACCTGCTCACGGACGAACCCGAGCCGCTCCTCGACGGTGAAGGTGCCCGCCTTGGCCGGGTTGTGCAGGATCGCGACGACGACCTCGTCGAAGAGCTCCGCGGCCCGCCGGAAGACGTCCACGTGGCCGACGTGCACGGGGTCGTAGGAGCCGGGGCAGACCGCACGAGAAGTCATGCCGGCCATCGTGCCACGGCGGCGGCTCAGCCCTCCGGCTGGTCGTCGTTGGGCAGCAGGCCGTCCTCGTAGGCGGCGTCGACCAGCTGCTGGACCTGCTCTCTCGAGGCGCAGCCCTCGTCGAGCAGCTGGTTGCGGCGGGCGGTCCAGGCAGCACCGAGCTGCTCACGCACGTCGCGCGGCGTCTCGGTCTGTGCCGGGTTGAGGATGGAGATCTCCTCCTCGTTGATGTGATGGTTCAGGATCTGGGCCACCAGCTCGACGGCGGACTCGAAGTCCTCCGTCGCCGAGACGTCGGCGCGCAGCAGCCGCAGCAGGCACTCGTTCGTCGCGGCGTGCTCCTCCTCGCCCTCGTCCGCCTCGTCCTCCTCGATGACGTCCTTCCTCCGCAGCCGGGGGTAAACCGACTCCTCCTCGGCGATGCTGTGGGCGACCAGCACCTCCGCGAAGGATGCCCGGGCCGCGGCTCGGTCGGCCGTCTCGTCACGCAGGGCGCGCATGAGGTCCTCGAGGAGGCGGTGGTCGTCGGTGATGAGGTCGACGATGTCGCCGCCTCCGGGGCGCGGGATCGTGAACTGGTCCATGCATTCACGGTAGGCACTTCCGGACCCGGATCACACCCCCGGAGCGAGTTCAGATCTGGAAGTCGGGTGCGCTCAGGCTCGCGAACCACAGGACCGTCTCGCCGTAGCGCTTGGGCCCCTCGCCGACGATGCCTTCGGGCCAGGCAGGTTCTGGAGAGCGGGAGGAGCGCTCCACGACGACGACCGGCTCCTGGGCGAGCCACTGCTGGGTGAGCAGCATGTCCAGGATGCGGGCGAGGGACTCCTCCGTCACGTCGTACGGCGGGTCGGCGAGCACGACGTCGTAGCGCAGCGTGGCCGGCCGGTCCAGCGCCCGCTCGACGGTGCTGGAGAGCAGCCGGGCGCCGGCGACGCCGACGTCGGAGATGTTCGCGCGGATGGTCGCCGAGGCACCCCTGTCGGACTCGACGAGGAGCACGCTCGCGGCGCCGCGGCTGGCGGCCTCGAGCCCGAGGGCACCGGAGCCGGCGTAGAGGTCCATGACGTGCGCGCCCTCGAGGACGCCCCGGGCCTCCAGGGAGGAGAAGAGCGCCTCGCGGACCCGGTCACTCGTCGGGCGGGTCCGCTCGCCGCCGGGTGTGCTCAGCCGTCGTCCGCCGGCCTCACCGCTGATGATTCGGGTCACGGAGACCATGATGCGCCATGCGCGGCGGCGCGACCCAACCCGTGGCCGGTTCCTGGGGTCAGCCCTTCTCGAGGTAGGCGGCCCGCTCGGCGTCGAGCCAGTCGGCGATGCGGTCGTGCAGCTCCGGGTGCCCGGTGAGGTCCTCGTCCTCCTCGAGGAGGACGGCGGCGTCCTCACGGGCGGCCTCGATGAGCTCCTCGTCGCGCAGCACCGACAGGTGCTGCAGGTGGGTGCGCGCCCCGTGCTGGGCGGACCCGAGGACGTCGCCCTCGCGGCGCTGGGTGAGGTCGAGCCGCGCCAGCTCGAAGCCGTCGGTGGTCCCGGCCACCGCGGACAGCCGCTCGAGCGCGGACTCGCTCTCGGTGGCCGTCATGAGCAGGCAGATGCCCGGGTCGCCGCCCCGGCCGACCCGGCCGCGCAGCTGGTGCAGCTGGGAGACCCCGAACCGGTCGGCGTCCATGATGACCATGGCCGAGGCATTGGGCACGTCGACGCCGACCTCGATGACCGTCGTCGAGACGAGCACGTCGACCTCGCCGGCGGCGTACCGGGCCATGACCGACTCCTTCTCCTCCGGAGGCATCCGCCCGTGGAGGACCTCGATCGTCAGGCCCGCGAGCGCGGGGTGCTCCCGCAGCTCGGCGACGGTCTCCAGCACCCCGGCGAGCGGCCGCTCCCCCGACGAGCCGTCCTCGACCCGCTCGCCGTCGTCCGCCTCGTCGTCGACGAGACCCTCCTCGGCGACGAGGTCGAGGCCCTCCTCGACGTCGTGCCGTCCGTCGCCCTCCTCATCACCGATGCGCGGGCAGACGACGTAGGCCTGCCTCCCGGCGGCGGCCTCCTCCGCGACCCGCTGCCAGGTCCGGTCCACCCAGTCCGGCCTGCCTGCGGGCACGAGGTGCGTCGTGATCGGGGCCCGGCCCCGCGGCAGCTCCCGCAGCGTCGAGGTCTCCATGTCGCCGAAGACCGTCATCGCGACGGTGCGCGGGATCGGGGTCGCGGTCATCACGAGCAGGTGTGGCGGTGTCCTTCCCTTGGCGCGCAACGCATCCCGCTGCTCGACGCCGAAGCGGTGCTGCTCGTCGACGACGACGAGCGCGAGGTCGGCGAAGGCGACCTCGTCCTCGAGCAGCGCGTGGGTGCCGATGACCAGGCCCGCCTGCCCGGAGGCGATCTCGAGCAGCGCCTCCCGCCGCCGTGCGGCGGACATCGATCCGGTGAGCAGCGCGACGCGGGTGGCGTTCTCGGCGCCGCCGAGCATCCCCCCTTCGGCCAGGTCACCGAGCATCCCGCGGATCGAGCTCTCGTGCTGGGCCGCGAGGACCTCCGTCGGGGCGAGGAGGACCGCCTGCCCGCCGGCGTCGACGGCCGCGAGCATCGCGCGCAGGGCGAGGATCGTCTTGCCGGAGCCCACCTCGCCCTGCAGCAGCCGGTGCATCGGGGTCGGCCGGGCCATCTCGGTGAGGATCTCGCGGCTGACCCTCTGCTGGCCCTCGGTGAGCTCGAAGGGCAGGCGCTCGTCGAAGGAGGCGAGCAGCCCGCCCTCAACCTGCCGGCGCTCGGTCGTGGCCACCCGGGAGGCCTCGATCCGGCGCTGCCCGAGCAGGCACTGCAGGACCAGGGCCTCCTCGTAGCGCAGCCGGCGGCGGCCGGCCGCGACGTCGGCGTGGGTGCGGGGGGCGTGCACGGCGCGAAGGGCGCCGGCCCGGTCCAGCAGGTCCCGGCGGCTGCGCACGGACTCGGGGATGGCGTCGGTGACCTCGTCCAGCTGCCCGAGCACCAGCCGCACGCACCGGGTGATCGTCCACGGGTGGACCCCCGGCACGTGCCGGTAGATCGGGATCAGGCCGGTGTGGTCGGCGTCGCCGAGCTCGCCGAGAGCGGCCGCCTCCTCGAGGGTCGCGTAGCCGGGGTGGGCCAGCTGGCGCACTCCGCGGTACTCGGTGACGGAGCCGGCGAAGAGGAACTCCCGCCCCGCGACCAGCTTGTGCTCGTGGCCGCGGGCGTCGAAGAAGGTCACCCGCATGCGGGAGCGACCGTCGGTGATCGTCGCCTCGAGCATCCGGCCGCGGCGGGACTTCATCGAGCGGGTCTGGGCGGACTCCACCCGCGCGACGGCGACGAGGAAGTCACCGATCCGGGGCTGCCCGAGGTCGGCCTCGGCGGTGCGGTACCGGCGCGGCCAGAAGTCGAGCAGCTGCCCGACCGTCTCGATGCCGCGGTGCTTGGCGAGCTTGCCCGCCGCCTGGCCGCCGATCAGCCCCTTGAGCCTGGTCTCCTCGCCCGCCACTACTCGGCCCCGAGGAGGAGGGGGTAGTGCGGTTGGCCCCCGTCGATGACCTCGACCTCCATACCGGGCCGGTGCCCCAGCCGGTCGGTGAGCCGCTCGAGCGCACCGGCGGGCAGGTCCTGGCCGTGGACGAGGGTGACGAGCTCGGCGCCGAGACCGGTGATGGCGTCGAGGACCTGCCAGGCGACCTCGTCGAAGTCCGACCCGACGATCGTGATGTCGCCGCTCACGACGCCCAGGACGTCCCCGATCCGGCACGGGCCGCCGCTGGTGAGGCCCTCCTTGACGGCGACGGTGACCGCGCCGTGCTGCGTCGCGGCGGCGGCGTGGGTCATGGCGACGACGTTCTGGGTGGCGGTCAGGCCGGGGTCGAAGACGGCGAGCGCGGCGAGACCCTGGATGGCCGTGCCCGAGGCGACGACGTGCACCGTGAGCCCCTCGCCCGCCACGGCCCGGGCCGCGGCGTCGGCCGCCATCCGGGTGTCCCGGTCGTTGGGCAGCAGGATGACCTCCTGCGTGCCGGCGGCGCGGATGGCGCTGACCAGTTCACCGGCGGACGCGCGGTGACCCGGTCCGGAGGCGACCGTGGCGGCGCCGGCCTCCTCGAGCACGGCGGCGATGCCCGTGCCCGCGGCGCAGGCGACGACCGACAGGCCGACCCGCGGGGCGGGGGCCATCGTCTCCAGGAGGGTCACGGCCACCCGCCGCGGGAGGGCGTGGGCGAGGCCGGCCTCGAGGGCGGCGCCGATGTCGTCGGTGTGGACGTGCACGTGGGAGACGTCGACCGCGCTGGAGACGACGACGCTGTCGCCGATGGTGTCCAGGTCGGCGCGCAGCCGCTCCAGCCGCGGCTCGTCGAGGTCGTCGAGCAGGTACATCACCTCGTAGGCGGGCCCGTCGTGCTCCTCGACCTCGACATCGCCGGCGTCGCGGCGCTCGGACCACTCGGGCCGGCGCTCGAGGCTGGGGTTGAGGATGAACTCGTCCACGGCGAAGCGGGTCTGTCGCCCGATCTCGTGCACGACCTGGTCCAGCGCCTCGACGAAGAGCAGGAAGCCGGCCCCGCCGGCGTCGACGACGCCGGCGCGCGCGAGCACCTCGAGCTGCTCGGGGGTGCGGGCGAGAGCGCTGCGGGCGGCCTCGACGCAGCCCCGGCTGAGCTCGGCCAGGTCCGCCCCTGCCCCGGCGAGCCGGGCCGCCTCGGTCGCGGTGGCCTCGGCCACCGAGAGGATGGTCCCCTCCTGGGGGCGCACGACGCTCTCCCGGGCGCGGGAGGCCCCCTTCGCCATGGCGCGGGCCACGGCCCCCGGACCGACCTCGGTCAGCCCCTCCTGGGTGACGACCTCGCTCACGCCGCGGATCAGCTGGCTGAGGATGACTCCCGAGTTTCCGCGTGCCGCCATGAGCGCGGCGCGGGACATCGCCGCCGCCTCGACGTCGAGGGTGACCGGCGCGCCGGTGCTCTCGTGCTCGGCCCGGACCGAGTCCAGGGCCTGGTCGAGGGTGAAGTACATGTTCGTGCCGGTGTCGCCGTCCGGGACCGGGAAGACGTTGAGCCCGTCGATCTCCGCCCGGCGCGCGGCGAGAGCCGCCCGGGTCACGACGACCCAGCGGCGCACGGAGTCGGCATCGAGGACGTGCAGCACGCCGTCACGGTACCGTCCCGCCACGGCTGCCGGGCCGTCCACCCGTTTTGGACCGTTCCCCCCGCCTCCGCTACGCTGTACCGGTTGCCCCGCACTCCCCCGCCGTGGAGATTGCCCGGGGCCGCACACACGTTACTGACGAACACCAGGAGATACCCGTGGCTGCCAACTGCGACGTCTGCGGCAAGGGACCGTCCTTCGGACACTCCATCTCGCACTCGCACCGCCGCACCAAGCGTCGCTGGAACCCGAACATCCAGCGCGTTCGGGCCAAGGTGGGCGACGCGGGCGGGACCCCGAAGCGTCTCAACGTCTGCACCTCGTGCCTCAAGGCCGGCAAGGTCACCCGCTGACCAGCTGACCTCACACAAGGAGAACCGCCGCCCCCTCCGGGCGGCGGTTCTTCTTGTCCCCGGGGCCTCCCCGTCCCTCACCGGGCGAAGTGGTCCCAGCCCAGCGCGGTCGGGGTGGTCCCGTCCACGCGCACGCCCTCACCCTCGACGACCCGGCCGATGACCCGCCAACCCTCCGGCGGCTCCCCCGGGAAGGTCGCGACGAGCGAGTGCTCCTCGCCCCCGGAGAGGACCTGGATGAGCGCGTCCTCCTCCCCCAGCGCGAGCGCGAGCGTCCCGGCGGCGATCCCGCGCAGCGCCTCCTCGGAGAGCTCGATGCCCACGCCGCTCGCGGCGGCCACCCGACCGACGTCGCGCGCCAGCCCGTCCGAGACGTCGATCATCGCGCTGGCCCCGGCCCCGGCGGCGGCGGGCCCCTGCTCCAGCGGCGGCGCCCCCGCGGTGCGGTGGACACGGCACAGCTCGTCGACCGCCCGGGCGCCGGCGTCGGCGTCGGCGGGGAGCGGCGGGTCGCTCGCCGTGCGTCCCCGCCCTGCGAGGAGCAGCTGCAGGCCGCCTCCGGCACGGCCCAGCCGCCCCGCCACGGCGACCGTGTCACCCGGCTGCGCGCCGTCGCGCCGCACGGGGGCGCGCCCCTGCATGTCGCCGACGGCGGTCACCGCGACGAGCACGGAGCCGGCTTCCGCCGAGGAGATGTCGCCCCCGAGCACCGGCACCCCGGCATCGCCCGCCCCGGCGGCGATCCCCGCACCGATGTCGAGCACCAGGTCCACCGGGGTCTCCGGGTCGGCGGCGAGCGCGACCAGCAGCCCGGTCGGGGCCGCGCCCATCGCCGCGAGGTCCGCGAGATTCTGCACCACGAGCTTGCGGCCGACCTCCCCGCCGCTGGACCAGTCGTCGCGCCAGTCCCGACCCCGGACCATCGAGTCGGTCGTCAGCACCACGCTGCCGGAAGGCGCCGCGAGCACCGCCGCGTCGTCCCCCGGCCCGAGGAGGACCTCCGCCGCACCGCCCCCGGTCGGCAGCAGCGGGAAGAGCCGCCCGAGCAGCTCCCCCTCGGACAGGTCGCGCAGCCGCAGCGCCATCGGGTCTCCTCGGGTGGACGAAGGGGGTCAGGACGGCACGGTAGCCTCCCGGCCGTGTCCGTCCTCACCCGCCGAGCGCTGCCGACCGCCCTGGTGGCCCCCTTCGTCCTCCTGCTCGCCGGGTGCGGCCCGGTGGAGGTGGCCGAGCCGGAGCTCGCCTCCGCCCCCGCCTGCACCCGGGTGGCGAAGCACTGGCCGGACACCGTCGCGGACCAGGAACGGGTGGAGACCGACCCGAAGGGTCCGGCGATGCACGCCTGGGGGGACCCGCCGATCATCGCCCGGTGCGGGATGCCCGCGCTCGGCCCGACGGAGCAGCAGTGCATCGACGTCAGCGGCGTGGACTGGGTCGCCGAGGAGCTGAGCGACGGCACCCGGATGACGACCTTCGGGCGCGACCCCGCGCTGGAGGTCATCGTCCCGGAGGAGTACGGACCGGCCCCGCTGCTGCTGCCCGCCTTCGAGGAGGCCGCCAAGGAGCTCCCGACGAACGAGCTCTCCTGCAGCTGAGACGTCAGCGCAGACCGACCTCGCGCCCCAGCGCCAGCTGGATGAGCTCGTCGACCAGCTGCGGGTAGTCGATCCCGCTCTCGGCCCACATCCGCGGGTACATCGAGGTGGGGGTGAAGCCGGGCATCGTGTTGATCTCGTTGATCATGACCGCGCCGTCCCCGGTGACGAAGCAGTCCACCCGTGCCAGCCCCTCGCAGCCGAGTGAGTCGAAGGCCGCCGCCGCCAACCGGCGCACCTCCTCGGTCGCCGCAGGCCCGATGTCGGCCGGGCAGGAGAGGACGACGGAGGCGCCGTCGAGGTACTTCGCCTCGAAGTCGTAGAAGTCGTGCCCGTGCCCGGACTCGACGACGATCTCGCCGGGCTGGGAGGTCCGGGGCGGCTCCAGGCCCCGCCCCTGCAGGACGGCGCACTCGATCTCGCGTCCGTCGATCCCCTGCTCGACGATGACCTTGCGGTCGTGCTCACGCGCGGCCAGGACGGCGGCCTCGAGGTCCTCGGGACGGTCGACCTTCGTCACGCCCATCGAGGAGCCGGCCCGGCAGGGCTTGACGAAGACCGGGTAGGTCAGCGCGGAGACGGCATCCATCGCCGCGGCGCGGTCCCGGTGCCACTGCGCGTCGCCGATGACGGTGTAGGGCCCGACCGGCAGGCCGGCGCCGGCGAAGACGACCTTCATGTAGTGCTTGTCCATGCCGGCGGCGGAGGCGAGCACGCCGGAGCCGACGTAGCGGGTGTCGGCGAGCTCGAGCATGCCCTGCAGCGTGCCGTCCTCCCCGTAGGGGCCGTGCAGCAGCGGGAAGACGACGTCGACCTCGCCGAGGGTGTCCATCGCCTCGCCGGGGCGGTGGGTGGTGAGGCGCCGTTCCCCCACCTTCGTCGGCAGCGCGACCTCGGTCCCGGTGTGGGTGACCTCCGGGGTGTTGCCCGCGGTGAGGCGCAGCGGGGTCGGGTCGTCCTCGACGAGGACCCACTGCCCCTCGCGGGTGATCCCGATGGGCACGACGTCGTAGACCTCGCGGTCGATGGCGCCCAGCACGCCCGCCGCGGTGGCGCAGGAGACCGCGTGCTCGGAGGAGCGTCCACCGAAGACGACGGCGACGCGGGGCTTGCGTTTCATGGGGCTGCTCATCGTCTCCGAACACTAGCCTCTAACCTCGGTCCATGACCGAAGACCACGCCAGGACCACCCACTCGGGCCTCTCCCCCAGGACGCAGGTCGTGGCGTCGGGTCGGCCGGAGCGAGCCCCCGGGGCACCGCTGAACCCGGCGGTCACCTTCACCTCGACCTACATCGCGGACGGGCCGGCGAACTACGCGCGGGTCGACAACCCGAGCTGGACCCCCTTCGAGCAGGCGGTCGGCGAGCTCGAGGGCGGGGACGCCCTGCTCTACTCCTCGGGCATGGCCGCGACCACCGCGGTGCTCTCGCTCGTGCCCGTCGGCGGGGTCGTCGTCGCACCGGCCGCGGCCTACAACGGCCTCGTCTCCGCCCTCACCGACGCGGACCGGGAGGGCCGGGTGCACGCCCGCTGGGTGGACGTCACCGACGAGGCGCAGGTCACCACGGCGCTGGAGGGCGCGGACCTGCTGTGGCTGGAGTCGCCGACCAACCCGCTCCTGGACGTCGCCGACCTCGCGGCACTGACCCGGGCGGGGCACGAGGCGGGCGCGCTTGTGGCCGTGGACAACACCTTCGCCACGCCGCTGCTGCAGCGCCCCCTCGCCGACGGTGCCGACGTCGTCGTCCACTCCGCGACCAAGTACCTCTCCGGGCACTCCGACGTCATCCTCGGCATCACCGTGACCCCTCCGGGCGCAGGCGAGGCGCTGCGGCAGCGGCTGGCCCGCCACCGCACGCTCGGCGGTGCCATCGCGGGGCCGATGGAGGCCTGGCTGGCGCTGCGGGGGCTGCGCACGCTCGCGCTGCGGCTGGAGCGCTCCTGCGCCAATGCTGCCGAGCTGGCCACCCGGCTGGAGGGCCACCCGCGCATCTCGCGGGTGCGCTACCCCGGGTGGGGCGCGGTCGTCTCCATCGAGGTCGTCGGCGACGGCGACGGCGCCGCGGCGGCCGAGGCCGTCGCGGCGGGCACGCGGCTCTGGTCGAACTCGACGAGCCTCGGCGGCGTGGAGTCCCAGCTGGAGCGTCGCCGCCGGCAGCCCGGCGAACCGGAGGCCGTCCCGGTCAACCTCGTGCGCATGTCGGTCGGAGTCGAGGACGTCGAGGACCTCTGGCGCGACCTGGAGTCCTCCCTCGCCGCGCTGGGTTCCTGAGCTACTCGGCCTCGGCCTTCCGGGCGCGGGAGAGCAGCTCGCGCACGATCTCCTCGGCGGAGGCGCCGTGGTGGACGGCGTTGTTGACCTGCTCGGTGATCGGGACGTCGACGCCGTGGGCCCGGGCCAGGTCGAGGATCGAGGCGCAGGACTTCACGCCCTCGGCGGTCTGCTTCGTCTCGGCGATGACCTGCTCGACGCTCATCCCCTGACCGAGCTTGACCCCGAAGGAGTGGTTGCGCGAGAGCGGCGACATGCACGTGGCGATGAGGTCGCCGACACCGGCCAGGCCGGCCAGGGTGCGCGGGTCGGCGCCGAGCGCGACCGACAGCCGGGTGATCTCGGCCAGGCCACGGGTGATGATCGAGGCCTTCGTGTTGTCCCCGAGCTGGAGCCCCTGGGCGATGCCGACCGCGAGCGCGATGACGTTCTTGACCGCCCCGCCCATCTCGGCGCCGATGACGTCGGTCGAGGTGTAGGGCCGGAAGTAGCTCGTCGAGCAGCACGCGGCGACCTTCTCCGCAGCCTGGGCGTCGGGGCAGGCCACGACGGTGGCGGCCGGCTGGCGGTCGGTGATCTCCCGGGCGAGGTTGGGCCCGGAGACCACGCCGATGCGCTCCGGGTCGACGCCACCGGCTTCGGCGATCACCTCGCTCATCCGCTTCGTCGTGCCGAGCTCGATGCCCTTCATCAGCGAGATGACGATCGCGTCGCGGCCGAGCAGGTGACCCCAGTCCGCGAGGTTCGCCCGCAGGGTCTGCGACGGCACGGAGAGCACGATGATCTCGGCCCCGTCGGTGACCTCGGCGGGGTCGCTGGAGGCGGAGATCCCCGAGGGCAGCGAGAAGCCGGGCAGGTAGTCCTCGTTGACGCCGTCGTTCAGCTGCGCGACGAGCTCGGGGCGCCGCCCCCACACCCGCACCTCGTTGCCCGCGTCGGCGAGGATCGAGGCGAAGGCCGTGCCCCAGCTCCCGGCTCCGAATACTGCTGCTGTGCTCACGTGTTCTCTCCTCGGCTGTACCTGCCCGTGGGCGTCATGCCGTGCGCCTTCGGGTCGAATCGTTCCTCCGGGGCCCGCAGGCCCCGGATCTGCTCGAGCTCGTCGGTGATGGCCCGCATGATCCGGTCCGTCGCGGTGGCCACGACCTGGGAGCTCGTCGGCTGCTCCCGCAGATCCGCCAGGTCGACGGGCTCCCCGAACCGGATCTCCACCGTGTGCCGACGCCAGATCCGCGGCACCCGGGCATACGGCGGAAGCAGCCCCTGGGCGCCCCAGTGCGCGACCGGGATGACCGGGCACCCCGACTCCAGCGCCAGCCGCGCGGCACCGGTCTTGCCCCGCATCGGCCACTCGTCCGGGTCCCGCGTGAGGGAGCCCTCGGGGTAGACCCCGAGGCAGTGCCCCTGCGCGAGTGCGGCCCTCGCGTGGGGCAGCGACTGTGCGGCAGCGGCCCGCTCGCGCTCCACCTTCACCTGGTGGGTGGAGCGCATGACCCACGCGATCACCGGGACCTTGAAGAGTGAGTCCTTCGCGAGGAAGACCGGCGGTATGCCCCGGTTGTACAGCACGTGCGCCCACGGGAAGGGGTCGCTGTGGGAGTTGTGGTTCACCGCGACGATGAAGCCGCCGAGCGGGATGTTCTCCTCGCCGTGCACCTCGTAGCGCAGCACGAGCCGCAGCAGCGGGCGCATGACGAGCGCGACGAAGCGGTACACGAGGGGTATCGGAGGACGACCGGCCCCCATGGGCAACCTCCTTCGCCAGCTCCGCCTCGATCACGGGATCCCGTGATCCCGCTCACCTTATGGCACGACTATCCTTCTCACCGTGCAGGCCACCGTCTTCTCCCACGACCCGGACACCGGGACCACCGTCGTCACCGACGAGGGGGTCTCCCACGAGGTCTCCCCTGAGATCTTCGCAGCCAGCGGGCTGCGCTTCCTGCGACCGGGGCAGCGGGTCAACCTCACCCGGGAGTCGGGCGAGATCACCCGGATGTGGATCGTCGGCATCGGCCGGGACGAGTCCATCCGCTGACGACGGTGTCGGGCCCGGCAACGCCCGGGCCCGACACCGTTCGGGGCGAAGGGGGTCCCGCTCAGCTCCCGGAGCCGGTCGCCTTCTTCGCAGTGGTCTTCTTGGCCGCGCTCTTCTTCGCGGGCGTCGACTTCTTCGTCGTGGACTTGCTCGCGGTCGTCTTCTTGGCCGTGCTCTTCTTCGCGGGCGTCGACTTCTTCGCGCCGCCGGAGCTCTTCTTGGCCGTGGACTTCGCCGGCGTCGACTTCTTCGCGGCGGACGTGCTCGCGGTCGACTTCTTGGCCGCCGTCGACTTCGACGCCGTCGACTTCTTGGCGGCGGTCTTCGTCGTGCCCCCGGTGCTCGAGCCCCCTCGGCCCAGCTCGCGGGCGGTGGCCCCCACCGTGCCGGCCGCGGCGCGGGCGGCCGCGGGCGCGGCCTTGGGCAGGGACTTCGGGTCGGCGACGTACTCCTTGAAGCGTGTGCCTGCCTTGAAGCGGGGCACGGTGGTCTTGTCGATCTTCACGACCTCACCGGTGCGCGGATTGCGTCCGGTGCGGGCGGCACGGGCGGCCTTCTCGAAGGTGCCGAAGCCGGTGATGGCGACACGACCCCCCTTCGCGACCTCGCGCACGATCGTGTCGAGCACGACCTCGAGCGCCTCCTGGGCGGCCTTCCGACTCCCGAGTCTCTCCTCGAGAGCCTTGACGAGTTCTGCCTTGTTCACGGTCACTCCCGTAGGTAGACAGCCGGCACTTCCCCCGGCCAGGACAGCCGAGTCGATCACTCGACCTGTCACGACGGTAAGGGGATTCGGCATCGATTGGGGGTGATTCGACCCAAAGAATTGATGCGGCGCAATGTGATTCGCGCCGGCAGCCGCTTCCCGCGGCCCGGCGAGGGCGGCTCCCTTCGCCGTGCCGGTCGTGGGCACCGTTGCGGCACAACGGCGCCCACGCACTCAGGCGGGCAGGGTGCTCGGCTTCCAGCTGGGCCGCCCCTGCTCGAAGTCGGTGATCGCGCTCTCGTGGCGCATGGTCAACCCGATGTCGTCCAGGCCCTCCAGCAGCCGCCAGCGGGTGTAGTCGTCGACCTCGAAGGGGCAGGTGATGTCCCCGGCCGTCACCGTCCGCGCGGTCAGGTCCACGGTCACCTCGGCGCCCGGGTTGTTCTCGAGGTACTTCCACAGCAGCTCGACGTCGTCCTGGGCGACCTGGGCGGCGAGGAGTCCCTGCTTGGCGGAGTTGCCACGGAAGATGTCGGCGAAGCGGGACGAGATGACCACCCGGAAGCCGTAGTCCTTCAGCGCCCACACCGCGTGCTCGCGGGAGGAGCCGGTGCCGAAGTCCGGGCCGGCGACGAGCACCGAGCCCTCACGGTATGGGGCCTGGTTGAGCACGAAGGTCTCGTCCCCGCGCCAGGCGGCGAAGAGCCCGTCCTCGAAACCGGTGCGGGAGACCCGCTTGAGGTAGACCGCCGGGATGATCTGGTCGGTGTCGACGTTGCTGCGCCGCAGCGGGACCCCGGTGCCGGTGTGGGTGGTGAACTTCTCCATGGTGATCTCCTCAGGCCTCCTGCAGGACGTCCAGGTCGGCGGGGCTGGACAGCGTGCCTCGCACGGCGGTGGCCGCCGCGACGAGTGGGCTGACCAGGTGGGTGCGCCCGCCCTTGCCCTGGCGCCCCTCGAAGTTGCGGTTGCTCGTCGAGGCGGAACGCTCGCCCGGCGAGAGGATGTCGGGGTTCATGCCCAGGCACATCGAGCAGCCGGCGAGGCGCCACTCGGCCCCCGCCTCGAGGAAGACCTGGTCCAGGCCCTCCTCCTCGGCCTGCAGGCGCACCCGGGCCGATCCCGGCACGACGAGCATGCGCACGCCGTCGGCGACCCGGCGGCCACGCACGACCCCGGCCGCCGCGCGCAGGTCCTCGATGCGCCCGTTGGTGCACGAGCCGAGGAAGACGGTGTCGACCGCGATCTCCCGCAGCGGAGTACCGGCCGTCAGGCCCATGTACTCCAGCGCCTTTGCGGCAGTGGCGCGCTCGTTCTCGTCGGCCATCGCCTGCGGGTCGGGCACCGCCTCGCCGAGCGGTGAGCCCTGCCCGGGGTTCGTGCCCCACGTGACGAAGGGGGTGAGCGTCGAGGCGTCGATGTCGACCTCTGCGTCGAAGACCGCGTCGTCGTCGCTGCGCAACTGCGACCAGGCCGCGACCGCCGCGTCCCACTCCTCCCCCTTCGGGGCACGGTCCCGCCCCTGCAGGTAGTCGTAGGTGACCTGGTCGGGAGCGATCATGCCGGCGCGGGCGCCGGCCTCGATCGACATGTTGCACACCGTCATCCGCGCCTCCATCGAGAGCGACTCGATGGCCTCGCCGCGGTACTCCAGGACGTATCCCTGGCCACCGCCGGTGCCGATCTTCGCGATGACCGCGAGGATGATGTCCTTGGCGGTCACGCCCGGCTGGAGCTCGCCGTGGACGTTGATCGCCATCGTCCTGAAGGGGTTCAACGAGAGCGTCTGGGTGGCGAGCACGTGCTCGACCTCGCTCGTGCCGATGCCGAAGGCGAGTGCCCCGAAGGCTCCGTGGGTGCTCGTGTGGCTGTCGCCGCAGACGACGGTGGTGCCCGGCTGGGTCAGCCCGAGCTGCGGGCCGACGACGTGCACGATGCCCTGCTCGGCGTCACCCATCGGGTAGAGCTGCACGCCGAACTCGGCGCAGTTGTCCCGCAGCGTCTCGACCTGGGTGCGGCTCACCGGGTCGGTGATCGGCCCGGGAGTCGTCGGGACGTTGTGGTCCTCGGTGGCCAGCGTCTGGTCCGGCCGGCGCACGCCGCGCCCGGCCAGTCGCAGCCCCTCGAAGGCCTGGGGGCTGGTGACCTCGTGGATGAGGTGCAGGTCGATGTAGAGGAGGTCGGGCTCCCCTTCCGCTCGGCGCACGACGTGCGCGTCCCACACCTTCTCGGCCAGCGTTCCAGCCATGTCCTTCTCCATCCAGCGATCGCGCCCGCGGACGGGCTCCTGCGTGTGTCTCGACGGTGGCACCTCCGCGCCGCCGACGAACTTGCGTCTCACGACATGAGATGTCAGTATCACTACATGGACAACGGTAGTGGAGTTGGCGTTCTCGACAAGGCCTCCGTCGTGCTCGGCGCCCTGGAGTCCGGCCCCTCGACCCTGGCGCAGCTCGTCGCCACCACGGGTCTGGCGCGGCCGACGGCCCACCGACTGGCGGTCGCCCTCGAGCACCACCGCATCGTCGCCCGGGACATGCAGGGGCGCTTCATCCTCGGCCCCCGACTCGGCGAGCTGGCCGCCTCCGCCGGCGAGGACAAGCTCCTCGTCGCCGCCGGTCCGGTCCTCGGCGCGCTGCGGGACCACACCAACGAGTCGGCCCAGCTCTTCCGTCGCCAGGGCGAGAACCGGGTCTGCGTCTCGGCCGCCGAGCGTCCGGTGGGACTGCGCGACTCGATCCCGGTCGGCGCGACGCTCTCCATGCTCGCCGGCTCGGCCGCGCAGGTGCTGCTCGCGTGGGAGGAGCCGGACCGGCTGCACCGCGGCCTGCAGGGTGCGGCCTTCACCGCCACGATGCTCTCCGGGGTCCGTCGTCGTGGCTGGTCCCAGAGCGTCGGCGAGCGCGAGGCGGGCGTGGCCTCGGTCTCGGCGCCGGTGCGCTCCCCCTCCGGTCGGGTCATCGCCGCGGTCTCGATCTCGGGGCCGATCGAGCGCCTCTCCCGCCAGCCCGGGCGGCTGCACGCCGCCACCGTCATGGCCGGCGCCAACAAGCTGACCGAGGTCCTGGAGAAGCACGCGAAGGCCGCCGAGGCAGCCGACCGCGACACCGAGTGACGCACGCCCTCCCGGACCCCTTCGACGCGGACGGACAAGAGGCGTGGCGCAGCATCAAGCCGATGTCGCGAACGACGACGTGACCACACGACGACGAAGGACATCGGCAGCGCGCCACAGTTCCTGACCGGAAGCGGACCTGGGAGAAGCCGGACACGACAAAGGCCCCCGCTCGGATGAGCGGGGGCCTTGATCGCTGTAGCCCCGACGGGATTCGAACCCGCGCTACCGCCTTGAGAGGGCGGCGTGCTAGGCCGCTACACAACGGGGCCATCTGCTGCTTCCCGACCCGTGACCGGGCGGGCAACGGAGAGAACCTTACCCGTTCGGGCGGGGTCTTCCGAAATCGAGCGACGACGTCGCTCCCA
Source organism: Janibacter corallicola NBRC 107790 (assembly GCF_001570965.1). Lineage (GTDB taxonomy): Bacteria > Actinomycetota > Actinomycetes > Actinomycetales > Dermatophilaceae > Janibacter > Janibacter corallicola. The sequence goes on along the minus strand of NZ_BCSR01000003.1, from coordinate 115,860 downwards.
GCGCTGGGGTACCAGGACTCGAACCTAGAACAACTGAACCAGAATCAGCCGTGTTGCCAATTACACCATACCCCAAGGGGGTACCACTGCCCCTTGCGCCGAAGCGCGCGGGCCGTGAACCGAATGGAGATACTACCCGCCGTCCGGCGTCCCATCAAAATTCGGGTCACCCCAGCGACGAGCGAAGGGAGCGCAGCCGCGCCAGCGTGCTCTCCCGCCCGAGGATCTCCATGGACTCGAAGAGCGGCGGGCTGACCTTGCGCCCGGACACCGCGGTGCGCAGCGGCCCGAAGGCCAGCCGGGGCTTGATGCCCATCCCGTCGACGATCGCGCCGCGCAGCGCCGCCTCGATCTCGGCGGCCTCCCACGTGACGTCCGCGAGCGCGGTCAGGGCCGCGTCGATGACCTCGGGGGCGTTGTCCTTCAGGGCCGCCCGGGCGTCATCGGCGATCTCGAGATCGGCGTCGGCGACGAAGAAGGGCTTCACGAGGTCGGTGGCCTCGGTCAGCAGCTGCATCCGCGGCCGGATCTGCTCACCGATGGCCTCGAGCTTCGCGAGGTCCTCCCGGCCGGGCTCCTCACCGAGCACCCCGTCCTGCTGCAGGAAGGGCAGCAGCCGGGCGGCGAGGTCGTCCAGCTCGAGGTCGCGGATGTACTGCCCGTTGAGCCAGTCCAGCTTCTTCAGGTCGAAGATCGGCCCGACCTTGTTGACCTTGGCCCAGTCGAAGTCCTCGCTGAAGGCCTCGAAGCTGAACTTCTCGACGTCGGCGCCGCCCTCCCCCTTCGCCGGCGGGTAGGCCAGCAGGCCGAGGAAGTTCACGACCGCCTCCGGCAGGTAGCCGGCCTCCTCGAACCACGTCAGGCGCGCCCAGGGGTTCTTGCGCTTGGAGATCTTGGACTTGTTCTCGTTGCGCAGCAACGGCATGTGCGCGAACTTCGGCGGCTCGAAGCCCAGCCACTCGTAGAGCAGCACGTGCTTGGGCGTCGAGGAGATCCACTCCTCGCCGCGCACGACGTGGGTGATGCCCATCTCGTGGTCGTCGACGACGACGGCCAGGTGGTACGTCGGGAAGCCGTCCGCCTTGAGGATGACCTGGTCGTCCGGCCGCGGCGCGGAGACGGTCCCACGGATGACGTCCTCGAAGTGGGTCGGCGCGTCGTCGGGGACGTACATCCGCACGACGGGGTCCTCGTTGAAGCCCTCGAGCTGGGCCCGCTCCTCCTTCGTCTTGCCGTGGCAGAGCCGGTCGTAGCCGGTCGGGAGCTTGAGCTTCTGCTGCTTCTCGCGCATCTGCGCCAGTCGCTCCGAGGAGCACCAGCAGTAGTACGCGTGGCCGCTCTCGATGAGCGCCTCGACGTAGGGCCGGTAGGTGTCCAGCCGCTCGCTCTGCCGGTACGGCGCGCACGGCCCACCCACGTCGGGGCCCTCGTCCCAGGTCAGGCCGAGCCAGCCGAGGGTGTCGTAGAGCTGCTGCTCGCTCGTGGCGTTGAAGCGCGCCCGGTCGGTGTCCTCGATGCGCAGCACGAACTGGCCGCCGTGCTTCCGGGCGAATGCCAGGTTGAAGACGGCCATGTAGGCCGTCCCGACGTGCGGGTCACCGGTCGGTGACGGCGCGACGCGCAGGCGGGGGGCGGTGGGCTCGGGGGCAGCAGAGGAGTCGCTCATGATGGCCCGATCGTATCGTCGCCGCTCCGCGGGCCCACTCACGCTCGGGGCGCGTACATGATCACCGCGACGCCGACGAGGCAGACCAGCGCGCCGGTGACGTCCCATCGGTCGGGGCGGAAGCCGTCCACCACCATCCCCCACGCCAGCGAACCCGCGACGAAGACGCCGCCGTAGGCGGCGAGGATGCGCCCGAAGTTGGCGTCCGGCTGCAGTGTGGCGACCACGCCGTAGAGGCCGAGCGCGATGACGCCCGCGCCGACCCAGAGCCACCCGCGGTGCTCACGCAGCCCCTGCCAGACCAGCCACGCGCCCCCGATCTCGAGCAGCGCCGCGAGGACGAAGAGCGGGATCGAGCGGGCGAGGTCCACGTCAGTCCCGCGTCACTCGGCGGCGACGAATGGGTTGGCCAGGGTCCCGATCTGGTCGATCTCGATCTCGACGCGCTGGCCGGCCTCGACCGGACCGACACCCGCCGGGGTCCCGGTGAGGATGATGTCGCCGGGCAGCAGGGTGAAGGCCTTGGAGGCGTGGCTGATGAGGGCCGCGACGCCGTGGACCATGTCCGAGGAGTGCCCGTCCTGGACGACCTCGCCGTCCCGGCGGGTCGTGATGGCCACGTCCTGCGGGTCCAGGTCGGTCTCGATCCACGGGCCGAGCGGGCAGAAGGTGTCCATCCCCTTCGCCCGCGCCCACTGCCCGTCCCCGCGCTGCAGGTCGCGCGCGGAGACGTCGTTGGCGATCGTGTAGCCGAAGATGACCTTCTTGGCCTCGTCGGGCTCGATGTCCTTGCACATCCGCCCGATGATCACGGCCAGCTCACCCTCGTAGTGCACCTCGGAGGTCAGCGGCGGGATCACGACCGGGTCCCCCGGGCCGACGACGGCGGTGTTCGGCACGAGGAACATCATCGGTTCCTCGGGCACGTCGTTGCCCATCTCGGCGGCGTGGTCGGCGTAGTTGCGGCCGATGCCGATGATCTTGCTGCGCGGGATGACCGGTGCGAGCAGCCGCACCTCCTCGACCGTCGTCGTGGTGCCGGTCAGCTCGATCCGCTGGTAGAGCGGGTCGCCGGTCACCTCCGCGATCTTCTTGCCCTCGCCGTCGACGAGCCCGTAGACCGGCTCGTCCCCTGTCGTGTATCTCGCGATGCGCACGAGATCACCCTAGTGTGCGTCTACGGTTGGTCCCCGTGGACTCCCCGACCGAGACGCTCCTGGGCAGGGAGCAGTGGCAGGAGCTGGCGCGTGAGCACGCAGCCGCGGTGGACGGCCTGACCGCGGGACGGCTGGAGCGGCGCCGGCGGGGCGAGCGCCACCCGGTCGAGGACTTCCTCTTCGAGTACTACAACCACCCGCCGGCGAAGCTGCGCCGCTGGCACCCGGGTCCGGGCGTGCGTCTGGCCGATGCCGCGGAACCGTACGGGGACCGCAGCGGCTACGTCCTCGCCGCCGACGGCAGCGCCGTCCTCGACTCGGCCGCCTTCCTCGAGCGAAGGGGGCGTGCCGTCACCTTCGTCCGTGACCTGCTGGAGGCGACCCTCTCCCGCCCGGGCACGCACGACTGCTTCGGCCTGCACGAGTGGGCGATGGTCCACCGGCTCGCGCCGGGCGAGCAGCGGCACGAGCAGCTGCCGCTGCGCCTCGGGCAGGCGGGCACCGACGAGGTCGTGGAAGGACACCGCATCCGGTGCAGCCACTTCGACGCCTACCGCTTCTTCACCGAGGCCGCGGCCCCGCGCAACACGCTGCGCCCGACGCGGGAGACCCAGCTCGAGCACGAGCAACCCGCGTGCCTGCACGCGGGGATGGATGTCTACAAGTGGGCCTTCAAGCTCGCGCCGGCGGTGCCCTCGGAGCTGACGCTCGCGGCCTTCCGGCACGCGCTGCGGGTCAGGGAGCTGGACATGGCCGCCTCCCCCTACGACCTCTCCGACCTGGGCATCGCTCCCGTCGCGATCGAGACCGCGACCGGCAAGGCGGAGTACGTGACCCGACAGCGGGAGCTCATGGTCGCCTCCAACGCGCTGCGCCGCCGGCTGCTCGCCGTGATCGAGGACCTGAGGGTCGCGGCGGGCCTGCCCCACGTCGTCGGTGGCCGCTGACATGGTGGGGTCGTGGCCGAACCGCTGAACCCCGACGCCGGGCGCTTCCACGACGGTGGCCCGTTCGGCGGCGACCCCGACCCGGACGCGCCACCGCAGATCCTGCTGCAGCGGGACTTCACCGACCCGACGAACGAGTTCCGGCTGCTGCGGCGGATCGGCTACCGCGACCGGGAGCTCGGTGACCTGCTCGTGCCGGACGACCCGGACACCTTCGCGACCGACTTCGCCTCGATCCCCCAGGTCTTCGGCTGGCTGCTGCCGCGCACGGGGACCTACCTGCCCGCGGCGATCCTGCACGACGGGCTCGTCGGCGACCCGGGCCAACCGGCGTCCTACGTCAGCACCGAGGGCCACGAGATCACCTGGGACATGGCCAACCGGGTCTTCCGCGACGCGATGGCCGACTCGGGCACCCCGGTCGTGCGCCGCTGGCTGCTGTGGACCGGCGTCACCCTCGCGGTGATGGTCAGCGGCCGGCAGACGGACTGGTCCCCGGCGACGAAGTGGCGCTGGCGCCTCACGGCGATCGGCAGCCTCGGGCTCATCGCGGTGCTCGGCGTGCTCGCGACCCTCGACCTGCTCGGGGTCCCGGTGCCGCTCGTCGGCGGCGTGCCGTGGGTCGGCGAGGGTCCGTGGTGGTCGACGCTGCTCAGCGGTGCCGCGGGCGCGGTGGTCACGCCGCTCGTGCTCAGCCTGGGGTGGGGCCGCTTCCGGGCCGCCGGGGTCATCAGCGGGCTCGCTCTCGCCCTGCTGCTGCACGTGACGATCGCGGTCGGGCTCCTCACACTCGTCTACCACGGCATCGAGCGGGTCGCGAACCGCGGCTCCCGGCCCCCTCCCTGAGGCCCTCCCCACCCGGGCTCACGGTGCACGAGCAGGCCGAGGTGCAGCTCGAGTCGGTCCCTGCCGCGAGCGAGGTCCAGCCCGGTGACGCCCTCGATCCGGTGCAACCGCGCGTAGACGCTCTGCCGGTGCAGCCCCAGGCGCCGGGCCGTGGCACCGACCGAGCCGGCCTCCTCGAGGTGGACCCAGGCGGTCTCGACCAGCTCCTCCGGTCCCGCCAGGAGGGCCGCCACCGCGGGGGTGCGGGTCGCGGCCAGCACCTCGTCGCGACCACGGCCGCCGAGGATGCGGCGGATACCGAGGTCGGCCCAGTCGTGCACCCTGGCCTCGGCGGGACCGAGGTCCGCGTGGCCGTCCCGACCGGCCGGCCCCTGCGGGCGGGCCACGCGGAGGGCGGCCCGCGCCTGACGATGGGACTCCGCCGCCTCCGGCAGCGCCACCTCCTCCCCGACCGCGGCGACGACGCCCGTGACACCGAGCCGGTCCAGCGCGCCGATCGCCCCGGCCGCGACGGTGTCGGGACCCATCCGTGCCGGGACGAGGAGCACGACGTCCCCGCCCTGCTCGGCCACGCCCACGCCACGGGGCAGTCCGCCGGGGCCGTGGACCTGCTGCGCCCGCAGCCGCACGCCCGGCCGGGTGCCGAGGAGGACCACCGCGACGAGGGTCGCTGGATCGAGGGCGAGCGCGTCGGCCACCTCGAGCGCGATGCCGGACCTCCCTTCGCCGGTCTCGAGGAGGTCGAGGACGAGCCGCTCGCTCTCCCGGCGCCGCGAGGCCAGTCGCGCCAGCGCCTCCCCCGCCTGGGCGGCGAGGGCCTCGGCGGCCCGCACCCGCTCGGGCGCCAGCCCGTCCGGGGGTTCGATGGCCCACAGGTACCCCTGCACGACGTCGCGCCAGCGGGCGGGCAGGCACAGCCGGGCGGCGATGCCCCGCTCGGCGTCGCCGGGTACGTGCACCGGCCCGCGCGCCCGCCCGATGCCGAAACGCTCGAACCACGCCCGGGTCTCCACGGGCGAGCCGCGCCCCATCACCGTCTCGACCCGGACCGGGTCGGTCGCCCCCGTGTGGGCGCCGAAGGCGAGCAGCCGGAAACCCCGGTCCTCCAGGGTCACGGGTGCCTCCAGCAGGGAGGAGGCCTCGTCGACGAGGTCCTGCACGTCAACCATCAGACGAGTGTATGTCGAAGCCGCTGACCAGCCAGACGGATGACTGTGGCGGTGGGCACCGCAGCGTCCTACCGTCGAGTTCATGACGACTTCGACGCCCGAGACCCAGGACCCGGCTCTCGACCCCGCCACGGCGGCATACGCCCCCTTCGTCGAGGAGGCGGTCGCCCTCGCCGAGCGCTGGGCCTCGGCCGCCCACGCCGGCGCCACGAAGAAGGAGAGCCAGACCACCGGCCAGCTGGCCGCGCTGCTCTCCGACGCCGAGGGGCTGGACCTCGCGGTCTTCTTCGTCGACCGGGTGGCGCGCCCGGAGGACGACCACGCCGCGGCGAACGCCCTGAGCACGATCACCGCGAGCTCGGCCGCGTCCTTCCTCGGCGGGCTCGACCGGGGCCTGCTCGGCCTCGGGGCCCTCGCCGCCCGCATCGCTCCCAAGGTCGTCGTCCCCGCCGCCCGCGCCCGGATGAAGCAGATGGTCGGACACCTGCTCGTCGACGCCCGCGACCCGCACCTGGGGCGGCACCTGGACGCCGCCCGGCAGGACGGCTTCCGGCTGAACATCAACCTCCTCGGTGAGGCGGTGCTCGGCGAGGGCGAGGCGGCCGACCGCACCCGCCGCACCCGGGAGCTGCTCGAGCGCTCCGACGTCGACTACGTCTCGATCAAGGTCTCCTCGCTCGTCAGCCAGATCAGCACGTGGGACTCGGCCGGCACCGTCGAGCGCTGCCTGGAGCGGCTGCGCCCGCTCTACCGCGCGGCCCGGGCGAGCACGCCGCACGCCTTCGTCAACCTCGACATGGAGGAGTACAAGGACCTCGGAATGACGATCGAGGTCTTCACCGCGATGCTCTCCGAGCCGGAGTTCCAGGACCTCGAGGCGGGCATCGTGCTGCAGGCCTACCTGCCGGACGCGCTGCCGGCCATGGAGCGGCTCATCGCCTTCGCCCGCGAGCGCACCGCCGCCGGGGGCGCCGGCATCAAGATCCGGCTCGTCAAGGGCGCCAACCTGGCGATGGAGCAGGTCGAGGCCGTCATGCACGGCTGGGAGCAGGCCCCCTACCCCACGAAGGGCGGCACCGACGCGAACTACCTGCGCTGCGTCGAGCGCGCGCTGCGCGAGGACGCCGTCGCCGCGGGTGTGCGCCTCGGCCTGGCCAGCCACAACCTCTACGACGTGGCCGCCGGGCACCTGCTCGCCCGCGACCGGGGCGTCGAGGCGGTCCTGGACGTCGAGATGCTCCAGGGCATGTCCCCCTCGCAGGCGCGGGCCGTGCGCGACGACGTCGGCACCGTCATCCTCTACACCCCGGTCGTGGCCCCGGAGAACTTCGACGCCGCGGTCTCCTACCTCGTGCGCCGCCTCGAGGAGAACGCCTCCCCCGAGAACTACCTGCACGCCTTCTTCGCCGAGGACCCGACCGCGATGCCGGACCAGGAGTCCCGCTTCCGCACGAGCATCGCCGCCATCGGGCAGACGCCGACCGGGCCGCGGCGCAGCGCCGAGCGGCCGGCCCTGGCCGACCACTTCGCGAACACCCCGGACAGCGACCCGTCGCTGCCGGAGTCGCGGGAGTGGGCCGCCCGGGCCGTCGCCGCGTCCCGGCCGGAGCCGACGTCACCGCACCTGGGCTCCGTCGCCGAGGTGGACCAGGTGGTCGCCACCGGCCGCGCAGCGCACGAGGCCTGGGCCGCCCGGCCCGCCGCCGACCGGGCCGCGCTGCTGCGCGGCGCCGCCCGCGAGCTGGACTCCCGCCGCGAGCGCATCGTCGCGACCATGGCCGCCGAGGGCGGCAAGACGATCGCCGAGTCCGACCCCGAGGTCTCCGAGGCCGTCGACTTCGCCCGCTACTACGCCGACCGCGCCGAGGAGCTGGCGGACGGGCCGATGGCCGACGGGGCGCGGTTCACCCCCTTCGCCCTGACGCTGGTGACGCCCCCGTGGAACTTCCCCGTCGCCATCCCGATCGGCGGGGTGCTCGCCTCGCTCGCCGCCGGCAGCGCCGTGGTCATCAAGCCCGCGCCGCAGACCCCGGTCTGCGTCGAGGAGGCCGTCGCCGCGCTGCACGCCGCCGGGGTCCCGACCGACGTCCTGCAGGTGGTGCGCACCGAGGAGGACGAGGTCGGCCGGCACCTCGTGGCCCACCCGGACGTCGACGCCGTCGTGCTCACCGGTGCCAGCGAGACCGCCCGGATGTTCGCCGGGTGGCGCGAAGGGCGCGAGGACGGCCCGCGGGTGCTCGGCGAGACCTCCGGCAAGAACGCCCTGGTCATCACCCCCTCCGCGGACATCGACCTGGCCGTCGCCGACCTGGTCTCCTCGGCCTTCGGCCACGCCGGGCAGAAGTGCTCCGCCGCCTCGCTCGGCATCCTCGTCGGGTCGATCGCGGACTCCCCGCGCTTCCGCCGCCAGCTGCTCGACGCGGTGCAGTCCATCGTCGTCGGGTGGCCGAGCGACCTGGGCACCCGCATGGGTCCGGTCATCGAGGCGCCGAGCGGCAAGCTGCTGCGCGCCCTGAGCACCCTCGAGCCCGGCGAGACCTGGCTCGTGGAGCCGCGGCAGCTCGACGAGACCGGCCGGCTGTGGAGCCCCGGCGTCAAGGAGGGCGTCACCCCCGGGTCCTTCTTCCACCTCACCGAGGTCTTCGGGCCGGTGCTCGGGCTGATGCGCGCCGACAGCCTCGAGGAGGCGATCGAGCTGCAGAACGCGACCGACTTCGGGCTCACCGGCGGTCTGCACAGCCTCGACACCGACGAGATCGAGCGCTGGAGCGAGGCCGTCGAGGTCGGCAACGCCTACGTCAACCGGCACATCACCGGGGCGATCGTGCAGCGCCAGTCCTTCGGCGGCTGGAAGGGCTCCTCCATCGGGCCCGGCGCCAAGGCCGGCGGCCCCAACTACGTCGCGCAGCTGGGCACCTGGGTCGCCGAGGGTCTCCCGACGGAGGGGGTCACCCCCTCCGCGGCCGTGCGCACCACGGTCGATGCCCAGCTGGCCTCGCTCGGCGAGCGGGTCGAGGAGGACGAGCGGGCCTGGCTCGCCGCCGCGGTCGCCAGCGACGCGCAGGTGTGGGCGAGCGACCTGGGCATCGAGCACGACCCGAGCGCGCTGGTCGTGGAGGACAACGTCTTCCGGTACCGCCGCTGCCCGCTCGTGCTCGTGCGCGCCGCGGCCGACGCCCGACCGGTGCAGCTGCTGCGGCTCGTCGCCGCAGCCACCCTCACCGGCACCCGGATGATCGTCTCGGCGGACCCCTCGCTCGGGCTGCCGGGCAGCCTCGGTCACGTGCAGGTGCGGGCGGAGTCGGAGGAGCACTTCGTCGCCGCCGCGCCCGACGAGGTCGGTCACGGTCGGGTGCGCGCGGTCGGCTCGGTCTCCGGCGAGGCGGTCGACGCCCTCGTGACCGCAGGGGTCGACGTGCTCACCGGCGAGGTCCTGGCCACGGGGCGGCGCGAGCTGCTCCCCTTCCTCCGGGAGCAGGCGGTGAGCACCACCCGGCACCGCTTCGGGCACGTCGCGAAGAGCTGAGCCCGCGGCCGTTTCTCTTGCGGAGCGAGGCCGGGTCGTCAGCGCACCGGCACCCCGGAGCGCCGCAGCCCGTAGGTGATCCCGTCCATGAGGGCCTCCCACGAGGCCTCGACGATGTTGCCCGCGACCCCGACCGTGGTCCACGTCGTGCTCCCGTCGCTGGTCTCGATGAGCACCCTGGTGATCGCGTCGGTGCCGTGGGCGGCGTCGAGGATGCGCACCTTGTAGTCGATCAGCTCGAGGCGCTCGATCTCCGGGTAGACGACCGAGAGCGCCTCGCGCAGACCGTGGTCGAGCGCATTGACCGGTCCGTTGCCCTCCCCCGTGGCGACGACGCGCTGCCCGCCGGCGTGGGCCTTCACCGTCGCCTCGGCGAGCGCGTCGTTGCCGCCACGGGCGTCGATCATGACCCGCCAGGACTCGATCTGCGCGTACTCGAGGTCGTCCCGACCGAGCATCCGCCGCAGCAGCAGCTCGAAGGAGGCATCCGCGGCGTCGAAGGTGTAACCCTGCTGCTCCAGCTCCTTGACCCGTGCGAGGACCCGCGCAGTGCCCTCGGGATCCTCGGAGAGGTCGATGCCGAACTCGCGGCTCTTCAGTTCCACGGTCGCCCGGCCCGCCATGTCCGAGACGAGCATGCGCACGCCGTTGCCGACGGCCTTGGGGTCGATGTGCTGGTAGAGGTCCGGGTCGACCTTGACCGCGCTCGCGTGCAGCCCGGCCTTGTGCGCGAAGGCTCCCGAACCGACGTACGGCTGCCGGGAGAAGGGCGGGTAGTTCGTCACCTCGCTCACCGCGTGGGCGATCCGGGTCGCGTCCTGCAGCCGGTGCGGCTCGACGAGCTCGTGGCCGAGCTTGAGCTGGAGGTTGGCCAGCACGGTGATCAGGTCGGCATTGCCGGTCCGCTCGCCGTAGGCGTTGACGGTGCCCTGCACGTGGTCGGCGCCGGCGCGCACGGCCGCCATCGAGTTGGCCACGGCGCAGCCGGTGTCGTTGTGGCAGTGGATGCCCAGACGTGCTCCGGTGACGTCGATGACGTCGGTGACGACGTCGAAGACCTGGTCCGGGAGCATCCCGCCGTTGGTGTCGCAGAGGGCGATGACCTCGGCGCCGGCCTCGTGTGCGGCGCTCACGCAGGCGAGGGCGTAGCCCCGATCCAGGTGGTAGCCGTCGAAGAAGTGCTCCGCGTCGACCATGACCGTGCGCCCCTGCGCGACGAGGTGGCCGACGGTGTCGCCGATCATCGCGAGGTTCTCCTCGCGGGTGGTCCGCAGCGCCCGCTCGACGTGCCCCGGGTGGGCCTTGGCGACGAGGGTGATGACGGAGGCGCCGGAGTCCACCAGCGCCTGCACCTGAGGGTCGTCCGCGGCGGCGCATCCTGCCCTGCGGGTGGCGCCGAAGGCGGCCAGCGTCGCGTTCGTGAACTCCAGCTCGGTGCCCGCGCGGGCGAAGAACTCGGTGTCGTTCGGGTTGGCTCCGGGCCAGCCCCCTTCGATGTGGGTGACGCCCAGCTCGTCCAGGTGCCGGCAGATCGCCAGCTTGTCCGCGACCGAGACGTTGATGCCCTCCTGCTGGGCACCGTCGCGCAGGGTCGTGTCGTAGACGTGGAATCCGGTCATCAGTGGTCTCCGTCAGGCGGGTCGAAGGGGGCCGGCCGGCCCCCTCGTCGATGTGACTCCCGCTCGCCGCGCCGGTCCTTCGCTGGGGTGGTGCTCCGGACCCGATGCTCCGCCGTCCCCTGCCCGACAAAGCAAAAGACCCCCCGGGTGTGGGAGGTCTGCGCGACGAGCGGGTGGCTCGTCGCGCCTAGATAATGAGGAGGGCCGCGGTGGCGGCGCGCTGCTTCATCGGGTGCATCACGGCATTCACCCTGCCACTGTGCACCCGCCTCCGGACTCGGCGTCCGGATGCTGGACGACGGTGGGCTCACCCTCCCCGACGTCGCTGTTCGGGGAGCGCGCCCATCGTCATCTCGGCGATGACCACCGACTCCCCTGCGCTGCGCAGCTCCCGGGCACGCCGGGTGGCGGCCCCCGCCGTGTCGAAGACGTCCCTGGCCAGGGGCTCGCCGTCGTCCTCGTCGGGGGTGATCACCAGGTGCACCGTGCTCCCCGTCGTGCCGACCGCACCGGCCCGGGGGCCATCGCTGGTGTGGAAGCCGGATTCCTCGACCCGGTTCCCCCGTCCGGGGAACCGGGACAGCAGCCGGGTGAGCAGCTCGTCCGCCTCTGCCTCGGTGGCCGCCACCGCCACTTGCGGCCGGGCAGTCGAAGGCCCATGGCTCAGAGCAGGCCTTCCAGCACAACCGCCACCCCGTCCTCGTCATTGGCCAGGCAGGTGTCGGTGGCGGCGGCGAGGACGTCGGGGTGGGCATTCGCCACGGCGAAGGAGCGCCCCGCCCAGGTGAGCATCGGCAGGTCGTTGGGCATGTCCCCGAAGGCCCACACCCGGCTCGCCGCGATGCCCAGCTCGGCACACCAGTCGGCGAGCGCCGCGGCCTTGGTGACCCCGACCGCCGAGATCTCGGCGAGCCCACCCGCCCCGGAGAAGGCGACGATGCCGCGCTCCCCCACGACCTCCGTGGCCGCGGTGATGAACTCCTCGTCGGTCAGGTGCGGGTTGCGGGCGAGCAGCTTGCCCGCGGGGGCGTCCCGGAGCAGCTCGATGTCCGAGGTGGTCACCAGGTCCTCGGGGTGGTCGTGGATCGCGGCGAACATGTTCTCCGCCGCGAGACCGGTGCTGCGCTCCGCCGCGAAGCCGGTCCCGGGGATCTGCTCGCGCAGGTCGGTCACGATCTCGGCGACGACCACCGGATCGATGGTCCGCTCCCCGAAGACCCGCCGGCCCGCGACGTCGTACCGGAACGCGCCGTTGCCGCAGAGCGCGATCCCGTGGTCGCCGACGATGTGCCCGAGCTCGTCGAGCCACCGCGGCGGGCGGGCGGTGACGAGCACCGTCTCGATACCGGCATCGGAGGCGGCGCGAAGCGCATCCGCCGAGCGGGTCGAGACGGTGCCGTCGGAGCGCAACAACGTCCCGTCGAGGTCGGTGGCGATCAGGTCGGGACGCATCCGGCGTGTGGTGTCGGGTGCTGCTGGCGCGTCAGGCCAGTCGGGTGAGCCAGCCGTGGGTGTCCTCGGCACGGCCGTACTGGATGTCCAGGAGGGCCTGGCGGATGGCACGGGTGTGCTCCCCGCCCCCTTCGCCCGCGGTGGAGGCCACGGAACCGCCGTCCCAGCGCAGCTCGCCGACGGGGGTGACGACCGCGGCCGTCCCGCACGCGAAGATCTCGGTGATCTCGCCGGAGGCGACGCCGTCCTTCCACTCATCGAGGGTGATCCGGGCCTCCTCGGGCTCCAGGCCGAGGTCGGGAGCGAGCTCGAGGATGGAGGCACGGGTGACGCCCTCGAGGATCGAGCCGGTCAGGGCCGGGGTGCGGAGGCGCCCGTCCCTGGTGACGAAGAAGAGGTTCATCCCGCCGAGCTCCTCGATGTAGGTGTGCGTCGAGGAGTCGAGGAAGACGGCCTGGTCGCAGCCCTGCGCGATGCCCTCCAGCTGCCCGGCGAGGGAGGAGGCGTAGTTGCCGCCGCACTTGGCCTGCCCGGTGCCGCCGTCGCCGGCGCGGGCGTAGTCCTGGCTGACCCAGAGGTTGACCGGCTTCAACCCGCCGGAGAAGTAGGCGCCGGCAGGGCTCGCGATGACCGAGAAGATCACCTCGTGCGCCGGGCGCACCCCGAGGAAGGCCTCCGAGGCGAACATGAAGGGGCGCAGGTAGAGGCTGGTCTCCGCGCCGCCGGTGGCGCTGGGGACCCAGGCGCTGTCGACCTGGAGGAGTGCCCTGAGCGCCGCGACGAAGTCCTCCTCCCCGAGGACGGGCAGGGCGAGGCGCTCGGAGCTGTGGGCCATCCGGGCGGCATTGCGCTCGGGGCGGAAGGTCCAGATCGAGCCGTCCTCGTGGCGGTAGGCCTTCATCCCCTCGAAGACCTCCTGCGCGTAGTGCAGGACCGCCGCGGCGGGGTCGAGGCTGAAGGGGCCGTAGGGGCGGACCCGGCCGTCGTGCCAGCCCTCCCCCTTCGTCCAGGTGGCGGTGACCATGTGGTCGGTGAAATGGCTGCCGAAGCCGGGGTCGGCGAGGATCTTCTCGCGCTCGGCGTCCGGTGTCGGGGCTTCGCTGCGGGTGGTCGCGAAGGTGAGCTCAGCGGTCATCGGTGACACGTCTCCTCAAGGTGCTGTGGTGCTCGCAGGGTAACCCCTGCTGTGTTGCCACTCACAGGCGCGCTGCCACCGCGTCCCCGATCTCGGTCGTGGTCCGCTCCCCTGAGCGTTCGGCGAGGTCCGCGGAGACAGCGGCCTCGACCCGGGCGGCGTCGTCCGCGCGGCCCAGGTGGTCCAGCAGCATCGCCGTGGAGAGGATCGCGGCGGTCGGGTCGGCCTTGCCCTGCCCGGCGATGTCCGGGGCGGAGCCGTGGACCGGCTCGAACATGCTCGGCGCCTCGCGGCTGGGGTTGATGTTGCCGCTCGCGGCCAGACCGATGCCACCGGCGATGGCGGCAGCGATATCGGTGATGATGTCGCCGAAGAGGTTGTCGGTGACGATGACGTCGAAGCGGCCCGGGTCGGTGGCCATGAAGATCGTGGCGGCGTCGACGTGCTGGTAGGCGGTCTCGACGTCGGGGAACTCCGCGCCGACCTCCTCGACCGTGCGCCGCCACAGGTGCCCGGCGTGGGTGAGCACGTTGTGCTTGTGGACCAGGGTGAGGTGCTGGCGCGGGCGCGCCTGGGCGCGGGCGAAGGCGTCCCGCACGACACGCTCGATGCCGAAGCGGGTGTTGACGCTGACCTCGGTCGCGACCTCGTTCGGGGTCCCGACGCGAAGGGCGCCGCCGTTGCCGACGTAGGGGCCCTCGGTGCCCTCACGGACGACGACGAAGTCCAGCCCCTTGTCGGTCACCTCGGTGGCGAGCGGGCTCGTCACGCCGGGGAAGAGCTTGGCCGGGCGCAGGTTGACGTAGTGATCGAGGGCAAAGCGAAGGGGGAGCAGCACGCCCCGCTCGAGGACGCCGGAGGGCACGCTCGGGTCGCCGATCGCACCGAGGAGGATGCCGTCGTGGCCGCGGATCTCCTCGACGACGGAGTCCGGCAGGGTCTCGCCGGTGCGGTTCCAGCGCCGGGCGCCGAGGTCGTACTCGGTTGTGGTGACGTCGACCCCGGTGGCCCGGAGCACCTTGATGCCCTCGGCGACCACCTCCGGGCCGATCCCGTCCCCCCCGATGACGGCGATGTCGAAGCTGTCCTGCTGCTCGGTCATGGGCTCAGACTAGGCCGCGTCCCGGCATGCGGGCAGTGTGTCCCGGCATGTGGTCGCCACGTCCCAGAGTGCGAGGGTCCGAGGACCGGGTACTGTCGGCGCGTTCGATTCCCAACACCGAGGAGCACCGTGGACCCACACGAGCACCAGCCCGCCATGCACCAGCCAGCCAAGCGGCCCGTGTGGCGCATCGTCGTCGGCATACTGCTCCTCGTGCTGGGCGCGCTCGCCCTCCTCGGCATCCTCGCCTCGCTCGGCTCCGGCACTTTCGAGTCCCCGGAGAACGGCGGCGAGGCCGTGGGCACCCTCCTCGGGGCCTTCTGCTGCATCGGCGTCCCGCTCATCGTCGGGCTCATCCTCCTGGCGCTCCCGCCCAAGCGCTGAGCCCCCTCGTAGTTCCCTCCTCAGGGGCCGGCCCTTCGAGGCTCATGCCCTAGCGGGCATTCGCACCGCCCACGCCGAACGTGGGACCCAAGGGACCGGGGCTTCTCAGTGGACCTTGCGGGCGGCGCCCTTGTCGGCGGACTGGGCGAAGCGCGCGAAGATCTTCAGCGCCTGGGAGACGGGACGGTCACGGCTGACCGGTGCCCACCCCTTCGCGTCCTGCTCGGCGCGCCGGCGGGCCAGCTCGTCCTCGTCGACGAGGAGGTTGACCCGGCGGCCGGGGATGTCGAAGTCGATGACGTCGCCGTCGCGGACGAGGCCGATCGTGCCACCGGCCGCGGCCTCCGGGGAGACGTGGCCGATCGAGAGGCCGGAGGAGCCGCCGGAGAAGCGCCCGTCGGTGATGAGGGCGCACTTCGGGCCCAGGCCCACACCCTTGAGGTAGGCGGTCGGGTAGAGCATCTCCTGCATGCCGGGGCCGCCCTTCGGGCCCTCGTAGCGGACGACGACGACCTCGCCCTCCTGGACCTTCTTGGAGAGGATCATCTCGACCGCCTCCTCCTGGGACTCGGCGACGCGGGCCGGCCCGGAGAAGGTCCACTGGTGCTCGGGCACACCGGCGGTCTTGACGATGCAGCCGTCCTCGGCGAGGTTGCCGTGCAGCACGGCCAGCCCACCCTCGGTGGAGTAGGCGTGCTCGACGGAGCGGATGCACCCGTCGCGGGAGTCGGTGTCGAGGCTCGCCCAGCGGTTGCTGGAGGAGAAGGCCTGCGTCGTGCGCACCCCGCCCGGGGCGGCGTGGAAGAGCTCGCTCGCCTCCTCGCTCGGCGAGCCGCTGCGGATGTCCCACTCCTTCAGCCAGAGGTCGAGGGAGGGGCTGTGCACGGCTCGCACGGAGGTGTCGAGCATGCCGCCGCGGTGCAGCTCACCGAGGATCGCGGGGATGCCGCCCGCCCGGTGGACGTCCTCCATGTAGAAGTTCGTGCTGTTCGGGGCGACCTTGACCAGGCACGGGGTCTCGCGGGAGAGGTCGTCGATGTCGTTCTGGTCGAAGTCGACGCCGGCCTCCTGGGCGGCGGCGAGGAGGTGCAGGATCGTGTTCGTCGAGCCGCCCATGGCGATGTCCATGCGCATCGCGTTGGCGAAGGCGGAGCGGCCCGCGATCGAGCGCGGCAGCACCGAGTCGTCGTCACCGTCGTAGTACTCCTTGCACAGGTCGACGACGAGCTCCCCGGCGCGCAGGAAGAGGTCCTTGCGGGCGGCGGCCGTCGCCAGCGTCGAGCCGTTGCCCGGCAGCGAGAGGCCGAGGGCCTCGGTGAGGCAGTTCATCGAGTTCGCGGTGAACATGCCCGAGCAGGAGCCGCAGGTCGGGCAGGCGGACTGCTCGATGCTCAGCAGGTCCTCGTCGGAGACCGAGTCGTCCACGGAGCTGGTCATGGCGTCGATGAGGTCCAATCGGGACGTCCCGACGCTTCCATCAGAGCCGACGACCGCCTTCCCGGCCTCCATCGGCCCGCCGGAGACGAAGACGGTCGGGATGTTCAGCCGCAGCGCGGCGAGCAGCATGCCCGGGGTGATCTTGTCGCAGTTGGAGATGCACACGAGCGCGTCGGCGCAGTGCGCCTCGACCATGTACTCGATGGCGTCGGCGATGACCTCGCGGCTGGGCAGCGAGTACAGCATCCCGTGGTGGCCCATGGCGATGCCGTCGTCGACGGCGATGGTGTTGAACTCCTTGCCCACTCCCCCGGCGTCCTCGATCGCGCCGGCGACGAGCTGGCCCATGTCCTTGAGGTGGACGTGACCCGGGACGAACTGGGTGAAGGAGTTGGCGATCGCCACGATCGGCTTGCCGAAGTCCCCTTCGCCCATGCCGGTCGCGCGCCAGAGGGCCCTGGCCCCTGCCATGTTGCGGCCGTCGGTGCTGGTGCGGGATCGAAGCTGCGGCATGGCCCAACCGTATGTCGCCCGTCCGTCTGCTGATACACCGTCTCACCACGAGAACGACGCCCCCGACCGGTCGCGGTCGGGGGCGTCGCTGCTGGCCTGGTGCTGGGCGGGGCTACCGCGCCGGGCCCTGCTCACGCCGGTCCATGCTCTCCTGGAGGGCGCGGCGGACCTCGAGCTCCTCGTCGCTCATGATGACTCCTGCGAAGGGGGTGGATACGTGCCTGCCGCAGTGGGTCCCACGCGGACCCCACCACGGTAGACCTGCTCGTCCACGCTGTGGAACGGCCTGTCCGGATCGTGGATGCCTCGTCGGCGAGGAGGCGGGGCGCCCCCTTCGCCCGGGAAAAATGGGGAGGCGGGCCGTCGGGGGTCGGGCATAGCCTCGGGTACCTGATGACCCTCACCCTCACCCACCGTCCGGACCCGGAGGCGCCGACCCGCCACCCGTCCGGCCGTGACACCGCCCGCACCGTCGACTGGCGCCGCCTGCGCAGCCCCGCGGCCGCCGCTGCCCTCGCCTGCGCCGCCGTCGCCGCCGTGGCCCTGACCCTGGGCACGGTGATCATGGGGTGGCTCGCCGAGGACCCCTCCGCCCGCCTCGTCGGGATCCTCGCCGCGTGCGTCGTCGGTGGCGCGGTCGTCGACACCGTCGGGAAGTTCGTCTGGGTCGGCCTCTCCGACCGGGCCGAGGGCCGGCTGCGCGAGGACCTGCTGGACGCGGCGCTGGACCAGCCGGTGGCGGTCCTCTCCGAGCAGGCCGTCGGCGAGATCCTCGACCGCATCGACGACGACACCCACGAGGTGGGCACGGTCGTGCGGATGCAGCTGTGGATGTTCTTCCGGGCCGGCTTCGGCGTGCTCCCGATGTGGGTCGTCGCGGGCGTGACGTGGTGGCCGGCGTGGCTGCTCTTCCCGCTGCTCGCCGCGGTCACCGCGATGGTGATGCCCCCGCTGCTGCGGGAGATCGCCCGGCGCAAGGTCATCGAGGAGATGGCCTGGACCGATCACGCGAGCGCCCTCGAGGAGGGGATCGCCGGGCGGGACGACCTGCGCACGAGCCTCGGGCAGTCCCACGTGATCCGGCGGGTGGCCGCGCTCTCCTCCTTGGTGCACCGGCGCTTCCTCGAGGTCATCGTGGTCGAGCGCTCCCTCGCCCGGCGGGCGGGCCTCCTGCTGCACGCCCTGCTCGTGGCCATCGTCGTCGGCGGCGTCGCGATGACCGCCGCCGGCGCCGTGCCCGTCTCGGGGCTGGTCACGCTCTTCCTCGTCACCGCGACCTTCGTCGGGCAGGTCTCGCAGATGGCCAACAACCTGCCCGACCTGCAGGAGGGGCTCGGCGCGGTCATGCGGCTGCGCCAGATGCTCGCCGTGGAGCCGGAGCCCGAAGGGGGCCGCCCCGTCCCCGACGAGCGGGCCCTCGAGCTGCGCTTCGCGGACCTGGACTTCGCCTACGAGGAGGGCACCTTCGCGCTGCAGGGGATCGACCTGCGCGTCCCCGCCGGGGAGACCACCGCCCTCGTCGGGCGGACCGGCTCGGGCAAGTCGACGCTGGCCTCCTTCGTCTCGCGGGCGGTGGAGCCGCCGCCGGGCAGCGTGCTCCTCGGCGGGGTGGACGTGCTCGACCTGGACCTGCAGGAGCTGCGGCGGGCCGTCGGCGTCGTCACCCAGCGCACCGAGATCCTCGCGGGCACGTTCGCCGAGAACATCACCCTCTTCGCGCCCGTACCGCGCGAGCAGGTCGAGGCGGCCATCGCCGAGCTGGACCTCGACGACTGGGTCGCCGGGCTGCCCGACGGGCTGGACACGCTGCTCGGTCCCGGTGGGACGACGCTCTCCTCCGGTGAGGAGCAGCTGATCGCCTTCGCCCGGCTGCTCGTGCGCGACGTGCGCGTCATCGTCCTGGACGAGGCGACCGCCCGGATGGACCCGGTCACCGAGCGGCGCGTCGTCGTCGCCGCCGACCGGCTGCTGCGCGGCCGCACGGGCGTGCTCATCGCCCACCGGCTGAGCACGATCGAGCGCGCGGACCACGTGGCCGTCCTCGCCCACGGGCGACTGATCCAGCACGGCACGCATGCCGAGCTCTCCCGCCAGCAGGGGCCCTTCCAGGACCTGCTCGCGGCCAGCCGGACCGCGGCGGAGGCGGCGCCGGTGGCGGCGGGGCGGTCCGAGCCCGCTGCTGCCGGGGGGCGGCGCCAGGGCGAGCCGCCGACGCGTCCCGAGGTCGGCGACGGACCGTCGCTGGCCCGGGGCACGCTGCACGCCCTGCTGCTGAAGCCGGGCTGGGGGCTGCTCGGGGCATCGCTCTTCCTGGTCGGCTCGCTCATCGGGGCCCAGGGCGCGGTCACCGGCCTGATCTGGGGGCGTCTCGTCGAGGCCCTCCAGCGCGGTGAGACCCCGGTGCTGCTCACCCTCGCGCTCACGGCCTGCCTGCTCACGATGCCGGTGCTGCTCGCCGAGGCCTTCACCCGCTACCCGCGCTGGTGGATCGAGGTCATGCTGCGCACCCGGATGGCAGTGCTCCAGGGCCAGACGGAGCAGACCCGGCTCCCCCGGACCCCGCCCGGCGAGGTCGTGGCCCGTTCGATGGATGCCGACCGCTACGCCAGGTACGCCGACCGCTGGGTCGACTTCGTCAACGGCCTGCTCGTCGCGGCGGTCACCGCGGTGCTCGCGGGCACGTGGATCGCGGGTGCCGTGCTGCTCGCGGTCATGGCCACCTCCGCGCTGGCCTCGGTGCTCGGGCGGCCGGCGGCCGGGCGCTCGGCGGCCGAGGCCTCGACGGCGCGGGCGGCCTTCGGTCGGGCCTTGGTCTCGGCGCTGGAGTCGATGCGGACCGTGAAGCTGGCCGCGGCCACGCCCTCGGTGCGTCGTCACCTGCGTCTCGTCGACACCGGCCGGGTCTCCGCGGCGGTCTCGGAGCACCGCATCCAGGCCTTCCTCCAGGGCGTGCCGATGGTCATGGTCCAGTGCGGTGTCGTCGCCGCGTGGACGATCCACGTCGCGGGCGGCTGGGGCCTGGCGGTGACCCTGCTGGTGGCGGGAGCGGTCTCCGGCTTCGACTGGTTCGGTCGGGTTGCGGGCATGGTCGTCACCGAGGCGCCGGGCACGCGTGCCTGGCAGGTCGAGACCGCCCGCTTCGCCGGCGGCGTGGACCTCACCCGGCTGCCGGCCGGGGTCGACCTCGTCGACGGTCACGCCCCCCTACCCGCCCCCGTGCCTCGGGTGTCCCTGGAGCGGCTGGAGCTGCAGGGCCTCACCGCGATCCACGATGACGGCACGATCGGCGCGGACGGGGTGGACCTCACGGTCGGCGCCGGCGAGCTCGTGCTGCTCGTGGGCCGGGTCGGCTCGGGCAAGTCGAGCCTGCTCTCCGCGCTCGCAGGGCTCGTCGACCACCGTGGTCGGATCCGCTGGAACGGCACCGAGGTCACCGACCCGGAGGTCTTCCTGCGTCCCGGCCAGGTCTCGCACATCTCGCAGGTGCCGCGGGTCCTCTCCGGGACCTTCGGGGACAACATCCGGCTGGGGCACGAGCGCCCCTTCGCCGAGCCGGTCTCGGACGCGCGGATGAGCTCCGACGTCGCGGAGGCCGGCGGCCGGGACGCCGTCGTCGGGCACCGCGGGGTGCGCCTCTCGGGTGGCCAGGTGCAGCGCCTCGCCCTCGCGCGGGCGCTGGCCACGGAGGCGGAGCTGCTCCTGGCCGATGACGTCTCCAGCGCGCTCGACGCCGCGACCGAGATCGAGCTCTGGCACGCGCTGCGCGAGCGCGGCCGGACCGTCATCGGCGCCACCTCGAAGCGGGCCGCCCTCGAGCAGGCCGACCGGGTGGTCGTCCTGGACGCCGGTCGGGTCGCGGCCACCGGCCCGTGGGAGGAGCTCGCGCCCCGCTGGGGACACCTCGCCGGGTGACCCGCACCCCTCCCGGACGACGACAGGGGGCGCCCCGACCGGTGAGGTCGGTGGGCGCCCCCTGTCGGGGTCCGCCCGCAGGGTCGCTGCGGCGGGGGTCCGTGACGGGTCAGCGGGCGGCGCTGCCCTCGGTGTAGTCGTCGTCCTGCTGCTGCCAGGCGAAGTGCGAACGCAGCTTCTTGCCGGTGGCCTCGATCGGGTGGCCGGCCTCCTTCTCGCGCAGCTGCTGGAACTCGACGGCGCCGTTGTTCTGGTCGTCGATGAAGCGCTTGGCGAAGGTGCCGTCCTGGATGTCCTTCAGGACGCCCTGCATCCGGTCCTTGACCCCGGCGTCGATGATGCGCGGACCGGAGACGTAGTCGCCGTACTCCGCGGTGTCGGAGCAGGACCAGCGCTGCTTGGCGATGCCGCCCTCGTTCATCAGGTCCACGATGAGCTTCAGCTCGTGGAGGACCTCGAAGTAGGCGATCTCCGGCTGGTACCCGGCCTCGGTGAGGGTCTCGAAGCCCGCCTGCACGAGGTGGGAGACGCCGCCGCAGAGGACGGACTGCTCACCGAAGAGGTCGGTCTCGGTCTCCTCGGTGAAGGTCGTGGTGATCACGCCCGCCCGGGTGCCGCCGATCCCCTTCGCGTAGGCCTTGGCCAGGTCCCACGCCTTGCCGGAGGCGTCCTGCTCCACGGCGATGATGTCGGGGATGCCGCGGCCGGCGACGAACTCGCGACGGACCGTGTGGCCGGGGGCCTTCGGCGCGACGAGGACGACGTCGACGTTCGAGGGCGGCTGGATGTAGTCGTAGCGGATGTTGAAGCCGTGCCCGAAGACCAGCGCGTCGCCGTCCTTGAGGTTCTCGGCGATCTCGTCGGCGTAGACGGTGCGCTGGACCTGGTCCGGGGCGAGGACGACGATGACGTCCGCCTCGGCGGAGGCCTCGCCCACGGTGAGGACGCGCAGGCCCTCGTCCTCGGCCTTGGCGCGGGAGGAGCTGCCCTCGCGCAGGCCGATGCGCACGTCCACACCGCTGTCGCGAAGGTTCAGCGCGTGAGCGTGCCCCTGGGACCCGTAGCCGATGATGGCCACCTTGCGTCCCTGGATGACGGACAGGTCGGCGTCGTCGTCGTAGATCAGTTCGGCCATGCTGCTCTTCTCCTTGTGTGCTCGGCTGTTGTGGTTCTCACCCGGTGGCATCGTCTCGCGCCCGGGCGACGCGGTGTCGACGTGGGTCAGTGTCTGGACCGGTCGGTGATGGAGCGCGGTCCGCGGCCGATGGCCACGACGCCGGACTGGACGAGCTCCTTGATGCCGTAGGGCTCGAGGATCTCGAGCATCGCGGCGATCTTGTCGGAGTTGCCGTAGACCTGCAGCGTCATCGCGTCGGCGGTGGTGTCGACGATCTTCGCCTTGAACATCTGCGCCGTCTCCAGCACTCCGCTGCGGTTGGCGGCCTCGCTGCGGACCTTGACCAGGACGACCTGGCTGTTGACCGAGGCGAGCGGGTCCAGCTCGACGACCTTGATGACCTCGACCAGCTTGTTCAGCTGCTTGGTCACCTGTTCCAGGGGCAGCGTGTCGACGTCCACGACGACCGTCATCCGGGAGATCTCGGCGTGCTCGGTCTCCCCCACGGCGAGGCTGTCGATGTTGAAGCCGCGCCGGGAGAAGAGGGAGGAGATCCGGGCGAGGACGCCCGGCTTGTTCTCGACGAGGACCGAGAGGGTGTGCTTGGTCACTGTGGTCACTTCCCGTCCTGGTCGGCGTCGCTGTCCTGCTCGAGGGCGTCGGAGTCCTCGCGGTCCCACTCCGGAGCCACGTCGCGGGCGATCTGGATGGCGTCGTTGCTCACCCCGGCGGGGACCATCGGCCAGACCATGGCGTCGCGCTCGACGACGAAGTCGATGACGACGGGCCGGTCGTTGATCTCCATGGCCTCCTTGATGGTCGCGTCCAGGTCCTCCGGACGCTCGCACCGCAGGCCGGCGCAGCCGTAGGCCTCGGCGAGCTTGACGAAGTCCGG
Organism: Janibacter corallicola NBRC 107790; assembly: GCF_001570965.1. Taxonomy (GTDB): domain Bacteria; phylum Actinomycetota; class Actinomycetes; order Actinomycetales; family Dermatophilaceae; genus Janibacter; species Janibacter corallicola. The sequence continues at coordinate 92,983 of NZ_BCSR01000003.1, read as the reverse complement.
GACCCGGCTGCCGACGGAGGTGTGCAGGTCGGTGTTGGAGAAGCGCTCGTTGTAGAAGAGCGTCTGCCACTGCCGGACCATGCCGAGGCTGGAGTTGTTGATGACCGCGACCTTGATCGGGATGTCGTTGATGACGCAGGTCGCGAGCTCCTGGTTGGTCATCTGGAAGCACCCGTCGCCGTCGATGGCCCACACGACCCGGTCCGGCTGGCCCACCTTCGCCCCCATGGCGGCGGGGACCGCGTAACCCATGGTCCCGGCGCCGCCGGAGTTCAGCCAGCTCTGCGGGCGCTGGTAGTCGATGAACTGCGCCGCCCACATCTGGTGCTGGCCGACGCCGGCCGCGTACACGGCCTCGGGCCCCGCGATCTCACCGATCCGGCGGATGACCTCCTGGGGCATGAGTGCCGACTCGCTCGGCGCGGTGTAGCCGACCGGGTAGCTCTCCCGCCAGGAGGCGGTCTCGCCCGCCCACGAGGTGAAGCGCTCCGGCCGGACCCGGGCGGCGTCCCCCGTGCCGGTCTCGATCGCCTGCAGCAGCTCACTGATGATCGCCCGGGCATCGCCGACGATCGGCACGTCCGCCACGCGGTTCTTGGAGATCTCGGCCGGGTCGATGTCGGCGTGGATCACCTTCGCGTGCGGGGCGAAGGAGGAGAGCTGACCGGTCACCCGGTCATCGAAACGCGTCCCCAGCGCGATGAGCAGGTCACTGCGCTGCAGCGAGGTCACCGCCGCGACGGACCCGTGCATGCCGGGCATGCCCAGGTGCAGCCGGTGGTCGTCGGGGAAGGCCCCGCGGGCCATGAGCGTGGTGACCACGGGGATGCCGGTCAGCTCGGCCAGACGCATCAGCTCCTGGCTGGCGCCCGCGCGGATGATGCCGCCACCGACGTAGAGGACCGGCTGGTGGCTCTCGGCGATCAGCCGGACGGCCTCGCGGATCTGCTTCGCGTGCGGGCGGGTCACCGGGTGGTAGCCGGGCAGGTCCACCTGCGGCGGCCAGGAGAAGGTCGTCTTCGCCTGCTGGGCGTCCTTGGCGATGTCGACGAGCACGGGGCCGGGCCGGCCGGTGCTCGCGATGTGGAAGGCCTCTGCGACGACCCGCGGGATGTCGTCGGGGTTCGTCACGAGGTAGTTGTGCTTGGTCACCGGCATCGTGATGCCACGGATGTCGGCCTCCTGGAAGGCGTCCGACCCGATGGCGGGTGAGGCCACCTGCCCGGTGATGGCGACCATCGGGACCGAGTCCATGTGGGCGTCGGCGATCGCCGTGACGAGGTTGGTCGCGCCCGGGCCGGAGGTGGCCATGCAGACCCCGACCTTGCCGGTGGCCGAGGCGTAGCCCTCGGCGGCGTGCCCCGCGCCCTGCTCGTGGCGGACGAGGACGTGGCGGACCCTGGTCGAGTCCATCAGCGGGTCGTAGGCCGGAAGGATCGTGCCCCCCGGGATGCCGAAGACGACCTCGGCACCGACGTGCTCCAGGGCGAGGACGAGGCTCTGCGCACCGGTCACCTCCCGGGTGCTCGGCCTGGAAGCCTCCATCCGACGGGCAAGCTCCGCCGGGTTCGGGGTGCCGCTGATCCTGTCAGTCACCGTCAGTCCTTCGGTTCGCCGTGCCATCGATGCCTCCTGGTGTCCTCGCCTGCCCCGGTCATGAAAAAACCCTCCGGTCCGACGGTGGACAGAAGGGCGCGCGCTGCGTCGTGCGACGGGGTCGCCTCAGGCAGCGCGCCGGGGAAGTACGAGGAGGTGGGCCACGGCTCACACTCTCCCCCTCGCCCACCCTTGTGTCAACGTTTGAGACAACCGCGTCCATCATGCGGGATTGGCGCTCGCCCCTAGCAGGGGCCGCCGATCATCCCGATGCCGCGCAGGACGTGGACGACCGCCAGGATCGCGAGGACCAGCGCGAGCGCCAGGAGCACGACCGGGTGGACGGAGCGATCCCTCGACGCCCGGAGACCCTTCACGAGGCCGACGACCCCGAAGCCCACGCAGGCCGCCGCGGCAATGAAGGCGAAGTAGTCCGTGTACGAGCACTCCGTCAGCACCCCGTTGACCCGACGCGACGAGCTGCTGCTGATGTGGACCACGAAGGCCAGCACCCCGAAGCCGAGCCCCCACCAGAAGGGTGTCGGGACGTTCTTCGGGTCGGTGCTGCTGCGCTGGTGCACGGTCTGGTCGGTCATGGCGTCTCCCCCTGCTTCTCGTGGCCGGGAATCCCTTCCCGTGGACTTCCGCAGTTTACTATAGCAAATACCCTGCGGTGTGTCGGGGGTGCCGCGTTCGTGTCCGTGGGCGGGCGGTCGGGACGTCAGGCGCGGTCCGGCTCCGGTGACCAGAACTCGGTCAGGTCCGCGGCGCCGAAGGCCAGGTCACCCCAGTGGCCGGAGAAGCGCAGCACCGCGACCCCGCCGGGAGGGAAGCCCCGCCCGAAGGCCTCGTGCGCCCACTCGGTGCCGTTGCCGTCGGCCAGCAGGCTCGCGGCGGCCGGCAGGCCGGGGGCGTGCCCGACGACGGCGAGGACCGTGGCATCGGGCGAGGCGGTCCGGGCTGCGGCGAGGACGTCCTCCGGGGTGGCGTCGTAGAGCTGGTGGACGATGTCGATCTCGGCCTCCGCGCAGCCTGCCGCCGCGACCTCCTCCATGGTCTCCCGGGTCCGCAGCGACGGCGAGCACATCACCTCGTCGCAGCCGAGCCCCTGCTCGCGGAGCCAGCGGCCGAGCTGCTGGGCGTCGTCGCGGCCACGCTCGGAGAGGGGCCGCTCGCGGTCGTCCTGCCCGGCGCGCCCCGGGGCGGCCCTCGCGTGACGGAGCAGGACCAGGGTCCGATCCTCGGCTGACATCGTCATGTTTCGAGTGTGGCCCGCGCCACACCGAATTGCCACCCCCTGCCGAGCGGGTCAGCCCCGGGGGTGGACGTGCAGCGGGTCCTTGCCAGCGGCGAGGCGGGCGAACTGCTCGCGCAGCAGGGCCACCATCCGGGGCCGGAAGGCATCGGTCACCCCACCGGTGTGCGGGCTGATGATCACCCCGGGCGCCGTCCACAACGGGTGGTCCGCCGGCAGCGGCTCGGGGTCGGTGACATCCAGGGCGAAGCGCAACCGACCGGCCTCGGCGAGGGCGGCATCGGTGTCCAGCGCCGGGCCGCGGCCGATGTTGACCACGAGCGCGTCGTCGTGCAGCGCGGCGAGGACCTCCGCGCCGAGGACCCCCTTCGTCGCGGCCGTGCCGGGCAGCACCGAGATGACGATGTCCTGCTCGGGCAGGAGGTCGGTGAGCTCGTCCACGCCGTGGACCTGCTCGACGAGGTCGTCGCCGGCCCGGGCCCGGGAGGCGACCGCCGTGACCTCCACCTCGAAGGGGGCCAGCCGCCTGGCCACCGCGGACCCCACCGAGCCGTACCCGAGGATGAGCACCCGCTTGTCCGCCAGTCCGGGGCGGAACTTCCGGGGGAGCCACGCCCCCTTCGGCTGGGCGGTGGCGAACTCGTCGAAGCCGCGCTGCGAGGCGAGCACGAGCGCCACCCCCAGCTCGGCCGTTGCGGCGTCGTGCACGCCGTGGGCGTTCGCCAGCGCCACGTCCTCGGGGACCACGGGCAGGGCCGCATCGACACCTGCGGAGAGGAGCTGGACCAGGCGCACGGACGGTTTGTCCTTCACCGGCTCGATCTGCTCCGGCTTGGCCATGTACGGCGCGACGAAGACCTCGACGTCCTCCTCCGGCGGCGGCTCCGCCGGATCCCACACGAGGGTCGTGACGCCGTCGACCTCACCGACGGCGTCGAGCCAGGACTGATCGGGCAACGAGACGGTGACCATGGCCCGACCATATCCGCGCCTCGGTCCGGGATCGACCCGCTCTCAGCCCTCGACGCCGAGCTTGTCGAGGATCAGTGCGCGCGCCTTGCCCGCGTCCGCCTGGCCCTTCATCTCCTTCATCACCTGGCCGATGAGCGCACCGGCGGCCTGCACCTTGCCGCCGCGGATCTTCTCGGCGATGTCGGGGTTGCCCTCGATGACCGTGTCGACGGCCGCCTCGAGCGCCCCGTCGTCCTGGACCAGCTCCAGCCCGCGGGCGTCGGCGACCGCAGTGGGCGCGCCCTCGCCGTCGAGGACGCCCTCGAGCACCTGCCGGGCCATCTTGTCGTTGAGCCGGCCGGCCACGACCATCGACTCCAGCTCCGCGACGTGGGCCGGGGTCAGGCCGGCCTCCTCGGCGTACCCGACGAGGTCGGCCCCGGCATCGTTGGCGCGGCGGGAGGGCTCGCCCAGCCACCACTTGCGGGCGGACTGCGGCTTGGCGCCGGCGGCCACCGTCTCCTCGATGAGGTCGAGCGCACCCGCGTTGATGACGTCGCGCATCTCCAGGTCGGAGTAGCCCCAGGCCTCCTGCAGCCGGGCGCGGCGCTCGGCCGGCGGCTCGGGCAGGGTGGCGCGCAGCTGCTCGACCCACTCCGCGCTCGGCGCGATCGGCACGAGGTCCGGCTCCGGGAAGTAGCGGTAGTCCTCGGCATCGGACTTCGGCCTGCCGGAGGTCGTCATGCCGGTGTCCTCGTGCCAGTGGCGCGTCTCCTGCAGGATCGACCCGCCACCGCTGAGCACCGCGGCGTGGCGGCAGACCTCGAAGCGCACCGCCCGCTCCACGGAGCGGAGGGAGTTGACGTTCTTCGTCTCCGTCCGGGTGCCCATGGGCACCGCCAGCTGCTCCGGGCTGCTCGCCTCCCCCTCCTTCGTGCGGAGGGAGAGGTTGACGTCGCAGCGCATCGAGCCCTGCTCCATCTTCACGTCGGAGACGTCGAGGGCACGCAGCAGGTCCCGCAGCGCGGAGACGTAGGCGCGGGCGACCTCGGGGGCGCGCTCCCCCGCACCGACGATCGGCTTGGTGACGATCTCGATGAGCGGGATGCCGGCCCGGTTGAAGTCGACGAGGGAGTAGTCGGCGCCCTGGATGCGACCGGTCGAGCCGCCCACGTGCAACGACTTCCCGGTGTCCTCCTCCATGTGGGCGCGCTCGATCTCCACGCGGAAGGTCTCGCTCCCTTCGCCCGAGGCGGCCGGGACCTGCACGTCGAGGTAACCGTCGAAGGCGATCGGCTCGTCGTACTGGCTCGTCTGGAAGTTCTTCGGCATGTCCGGGTAGAAGTAGTTCTTCCGGGCGAAGCGGCACCAGGACGCGATCGAGCAGTTCAGCGCCAGGCCGATGCGCACGGCCGACTCGACGCCCGTCGCGTTGACCACGGGCAGCGCCCCGGGCAGCCCGAGGCAGACCGGGCAGACGTGGGTGTTCGGGTCCGCGCCGAAGGTGGTGGCGCAGCCGCAGAACATCTTCGTCGCGGTGCCGAGCTCGACGTGCACCTCCAGACCCATCACCGGGTCGAAGGTGGCGAGGGCCTCGTCGTAGGAGAGGACGTCCTCGGTGGTGGTGCTCGCCATGGGTCAGGCTCCCTTCGTGATCGCCAGCTCCGGGGCCTGCTGCAGCAGGTGGCCACCCCAGGCGGAGACGAGGCGCGCCTCGAGGGCGGCGCCGACGGTGTAGAGACGGTCGTCGGCCATGGCCGGCGCGAGGATCTGGAAGCCCGCCGGCAGTCCGTCCTCCGCCAGGCCGCTCGGCAGGGACATGCCGGGCACGCCGGCGAGATTGGCCGGGATCGTCGCGATGTCGCCGCGGTACATGGCCATCGGGTCCGTGGTGCGCTCCCCGAGGGGGAAGGCCGTGGTGGGCGCGGTCGGGCTGATGAGCACGTCCGCGGATCCGAAGGCGGCGGCGAAGTCGTCGGCGATGAGGCGACGCACCTTCTGGGCCGTGCCGTAGTAGGCGTCGTAGTACCCGGAGGAGAGGGCGTAGGTGCCGAGGATGATCCGGCGCTTGACCTCCTCGCCGAAGCCGGCGTCCCGGCTGGCGGCCATGACCTGCTCGGCGCTCGGCGCGTCCACCCCGTCCGGGCCCACGCGCAGGCCGTACCGCATCGCGTCGAAGCGGGCGAGGTTGCTGCTCGCCTCGCTCGGCATGATCAGGTAGTAGGCCCCGAGGGCGTGCACGAAGTTCGGGCAGGAGACCTCGACGACCTCGGCGCCGGCGTCCACGAGGTGGGCCACGGCCTCGTCGAAGCGGGCCTGGACCTGCGGCGCGAAGCCCTCCCCCGTCAGCTCCCGCACGATGCCGATCCGCATCCCGGCGACGTCCCCGCGCTCGGCCGCGCCCACGACGTCCGGGACCGGCTGGTCGATCGAGGTGGAGTCGAAGGGGTCGTGCCCCGCCATCGCCTCGTGCAGCAGCGCCGTGTCCAGGACGGTCCGTGCGCACGGCCCCGCCTGGTCCAGGCTGGAGGCCATCGCGATGAGACCGTGGCGCGAGACCCCGCCGTAGGTCGGCTTGACCCCGACGGAGCCGGTGACGGCGGCCGGCTGGCGGATCGAGCCGCCGGTGTCGGTGCCGGTGGCCAGGGGCGCCTGCCAGGACGCGACGGCGGCGCTCGAGCCACCGCCGGAGCCGCCGGGGATGCGGTCCAGGTCCCACGGGTTGCGGGTCGGGCCGAAGGCGGAGTGCTCGGTGGAGGAGCCCATCGCGAACTCGTCCATGTTCGTCTTGCCGAGGATCGGCATGCCGGCCGCCTTGAGGCGGGTGACGACGGTCGAGTCGTAGGGCGGGACCCAGCCCTCCAGCATCTTCGAGCCGGCGGTCGTCGGCATGCCGGTGCTCGTCATGACGTCCTTGACGGCGATGGGGACACCGGCGAGGCGGTGGAGGGTCTCCCCCTTCGCCCGGCGCTCGTCGACGGCACGCGCCTCGGCCAGCGCCGACTCCTCGGCGACGTGCAGGTAGGCGCCGACCTGCTCGTCGACGTCCCGGATGCGCTCGAGGTGGGCGTGGGTGACGTCCTCGGCGGAGAGGTCGCCTGCCGCGAGCGCGTCGGCGAGCGCGGCGGCGGTCATGCGGGTGGGGTCACTCAAGGTGGGGTTCCTTCGCTCAGTCTTCGGAGAGGATGCGCGGCACCGAGAAGCGCTGCAGCTCGGACTCGGGTGCGGCGGCGAGCGCCTCGTCCGGAGTGAGCGAGGGGCGCACCTCGTCGGGACGGGTGACGTTGACGATGGGCATGGGGTGACTCATCGGTTCGACCCCGTCGACGGGTGCCTGCTGCACCTGGGCGACCGAGGAGAGGATGACGTCGAGCTCGCCGACCATCGTGTCGAGCTCGGCGTCGGAGAGGTCGATACGGGCCAACGAGGCCAGATGGGCCACGTCGTCACGGGAGAGGTCTGCCATGCCGGACAGTCTATGTTCCGGCGCGCGGCCCGCCCGAACCGCCGCCTCCCGGCCACTACCCCGGCGGTTGGTGCGCGTCCCGGTCGACCGCCACAGCATTGGCCCGGTCGACCCTCCGCTCTGGTTACTTGCGGGTACGACGACACGCTCGGCATCTCGGGACGTTGAACCCCTCGCCATCATGGGCAATCGGGATCCCCGTACCGCGAGCGTGTCGTCGTACCCGCGGGTCATCAGGCCTGTGGACAACCCCGAGCACGGGGAGCGTTACCCGCGCGAGGATGATCGCCATGCAGGTGGAGGAAGTTCTGGCCGAGCTCGGTGGAGCAGCCACCCGGGCCGAATTGCTGGCGCGGGTCCCGGAGGGCGCGCTTCGCCGCGCGGTCGCGGCCGGGTCCGTGGAGCGACCGGCCCGAGGGCGGTACCGGCTGCCGGCCCGGCCCTGGTCCGAGGACCGCATCTCCCCCCGCGAGGTGGCCGAGGCCGGGCACCACGCCGCGCTCGAGGTGTCGGGCACGGCGATTCTGCTCAGCGCGGCAGCGCACTGGGGCTGGGCCACGAAGTGGGTGCCGACACGGCCGCAGGTGGCCGTCCCTCGCGGCCGCAAGGTCCCCGCGAGGACCAGACGCGCCATCGACGTGCGGTGGCGTGCCGTGACCAATCGTGATCGCGATGACGGGTGGGTGACCGACCGGGTCCGCACCGCCATGGACTGCGCCGTGCTCCTGCCCGCCGACGAAGGGCTCGCGGTCCTGGACTCCGCGCTCCGGGAGGGGAGGGTGGACCGGGACGAACTCGGTCTCGCTGCTGCAGCACTCCCCCGCCAGCACCGCGTGCGAGTCACCCGCCTTGTCGAGATGGCATCGGGCGAAGCGGCCAACCCCTTCGAGTCGGTCCTGCGCTGGATCGTGTCCGACACCCCGGGGCTGTGCGCCCGGCCCCAGGTGAGCATCTCCGACGACGGCGGACGGATCGGCCGGGTGGACCTGGCCGACGAGGAGCTGTGCCTCGTGCTGGAGGCCGACTCCTTCGAGTGGCACGGTAACCGGGAAGCACTTGAGAAGGACTGCATCCGGTATGACCGACTGGTCGCGGAGGGATGGCTGGTGCTGCGATTCAGCTGGGACCGGGTGATGAATCATCAGGAGTGGGTGCGGCACATAGTCCGGCGCACGGTGGCCCTTCGTGACTCGCGAGTACGACGACACGCTGGCTAGGGCGTGATGCATTCAGCCCCGGACTGTCGGCGGCAGTGGGAGCTTCTGGCCTGAGCGTGTCGTCGTACCCGCAAGTAACTTCGCGGCCGGCGAGCGCTACAGTACCGGGACGATCTCCCGAGTCCGGCGCACGAACTCACGGTCGATGTCCGCGACGAGGACGCCGTCGGCACCACCGAGCTGGCTGCGCAGGCCCCCACCGGGGTCGGCGAGCAGGCTGCGGCCGATGCCGTAGGGACCCTTCGTGGAGTCCTTCGTCCAGGACTGCCCGACGGCCAGCAGCCAGGCCTGGGCGTCGTGGGCCCGCGCCCGGGTGAGCAGGTCCCACTGGTCCGCCTTGCCGGGGCCGTCCCCCCACGAGGCGGGGAGCACGACGAGCTCGGTCCCCCGGCGCCCGAGTGCGGTGAAGTGGTTACCGAATCGCACGTCGTAGCAGGTGGCCAGCCCCACCCGCCAGCCGTCGAGGTCGACGGTGACGACCTGCTCCCCCGGGGCGACCGTCTCGGACTCGACGGAGTTGAAGGCGTCGTAGAGGTGGATCTTGCGGTAGCTCGTCTCCTCGACCCCGCCGCCGGTGACGAGCAGCGTGTTGTGCACCCGGTGGCGCGTCCTGCCGTCCGCGGTGGTGATCTCGTCGGCCGGCGTGAACATGCCGACGACGAGGGTCACCCCCTGCTCCTCCGCCAGCGCGCGCACACCGTCGGCGAACCTCCCGTCGAGGGGCTCGGCGATCGTGTCGAGTCGGCCGGCGAAGCTGGCCATCGCCGCCTCCGGATGGACGACGAGCCGCGCGCCGCGGGTCGCGGCCTCACGGGTGCCGTCGGCAATCCGACGCAGGTTCTCCACCGGGTCGCTCGTCGCGGTGAGCTGGACCCCGGCCACGGTCAGTCGCTCGGACATGCCTCCACCCTAGGCTGGAGTGCATGGCGAGCATCTTCACGAAGATCATCAACGGCGAGATCCCCGGCCGGTTCGTGTGGTCCGACGAGACCTGCGTGGCCTTCCTGACCATCGAGCCCCTCACCGACGGGCACGCGATGGTCGTCCCGCGCGATGAGATCGAGCAGTGGACCGACACCGACGAGGAGACCTGGGCCCACCTGCAGCGCGTCGCGATGATCATCGGTCGGGCCCAGCAGGCGGAGTGGGCGGCGCCTCGCATCGGGATGCTGCTCGAGGGCTTCCTCGTGCCCCACCTGCACATCCACACCTGGCCGGCCTACTCCGCCGAGGACTTCGATCCGCACGCGACCATGCAGGACGTGCCCGACGAGCGCTTCGATCACGCCGCGGAGCGTCTCCGCGACCGACTGCGCACCGACGGCCACGGGGCCAACGTGCCCGGACCGGGAGCGCTGCCCGCATGATGAGTCGCGGCCAGAAGACGCTGATCTTCCTCGGGGCCGTCCTCGCCTTCTCGGCAGCCCTCGTCGGTGGCGCCCTCCTCTTCTGGATGGACGGACAGCCGTGGCCGGCCCTCTTTTGGGCGATCGTGTGGGGCATCGCCGTCGCCGCGACGATCTGGGGTCTCATCGGCTTCCGCGGGGAGTCCGACCCGGCCATCGTCGGCGAGGGCGGGCACGAGGTCGTGGAGCCGCCGCGCTCCCCCCTTCCGCCACAGACCGATCGCGCGAACCCATGGCCCTTCGAGTGGTTGGCGCCGGCGCTCGCCGAGGCCTTCGCCGACACCCCCTACGTCGTCCGGAGCAATGGTCGGTCGATCCTCGTCCACGCCGACCTCGCCGACGCCCGCTGGCAGCACGTGGCGACGACGCACCTGCTCCGCGACACCTTCGTCGCGCGCTTCACCCCGACCGGGCGAAGGGGGGTCGTGCGCCGCAACGACGAGTCCCGCCACCTCGAGGTGCGGGCCGGGCTGACCCGTCTCGGGGCCCAGCTCGCCGTGAAGTCCGGCCGGCAGTGGAGCTTCACCCGCCGCGTCGAGTACGGGCTGGGGCTGGACGGCTTCAAGAAGCGGGTGGACTACACCTTCTCCACGGCCGAGATCAACGAGCCGGTCTCGGTCATCATGAAGCGCTCCGGCTGGCGCGAGACCCTCGACGGCGAGGCGAAGGGGGCCATGGCCATGGCCTGCCTGGGTGGTTCCGCGATCGTCCTCGTCCCCCTCGGGTTCGGCATCAACGCCCTCGTCTCCTGAGACCACACCCCGGGCCGGGGGTGACTCTCTTCGCCGTGGGGTGTAGGCATGTGCCATGGCTACCACTGCATTCAAGGGCGACACCGTCAACACCGCCGGCAACCTCCCGGCCACCGGCTCCGACGCTCCGGCGTTCGACCTCGTCGGCGACGGCCTGGCCGCGCTGACCTCCGGCGACGTGTCCGGACGCGTCGTGCTCAACGTCTTCCCGAGCATCGACACCGGCGTGTGCGCGGCGAGCGTGCGCAAGTTCAACGAGCTGGCCGCCGGCCTGGAGAACACCACCGTCATCAACGTCTCGAACGACCTGCCCTTCGCGCAGGCCCGCTTCTGCGGCGCCGAGGGCATCGAGAACGCCAAGGTCGGCTCGGCCTTCCGCTCCTCCTTCGGTGAGGACTACGGCGTGACCATGACCGACGGCCCCATGGAGGGCCTGCTCGCGCGCTCGGTCGTCGTCTACGACGAAGGGGGCAAGGTCATCCACTCCCAGCTCGTCCCCGAGATCACCCAGGAGCCGGACTACGACGCCGCGGTCAAGGCGCTCGGCTGATCGACGCAGACACCCCACGGCGACCTCGGCCCGGTGACCCTTCGGTCACCGGGCCGAGCGCTGTCATCGGGGCGTGGTCAGGTGCGCGTCAGCTCGATCATGCGCTGGTCGCGGGGGTGGCCCCAGTCGCCGAGGTACCGGAAGGACCACGGGCTGAAGCTGGCCGCCCAGCGGATGTCCTCGCGGTAGTACCAGAAGACATTGCGCTCGGTGTAGTGGCCACGCTCGGGGATGCCGTCGACGGGGAAGTCCTCCGGCTGCTCGTTGAAGGTGATGAAGAAGCGCCCACCCGATCGCATCACCTGAGCGACCCGTGCCAGGCACAGCCGGACGTGGTTCAGGGAGATGTGGGTGAAGACCGACTGCGCGATCGCCATGTCGAATTCGACGCCGAAGTCCGCGTCGAAGCGGTCCGTGCTCCGCAGGTTCGCGACGGGCAGCCGCTCCCGCTGCTCGTCGGTCAGCTCGTGGTCGTAGCCGGCGGCGACGAGGTCGGCGTTGACGTCGATGCCGTGGTAGTTGCCCGGCTCCAGGTGCTCGACGAGGTGGCGCCCGGCCCGCAGGCTCCCGCAGCCGACGTCCAGGAACCGCTGCCCCGGCTCCAGACCCTGCTGCACCAGGAAGTCCCGTTGCAGCCGTCCGATCCGTTCCCAGTGCCCACCAACGAAGCGTCGGTGACTCTGCCTGGCCACGGCACCGGCGCCGAACTTCCTTCCGGCATAATCGGGCTCGTCCTTGCCCGTGGCCTCGACCCGGGTCTCGATATGCGTCATTGCTCGATCACTCAATCAATGGTCGGGGAATTCCTCACACCCTAGGCGAAGCGCTGCGCGCCCTCCCACCGGGCCAACCCCGACCTGCACCGGGCCTCAGGGGCGCCGGCCCTTGCGGTGTGGCTTCTTGTCGGGACGCTTGCCCCGGTCCTCCCGCAGCTCGATGAGCTGGCCGGAGATCCGAGTCCGCCGCAGCCTCTCGGCCGTCCCCGGCGGCAACGTCGCGGGCAGCTCCACGAGCGAGTGGTCGCCGCGGATGTCGATGTTGCCGAAGTCCTGCCGGTGCAGACCACCCTCGTTGGCCAGGGCACCCACGATCTGGCGCGGCTGGACCTTGTGCCGGCGCCCCACGGCGATCCGGTATGTCGCGAACCGCCCCGAGGCGCCGCGATCACCCCGCCGACCCCCTTCGTCCCGGCGACGGCGCTCACCCCGGTCCCGCCGCGGGGGCTCCACCGGGTCGGGGTCCAGGAGCATCGGCTCATCACCCTGCAGGACGATCGCCAGGGCCGCGGCGACGTCGCCCTCGGGCACGTCGTACTCGCGCACGTAGTGGCCGATGACGTCGCGGAAGGTCTGCAGGTCCGAGGAGGCGAGCGCCTCGGTGATGCGCTCGTCGAGCTTCCCCAGGCGACTGGCGTTGATGTCCTCGGCGCTCGGCATCGGCATCTCGGCGAGCTTGGTGCGCGTCGCCTTCTCGATCGCCTTGAGCAGGCGCTTCTCGCGCGGGGTGACGAAGGAGATCGCGTCCCCGGAGCGGCCCGCACGGCCGGTGCGTCCGATGCGGTGGACGTAGGACTCGGTGTCGGTGGGGATGTCGTAGTTGACGACGTGGCTGATCCGCTCGACGTCGAGGCCCCGGGCGGCGACGTCGGTCGCGACGAGGATGTCGAGCCTGCCGGAGCGCAGCTGGGAGATGGTCCGCTCGCGCTGGGCCTGGGCGACGTCGCCGTTGATGGCGGCCGCGGAGAAGCCGCGGGCGCGCAGTCGTTCGGCGAGCATCTCGGTCTCGTTCTTCGTGCGGACGAAGACGATCATCGCCTCGAAGTTCTCCACCTCGAGGATCCGGGTGAGCGCCTCCACCTTCCGCGGGTAGGAGACGAAGAGGTACCGCTGCGTGATGTTCGGCGCGGTCCTGGTCGTGCGCTCGACGGTGATCTCGAGGGGGTCGGTGAGGTACTTCGAGGAGATCCGCCGGATCTGCGCGGGCATCGTCGCGGAGAAGAGGGCGACGTGCTTCTCGTCAGGGGTCGCCGAGAGGATCGTCTCGACGTCCTCGGCGAAGCCCATCTTGAGCATCTCGTCGGCCTCGTCGAGCACGAGGAAGCGCAGCTGGGACAGGTCGAGGGTCCCCTTGTCGAGGTGGTCCATGATCCGCCCCGGCGTGCCGACGACGACGTGGACGCCGCGACGCAGTGCGCTCAGCTGCACGCCGTATCCCTGGCCGCCGTAGACGGGCAGCACCCGCACGCTCGGCATCCGCGCCGAGTAGCTCTCGATCGCCTCGCAGACCTGCAGGGCCAGCTCGCGGGTCGGGGCGAGGATGAGCGCCTGGGGAGCCTTCTGCCGCAGGTCGAGTCGGCTGAGGATCGGCAGCGCGAAGGCAGCGGTCTTGCCGGTGCCGGTCTGCGCGAGCCCGACGACGTGACGGCCCTCGAGCAGCGCGGGGATCGTCGCGGCCTGGATCGGCGAGGGCCGCTCGTAGCCGATGTCCTTCAGGGCCCGCACGACCCGGTCATCGAGCCCGAGGTCGGCGAAGGTCGGCTGGTCGGGCTCGGGGGTGGTGCTCTCGGTGCTCACACCCGAACGGTAGTCGAGTCCCGGGGGTCAGCGTCCCAGGACGAGGTCGACGGTCAGGTCGACGTGACCGAGGTGCTGGTACAGCTCCTCGATGACGTGCAGCAGGACGAAGCCCTGCGTGATCACCTCCGGCTCCCCCTCGTATCGCTCGACCGGCCCCCGCGGCTCCTCCCCCGCGTCGAAGTCCGCCATGTCCGCCCGCCATCGACGCAACTGTGCAGCCACCCGCTCCTCGAGCGAGGCGATCGTCCCGGTGGCGGTGAACTCCGCGGCGCGGTCCCGGTTGACCTCCCGCGCGGCGATGACCTCGCCGCCCCAGTGCTCCATCACCCCGCAGCAGTGGGTGACGAGCGCGAAGACGCTGTTGGCGCCCTCCACCTCCGGCGGGCGTGAGAGGGCCTGCTCCCCCGCGGCCTCCACGAGCTCGTCGGCCTTCGCGAGCAGTCGCACCAGCGCCGTCTCGACGTACCACTGGCCCGTGGCCAGGTCGACGCCGCTCACGCCTCGTCCTCGCCGAAGCCGGCCACGGCCCCGGTGGCGAGCAGCTCGTCGAACTGGTCCTCGGTGAGGATCGGGCGCCCGAGCTCGCGGGCCTTCGCCTCCTTCGAGCCGGCGTTGTCACCGACCACGACCCAGTCGGTCTTCTTGCTCACCGAGCCGGACGCCTTGCCACCACGCTCGAGGATCGCCTCCTTCGCGGAGTCGCGGGACCAGCGCTCGAGGGACCCGGTGACGACGACGGTGACCCCCTCGAGGGTCAGGGCGATCGACTCGTCCCGTTCGTCCTCCATGCGCACGCCGTCGGCGGCCCACCGGTCGATGATCTGCCGGTGCCAGTCGCTCCCCTCGCCCTCGAACCAGTCCCGGACCGAGGCGGCGATCGTCGGACCGACGCCCTCGACGTCGGCGAGCTCCTCCTCGGTGGCCTCGCGGACCGCCCGCATCGACCCGAAGTGCTGGGCCAGCGCTCGTGCCGCGGTCGGACCGACGTGCCGGATGGACAGGGCGACGAGCACCCGCCACAGTGGCTGCTCCTTGGCCGACTGCAGGTGCTCGAGGAGCTTGCGGCCGTTCTCGGAGAGCACCTGCCCGTCGTGGACCACCTCCGGCGGGTCGGACTTCTTCACCCGACGCCGGTAGAGCGGCACCCGGAAGACGTCCTCGGCCGTGAGCGAGAAGAGCGTCGACTCGTCGGTGATGACGCCGGCGTCGAGCAGCCCGACGACCCCCTCCCACCCGAGGACCTCGATGTCGAAGGCACCGCGGCCGGCGAGCGAGGAGAGTCGTTCGCGCAGCTGGCTCGGGCAGGTGCGGGAGTTGGGGCAGCGGATGTCCTTGTCCCCCTCCTTCTGCTGGCCGAGCTCCGTGCCGCACGAGGGGCAGTGCGTCGGCATGACGAACTCCCGCTCGGTGCCGTCACGCAGCTCCGCGACCGGACCGAGGATCTCGGGGATGACGTCACCCGCCTTGCGCAGCACGACGGTGTCGCCGATGAGCACCCCCTTGCGCCTCACCTCGTGGGCGTTGTGCAGCGTCGCGAGGGACACCGTCGAGCCGGCGACCGTCACCGGCTCCATGACGCCGAAGGGGGTCACCCGCCCGGTGCGCCCGACGTTGACCTGGATGTCGAGGAGCCTCGTGTTGACCTCCTCCGGCGGGAACTTCCACGCGATGGCCCAGCGGGGGGCGCGGGCGGTGCTCCCGAGGCGGCGCTGCACGGCGATCTCGTCGACCTTGACGACCACGCCGTCGATCTCGTGCTCGTAGTCGTGGCGCTGCTTCTCCACCTCGGTGATGAAGCGGCGCACCTTCGTCATCGAGTCGAGGACCCGGTAGTGCGGTGAGGTCGGCAACCCCCAGGCCCGCATCAGCTCGTAGGCGTGGCTCTGGCTCTCGATGTCGAAGCCCTCCCGCCGGCCCGTGCCGTGGACGAGCATGTGCAGCGAGCGCCGGGCGGTGACCCGGGGGTCCTTCTGCCGCAGGGATCCCGCGGCGGAGTTGCGCGGGTTGGCGAAGGGGGCCTTCCCCGCCTCCACGAGACCGGCGTTGAGCTCCGCGAAGTCCTCGAGCCGGAAGAAGACCTCACCGCGGACCTCGACGAGGTCGGGCACGGGGTGCTCGCTGTCGTCGAGCCGGGTGGGGATCCCCTCGATGGTGCGGACGTTGAGGGTCACGTCCTCGCCGGTGCGGCCGTCGCCGCGCGTCAGTGCGCGGGTGAGCCGCCCCCCTTCGTAGAGCAAGTTGATCGCGACGCCGTCGATCTTCAGCTCGCACAGGTAGTGGAAGCCGCTGACCTCGCTCTCCACGCGCTGCGCCCAGCCGACCAGATCATCACCCTCGAAGGCGTTGTCGAGGCTGAGCATCCGCTCCAGGTGGTCCACGGCGGTGAAGTTGGTGGAGAAGACCCCGCCGCCCACCTGCTGGGTCGGTGAGTCCGGGGTGCGCAGCGAGGGATGGGCCTCCTCGATCTCCTGCAGCCGGTGGATGATCCGGTCGTACTCGCCGTCGCTGATCGTCGGCGCGTCCTTGACGTGGTAGGCGAACTGGGCCGCACTCGCCTGCTCGGCGAGCTCGGTCCACTCGTGTCGTGCATCCTCGGGGGTCTCGCTCACGGGTCCATCCTGCCGCACGCCTCCGACAGCGGGTCCCCCAACGGGGAGGGCACACACGTCAAGATGGAGGCCCGACCCCCGACCCAGGAGCAGAGATGAGCAATCTGGCGAGCAACCTCGTCACCACCGCCCAGGCCGACCCCGACGGGGTGGCGATCAGGCTCGACGACGCCGAGCTGACGTGGTCCCAGCTCCACGGGCTCGCCGCGAAGACGGCCGGCTCCCTTCGCGCTGCCGGACTGCAGCCCGGTGACCGGGTCTCGTTGATCCTGCCGAACGTGCCGGCCTTCCCCGTCCTCTTCTACGGGACGCTGCTCGCCGGCGGCGTCGTCGTGCCGATGAACCCGCTGCTCAAGGGCCCGGAGATCGAGTACTTCTACACCGACTCGGGGGCGACGTTCTCCTTCGTCTGGGGTGACTTCGCCGCCGAGGCGCAGGCCGGCGCGCAGGGCACCGACACGCAGGTCATCGTCTCCGGCCCGGTCGGCCCGGCCGAGGACGCGCTGCCCGCCGGGGAACCGATCACGGCCCCGACCGAGCGCGCGGGCGACGACGACGCGGTGATCCTCTACACCTCCGGCACCACCGGACGGCCGAAGGGGGCCCAGCTCACCCACGACAACCTCGCCCTCAACGCGCAGCGCTCGGCGGTCGACATCATCGGCATCCAGCCCGATGACGTCGTCATGGGCTGCCTCCCGCTCTTCCACGTCTTCGGCCTGACCTGCGGGCTGGGCGCCGCCGTGCTCCGGGGGGCCACGCTGACCCTCGTGCCGCGCTTCGACCCCGGCAAGGCGCTGGAGGTCATCGCCCGGGACGAGGTGACGATCTTCGAGGGCGTGCCGACGATGTACGGCGCGATGCTGCACCACCCGAGCGTCCGGGAGACCGACACCTCCTCGCTGCGCACGTGCGTCTCCGGCGGGTCCTCGCTGCCCGGTGAGACGCTGCGCGAGTTCGAGGAGACCTTCGGCGTGAGCCTGCTCGAGGGCTACGGCCTCTCGGAGACCTCGCCGGTCGCCTCCTTCAACATGCTCGACCAGCCGACGAAGCCGGGCACGATCGGGCGGGCGATCCCCGGCTGCGAGATGAAGCTCATCGGCGCCGACGGCGCGGAGGTCGGCCCCGGCGAGGGTGTCGGCGAGATCGCCATCCGCGGTGACAACGTCATGAAGGGCTACTGGAACAAGCCGGAGGCCACGGCCGCGGCGATCCCCGACGGTTGGTTCCGCACCGGCGACATCGCGAGCGTCGACGAGGACGGCTACTACACGATCGTGGACCGCAAGAAGGACGTCATCATCCGCGGCGGGATGAACGTCTACCCGCGCGAGGTCGAGGAGGTCCTCTACGCGCACCCGGACGTGACCGAGTGCGCGGTGGTCGGCGTGCCGCACCCCGAGCTCGGCGAGGACGTGGGCGCGGCGGTGTCCCTGCGCGAGGGCGCCGCCGGTGACGTCGAGGAGATCAAGGCCTACGTCAAGGAGCGGGTCGCGGCCTACAAGTACCCGCGCACCGTGTGGGTCCTCGAGGAGCTCCCCAAGGGTCCGACGGGCAAGATCCTCAAGCGGGAGATCTCCGCCCCGGCGGGCTGACCCGCCGCCCTTCGTCCCGTCTCGCGATCAGCCGCCGCGCTCCTCGTACCAGGTCGTCGAGACCCCGCCACGCTGGAGGTCGGGATCCGCCAGCAGCTCCGCGTGCAGGGACCGGGTGGTGACCACGCCCTCGACGGTCAGCTCGGACAGGGCCTGCCGGGCCCGGGCGAGGGCCTGGTCACGATCGCGCCCGTGGACGATCAGCTTGGCCAGCAGCGAGTCGTAGAAGGGAGCGATCTGCCCGCCGGTGACGAAGCCGGAGTCCACCCGCACGCCCGGCCCGTTCGGCTGGTCGAAGCGCGTGATCTCCCCCGGGGACGGGAAGAAGTCCTGGTCCGGGTCCTCGGCGTTGATCCGCATCTCGATGGCCGCGCCGTCGGAGACGATCTCCTCCTGCCCCACCGAGAGCGCCTCACCCGCCGCGATCCGCAGCTGCTCACCGACGAGGTCCACCCCGGTGAGCATCTCGGTGATCGGGTGCTCGACCTGGATCCGGGTGTTCATCTCGATGAAGTAGAACTCCTCGCCCTCGAGGAGGAACTCCACCGTCCCCGCGCCGACGTAGCCGACCTCGGCGGCCAGCCGCACCGCGGCAGCGGTCATCCGCTCCCGCACCACGCCGGTGAGCCCGGGAGCCGGCGCCTCCTCGAGGAGCTTCTGCCGACGCCGTTGGACCGAGCAGTCCCGCTCCCACAGGTGCACCACGGACCCGTGGGTGTCCGCGAGCACCTGCACCTCGACGTGCCGGGCCTGCTGGATCGCCCGCTCCAGGTACAGCGACCCGTCGCCGAAGGCCGAGGCGGCCTCCGCCCTGGCGGTGGTGACCGCGGCCTCGAGCTCCTCGGCCGTGCGCACCACCCGGATGCCGCGGCCGCCACCACCGGCGGCGGCCTTGACGAGGAGCGGGAAGCCCAGGTCCTCGGCAGCGGCACGGGCCTGCGCCACGTCGGTGATCACCCCGGAGCCCGGGACGACCGGCACGCCGGCGGCCTCGGCGGTGCGTCGGGCCGCGGACTTGTCGCCCATCGACTCGATGACGTCCGCGGACGGCCCGACGAAGACGAGGCCCGCCTCGCTCACCCGACGCGCGAACTCCGGTCTCTCCGAGAGGAACCCGTACCCCGGGTGGACGTACCCGCAGCCGGTCCGCCGGGCGGCGTCCAGCACCGCGTCGACGTCGAGGTAGGACTTGCCCGCCGGTGAGGGACCGATGTGCACCGCCTCGTCGGCGAGCTCGACCCACCGGGCGGCGGTGTCGACCTCGGAGTGGACGGCCACGGCCTCCCAGCCCAGGGTGTGCGCCGCGCGGATGATCCGCACGGCGATCTCACCGCGGTTGGCGACGAGGACTCGGGGTGTGCTGCTCGTACTCACTCCAGGACCACGACGTCCTGGCCGACGGAGACCTCGGCGGAGTCGTCGACGAGGAACTCCTTGACCGTCCCGGAGGCGCTGGCCTTGAGCTCGGTGAAGTTCTTCATCACCTCGATCAGGCCGATGGTCTGCCCCTCCGTCACCTGGTCGCCCTCACTGACGTACTCCGCCTCCTCCGGTGAGGGGCGGCGGTAGAAGACACCGGGCAGGGGTGAGGGGATGGTGGCCATGGCTGGTCCTTTCGGTTCGGTCGTGCAGGATCTGGTCGATCGGTTCCGGTCGCTCAGGTGAGCGCGGCCCGGATCCGGTCCAGGCGCCTCGTCTGCTCGCCGCGGGCGGCGAGCGCCTCATCGATGCCCACGGACCGGAAGCGGACGGTGTCGCCGGTCTTGGCCTGGCCGAAGAGGTCCCGGTCCACGGAGACCACCGTGGCGATCGTGACGTAGCCACCACCGGTGACCGCGTCGCCGAGCAGGACGATCGGCTCGTCACCCCCGGGCACCTGCACCGACCCGAGCGGGTACCCGAGGTCGACGACGTTGGCCGGGTCGCTGCCGGCCCCGAAGGGCTGCTCCCGCTCGACGAAGTCCAGCGAGCCGCCGCGCAGCCGGTACCCGACCCGGTCGGCGTCCTTGGTGACCTTCCACGGGGTCTCGAGGAAGGAGGCGAGCGCCGCCTCGGTGAGTCGGTAGGAGCACAGGCCCACGACGGCCCGCACCTCGACGTCGGAGCCGAAGCCGGGCCGGAGATCGTCCGGCACGCTGCCCCCTTCGGCCGCGCCCGGGCCCTCCCCCAACGGGAGGACGTCGCCGTCGGCGAGGGTGCGCCCTTCGTGCCCACCGAGGCCGATGAGGGTGTACGTGGAGCGGGAGCCGAGGTACTCGGGCACGGCCACCCCGCCGGAGATCGCGACGTAGGGCCGGGCGCCGGTGGAGATCATCCCGAAGGAGAGCACGTCGCCGGGGGCCACGCGCACGCTCGTCCACATCGGCACCGGCTCACCGTTGAGCGTGGCCGCGGCGTCCCCACCGGTCACGGCGACCGTCCGCTCGTCGGTGAATTCCAGGGTGGGGCCGATGTACGTCGCCTCCAGCGCCGCCTGACCCTCCGCATTCCCGACGAGCAGGTTGGCCACCCGGAAGGAGAACTGGTCCATGGCGCCCGAAGGGGGCATGCCGATGGCGTAACGACCGGTCCTGCCCAGGTCCTGGATCGTCGTGGACAGGCCGCCGGCGAGGACCTTCACGTGTGCACTCATCGGTACAGCACCTCCAGCAGGTGGTCGTTGACGCCTTGGGGATCGGCGAGGAAGGCGGCCGGGGAGAACTCGACGTCGTGCTGCCGGTAGCGGAAGCTCCCCGCCTCGACCTCCCTGCGGGTCTCGTCGAACTCGGTCCGGTCCACCGAGCGGTAGCGCAGGATGTCCCCCGCCTTCGGGAAGACGATCGAGTGCTCGAAGTCCGGGTGGTCCTGGCGCACGTTGAGCACGGGCGTCGCGGACATCCCGTAGAGCTGGTAGCCGCCGGCGCCCTGGACCGGGTAGACGACCGAGAAGGCCCCGCCGATGCCGAAGGCCCGCTCGGGGGTGAAGGTGCGCGGCCGCACGTACTTGGGCACCTGCACCTGCCGCTCCCGCGGTTCCAGCTGGTAGCAGAAGGGCAGCCCGGGCACGAACCCGAGCATGGTGACGATCCACGGGTTGCCGGCGAGGTGGTCGATGAACGCCTGCACGCTCTCGAACCCGTTGGTGCGTGCCCCGTACTCGAGATCGGTCGACTCCGGGTCCTGGTGCCGGTCCCGGAAGCGCATCATCGCCTCGTGGGTCCACGGGTCGTCGTAGAGGATCGGGATGTCCACGACCCGGGTCTGGAGGGTGAAGTTGTCCGGCACCGAGGTGAACTTCGACTCCAGCTCCTGCAGCAGGGCCATCAGGTCCACCGGTGCGAGGACGTCGGGGTCCAGGCGCACGAGGTAGGAGGCGTTGGAGGGGCAGATGTCCACGATGCCCGCCATGTCCCGCTCGGTGAGCTCCTGGGTGATGAGCATGGCCTTGATGTTGGCCTCCATGCTCATCTCCTCGGCGATCTCGACGAAGATGAACTCATCCCCGCCGTACTCGTACCGGGCCGGTGGCAGCGCGGTCGCGTTCGTCATGAACCCTCCTGGTCGTGCTCGTGGAGCGGCCGGATGGTCCACCCCATGCTCGTCATCCGCTCCACGACGGCGTGGGCGTTCTCCTCGGCCCCCGGCCGGTCCGAGTGCAGACAGACCGTGTCCGCGGTGATCGCCGTCTCGACGCCGGAGGCGGAGCGCACCGTGCCCTCGAGGATCCCGGCGACCTGGTCGGCGCACCACTGCGGGTCCCGGCGCTGGTTCTTCGGGTCGATGATGATGTGCCCGTCGTCGGTGTACTCCAGGTCGGCGAAGGCCTCCGCGGCGACCTTGTGCCCCCGCTCGCGCTGCCGCTCCGCGCAGGGGCCGGCCTCGAGCAGGATGAAGAGGTCCGGGTCCAGCGTGGCGACGGCATCGGCCACGGCGTCGGCGATCGCGTCGTCCTTCATGAGCATCCCGTAGAGGCTGCCGTGGGGCTTGACGTGGCGCAGCGGGACGCCCTGGTGGTCGGCGAAGGCCCGCAGCGCGCCGGTCTGGTACAGCACCGCCTGGGCGGCCTCGTCCGGTGAGAGGGCCATCGCGCGGCGCCCGAATCCCATGAGGTCGGGCAGGCCGGGGTGCGCCCCCAGCCCGATGGAGTGCTCCCCGGCCAGGGCCACCGACCGGGTCATGTTCCCCGGGTCACCGGCGTGCCACCCGCAGGCGACGTTGATCGAGGTGATGAGGGGCGCCAGCTCGGTGTCGGCGCCCAGCTCCCAGCGGCCGAAGCTCTCGCCACCGTCCGCGTTCAGGTCGATGATGCGTGTGCTCTGGGCCATCGTGACTCCTCTTCTGTTGTGGGTCAGGCGATCCCGGCCGCACCGGCCACCGCCCGCCCCGCCAGTACCCCGGCGAGGTCGCGGCGGTACTCCGCGGTGCCGGAGGCGTCGGTCGGCGGCTCCGTGCTCTCGCCGGCCAGCGCGGCGGCCCGCTCCACGTCGGCGGACTCGAGGGGGACACCGGACAGGGCCTCCTCCGCGCGGTGGGCACGAAGGGGGGTGCTCCCCATGTTCGACATCCCCAGCCGGACCGTGGCCAGGTGTCCGTCACGGACCTGCACGACCGCCGCGACCGCGACGATCGCCCAGGACTGGGCCACCTGGGAGAACTTCTCGTAGTGCATCCCCCAGCCGGTGTGCTTCGGCACGCGCACCGCGGTGAGCACCTCCCCCTCGGCGAGCGCGGTGGTGAAGTAGTCCTCGAAGAAGTCGCCGGCCGCGACGCTGCGGGTGCCCGCCGGCCCGGTCAGCTCGAGGCTGGCCTCCAGCGCGAGCACCGCCGGGGCGATGTCCCCGGCCGGGTCGGCGTGGGCCAGCGAGCCACCGATCGTGCCCCGGTAGCGGATCTGCGGGTCGGCGACGGAGGCAGCGGCCTGGGCGAGGACGCCCGCGTGCTCGGCGATCAGCGGATCGGCCGCGACGGCGTGGTGGGTGGCCATCGCGCCGATGACGAGGTCGTCCCCGTCCTCGCGGATCTCCCGCAGCCCGGCCACGCGGCCGAGGTCGACGAGCAGGTCGGGGTCGGCCATCCGCAGCTTCAGCACCGGCAGCAGCGACTGCCCGCCGGCGAGCAGCTGCGTCTCGTCGCTGCCGTCGCCGAGTGCCCGGACCACCTCCTCGATCGTCGTCGGGGCGGTGTGCTCGAAGGTCGCGGGGATCACGGCAGGCTCCCTTCGCCGGAGGTCTGGGCAGGTGACCCGGCCGCCTCCCGGATCGCCGTCCACACCTTGAGCGGGGTGCACGGCATGGTGATGTCGGTGACGCCGAGCGGACGAAGGGCGTCGAGCACGCCGTTGACGACCGCCGGCGGCGCGGCGGTGGTGCCGGTCTCGCCGACGGCCTTGACCCCCAACGTGTTCGACGTCGCCTCCGTGACGGTGTAGTCGGTGCGGTAGGGCAGCACGTCCGGGGCCGCGGGCACGAGGTAGTCCGCGAGGGTGCCGGAGGTCAGCTGCCCGTCCTCGGAGTAGACGATCTCCTCGTAGAGGGCCTGGGCGATGCCCTGGGTGATGCCGCCGCGGACCTGGCCGTCGACGATGAGCGGGTTGACGACGACGCCGACGTCCTGGACGCACACGTAGTCGCGCAGCCCGACGTGCCCGGTGCGGGTGTCGACCTCGACCGCGACGAGGTGGGTGCCCGTCGGGTACGAGAAGTTCTCCGGGTCGAAGGTGCAGTCCGAGTCCAGGTTGGGCTCGATCCCGTCGGGCAGGTCGTGCGCCAGCCAGGTGCTCAGGGAGATCTCGGGGATCGTCACCCCGCTGTCGGTCCCCTTGACGGAGAAACGTCCTCGTTCGTACTCGAGGTCGCCGGCGTCGGCCTCGAGCAGGTGCGCGGCGATGGGCCGCGCCTTCTCGACGACCTTGCGGGCGGCCCCGACGATCGCCATGCCGCCGACCACGAGGGAGCGGGACCCGTAGGTGTCCATCCCCTTGTGCGCAGAGGCGGTGTCCCCGTTGATGAGGATGATGTCCTCAAAGGGGACCCCGAGCTCGTCGGAGACGATCTGGGCGAAGGCGGTGGCGTGCCCCTGACCGTGCGCGGTCGTGCCGGCGACGACCTCCACCTTGCCCGTGGGCAGCATCCGGATGGTCGAGTGCTCCCACCCCCCGGAGCCGTAGTTCAGCCCGCCGAGGACCCGGCTCGGGGCGAGTCCGGAGAGCTCGACGAAGGTGCACACGCCGATGCCGAGCTGGACCGGGTCACCGGACTCGCGGCGCCGGCGCTGCTCCTCCCGCAGCTGCTCGTAGCCGAACATGGCCAGTGCCCGGTCGGTGGCCTGGTCGTAGTTCCCGGAGTCGTAGGTGAGGCCGGCGGCGGTGTCGAAGGGGAACTCCTCGGGCGCGATCCAGTTGCGTCGGCGCACCTCGATCGGGTCCAGGTCCAGCTCGACGGCCAGCTCGTCCATCATCCGCTCGATGCCGAAGGTCGCCTCCGGCTTGCCCGCGCCGCGGTAGGCGTCGGTCATCGTCTTGTTCGTGAAGACGTCGGTGCAGTGGAAGCGGTAGGCGGGGACCTTGTAGATCCCGTTGAACATGAAGCCGCCGAGCAGCGGGATGCCGGCGGTGAGGATGCCGAGGTAGGCACCCATGTCCGCGGTCAGCTCGACGTCGAGCGCGGTGATGGTGCCGTCCCGCCGCGCCGCCAGGGTCATCTCCTGGACCTGGTCGCGGGCGTGGTGGGAGGACTGCATCGACTCGCTGCGGGTCTCGGTGTACTTGCACGGGACCTGCAGCCGGCGGGCCACGAGCAGCGCCAGCGCCTCCTCGCGGGTGAACTGCAGCTTGCCGCCGAAGCCGCCGCCGACGTCGGGCGCGACGACCCGCAGCTCGTGCTCGGCGATCGGCTGGGTCATCGCCATGAGGATGCGGACGATGTGCGGGACCTGCGTCGCGGAGTAGAGCGTGACCTGCTCCGTCGTCGGGTCCACGACCACCGAGCGGGGCTCGATGTAGGCGGGGGTGATCCGGTTCTGCCGCAACGTGCGTCGCACGACGACCTGGTCCGGGTCCTCCTCGGCCCGACGGATCTCCTCGAGCGCGTCCCCGCCGGTGCCGAGGCCCACCGAGTCCAGGCCCCAGGTCGCGCAGACGTTGGTCCCCATCTCGGGGTGGACCAGCGGCGAGCCCTCGGCGCGCGCGGCCACCGGGTCGGTGACGACCGGCAGCTCGTCGTAGTCGACGTCGATGAGCTCGAGGGCGTCGTCGGCGGCCGCCTTGGAGGTCGCCGCCACGACCGCGACGATGTCGCCGACGTGCTTGACCGACCCGACGCTGATCGGGAGGTACTCCGGGGTGCGCATGTCATCGCTGACGGTCCAGGCAGTGGGCATCGGGCCCTGCTCGGGCAGGTCCGCCCCGGTGAGGACGGCCACCACGCCCGGCGCCTGCTTCGCCTCGGTCGTGTCCAGCTCGGTGATCGTCGCGTGGGCGACCGGCGAGCGCAGCAGCGACAGGTGCAGCATCCCGGGCAGGACGATGTTGTCCACCCACCGGGTGCGTCCGGTGAGCAGCCGCTGGTCCTCCTTGCGGCGGCGGGCGCGGCCGACCTCGGGGGCCTGCTCCTGCGGGGGGAGGTCCGTCGTCGTCATCGGCCGGCCTCCTCGGTGCGCGCGGTGGCCGCGTAGTCCATGACGGCGGCGACGATGCCCTGGTAGCCGGTGCAGCGGCACATGTTGCCCTTGATGCCCTCGCGCACCTCGTCCTCGGTGGGGTCGGGGTTCTCCCGCACGAGGCAGACCGAGCGCATGAGCATCCCCGGGGTGCAGTACCCGCACTGCAGCCCGTGGTGCTCGTGGAAGGCCTGCTGGACCGGGTGCAGGCTCCCGTCCGGCTCGGCGAGCCCGGCGACGGTCTCGACCTCGCGCCCGTCGGCCTGGACCGCGAGCACCGAGCAGGACTTGATGCTCTCGCCGTCCAGCAGCACCGTGCAGGCGCCGCAGTTGCTCGTGTCGCACCCGACCACCGTGCCGGTCCTGCCCACGGTCTCCCGCAGGTAGTCCACGAGCAGGGTGCGGGGCTCGACGTCGTCGTCCCTCTTCATACCGTCGACGGTGACGGTGACTTGCGCCATTGATCCATCCGTTTCGCTCGTTGGGTCTCCGGGCGTTGTCCCGCAATCCTGCCCAAACTGGTGGGACGTGACAAGGGTCATCCGCCGACGTGTCCCCGGGAACGACGTGGGGCCTACAGCATTTGGTACGAGGGACGGCCCTACGCGCGGGCGAGGACGTCCAGCAGCTCCTCGAAGGTCGCCATCGAGTGACCGGCGACGAAGTCGTCGCAGTGCGGCAGAGCGGCGACGATGCCGGCCTGGACCGGCTCGTACCCGGCCTTGCCGCGGTGGGGGTTGACCCACACCACCCGATGGGCGAGGCGCTGCAGCCGGCCCATCTGCTCGGCGAGCACCTCGGTGCCGTCCCGCTCCCAGCCGTCGGAGAAGACCACGACCACGGCGCGGCGGGCCATCCCCCGTCGCCCCCACCGGTCGAGGAAGGCACCGAGCGCCTCCCCCAGCCGAGTGCCCCCGGACCAGTCGGGCACCATCTCCCCGGCGGCGAGCAGCGCACGGTCGGGGTCGCGTTCCCGCAGCGCCCGGGTCACGTGGGTCAGCCGGGTGCCCATCGTGAAGACCTCCGTCGTGCGCGGGCTCGCGCGCACCACCCGGTGGGCCAGCCGCAGCAGCGCGTCGGCGTAGGCGGACATCGAGCCGGAGACGTCGACGAGGAGAACGACCCGGCGTGGCTGCGTGCGCCGCCGGCGGTGGTGGACCGGGCCCGGCTCCCCCATCCGGCGCAGCTGGGCGCGCAGCGTCGCGGGGCCGTCGACCCGGCCCCGGCGGGCGGGGTTCATCCGGCGCGCCGGCCGGTTCGGCGGTCGCGGGCGCAGCGTGGCGAAGAGCTGGCGCAGCCGCGCGCGATCGTCCACCGACAGATCGGCGACGTCCCTGTGCCGCAACACCTCCGAGGGGCTCGCGACCGCGCGCACCGGGTCCTCGTCCTCACTCTCGCCGCCGCCTTCGGAGTCCCCGAGCGAGGCCTGCACGACGTTGGCGCGCGGCGCCTCCCGGGTGGTGACGGTGTCCAGCGGCGTGCCGCCGAACCAGCTGGTGAAGACCGCGTCGTAGGGGCCGATGTCGGCGGCGGAGGTGGTCAGCGCCGCCCGGCCGGCCCAGTAGACCCCGGCCCGGTCCCCCGCCCCCACGGCGGCGACCGCGGCGAGGAAGGTGCGCTCCCGGTGCGCCGTCACCGGCATCCCGGCAGCGCGCACCGCCCGCGCGAACCCGAGGAAGGTCTCCTCACCGCTCCACGGCATGGGTCAGGCCAGCATCCGGTCGAGGGCGGCACGCACCCGTTCGCCGTCCTCGCGGTACTTGATCGAGGTGCCGAGGGTGGTTGCGGCGACCTGCGGGTCCAGGGTGCTCGCCCCCAGGGCATCGAGCGCCCGCGCCCAGTCGAGGGTCTCGGCGACGCCCGGCGGCTTGATGAGGTCGCCCTCGTGACGCAGCCGCTGCACCAGCGACACGACCTGCTCGGCCAGGTCGGCGGAGACCTGCGGCAGCCGCGCCCGGACGATCTCCAGCTCCCGGTCCATCCCGGGGTGGTCGATCCAGTGGTAGAGACAGCGCCGCTTCAGCGCATCGTGCAGCTCACGGGTGCGGTTGGAGGTCAGGACGACGAACGGGGGTGTGCCCGCCGCGACCGTCCCCACCTCCGGGATCGTCACCTGCCACGTGGAGAGGACCTCGAGCAGGAAGGCCTCGAACTCGTCATCGGCCCGGTCGATCTCGTCGACGAGGAGCACGCACGGGCTCTCCCGCAGCGCCCGCAGCACCGGCCGGGCGAGTAGGAAGCGCTCGTCGAAGAGCTCGGTCTCCAGATCACGGGCGTCTTGGGCCGGACTGTTGCCGGCGAGCGCCTCCACCGCGCGCAGGTGCAGGATCTGCCGCGGGAAGTCCCAGTCGTAGAGGGCCTGCGTCGCATCGATCCCCTCGTAGCACTGCAACCGGATCAACGGCAGCGAGAGCACCTGGGACACGGACTCGGCGAGGGCGGTCTTGCCGGTGCCCGGCTCGCCCTCCAGCAACAGCGGGCGCTGCAGCGCGTGGGCGAGGAACGTGACCGTGCCCAGCCCCTCGTCGGCCAGGTAGTCGTCGCCGGCGAGGGCCTCACGCACGCTCGCGGCATCGCGGAACATCTCTTCTGGGCCCATGGCGCGAGCATGCCCCAGGGACGCCGCAGGTGTCACGTGGGTCTCGGGATCGGTCACCGTTGTGGTGTACCCGGACGGTAGTGGAACCCGGAGCTATCGGCCGACGAATGACGTGAGATGCACCAGGACGACCTTTCGTGCACGCGGCCTGCTCAGGACGTTGCGAGGTCGGTGAGGGCGGCGGCCAGGTCGATCGTCTCGCGGGTGGTCTCGACCGCGGCGGCGGGAGAGACGCCGGCCAGCCCGCAGGCAGGGGTGAGCACGTGGTCGCCCAGCCGTGACTCCTCGAGGCCGACACGCCGCCAGGCGCCGAGCAGCCGGTCACGCGCTGCGCGCCAGTCGGCCTCCGCGGGTACACCGCCCCACAGCGCGGTGCCGGCCTCGAGCCCCTCGGCGACCGCTTCCCAGGCCGCAGGCCCGAGGAGCGCCGTGTCCAGCGAGATCGCCTCGGCACCGCTCTCCCGCAACAGTTTCACCGGAGCATCGGCCGCGCAGCAGTGCACCACGCGGTCGTGCCCACGCACGGCTTCGAGCACCGTGCGCAGCCCGTCGCGCACCTCGGAGTGCTCGACCGCGCGCAGCGTGCCGTAGCCGGACTGGGTGGGGAGCCGACCGGCGAGCACGGCGGGGACGGCTGGTTCGTCGACCTGCACCACGACCCGCGCCCCCGGCACGAGTCGCTGCACGTCGGCGACGTGTCCCGCCAGACCCTCGGCGAGCGAGGCCGCGAGGTCGCGGCGGGCACCGTGGTCCGAGACCGCCCGTTCGCCGCGGGTCAGCTCGACGTGGGCGCCGAGGGTCCACGGCCCGGCGACCTGCAGCTTCAGCGGCCCACGCCACCCGTCGTAGGCCTCGGCGAGCTCGTCCAGGTCCTCGCGGAGGAAGGCGCGGGCTCGCCCTTCGTCCCCACCGGGCCGGTCGACGAAGCGCCAGCCGTACGGCTGGGTCTCCACGTGCAGCCCCTCGAGCAGCGCGGCGCCCCGACCGATCATGTCGGCGCCGGGGCCGCGGGCGGGCAGCTCCGGCAGGTGCGGGATGCCGTCACCGAGCAGGTCGCGCACCGCCCGCACGGCATCGCGGGAGTGCGTGCCGGGCCAGGACCCGACACCGGAGGCGAGCGTCATGCCGAGGCCACCCCGCCGGGTCGGAGGGAGCCCCTCCCGGCCCGCACGATGGTCCCCGACCCGACCACCCGGGTGCCGTCGTAGAGCACGACCGACTGCCCCGGGGCGACCCCGCGCACGGTGTCGTCCAGCCGCACGACGATGCGGGACTCACCCCCTTCGCCGGTCACGGTCGCAGTGGCCGGGATCTCCTCGCCGTGCGCCCGCAGCTGGGCGCCGAGCCGGTGCTCGCCGGCTGCCGCCGGGCCGCACCACCGCACGTGGTCGGCCTCGATGACGTCGTTCCCGAGCAGGTCGGAGGTGCCGATGAAGACGCGGTTGGAGGAGGCCTCGACTCGCGTGACGTAGCGCGCCTCGCCGTCGAGGGAGGAGCGCTCGAGCCCCAGCCCGCGGCGCTGGCCGACGGTGAAGCCGTACGCCCCGCGGTGCTCCCCGACGACCTCGCCGCTGCCCTCGTCGACGATCTCGCCGGGCCGCTCCCCGAGGCGCTCGGTGAGCCAGCCGCGGGTGTTGCCGTCGGAGATGAAGCAGATGTCGTGGCTGTCCGGCTTCTTCGCGACGGCGAAGCCGCGCTCGGCCGCCTCGGTGCGGATGTCCGGCTTGGTCGTGTCCCCGAGCGGGAAGAAGGCCCGCGCGAGCTGCTCCTCGTCGAGCACGCCGAGGACGTAGGACTGGTCCTTCTGCGGGTCGACGGCGCGGTGCAGCTCGCGTCCGTCCGGCCCCTCGGCGATCTGCGCGTAGTGCCCCGTGGCGACGGCGTCGAAGCCGAGGGCGAGCGCCTTGTCCAGCAGCGCCGCGAACTTGATCTTCTCGTTGCAGCGCAGGCACGGGTTGGGGGTGCGACCGGCCTCGTACTCGGCGACGAAGTCCTCCACCACGTCCTGCTCGAAGGGAGTCGCCATGTCCCAGACGTAGAAGGGGATGCCGAGCCGGTCGGCGACGCGGCGGGCGTCACCGGCGTCCTCGATGGTGCAGCAGCCGCGTGCCCCCTCGCGGAGGGTCTTCGCGTCCCGGGCCAGGGCGAGGTGGACGCCGACCACGTCGTGGCCGGCGTCGATCATCCGGGCGGCGGCGACCGCGGAGTCGACACCGCCGCTCATCGCTGCGACGACGCGCA
Source organism: Janibacter corallicola NBRC 107790 (assembly GCF_001570965.1). Taxonomy (GTDB): domain Bacteria; phylum Actinomycetota; class Actinomycetes; order Actinomycetales; family Dermatophilaceae; genus Janibacter; species Janibacter corallicola. The sequence continues at coordinate 62,535 of NZ_BCSR01000003.1, read as the reverse complement.
CGGCGGCCTCAGGCGGCACCGCTCGCACGGCGGGCGCGCGAGACGGCGTCGGGCAGGGCGGTCAGGATCGCGTCGACGTCCTCCTCGGTGGAGGTCCAGCCGAAGGAGACGCGCAGCGAGCCGCGGGCCTCCTCCTCGGTGCGTCCCATGGCGAGCACGACGTGCGAGGGCTGCGGGATGCCGGCCTGGCACGCGGACCCCGTCGAGACGGCGATGCCGGCGGCGTCGAGCAGGTAGAGCATCGAGTCGCCCTCGCACCCGGGGATGGTGATGTGGGCGTTGCCGGGCAGGCGGGTGCTCACGTCCCCGCGCTCCCAGCAGCCGGTGACCCGGATGCCGAGGTCGAGCGCGACCGCGCCGGCGAGAAAGCGGTCGCGCAGGTCGGCGAGGCGACGCGCCTCGACCTCGCGCTGGCCGACGGCGTCGGTGAGTGCGACGGCGAAGGCGCGGATGGCGGCGGTGTCGACGGTCCCGGAGCGGATGCCCCGCTCCTGGCCGCCGCCGTGGCTGATCGGCACGAGCCGTGCGTCGCGCCGGGCGATGAGGGCGCCGACGCCGACGGGTCCGCCGAGCTTGTGGGCGGTGACGCTCATCAGGTCCACACCGCTGGCCCCGAAGTCCACCGGCAGCTGGGCGGTCGCCTGCACGGCGTCGGTGTGCACGGGGATGCCGTGCTCGTGGGCGATCGCGGCGATGGCGGCCACGTCCTGGACGGTGCCGACCTCGTTGTTGGCCCACATGACCGTGACGAGCGCGACGGACCCGGGGTCCTCCTCGATCGCCTCGCGGACCGACTCGGGCGTGATGGTGCCGCACTCCCCCGGCACGACGAAGGTGGCCGTGGCCCCCTCGTGCTCGACGGCGTGGTCGACGGCGTCGAGGACAGCGTGGTGCTCGACGGCGCTGGCGACGATCCGGGTGCGGCGGGCATCGGCGGCCCGGGCCGCGCGGAGCGTGCCGAGGACCGCGATGTTGTCCGCCTCGGTGCCGCCGGAGGTGAAGACGACCTCGCTGGGCCGGGCGCCGAGCGACTCGGCGATCCGTTCTCGCGACTCCTCGACGACACGGCGGGCGACGCGGCCCGGTTCGTGCAGGCTCGAGGGGTTGCCGGCCGTGGCCAGCTGCTGGACCATCGCCTCCCGGGCAGCCCGGGTCATGGGCGTGGTCGCCGCGTGGTCGAGGTAGGTGGACATCACCCCTGAGTCTACGAGCGCGCGAAGGGGGTTATTCCCGCCTTCTCACCCCTTGACTAGGCGCATGGTCTGGTGCGACAGGATCCGGCTGACCGCGGGCAGCCGGGAGATCACCGCGACGATGAGCTCCTCGAAGGCCTCGATGTCGGCGACCTGCACGCGCAGGTAGTAGTCCGGCTGGCCGAGCATCCTGCGCACCTCGGTCACCTCGGGCACCGCCGTGACGGCATCCTCGAAGTCCAGGAAGGTCGGGCCGTCGTTGACCGCGATGTCGACGGCGACGATGACCTCGAGACCCGCCCGGACGACCTCGGGTCGACCCGCGCGTGGTAGCCGGTGATCACCCCGTCGCGCTCGAGCCGCTGCACCCGGCGCAGGCACGGGGCCGGGGTCAGCCCCACCCGGCGGGCGAGCTCGGCGTTGCTCAGTCGGGCGTCCTCCTCGAGCTCGGCAATGATTGCCCAGTCGAGCGCATCATTCGTCGTTTCATTGCCCATGAGGAGACACTAGCGCCCCTCATAGGCAACCCGGGAACGCCCGATCCTTTCTAGGATTGCCGCCATGACCACCACCACGCACGATCGGCCCACCGGGACGCGCGAGGAGGTCCTCGCCGGCTGGCGCACCACCGCCCCGGCGGGCCTGGCCGTGCTCCCGCTCGGGATCGCCCTCGGCGTCCTCGTCGTGCAGTCCGGTCTCGCGTGGTGGTGGCGGCCGGTGCTCGCCGGCGTCGTCTTCGCCGGGTCCCTGGAGTTCCTCCTCGTCGGGATGCTCGCGGCGGCCGCCCCCTTCGCCCAGGTCGCGGTGACGAGCCTGCTGGTGAACTTCCGGCACGTCTTCTACGCGCTCTCCTTCCCGCTGCACCGGGTCCACGGTCGCGGCTGGCGGGCGTACAGCACCTTCGCGCTCACCGACGAGGCGTACGCCCTCACGACACCGCCGGAGGCGCAGTGGTGGAGCCGGGCCCGGATCATCACCATCCAGGCCGGCTTCCAGGCCTGCTGGGTGCTCAGCGTCGTCATCGGCTCGCTGCTGGGGTCGGTCATCCCGCCGCAGGTGCGCGGGCTGGAGTTCGCCGTCACCGCGCTCTTCGTCGTCCTGACGATCGAGGCGTGGAAGGTGCAGCGCTCGCTCCCGGCCCCGGCGTGGGCGCTCGTCTGCGCTGTCACCGCGCTGCTCGTGGCGCCCGCGAACATGCTGCTCGTCGCGATGGGGCTCTTCGTCGCCGGCCTGGTCGCGGCCCACGTCGTGGCGAAGGGGGGTACCCACCGTGCCTGAGAACGTCCACCACCTCGTCGCGGTCCTGCTCGCGGCGGCGATCACGTGGGGGCTGCGGGCCACCCCCTTCGCCCTGCTGGCACCGTTGCGCGACAGTGCACTGCTCGCCGACCTGGGTCGGTGGATGCCGCCGGGGATCATGCTCGTGCTCGTCGTACACACGCTCGGCGACGTCGACCTCGCCAGCCTCACCTCCGCCGGACCGGCGGCACTGGCGCTGGCCGTCACCGCGGGCCTACACCTGTGGCGCGGGAACCTGACGCTCAGCATCTTCGCGGGCACCGCCGTGCACGTCCTGCTCGCCTCGGCCGTGGCCTGAGGGGGCGATCGAGCAGACGAGGGACCCGTGCCGTGGTCATGGAACGGCAGCCGGGGCGATGACCACCGCCGGGTCCGTCACCCCGATGCAGTTCCTCGGCCTCGCGGCGGCCACCCCCTCCCGGACGTCACGTCGACCTTCCCGAGGGGCCACATGACGGAATGTTCCACGCGACGGTGACGTTTGCGTGCATGGTGCACACATCGAGATCAGGAGGGAACGCGTGACGGTCGGTCAGGTCGGGTCGGGTGAGACCGAGTCCTTCGAGCCGGACCCCCAGCGCTGGAAGATCCTCTGGGTGCTCCTCCTGGCGATCTTCATGTCGCTCGTCGGCGTGAGCATCGTCAACGTCGCACTGCCCTCGATCCAGCAGGGCCTCGGGGCCAGCGACTCCGACGCCCAGTGGGTGCTCGCCGGGTACGCGCTGACCTTCGGTGTCGTCCTCGTCGCCGCGGGTCGGGCCGGTGACCTCATGGGACGCGGGGGCTTCTTCGTCCTCGGCGTCATCGTCTTCACCCTCTCCTCCGTCGCCGCGGGTCTGGCGCCGGATCCGAACTCACTCAACGCCGCCCGCTTCATCCAGGGCGTCGGCTCGGGACTGCTCAACCCGCAGGGCGTCGGGATGATCCAGCAGTACTTCCGCGGGGCCGAGCGAGGGCGGGCCTTCGGGGCCTTCGGCAGCGTCGTCGGGGTGGCCGTCGGCATCGGCCCGGTCCTCGGCGGGCTGCTCATCGAGCTCGGCGGCCCGGAGATCGGCTGGCGGTTGACCTTCCTCGTCAACGTGCCGGTCGGGCTGGTGTGTCTGGCCCTCGCACTGCGCTGGTTCCCCCGCCCGCTGCTCCGGCGCGCCGGCAGCGCCGCCGACGGGGCCCATGCCTCCCGTTCGCTGGACCCGGTCGGGTCGATCCTGCTGGGCCTCGCGGTGCTGGCGACGATGCTCCCCTTCGTCGAGGGCGGGACCTCCCCGTGGTTCTGGCTCACCCTCCCGCTCGGCATCCTCCTGGCATGGGTGTGGGTGCGCTGGGAGCGCCACTACCGCAGCACCGGTCGCTCCCCCATGGTCGACCTGGACATCTTCAGGATCCGCAGCTTCACCAACGGCAGCCTCATCGTCATGCTCTACTTCCTGGGGATGACGAGCATCTGGGTGCTCGTCGCCCTCTACATGCAGGAGGGCACCGGCAAGAGCGCCTTCCAGGCCGGGCTCGTCGGGGTCCCCTCGGCCCTGATCTCCGCCTACGCGGCGCACTGGGCCGGCAGCCGCGTCACCCGTTACGGACGCAAGGTCGTCATCGGCGGGCTCTACTGCGCCCTGCTCGGCCTGGTCATGAGCATCGCCGTGGTCCAGCTGCAGGCCGGCGGTCACCTCAGCGAGTGGTGGCTGGTCGCCAGCCTCGTCTTCATCGGCATCGCCCAGGGGGCGGTCATCAGCCCCAACCAGACCCTCACCCTCGCCGAGGTCCCCCTCGCCTACGCCGGCAGCTCCGGGGCGGTGATGCAGACCGGCCAGCGCATCGGCACCTCGATCGGGATCGCCGTCATCACCGGGACGGTCTTCGCCACGCTCGGCCGCACCGACTGGGCCACCGCGACCACCGTCGGCTTCGCGCTCATCGCCGTCGTCGTGCTCGTCGCCCTCGTCATGGCCCTGAAGGACCAGCGCGACCGCACCCGCCCGGCCCCGCACCGGTAGCCGCGGCGTCACCGGGGGCAGGGACCACGCACGTTCGCAACTCGCGGGTACTACACCACCCTCAGACCTCGAGAACTGACAGAACCTTGATCTCCCGGCGATCCACCTCGCCGGCGACACGGAGCATGGTGCAGTACCCGCGAGTAACAGACCCCCGTGCTCCGGATCAGCCACGACACGACGAGGGCCCCGCACCAGTGCTGGTGCGGGGCCCTTCGAGGCTGGGCTCACTTGCCCTTGACGGCCTCCGTGGCCTGGGGCAGGACCTGGAAGAGGTCGCCGACGACGCCGAAGTCGACGAGCTCGAAGATCGGCGCCTCCTCGTCCTTGTTGACGGCGACGATCGTCTTCGAGGTCTGCATGCCCGCGCGGTGCTGGATCGCGCCGGAGATGCCGGCGGCGACGTAGAGCTGCGGGCTGACCTGCTTACCGGTCTGGCCGACCTGCGAGGAGTGCGGGTACCAGCCGGCGTCGACCGCTGCGCGCGAGGCGCCGACGGCCGCACCGAGGGTGTCGGCGAAGGTCTCGACCGGGGAGAAGTCACCACCGGTGCCGCGACCACCGGAGACGACGATCGCCGCCTCGGTGAGCTCGGGGCGGCCGGAGGCCTTCTTCGGCTCGGACGCGGTGATCTTCGCGGCCTTGGCGTCCTCGGAGATGCTCACGGAAAGCTCCTCGAAGGCGCCCGCCCCGGCGGCCTGCTCGGGGGCGGCCGAGTTCGGCTTGACGCAGATGATCGGCGTGCCCTTGGTGACCTTGGAGTCGACGGTGTAGCTGCCGGCGAAGACCGACTGGGTGGTGACGGGGCCGTCGCCGCCTGCCTGGACGTCCTCGACGTCCGTGATCAGACCGGACTCGGTCTTGATGGCGAGGCGGGCGCCGATCTCCTTGCCGGCGGAGTTGCTCGGGATGAGCACCGCGGCCGGCTGCTTCTCGCTCACGAGCTGGGCGAGGATCTCGGCCTGGGGGGCCACGAGGTGCTCCCAGGCGCTCGAGTCGGAGACGGAGTAGATCTTCTCGGCGCCGTAGCGCGCGAGCAGGTCCTTCGCGGTGTCGGCGCCGGGGCCGATGAAGACGGCGGACGGCTCGCCGAAGCGACGGGCGACCGTCAGCATCTCGGCGGCGGGCTTCTTCACCGCACCGCTCGCGTGGTCGACGAGGACGAGGACTTCAGCCATGGGTGTGCTCCTTGTCTACTGAGTCTCGCTCAGACGAACTTGTGGGTGGTCAGGAACTCGGCGAGCTTGGTGCCGCCGTCGCCCTCGTCGGTGACGATGGTGCCCTGCTCGCGCGGCGGGCGCTTGTTGGTGGCCTCGACCTGGGTCCAGGCGTTGGCGAGGCCGACCTGGCCGGCGTCGACGCCGAGGTCGGCCAGGGCCCACTCCTCGACCGGCTTCTTCTTCGCGGCCATGATCCCCTTGAAGGAGGGGTAGCGCGGCTCGTTGATCTGGTCGGTGACCGAGACCAGCGCCGGGAGGGAGGCCTCGATCGTCTCGCTCGCGGTGTCGCCGTCGCGGCGGGCCTTCACGGCGCCGCCCTCGACAGCCAGCTCGGAGACGTAGGTGACCTGCGGCAGCCCGAGGCGCTCGGCGACCATCGCGGGCACGACGCCCATGGTGCCGTCGGTGGAGGCCATACCGGTGAGGACGACGTCGGGGGTGCCGATCTTCTTGATGGCCTCGGCCAGGATGAGGGAGGTCGCGGGGGCGTCGGACCCGGCGATCGCGTCGTCGGAGACGTGCACGCCCTTGTCGGCGCCCATCTGGAGGGACTTCTTCACCGCGTCCGCGGCGTCGGCCGGGCCGACGGTGAGGACGGTGACCTCACCCTCGTTCGCCTCGCCGAGCTGCAGCGCCTGCTCGACGGCGTACTCGTCCAGCTCGGAGAGCAGCCCGTCGACGGACTGGCGATCGGTCGTGTTGTCCTCGTTGAACCCACGCTCGGACTGTGCGTCCGGAACGTGCTTCACGCAGACGACGATGTTCATCGGTGAATCGTCCTCTTCCTGGGGTGCGGGTGCTGGGAACGGGTACCTCCGAGCCGGGCTCTCGCCCGAGAAGGGGGTTCCCGGTTCTCATCACGCTATCGAGCCGGGTGCCCCCATCCAAGACGGCGGCGGGTGCCGTTCGCCACATCGGCAGGCCGCCGTCACGCGGTGGCGCCCCCGGACGCGGCGTCCTCGAGGACGTGGAAGGAGGGCTCCTCGTAGGGGTGGGCGGCCCGCAGCGCGGCCACGACCGCCGGGCGCCGCGAGCGCTGCAGGGTGATCTCGACCCGGTCCTCGGTGACGTGCGTCAGCTCGCCCACCTCACCGATCGCGGGGTCCGCTCCGCCGACCGGGCGGAACTGCCCCCGCCCCGTCAGGACGAAGGCGCACTCCCGGTACTCCCCCACCTCACCGGCGCCGGCCTCGAAGAGGGCGGCCAGCACCGCCTCGGTGGACTCGCTCGGGACGTGCAGGACGAGGACGTCGAGGGCTTCGCTGCTCATGCCGCCATCATGCCCACTCCGGCGGCAGGTCCAGGTCATCGGGAGGCGGGGCCTGCTCCCTTCGCCTGACGACCCGCGCCGGGACACCCGCGATCAGGGAGAGCTCCGGGTGCTGCCCGCGCACGACCGCACCGGCGGCCACGACCGAGTGCGGGCCGATGTCGCTGCCCCGGGTGACCACGACCTTCGTCGCGACCCACACGTCGTCGCCGATGCGGACCGGGGACTTCACGATGCCCTGGTCCTTGATCGGCACGTCCAGGTCCTCGGTGCGGTGGTCGAAGTCGCACACGTACACGTCGTCGGCGAAGATGCACGACGCACCGATCTCGACGTCCAGCCACGTGTTGACGGTGTTGCGGACACCGATGACGGTCTTGGGTCCGATCCGCAGCGTCCCCTCGTGGGCGCGAAGGGCGCTTCCGCCACCGATGTGGGTGTAGGCACCGACGACGAGCCGGGCCGTGCCGGGAGCGACCTGGAACTGCACGTCCGGCCCGATGAAGCAGGGCCCCTCGAAGACGAGACCCGGCACCCGGGCCCGGGCGCGCAGCATCCGCAGGTAACCGAGCAGGTGGTGGTGGCTCCAGGCACGGTTGGCGATCACCCACCGGGCCCAGTGCCACCACGTGGGCAGCGCGCTCACCTCCGCGGCTTGGTGCCGGTGATGCCGACGTTGTAGAAGAAGCGCTGCGGGACGACGCGGGCGAGCGCCGAGTCGAGCTTCATCAGCCGGACCCAGGTGCCGTAGGCGAAACGCGCCCACCCGAAGCCGAGCCGCTCCGGGTTGACCGCGTACTCGAAGGTGCGCACCGGCCAGCCGACGAAGGCCGAGACCAGCTCCTCGGTCGCGGTCCCGACGTCCCCCGCTCCGGCGCGGCGGGCGGTCGCGGCCAGGTCGGCGGGGTCGAAGGTGTGCAGGTCGACGACGGCCTCCAGCGCGGCGGCGCGGGAGGACTCGTCCAGCTCCTCCTGCTCGCGGGCCCACCGCCGCCGCAGCGGCGGCAACCGGGTCACCCGGGTAGCCGTCTCCCAGGTGAGCCGCCCGAGGTGGCGGGCATACCAGTTGCCGATCGTCGTGGGCTCACCGGCGATGACGAAGCGCCCCCCGGGCGCGAGCACCCGCAGCACCTCGGCGAGCGCGGCCTCCACGTCGGGGATGTGGTGGAGCACGGCGTGCCCGACGACGAGATCGAAGCACTCGTCGGGGTAGGGCAGCGACTCCGCCGCGGCCACGCTCCCTTCGACGGTGAAGCCGAGGCGCTCGGCGTTGCGCTGCGCCGCCTGCACCATGCCCGGGGAGAGGTCGGAGACCGAGACTTCCTCGACGAGACCGGCGAGACGCAGGTTGAGCGAGAAGAAGCCGGTGCCGGCGCCGATCTCGAGCACCCGTCGGTAGGGAGCGGACTCCCCCGGCCGGAGGCCGGAACGCAGCACCCGCATGAAGCGGTCGCGCACGATCGAGGTGCAGCGCTCGTCGAAGGAGATCGACCACTTCTCGTCGTAGCTGCCCGCCTCCCAGTCGTGGTAGAGCACCTGGGCGAGGGTGTTGTCCTGCCAGGCGCGCTCGACCTCCTCGGCGGTCGCCGCCGAGGAGGTCGCGCTCGGGTCGCTCATCGGCTCAGGCTCCCTCGAAGGTCGCCTTGCCGGGACCGTTCTCGACGAAGCTGCGCATGCCGGTCTTCTGGTCCTTCGTCGCGAAGAGCCCGGAGAAGATCTGCGCCTCGATCTCCAGGCCCGTCTGCAGGTCCACCTCGAGACCGCGGTCCACGGCCTCCTTGGCGCCGCGGAGGGCGACCGCCGGACCGCCGACGAAGGGGGCGACCATCGCCTTGGCGGCGTCGAGCACCTGATCCGCGGGGACGACCTGGTCCGCCAGACCGATCGCGAGCGCCTCCTCGGCGCCGACGTGCCGGCCGGTGAAGAGCATGCTCTTGGCCTTCGCCGGGCCGACGAGGCGCGGGAGCCGCTGGGTGCCGCCGGCGCCGGGGATGATGCCGAGCTGGATCTCCGGCAGGCCCATCTTCGCGTTCTCCGCCACGACCCGGAAGTCGCAGCTGAGCGCGGTCTCGAGCCCACCGCCGAGGGCGTAGCCGGTGACCGCGGCGACGGTCGGCTTCGGGATCGCGGCGAGGCCGCGGCTGAAGGCGTGCAGCAGACGCACGTGCTCGAGCATGTCCGTGTAGGACATGTCGGACATCTCCTTCACGTCCGCGCCCGCGGCGAAGACCTTCTCCCCGCCCCACACGACGACCGCGGCGACGTCCGCGTCGTCGGAGACCCGGGTGGCGGCGTCGAGGAGGCGCCGCTGCATGTCGGCGTCCAGGGCGTTCATCTTCGGCCGGTCCAGCCGGATGACGGCGATGCCACCCTCGACCTCGACGCGCACGATGTCGGTCATGCTTGGCCCTCCGCGCCCTGCTCACCCTGCCCGGCGCCCTCGCCGCCCGGCTCCTGGCCGGTGGCCCGCTGGTGCCAGAGCTGGACGCCCTGGAGCACGAGCGGCAGCGCGAGGCCGAGCAGGCCGCGCACGTCGGCGCCGCGCGGCAGGATGTGCTCGCTCGTCACGAGGAGGGTGTCACCCGCGACGGCGGACTTGACGAGGTTGAAGGCGACGTTGAGGTCGTTGCACACCTGCAGCCGCTCGTTCGGGTCGCTCGGCACGGGGTCCTCGAGGGCCCACTGGCCGAAGACGCGCAGCACGTTGGACTCGTCGTCGGTGCAGCGGACGAACATCTGCTGCTCGGAGAAGGTGAAGGCGACGTCGCCGTCCTTGTCCACGCTGGGCTCGAGGCCCAGCTCCGTCAGGGCGGCCTGCACCCGGTCGCGCAGCGCCTCCTCCTGCTGCCCGGTCTCGCCGGAGCTACCGGAGTCACCGTTGTTGTTGGGGCCGAAGTTCGGGATCGCGGTGGGATCACTCATGAGCCCAAACGTACCTACTGCATACGCTGTCAGCCATGCCGACCTCGCGCGCCCAGCCGCTCCCGCGCGCGCCGCGACCCGGCGTGCACCCGGTCCCCGGCGGGGCGGACGTGGCCGTCTTCGCCTCCCACGCGACGAGGGTCCTCTTCTGCCACTTCGCCGCCGACGGCACCGAGACGCGGTGCGAGCTGCCCACCCGGCGCCACGGCTGGTGGTCCGGCCACGTCGCCGGGGTCGGCCCCGGGACCCGGTACGGCTTCCGGGTCGAGGGTCCCTGGGCACCCGAGCAGGGCCACCGGCACAACCCGGCGAAGCTCCTCCTCGACCCCTACGCCCGCGCCGTCGAGGGCGAGGTCACCTACGACCCGGCGGTCTTCGCCCACGTCGTGCACCCCTCCGGGGAGCACGAGCCGGGGCGACGCTCCTGCGGGGACTCGGCCCCCTTCGTCCCGCGGTCGGTGATCATCGACACCTCCTTCGACTGGGGGGAGGACCGCTCCCCCGACGTCGAGCTCGGCGACTCGGTGATCTACGAGACGCACGTGCGCGAGCTGACGCTGCTGCTGCCGGGGGTGCCCGAGCACCTCCGCGGCACGTATGCGGGCATGGCCCACCCGGCGACGATCGCCCACCTGCACCGCCTCGGGGTGACGACGCTGGAGCTGCTGCCCGTGCACGCCCACACCGACGAGCCGCACCTGCGCGACCTCGGCCTGACCAACCACTGGGGCTACAACACGACCGGCTTCTTCGCCCCGCACCTGCCCTATGCCTCCGACCAGGAGCCGGCCGAGGCGCTGCGCGAGTTCAAGGGCATGGTCAAGCTGCTGCACGCCGCCGGCATCGCGGTGCTGCTCGACGTGGTCTACAACCACACCGCGGAGCAGTCGGTCACGGACGCGACGCTGTCCTGGCGGGGGCTGGACGGTCAGGCGTACTACCGGCTGGACGAGCACGGCCGCGACGTCGACGTCACCGGCTGCGGCGGGACGCTCGACGTCACCCACCCCGTCGTCGCGTCGATGGTCCTGGACTCGTTGCGCTACTGGGTCGGCGAGTGCCACGTCGACGGCTTCCGCTTCGACCTGATGACCGCGCTGGCGCGGGACCGGCACGGCGTCTTCGACCCGGACCACCCGCTGCTCACCGCGCTGCGCAACGACCCGCTGCTCGCCGAGGTGACGCTCGTCGCGGAGCCGTGGGACGTCGGGCCGGACGGCTGGCGCACCGGTCAGTTCCCGGAGCCGATCAGCGAGTGGAACGACCGCTTCCGCGACGCCGCGCGCGACTTCTGGCTGGTCGACCTCGGGCGGGTGCGCCGCGGCGAGGAGGCGCAGCACGGGGTGGCCGAGCTGGCGACGCGGCTCGCCGGGTCGGAGGACCTCTTCTCGGGGCCGGTGCGCGGGCCGCAGGCGTCGATCAACTTCGTCACCGCCCACGACGGCTTCACGATGCGCGACCTGACCAGCCACGACCACAAGCACAACGAGGCCAACGGCGAAGGGGGCCGGGACGGCACCGAGGACAACCGCAGCTGGAACCACGGGGTCGAGGGAGACACCGACGACGCCGTGGTGCTCGGTCTGCGACGCCGCTCGATCCGCAACCTCATGGCGACCCAGCTGCTCGCGACCGGCGTCCCGATGCTCACCGGGGGCGACGAGCTCGGGCGGACCGGTCGGGGCAACAACAACCGCTACTGCCAGGACAACGAGATCTCCTGGGTGGACTGGGACCTCGAGGGGTGGCAACAGGACCTCGTCGACACGACGGCCTTCCTCGTCGGGTTGCGACGGCGGTACCCGACGCTGCGGCAGCGGCGCTTCTTCACCGGGAGCCCGGTCTCGGAGGACGGCTCGACCGACATCGCCTGGTACGACGCCGCCGGGGAGCTCATGGACGGGCAGTGGGACGACGGGCGGGTGCGCACGCTGCAGATGTATCTCAGCGGGGGCCATCTCGGGCACGAATCGCTGCTCGTCGTGCTGCACGGCGGCGGCGAGGACGCCACGCTCACCCTCCCCGCACCGCCGGGGGTGGGCGGCTACCACCTGCTCTGGGACAGCGCCTGGGAGCGTCCGGCCGACGAAGCCCTTCGAGGTTCCTCGGTCACACCGCAGGAACCGGCCGTTCGAGCCCCCTTCGTCCCCGTGGACGGGCGTGAGGTGCCGGTCTCCGCGTCGACGGTGCGGGTCTACCGCGCCGACGACGCGACCTGAGTCGAGGTTCCAGCGACCGAATAGACGGTCGCTGGAACCTCGAACCGCAGTCGAGCGAGATCACCTCGACCCGGCGCAGGGGGTCAGGCGGTGACGGGAGCGGGCTCGGCGCCCTCGAGCTCTGCCTCCTCGTCCTCCCACACGTCGCCGGTGGAGCGCCGGTCGTACGCGACCGTGTCGAGGATCCCCTCGCGGGCGGCCACGAGCGTCGGGACGAGTGCCTGCCCGGCGACGTTCGTGGCCGTGCGTCCCATGTCGAGGATCGGGTCGACCGCGAGCAGCAGGCCGACGCCCTCGAGCGGCAGGCCGAGCGTGGAGAGGGTGAGGGTGAGCATGACGACCGCGCCGGTCACGCCCGCGGTCGCGGCGGAGCCGATGACCGAGACGAAGGCGATGAGCAGGTAGTCGGTCGGCGAGAGGGACATGCCGAAGAACTGGGCGACGAAGATCGCCGAGATCGCCGGGTAGATCGCCGCGCAGCCGTCCATCTTGGTCGTCGCGCCGAGCGGCACGGCGAAGGAGGCGTACTCCCGCGGCACCCCGAGGTTGCGCTCGGTCACGCTCTGGGTGAGGGGCAGCGTGCCGATCGAGGAGCGGGAGACGAAGCCGAGCTGGATGGCCGGCCAGGCGCCCCCGTAGAAGCGACGCACGGACAGGCCGTGGACCCGCAGCAGGGCCGGGTAGATGATGCCGAGCACGATGGCCAGGCCGATGTAGATCGCCGCGACGAAGCGGCCGAGCGAGCCGAGCGCGTCCCAGCCGTAGGTGGCCACGGCGGTGCCGAGCAGGCCGACGGTGGCGATCGGGGCGAGGCGGATGATCCACCAGAGGACCTTCTGCACGACCGCGAGCGCGGAGCGGCTGAAGGTGAGGAAGGGCTCGGCCTGCTCGCCGACCTTGAGCGTGGCGATGCCGACGACGATCGCGATGACGAGGATCTGCAGGACGTTGAAGTCGAAGGCGACCGAACCGGCCTCGACGGACCCCTCGATGCCGAGCGGGTTGGTCGGGATGATGCCGGTGAGGAAGTCCAGCCACGAACCGGTGCTCTCCGGGGCGGCGGCCTGGTCACGGGTCACCTGCGCGCCGTTCGCCGGGTCGATGAGCAGGCCGAGGCCGACGCCGGTCCCGACGGCCAGCAGGGCGGTCACGGCGAACCACAGCAGCGTCTGCCCGGCGAGGCGGGCCGCGCCGGTGACCTGCCGCAGGTTGGCGATGGAAGCGACGATCGCGAGGAAGACCAGCGGCGGGACGATCGCGCGCAGCAGGCTGACGAAGGAGGAACCGACGACGTCGAGGGTCTGGGTGAGCCAGTTGGGGTCGGCCTCGGTGCCGCCCAGCTGACGGGCGACCATGCCGAGCACGACGCCGAGGACGAGACCGATGAGGACCTGCGTGCCGAACGAGACACGCTTCAGTGGTGCGAGCACGGGAGCGATTTCCTTTTGGGGTGACGAAGGGGGATGAGCGGGCTGCGATCTCACGCAGCCGCGATCATCGGGTCGCGCCGTGCCGCTGCAGGTCGACGTCGAGCCGTCTCGTCAGGCCCCAGAGGTTGTACTCCACGGGAGGCGACAACCGCTCCCCGACCACCCCTATTCCCGGCGAGGGCGGGTCAGGCGTTGGCGACCAGGCCCAGGCTCGAGGGGAAGGCGAGCAGCTCGTGCCGGGGCAGCACCCGCACCGTCCAGCCGAACTGGCCCGGCGTGGCGATCGGGACCCGGCCGGCGAACTTCGCCCGACCGTCCGGGTAGCGCTCGACGAGCTCCAGCGAGGTCGCAGCCCAGTCGAGGAGCTCGTCGCTGCCCGTGTCGACCCGACCGGCGACCACCTGCACGTCGACCTCGGCGGCGTCCAGACCGTCGAGGGCGACGTAGGCGTCGACCGAGAGCTCCTCGCCGACGATCGGCGAGTCGGAGATCCCGCTGCCCTCGACGTGCTCGACCCGCACCTCGGGCCACCCCTCGCGCACCCGCTTGGCGTAGCCGGCCAGCGACCGCGCACCGGCGAAGTCGTCCGCCGCCACCCGGGCACCCGCCCGGGCCGCGGGCACGTACAGCCGCTCGACGTAGTCGCGCACCATCCGCGTCGCGAGGACCTTCGGGCCGAGCGTCATCACGGTGTGCCGCAGCATCTCGAGCCACCGCTGCGGCAGCCCCTGCTCGTCGACGTCGTAGAAGCGCGGCGCCACCTTGTGCTCGATGATGTCGTAGAGCGCGGCCGCCTCGATGTCGTCGCGCCGGTCCTCGTCCTCGACGCCGTCCGCGGTTGGGATCGCCCAGCCGTTCTCCCCGTCGAACCACTCGTCCCACCAGCCGTCGAGGACGGAGAGGTTGAGAGCACCGTTGAGCGCGGCCTTCATGCCCGAGGTCCCGCAGGCCTCCAGCGGACGAAGGGGGTTGTTCAGCCAGACGTCGCAGCCCGGGTAGAGCGAGCGGGCCATCCCGATGTCGTAGTTGGGCAGGAAGACGATCCGGTGGCGCACGTCGTGGTCGTCGGCGAACTGCACCATCTGCTGGATCAGCGCCTTGCCGGTCTCGTCGGCCGGGTGGGACTTGCCGGCGATGACGAGCTGGACCGGCCGCTCCGGGTGCAGCAGCAGCGAGCGCAGCCGCTCGGGGTCGCGCAGCATGAGGGTGAGGCGCTTGTACGTCGGCACCCGCCGGGCGAAGCCGATCGTCAGCACGTCCGGGTCGAGCACCGACTCGGTCCAGCCGAGCTCGGCCTCGGTGGCGCCCCGCCCCGACCAGCTGGCCCGCAGCCGCTCCCGCGCCTCCTGCACCAGCTGGGCGCGCATCGCCCCCTTCGCCGACCAGATGGCCTCGCCGGGGATGTCGGGCACGCCTTCCCACTGGCGCCCCGGGGAGCGCAGCGCCCCGCCGAGGTGCTCGGCGGCGATCTCCCGGACCCGGCCATCGACCCACGTCGGTGCGTGGACGCCGTTGGTGATCGAGGTGATCGGCACCTCCGTGTCGTCGAAGCCCGGCCACAGACCGTCGAACATCCCCCGGGAGACGACGCCGTGCAGCTGCGAGACGCCGTTGGCGCGGGCCGCGAGCCGCAGCCCCATGACGGCCATGTTGAAGACCCCGTCCGCACCGCCCTCGTAGGTCTCGGCGCCGAGGGCGAGCAGCTCCTCCACCGGCACCCCGGGCAGCCCGTGCCCCTCGCCGAAGTAGCGTTCGATGAGCCCGGCGTCGAAGCGGTCGATGCCTGCCGGCACGGGCGTGTGCGTGGTGAAGACGGTGCCGGCACGGGTGGCCTCGAGCGCCTCGGCGAAGTCCATCCCGCGGGAGGTGAACTCGCTGATCCGCTCGACACCGAGGAAGCCGGCATGGCCCTCGTTGCTGTGGTAGACCTCCGGCTCCGGCGCGCCGGTGAGCCGGGACCACAGGCGCAGTGCGCGCACACCGCCGATGCCGAGGAGGAGCTCCTGCTGCAACCGCTGCTCGCCGCCCCCGCCGTAGAGGCTCTCGGTGACACCCCGCATGACGTCGTCGTTGCCGGGCACGTCGGAGTCGAGGAGCAGCAGCGGCACCCGCCCGACCTGGGCCCGCCAGACCTGGGCGCGCAGCACCTGGCCGTCGGGCAGGTCGAGGGTGATCAGGCACGGGGTGCCGTCGTCCTCGCGCAGCAGCTGCAGCGGCAGGCCCTGCGGGTCGAGGACGGGATAGGTCTCCTGCTGCCACCCCGAGGCATCCAGGCTCTGCTCGAAGTAGCCGGTCTTGTAGAAGAGCCCGACGCCGATCACCGGCACCCCGAGGTCGGAGGCCGCCTTGAGGTGGTCGCCGGCGAGGATGCCCAGGCCGCCGGAGTACTGCGGCAGCACCTCGGTGATGCCGTACTCCGGGCTGAAGTAGGCGATCGAGGCGGGCCCCTCGAGGCTCCCACGCGGCGCGTGGGAGCCGGTTCCTCGCGCCTCGGGGTCCGAGGGCTCCATCGCGCGCTGGTACCACAGGCGCGCGCCGAGGTAGCCGTCCAGCTCCTCCTTGGCCGCCGCCACGCCCGCGACGAGCTCCTCGTCCCGGGCCAGCTCCTCCAGCTCCCCGGCGGAGAAGGTCGAGAGCAGCCGTACCGGGTCGTGCCCGGCCTCCTCCCAGCGCTGCGGGTCGATCCGGGCGAAGAGCTCCCGGGTCGGGGCGTGCCAGCTCCACCGCAGGTTCATGGCGAGCTCGTCGAGGGCACTGAGGGGCTGGGGCAGCGCGGTGCGGACGCTGAAGCGTCGGATGGCCTTCACACCCTCATCTTGGGGGGTCGACGGGCCGGGCGCCAAGTGCCCACGACGGGTACCTTGCATGGTGTGCACGCCGATGCCTCCAATTCCGCCCCCGACGCCCGCCGAGCGGCCCGGGTACCGGTCTCCGCGCCGCCGCAGCATCCCCTCGGCCGGATCCCGGTCCTCGACGTGGCACCGTGCATCGACCACGGGGCGCGCCCGGCGAAGTCCGTGGTCGGCGAACCCTTCGAGGTGACCGCCACGGTCTTCCGGGAGGGCCACGACGCGGTGGGTGCCACCGTCGTGCTCACCGACCCCGACGGCACCGAGCACCGGGTGCCCATGACCTGCCACAACCCCGGGCTCGCCGAGTGGGGAGCGCAGGTGGTCGCCGACCGGGAGGGCTGGTGGCGCTACCGGGTCGAGGGCTGGTCGGACCCGTGGGCGACGTGGGTGCGCGACGCGACCGTGAAGGTCCGCGCCGACGTGGACACCCGGCTGATGCTCGAGGAGGGTGTCCTGCTGCTGCGCCGGGCGCTCGCCGACCCGACCCGAGGCATCGAGGGGCGCCTCGCCCTTCGCTCCGCCCTCGAGGTCCTCGAGGGCAGGGAGGAGCACCACCCCACCGCGGCGCTGCACCTGGTGACCACGGGTGCCGCCGCCGAGGAGCTGCTCGCCCACCCGGTGCGTGAGCTGGTGACCGGCAGCGCCGACCTGGCGCTGCTCGTGGAGCGGGAGCGGGCGCTGTACGGCTCCTGGTACGAGATCTTCCCGCGCAGCGAGGGGGCGCGCCGCGACGAGACGACCGGCCGGTGGACCACCGGCACGCTGCGCACCGCGGCGCGCCGGCTGCCCGCGATCGCCGACATGGGCTTCGACGTGGTCTACCTGACGCCGGTGCACCCGATCGGCACGAGCGCCCGGAAGGGGCCGAACAACACCCTCGAGGCCGGGCCGGACGACCCGGGCTCGCCCTACGCGATCGGCTCCCCCGACGGCGGGCACGACGCGATCCACCCGGACCTGGGGACCTTCGAGGACTTCGACGCCCTCGTGGCGGAGGCGGAGCGGCTCGGCCTGGAGGTCGCCCTCGACCTCGCGCTGCAGTGCTCGCCGGACCACCCGTGGGTCGGCGAGCACCCGGAGTGGTTCACCGAGCGGGCCGACGGCTCGATCGCCTTCGCGGAGAACCCGCCGAAGAAGTACCAGGACATCTACCCGCTGAACTTCGACCGGGATCCCGAGGGCATCTACCGCGAGGTGCGCCGGGTGGTGCAGGTGTGGATCGACCACGGGGTGAGGATCTTCCGGGTCGACAACCCCCACACCAAGCCGGTGGAGTTCTGGCAGTGGCTCATCGCGGACGTGGCCGAGGACCACCCGGACGTCATCTGGCTCGCCGAGGCCTTCACGACCCCGCCGATGATGCACACCCTGGCCAAGGTCGGCTTCCAGCAGAGCTACACCTACTTCGCGTGGCGCAACACCGCACCCGAGCTCGTCGAGTACGGCAAGCAGGTCGCCGGCGAGGCGGCCGCGTACATGCGCCCCAGCTTCTGGCCGACCACCCACGACATCCTCACCCCCTACCTGCAGTTCGGCGGGCCGGCGGCGTGGAAGGTGCGGGCGGCGCTGGCCGCCACGATGGTCCCGACGTGGGGCATCTACGCGGGCTACGAACTCATGGAGCACGTCGCGCGCCCGGGCTCCGAGGAGCAGATCGACAACGAGAAGTACGAGCTGAAGGACCGCCGCTGGGAGGAGGTCGGCGACGCCTCGCTCGCCGGCTGGCTCACGATGCTCAACCGGGTCCGCCGCGAGCACCGGGCGCTGCAGCTGCTGCGGAACCTGACCTTCCACCACGTCGACGACGAGAACCTGCTCGCCTACAGCAAGGCGGCCACCCGCGCTGACGGCACCGAGGACCTCGTCATCGTCGTCGCCAACGTCGACCCGCACAGCACGCGGGAGTCCACGCTGCGCCTCGACATGGGTGCGCTCGGGATGGACCACGACGAGCGCTTCGCCGTCACCGACCTGGTCACCGGCCAGCAGTGGGAGTGGGGCCGGGCGAACTTCGTGCGGCTCGGCGCCGATGCCGAGCCGGTGCACATCGTGACCGTGCAGCGGGGCCGGAGGTCCTGATGGCCGAGATCTTCGACGCCCGGCTCACCCCGACGAAGGGGGAGCTCGTCGAGGAGTGGGTCGTGGGCCAGCGGTGGTACACCGGGCGCGGGCGACCGCGGCTGCGCCGGCTGGGCTCGTGGCGCCTCGACGACCCGGCGGGCGAGGTCGGCATCGAGACCATCGTCTTCCTCGTCGAAGGCGATGCCCTCGGGTCCCACGGTCCGCGTGGGCGGCGCGACGGAGCCGCCTCGAAGGGGGCCCCCGAACCCGTCGTCATCCAGGTGCCCCTGACCTACCGCGGCGCCCCGCTGGAGGGCGCTGCGGACGGGCTGATCGGCGAGATGGAGCACTCCGTGCTCGGCCACCGGTGGGTCTACGACGCCCCGCACGACCCGGTCTACCTCGAGCGCCTGCTGGCGCTGCTGCGCGGGCGGGCCGAGGCACAGTCCGGCTCGGTGTCCGAGACCCCCGACCCCGGCGTCGTCGGCCACCCGCACCCCGACTGGGGTGAGGAGCCGCAGGTGGCCTCCTTCCGGGTGCTCGCCGGCGAGCAGTCGAACACCTCCGTCGTCATCACCCCGGACGAGGGGCGGTCGGTCATCATGAAGATCTTCCGCACCCTGCACGCCGGGGAGAACCCGGACATCACGCTGCCGGAGGCACTGGGCGGGTCCCCCTTCGTCCCCGCGGGGGTCGGTCACGTCACGGGCGGCTGGGAGCGCGCCGACGGCCAGGGCCGGGACACCGGCCAGCTGGCCGTGGCGCAGGAGTTCCTCGACGGGGCGGAGGACGCCTGGCGGGTGTGTCTCCGGCAGGCGGAGCGTGGGACCCGAGGGACCGGTAGCGAACCACCGGGCCCCTCCTTCCACACGCTGGGGCAGGCGGTGGCAGGGGTGCACACCGAGCTCGCGGCCGCGCTGCCCACCCACGCGCCGGGTCCGGAGGAGGTCGCCGAGCAGGTGCGCCGGATGCGCAGGCGAGCCGCGGCGGCCGTGGGTGAGGTGCCGGCCCTGGCCGCGCACGAGCCCGCGATCCGCGCCGTCCTCGACGCCGCCGAGGCGGCCACGTGGCCGCGGCTGCAGCGCATCCACGGTGACCTGCACCTCGGGCAGGTGCTCGAGGTGCCCGGGCGGGGCTGGGTGATCATCGACTTCGAGGGAGAGCCGTTGCGCCCGCTCACCGAGCGCAACGCACCGGACTGCACCGTGCGCGACGTCGCGGGGATGCTGCGGTCGCTGGACTACGTCGCCGGCACCGTCATCGACACGGTCGGGGCGGGCGGGCGGTCCGTGGCCGCGGCGGAGGCCTGGCGGGAGGAGGCCGTCCTCGCCTTCCTCGACGGCTACGCCGAGACCGCCCCCGACCCGCGCGACCTCCCGGAGCTGCTCACCGCCTTCGTGCTGGACAAGGCGCTCTACGAGGTCGTCTACGAGGCCCGCCACCGCCCGACCTGGCTGCACCTGCCGACCGCCGCCGTGGCCCGAATCCTGGAGGGACACCCGTGACGCCGATCCCGGACTCCGCACTCCCGAACGCGCTGTGGGCCATCGCCCACGGCCGCGCCGCCCAGCCGCACGACGTCCTCGGCCAGCACGTGGAGCCGGGCGGCCTGCGGGTGCGGGTCCGACGCCCCATGGCCACCCGGGTGCGGGTGCGCTTCGAGGACGGCGCGGTCATCGACCTGGGGCACGAGCAGGACGGGATCTTCGCCGGTCTGCGTCCGGGGGCGACGGCCACCATGGACTACCGCGTCCTCACGACCTGGGACGACGGCGTCGAGCACGTCACCGACGACCCCTACCGCTTCGCCCCCACCCTCGGCGCGCTCGACCTGCACCTGATCAACGAGGGGCGCCACGAGCGGCTCTGGGACGTGCTCGGCGCCCACCTGCGCAGCTACTCCGGGCCGATGGGCGAGGTCCGCGGGGCCTCCTTCGCGGTGTGGGCGCCGCGGGCGAAGGCGGTGCACGTCATCGGGGACTTCAACGACTGGGACCCCCTCAGTCACTCGATGCGCCGGCTCGGGGAGTCCGGGGTGTGGGAGCTGTTCGTCCCCGACGTGGCGCAGGGGGCGGTGTACAAGTTCGCCGTCCGTGGCGCCGACGACGTGGTGCGGGAGAAGGCCGACCCGCTCGCCCGGGCGGCCGAACGCGCCCCCGCCACCGGGTCGGTGGTCACCGGCAGCGAGCACCTCTGGCAGGACGGGGCGTGGCTGGAGCGGCGGGCGGCGCGCGACCCGCACTCGGGGCCGATGAGCGTCTACGAGGTGCACCTGGGCTCCTGGCGCGAGGGGCTGGGCTACCGCGAGCTCGCCGAGCAGCTCGTCGAGTACGTCCGGGAGCTCGGCTTCACCCACGTCGAGCTGCTGCCGGTGATGGACCACCCCTACCCACCGTCGTGGGGGTACCACGTCACGAGCTACTACGCGCCCAATGCCCGCTTCGGCTCCCCCGACGACTTCCGCCACCTGGTCGACACGCTGCACCGGGCGGGCATCGGCGTGATCCTGGACTGGGTCCCGGGGCACTTCGCCACCGACGAGTGGGCACTGGTGCGCTTCGACGGACTGCCGCTCTACGAGCACCCCGACCCGAGGCGCGGGTGGCAGCCGGACTGGGGCAGCTATGTCTTCGACTTCGGGCGACTCGAGGTGCGCAACTTCCTCGTCGCGAACGCGCTGTACTGGCTGCAGGAGTTCCACGTCGACGGCCTGCGCGTGGACGGCGTCGCGGCGATGCTCTACCTGGACTACTCGCGCGGGGACGGCGACTGGCTGCCCAATGTCCACGGCGGCCGGGAGAACCTCGAGGCGGTCGACCTGCTCCAGGAGGTCAACGCGACCGCGTACCGCACCTGCCCCGGGATCATCACGGTCGCCGAGGAGTCGACCGCCTGGCCCGGGGTGACCGCCCCGACGAGCGAAGGGGGCCTCGGCTTCGGTCTGAAGTGGAACATGGGCTGGATGAACGACGCCCTCGCCTACCTCGCCGAGGACCCGATCAACCGGCAGCACCACCACAACCTGCTGACCTTCGCGATGATGTACGCCTACGCGGAGCAGTACCTGCTGCCGATCAGCCATGACGAGGTCGTCCACGGCAAGGGATCGATGCCGTACAAGATCCCCGGCGACGACGGCGCCCGGCTGGCGACGCTGCGTGCCTTCTACGCCTACCAGTGGGCCTTCCCCGGCAAGCAGCTGCTCTTCATGGGGACCGAGTTCGCCCAGACGAGCGAGTGGGCGGACGGGCGCTCGCTCGACTGGTGGCTGCTCGAGCACGCCGCGCACCGGCGCGTCCGGGACCTGGTGGCCGAGCTGAACGCCTTCGCCGCTCGGCACCCGGCGCTGTGGCGCCTCGACTTCGCGCCGGCGGGCTTCGAGTGGCTCGACCCCGACGACAACCACGGCAACACCGTCTCCTTCGTGCGCTCCGACGGGGCCGGGGACGAGGTCGTGGTCGTGGTGAACTTCGGTGGGGTCGGGCGCTGCCCCCTTCGGGTGGGGCTGCCGCGGGACGGCCGGTGGCGGGTCGCGCTGGACACCAGCGGCTACGACGCCGAGGGCTCCCCGAGCCGGGCCGGGGTCGTCCTCACGGCCGAGGAGCGTCCCCACCACGGCCGCGGCTGGTCGGTCGAGGTGGACGTCGCGCCGCTGAGCGCGCTCTACCTCGTCCCCGCCTGACGGGGCGGCGTCCGCGCAGGGTCAGAAGAGGGCGCTCATCAGGGTCGTCCGGCCCTTGCGCACCCGCTCGTCGTGGTTGCCGACGACCGCGAAGAGGTCGAGCAGCCGGGTCTTGACGCGGTCCCGCTCCTCGCCCGCGGTCACCCGCACGAGATCGATGAGCCGGGTGAAGGCGTCCTCGACGTGCCCACCGAGCACGTCGAGGTCGGCCACGACGAGGGCGGCGTCGATGTCCTTCGGGTCGGCGGCGGCGGCCTCGCGCGCCGCATTGAGGTCCACGTCCTGGGTCCGCTTCATCAGGCCGACCTGGGCGAGGCCGATCTCGGCATCGGCGTCCTTCGGGTTCTCGGCCAGGGCCTTCTCGTAGGCAGCGGACGCGGCGTCCAGGTCCCCGCGCTCGATCGCGTCGAAGGCCTCCTGGTGCAGCGGCGGCAGCTCCTGCTCCGCGTCCTCGCCGGGCTCCGCGCCGCTGATCCGGCCGGTCACGCCGTGCTGGACCGCGAGCTGGAGCAGCTGGTCGGCGACCTGGCGCAGCTGCTCGCGCTCGACCAGCCCGCTGAAGAGCGGGACCGGCTGGCCGGCGACGAGCCCCAGGGCGAGCGGCACCTCCTGGGGCTGCAGCGCCTGCTGGACCCCGGGGCTGGAGACGAGGTCGATGCCCACGATCTGCAGCCGCCCGTCGAGCCCCGAGGCGATGTCGACCGCGTCGTCCAGGAGCGTCCGGCTGCTCGGGTGCTGGGAGGACCACACGACCGCGAGCGCGGGCACCGCACTCGTGCGGGCGACGATCTGGTTGAAGGTCTCATCGGTGGCCTCCACGAGGACCCCGTCAGCCCGTCCGCCCGCGGCGGGGGCGCCTCCCGGGGCCGGGGCACCGGCCGGTGCGGACGGTGTGGTGGGGGTGGCACCGGGCTCACGCGACGAATCGCCCAGTCCGGACAGGTCGACGGCTCCACGCAGGGCACGGGTCGGGTCACTCATGGGACCATTCTGTCCCACCGCTCACTGCTCCCCGAGAAGGCCCTCGACCCGTTGCACCTTCTCCGTGATCATCCCGGTCCGCCCGGCCCGGATGTCGGCCTTCATCACGAGGGAGACCCGGTCCCCGTACGGACCCATGGCATCGACGCAGGACTTGATCACGGCCATGACCTCGTCCCACTCCCCCTCGAGGGTGGTGAACATCGACCCGAGGTCGTGCGGGAGCCCGCTGTCGCGGACGACCCGCAGGGCCGCCGCGACCGCCTCGGCGTAGGAGCCGGTCTCGTCGGGGGACGAGGGGGCGATGGAGAACGCGATGAGCACGATGCCTCCCGGGGCTACTTCTCGATCAACATCTGGCCATCCACGTCCTTGACGACGTGGTTGACCTTCTCGGTCTTGGTCTTGCCACCCTTCATCTCATAGGTGACCTTGAGGGTGACCTTGCCGCTCTCGGGGTCGACGGCGAGATCGTCCGTCTTCACCTTCTTCACCCCGTTCCAGAAGTCGACGTAGTCCGACTCGTCGCCCTCGGCCTCCTGGGCCGACTCGGAGAGCTGGTTCCAGGTCGTCGACGGGTCCTTCGGAGCAGTCTTGTAGTAGTGCTGGACGAAGGTGCCGGCCCGCTCGACGAAGTTGATCGCCGCCTCGGGCGCCTCCGACTCGGGCGTGTCCTCGCTGGTCGAGGAGGTGGTGCTCGCTGCCGAGCCCTCGTCGTCACCGATCCCGACGATGCCGACGGCCAGCGCCGCGAGGAGCAGGGCGAGGATGATCGCGACCACCCAGGCGATGGTGCTGCCGCCGTCCGCGCGCGGCGGCTCGGTGACCATGTGCATCTCGGTCCCGGCCTCGTCCTCGACGCCGGCGCCCTCGACCTCGGGTGCCTGCGCGTCCCCCTCCGGGCCGGGCGCGTCGGTGGGGTCGGCCGGCCCCGGGGCCCCCGTGGCGGCAGCAGCCCCGCCCACTGCGCCACCAGCCGCGCCTGCGGCGGCCGCACCGGCAGCGGTGGGGCCGGGCGATCCGGCCCCCGCGGCAGCCGGCGGGTTGGCACGCATCCGTTCCCCGGCCGCGAGGTGCTCCAGGCGCCGGGAGATGTCGGCCATGGTTCCCCGGCGGTTGGGGTCGCGGGAGAGCATGTCGGCGAGGATCGGCTCGAGGGCGCCCGCACGCTGCGGGGTCCGGGGCGGGTTGGTCGCGATGTACTGCAGCGTCGCGAGCGGCGGCTCGAGCAGGGGGAAGGCCTCCCGCCCCTCGATCGCGTAGTAGAGCGTCGCGCCGAGCGACCACACGTCCGCGGCGCCGGTCTGCTTGCCGCCGACTGCCACCTCGGGCGCGGTGAAGTTCGGCGTGCCCATCGCCACCCCGACCTGGGTGAACTGCTGCTCGACGTTGCTGCGGGCGATCCCGAAGTCGCTGATCTTGGGACGGCCCTGGCCGATGAGGACGTTGGAGGGCTTGATGTCCCCGTGCACGACCCCGGCGCGGTGCGAGGCCGACAAGGCCGCGGCCAGCTGTGCCCCGAGGTCGGCCACCCCCACCTGGGCCATCGGCCCGCGCTCCCGGATCGCCGAGGCGAGCGTGGGCCCGTCGACGTACTCCATGACGAGCCAGGGGACCTCGTCGTACTCGACGACGTCGTAGACCGCGACGACGTTGGGGTGGTTCAGCGCAGCGGCCTGCCGGGCCTCCCGGATGGCGCGGCGGGTGTCCGCCTCGCTCTCGCCGGGAAAGGCCCCGATCTGCTTGATCGCCACGTGGCGGCCGAGCAGGCTGTCCTGCGCCAACCACACGGCGCCACCACTGCCGCGGCCGATCTGGCGCACGACCTCGTAGCGACCGGCAATCAGCTCGCGTGAAGTCTCGTCACTCATCTCAGGGAACAGCGTAAGCGCTGACCACCCCACGGGACGCGTCCGACCCACGGAGGTGCCGGTGGTGACCCGTCGCCGCTACCCGGTGCCGGCCCCGATCGAGGCGAGCAGCTCGTCGGCGGCGGCGTAGGGGTCGAGCGCGCCGTCGACGACGCGCGCGGCCAGCGCGGGGAGGCTGCCCGCGGCGTCCAGGTCACCGATGCGGGCGCGCAGCTGGGCCAGGGCGAGCCCGGAGACCTCGTCACCGGCCCGCTTCGTGCGCCGCCGGCGCAGGGTGCCGGTGCGCGCCAGCCACTCGAGGTGGCCGGTGACCGCATCGGCGGTCTCCTCCACCCCGGTGCCCTCGAGGGCGCTCGCGCGCACCACGGGGCGCCGCCAACCGCCGGGGGCGGTCCCCTCCCCCATCTGGATCATGTGCCGCAGGTCGCGCACCGTCGCATCGGCACCGGCGCGATCGGCCTTGTTGACGACGAAGACGTCGCCGATCTCGAGGATCCCGGCCTTCGCCGCCTGGATGCCGTCGCCCATCCCGGGGGCGAGCAGCACGAGCGTGGTGTCGGCGAGGCGCACGATGTCCACCTCGGACTGACCGACCCCGACGGTCTCGACGATGACGACGTCGAACCCGGCCGCGTCGAGGACCCTGATGGCCTGCGGCGCGGAGACCGACAGCCCGCCCAGGTGACCTCGGGTGGCGAGCGAGCGGACGTAGACCCCCGGGTCGCCGGCGGCCTCCTCCATCCGGATCCGGTCTCCCAGGAGGGCACCGCCGGAGAAGGGGGACGAGGGGTCGACGGCCAGCACGGCGACCCGCTTCTCGCGCCGGCGCAGGGCCGCCACGATCGAGTTGGTCGTCGTGGACTTGCCGACCCCGGGCGCCCCGGTGATCCCGATGACGTGGGCGCCGCCGGTGTGGGCCGCGAGCGCGGCCATGATCTCCCGCAGCGCGGGGTGCTGGTCGTCGACGAGGGAGACCGCCCGGCCGATGGCACGCGGCATCCCCGCCCTGGTCTGCTCGACCAGGACGGGGACGTCGACGTGGCGGATCAACCTCAGGCGCTCGGCACGCGCACGAGCAGGGCGTCGCCCTGACCGCCGCCGCCGCACAGCGAGGCGGCACCGAGGCCGCCACCGCGGCGCTTCAGCTCCAGCGCGAGGGAGAGGGCGATCCGGGCGCCGGACATGCCGAGGGGGTGCCCCATGGCGATCGCGCCACCGTTGGGGTTGACCTTCTCCGGGTCGAGGCCCAGCTGCTTGGTCGAGGAGAGCCCGACGGCGGCGAAGGCCTCGTTGATCTCGACGAGGTCGAGGTCACCGACGGCGACGCCCTCCTTCTTCACGGCCGCCTCGATCGCATTGGCCGGCTGGGCCTGCAGCGTGGAGTCCGGGCCGGCGACGACGCCGTGGGCCCCGATCTCGGCGAGCCAGGTCAGGCCCAGCTCCTGGGCCTTCTCCTTGCTCATCACGACCACCGCGGCGGCGCCGTCGGAGATCTGCGAGGCGGAGCCGGCGGTGATCGTGCCGTCCTTGGCGAAGGCGGGGCGCAGCCTGCCCAGGGACTCGGCCGTGGTGTCTCCGCGCACGCCCTCGTCGGTGTCGAAGACCACCGGGTCTCCCTTGCGCTGCGGGACCTGCACCGGGACGACCTCGTCGGCGAAGCGGCCCTCGGCCCAGGCCTTGGCGGCCTTCTGGTGGCTCGCCGCGGCGAAGGCGTCCTGCTCCTCGCGGGAGAACTCGGAGGTGTCGGCGTTCTTGGCCTCGGTGAGCGCGCCCATCGCCTGGTCGGTGATGACGTCGTGCAGGCCGTCGTAGGCCATCGAGTCCTTGAGCTTGGCATCGCCGTACTTGATGCCGTCGCGGCTCTTGGGCAGCAGGTGCGGGGCGTTGGTCATCGACTCCTGCCCACCGGCGACCACCACGTCGAACTCGCCGGCACGGACGAGCTGGTCGGCCAGGGCGATGGCGTCCAGCCCGGAGAGGCAGACCTTGTTCACGGTCAGTGCGGGCACGTCCTTGGGGATGCCGGCCTTGATCGCGGCCTGCCGGGCCGGGATCTGCCCCTCACCGGCGGTGAGGACCTGGCCCATGATCACGTAGTCGACCTGCTCACCCGTGACGCCTGACTTCTCCAGTGCGCCCTTGATGGCGAAGCCACCGAGGTCGGACCCCGAGAAACCCTTGAGGGAGCCGCTCATGCGACCCATCGGGGTGCGGGCCCCGGCGACGATGACGGACACGGGACGCTCGGACATGTGGGATGCCTCCAACGATTGTGGGTCGTGTGGCACCCCCGGGCGCCACAGCTCGTGCACTCAGCCTAGCGAGGGCGGGAGGCGCTGGGCAGGGGCTGCCACGGTGGGCCCGGACACACGGGCACGGTGGTCGGCCTCACAGGTCGGACCCCTCCCGTCCGAGCGGCCCCCTCCATAGGCTGCGGGCATGACTGCACTCTTCACCACCATCGACCACGTGGGCGTGGCCGTCCCCGACCTGGACGACGCGATCGCCTTCTACGGCGAGGCCTACGGCATGGAGCTGGCCCACGAGGAGGTCAACGAGGAGCAGGGCGTGCGGGAGGCGATGCTGCGGGTCGGCGACTCCGACACCTGCATCCAGCTGCTCGCGCCGCTGAGCCCGGAGTCGACCATCGCGAGGTTCCTCGACCGCAACGGGCAGGGCATCCAGCAGCTGGCCTACCGGGTCGAGGACATCGACGCCGTGTGCGCCACGCTCCGGGAGCGCGGCCTCCGGCTGCTCTACGACACCCCCAAGCGGGGCACGAGCGACTCCCGGGTCAACTTCATCCACCCCAAGGACGCCCGCGGCGTGCTCGTCGAGCTCGTGGAGCCGGCCGCCGTGTGAGGTCGGTCATGACCGCGACCTGTCGAGACCGCGCGCCGATTAGGTTGCACCGCAAGCGCCCCCGGTCGGGGCAGCATCCCCAACGACCTGCCGACGAGGCCAAGGAGTCAGCTGCATGACCATGGACCAGATCCGCGACGCGATCCTCTCCGGAGACCGCGCAGAGGAGACCTACGCCAACCTGCCGGTCCCCGAGACCTACCGCGGCGCCACGATCCACAAGGACGAGATCGAGATGTTCCAGGGGATGGCGAGCAGGGACAAGGACCCCCGCAAGTCCATCCACATCGACGACGTGCCGATCCCCGAGCTCGCCCCGGACGAGGCCCTCGTCGCGGTGATGGCGAGCGCCATCAACTTCAACACGGTGTGGACCTCGATCTTCGAGCCCGCCCCCACCTTCGGCTTCCTCGAGCGCTACGGCCGACTGAACAAGTACTCCAAGCGCCACGACCTGCCCTACCACGTCATGGGCTCCGACCTCTCCGGCGTGGTGCTGCGCACCGGCGGGCACGTCTCGAAGTGGAAGCCCGGGCAGGAGGTCGTCGCCCACTGCCTGTCCGTCGAGCTCGAGGACGCCGACGGCCACGACGACACGATGATGGACCCGCAGCAGCGCATCTGGGGCTTCGAGACCAACTTCGGCGGCCTCGCCGAGCTGGCCATCGTCAAGGCCAACCAGCTGATGCCCAAGCCGGACCACCTGACCTGGGAGGAGTCCGCCTCCCCCGGGCTCGTCAACTCCACCGCCTACCGCCAGCTGATCTCCAAGAACGGCGCCAGCCTCAAGCTCGGCGACCGCGTCCTCATCTGGGGCGCCTCCGGCGGGCTCGGCTCCTACGCCGTCCAGATGGCCCTCGCCGCGGGCGCCGAGCCGATCTGCGTCGTCTCCTCCCCCGAGAAGGCCGAGATCTGCCGCGCCATGGGCGCCGAGCTGATCATCGACCGCAGGGCCGAGGGGTACAGGTTCTGGAACGAGGACGGCACCGAGCAGGACCCCAAGGAGTGGAAGCGCCTCGGCAAGAAGATCCGTGAGCTCACCGGCGGCCACGACGTGGACATCGTCTTCGAGCACCCGGGCCGCGAGACCTTCGGCGCCTCGGTCTACGTCACCCGCAAGGGCGGCAAGATCGTCACCTGCGCCTCGACCTCGGGCTACATGCACGAGTACGACAACCGCTACCTCTGGATGAACCTCAAGCGCATCATCTCCAGCCACTTCGCGAACTACCGCGAGTCCTGGGAGGCGAATGCGCTGATCAACCGTGGCCTGATCCACCCGACGCTCAGCCGCACCTACTCCCTGGACGACGTCGGCCAGGCGACCCTGGACGTGCACCACAACAAGCACCAGGGCAAGGTCGGCGTGCTCGCCCTCGCCCCGCAGGAGGGCCTGGGCGTCACCAACCCGGACAAGCGCGCGAAGTTCGAGACGCAGATCAACCGCTTCAAGGACGCCTGAGCCGCGCTTCCCCACGACGAAGGGGGCCATCCCGGACATCCGGGATGGCCCCCTTCGTCACGCCAGCCCCCCCCCACATGATTCTCCCGGGTGACCAAGGGGGTCAGCGGCCGTAGCGGCCCTGGTCCCGGGCACGCCAGCAGGCGTTGTGCCAGTGGCGGCGGTCGTCGACGCCGCCCATCCCGTCGTCGGGCCAGACGACGACGTGGGGCGTCCCGGGGGCGATGTCGTGCGTGCACCCCGGGCAGGTGTAGCCACGGGTCGAGGTCGTGCCGTTCAGGCTGCGCACGACCCAGCGGCGGCCCATCCACGACTGGACGGTCTGCGAGGACATCGCCCCCATGCGCAGCGGACGGTGCTCGTCACGTCGGCGGCGGTTGGAGCGGGGCATGTCCTCATCCTCGCACCGGGCGTCCCGGCGGCTCAGTAGGTGCGGAAGCCTTCCTTGGTCTTGCGACCCAGCTTGCCGGCGGCGACGAGCTCGCGCAGCGTCCCGGCAGGCGTGAGGCTCTCGTGCCCGAACTCGCCGAGCAGCTCCTCCTGGATCGCGAGCGCGACGTCCGTGCCGACGACGTCCAGCAGCGCGAAGGGCCCCATCGGGTAGCTGTAGGCCTCGGTGATCGCGGTGTCGATCTCGTCCAGCTCCCGGCCGTCCTCGTGGGCCTTGACGGCGTCGTTGAGGTACGGGAAGAGCAGTGCGTTGACGATGAAGCCGGCGCGGTCGGAGCAGCGGACCGGCACCTTGCGGGTGCGCGCGCACAGGTCGACCACGGTGTCGAGGACGTCCTGACCGGTGTGCTCCTGGTCGATGACCTCGACGAGCTTCATCACCGGGGCGGGATTGAAGAAGTGCATCCCCACGACGTCCTGCGGGCGCGAGGTCTGCGCGGCGAGGTCGGCGATGGACAGCGAGGAGGTCGTCGTGGCGAGCACGGCACCGTCCTTGCAGATGCGGTCCAGGTCGGCGAACAGCTGGTTCTTGATGCCGATCTCCTCGGCGATGGCCTCGACGACGATGTCGGCGTCGGCGAGGGACTCGCGCTCGAGGGAGCCGTTGAGGCGGGCCAGCGCCGCGTCGGCGTCGGCCTGCTCCATGCGGCCCTTGTCGACCTTGCGGGTGAGGTTCTTGGCGATCTTCGCCGCGACGGCGTCGATCTTCTCCTGGCTGCGGGCGACGTAGGTCACGGGGAAGCCGCTGGTGGCGAAGACCTCGATCATGCCGGTCGCCATCGTGCCGGAGCCGACGACACCGACGGTCTCGATCTGCCGGACCTCACCACCGCCGGCACCGGCCGGGGTCAGGTCATCGGCGACGACCTCGTCACCGTCGTAGGTGTAGAAGCCCTTGCCCGCGGCCCGGCCGGTGCGCCCCTCGGCGATGAGGCGCTCGAGGACCGCGTTGGGCTCGTGGCGCGGGTCCCCGCCCTCGGCGTGGCGTGCCGCGAGGGCGTCCCGCACCGTCTCGAGCCCGAGCTCGTCGATGACGGTCAGCGGGCCCTTGGGCAGACCGCACCCGAAGCGCATGCCGTTGTCGACGTCCTCGCGGGAGGCGTACTTCTCCTCGAACATCGAGGCGGCGTGGTTCAGGTACGGGAAGACCAAAGCGTCGGCGAGAGAGCGCGATTCAGACATGTGGGAACTGTGGCAGTCGGGCCGCTCCCCCGGTAGGCCCCGCGGGGGTGAGAGTGACCACAGGTGATCCCCATGACACCGCCGGCCCGTCGGAGCCGTAGGGTCTGCTGCGTGCGTGTGGTGATTGCGACCTGCAGCGTTGACTACGAGGGGCGGCTGAACGCCCACCTCCCGCTGGCCACCCGGCTGCTCATCGTCAAGGCGGACGGGTCGGTCCTCGTGCACAGTGACGGCGGCTCCTACAAGCCGCTGAACTGGATGGCACCGCCCTGCGCGATGGCGGAGGTCGAGCCGGACGAGACCGAGGCCGCCGAGGGCGTCGTCGCCGTCTGGAACGTCCAGCACGCCAAGACCGAGGACCACCTGCGGGTCCGCCTGCACGAGGTCCACCACGACTCCAGCCACGAGCTCGGCGTCGACCCCGGCCTCGTCAAGGACGGTGTCGAGGCCCACCTGCAGAAGCTCCTCGCCGAGCACATCGAGACCCTCGGCGAGGGCTACTCCCTCGTGCGGCGCGAGTACATGACCGCGATCGGCCCGGTCGACATCCTCGCCCGGGACGAGACGGGGGCCAGCATCGCCGTGGAGATCAAGCGCCGCGGCGAGATCGACGGCGTCGAGCAGCTGACCCGCTACCTCGAGCTGATGAACCGCGACCCCGCGCTGCGCCCGGTCACCGGTGTCTTCGCCGCCCAGGTCATCAAGCCGCAGGCGCGCACCCTCGCCGAGGACCGCGGCATCCGCTGCGTCACCCTCGACTACGAGGAGCTCAAGGGCATCGACACGAGCCTGCACCGCCTCTTCTGACCCACTGGGGGGCTCACGGTCGCGAGGCGGCCTGCGCGCCCGGGCACCCCCGATGCCGACCCTCGGGCCCCCCGGGCCCACTAGTGTTGTGTCACAGGCAGCCGCGACGAGGAGCGAGTCATGGCAGGCACTCCGGGGCGCAGTGGCCCCGGCCCCTTCGAGGACCCGGGAGACGTCCCCGGTGACCTGCTGGCGTGGCTCGCCGAGGAGCTCGGGATCGGCTGGGGCCTCCTCGTCGGGCTCGTGCTGCCCCTCCTGGTCCTGCTGGTCATCGGCCTCGCGCTCACCGTGTGGTTCTGGCGCCGCTACGCCCGCTCCCCCTCGCGCAGCACCGGCGTCGACGTCCTCCCCGGCCAGGTCGCCACCGTCCGCTCCGCCGACGGCGAGAGCGGGCAGGTCTTCGTCGAGGGCAGCTGGTGGTCGGCGCGATCGGCCACTCCCCTGCGGGTGGGCCAGCGGGTGCGCATCACCTCGGTCGAGCGCCTCGAGCTGCTCGTCGAGCCGGTGGCATCACCACGAGAGAAGGAGGAGTCATGATCGACACGGCACTCATCGGGCTCGTCATCGCGGCCCTGGTCGTGATCTGGGTGATCACGCGGACGGTGCGGGTCATCCCGGAGTACCAGCGCGCGGTGATCTTCCGGCTCGGGCGCATCCAGGCACCCAAGGGGCCGGGGGTCATCCTCGTCGCCCCGGTCCTGGACAAGGTCCACCGGATCGACCTGCGCACCCACACCTACGACATCCCGCCGCAGGACCTCATCACCAAGGACAACGTCACGGTCCAGGTCAACGCGGTCACGTACTACAACGTCGTCGACCCGATCCGCGCCGTGCTGGCCATCGAGGACTACCGGGTCGGCACCCAGCAGGTGGCCCAGACGACGCTGCGCAGCATCATCGGGCAGACGAGCCTGGACGACCTGCTGACCAAGCGCGAGGAGATCAACAGCCGCCTGCAGCAGATCATCGACGAGGTGACCAACCCGTGGGGCATCAAGGTCACCATCGTCGAGGTCAAGGACGTCATGCTCCCGGAGAGCATGCGCCGCGCCATGGCCCGGCAGGCCGAGTCCGAGCGCGACCGCCGCGCCAAGGTCATCCACGCCATCGGTGAGCAGGAGGCGGCCGAGAACCTCGCCGAGGCCGCGAAGACCATCGAGGCCCACCCCGGCGCCATGCACCTGCGCACCCTCTCCTCGATGCTCGAGCTCGGCGCCGAGCAGAACTCGACCGTCGTCTTCCCCCTCCCCATGGAGCTGCTGCGGCTCTTCGACACCGCGAAGGGGGCGCCGGAACCTCAGAACGAGTCGCCGAGCTCCACCCTCCGCACCCCGGAGCCACCCTCCGAGCCCTCCTGACCCGGGGTCAGCACGACGACGGTCTCCCCGCGGTGCAGGTCGGCGACACCCATCAGGGCATCCCGGTCCGGCACCGCCGCGAAGGCCGCGTCGGTCTCCAGCGAGGTGTCGAGCACCTCCGCGAGCCGGGCGGCGCCCGGCACGTCGGGTGCCGCCACGACGGCCATGACCAGCTCGCCGCGCAACCGGTCGACGAGGGCGGTCACGCCCCCTTCGTCCGTCGGGGCGGAGGTGAGCAGCAGGGTCGCCGGGCAGTGCATGGTCACAGGACCACTGTAGGGCGGTCCCTTCGAGACGCTCGGCGAACGCACCCTCCCCAGGGAGCGCCGGTTGCGGCAGGTGCGCGCCAAGACCTCCGCCGTGCACCGCGCCCTCATTGCGGGGCGACACCACCCTTCGAGGCTCACGCCCCAGCGGGCATGCGCAGCTCAGGGAGCCAACCGGGCCTCAGGCCTCGACGCTCTCCGGCAGGGGCATCCCGCGGGCCTCGCGGATGACGTCGAGCAGGCGTCCCATGATCTCGTTGAGCCCGAAGTCCTTCGGGGTGAAGACGGCCGCCACGCCCATCTCCCGCAGCCGCTCGGCGTCGGCCTCCGGGATGATGCCGCCGACGATGACGGGGATGTCCTCGGCGCCCTGGGCGCGCAGCCCCTCGATGATGTCGGGGACGAGCTCCATGTGCGACCCGGAGAGGATCGAGACGCCCACGAGGTGCACGTCCTCGGCGACGGCGGCGGAGACGATCTGGTCCGGCGTGAGCCGGATGCCCTGGTAGACGACCTCGAAGCCCGCGTCACGGGCCCGCACGGCGATCTGCTCGGCGCCGTTGGAGTGCCCGTCCAGGCCCGGCTTGCCGACGAGGACGCGCAGCTTCTCGCCGAGCTCGTCCTCGGTCCGGCGCACCCGCTCGCGCACGGAGACGAGGTCCTCGGTGCCGCCGTCGGCCACGCCCACGGAGCCGCTGACGCCGGTGGGGGCCCGGAACTCGCCGAACACCTCGCGCAGCGCCTGGGCCCACTCGCCGACGGTGACGCCGGCGCGGGCGCACTCCAGCGAGGCCTCCATGAGGTTCTCCTCGGTGGCGGCGACCTCGCGCAGTCGGGCGAGCGCCGCCGCGGCGCGCGGACCGCGCTCGGGGTCCTCGTCGCGCTCGGACCGCCAGGCCCGCACGGCCTCGATGGCGGCCTCCTCGACGCCCTCGTCGACGGTCTGGATGGCGGTGTCCAGGTCGGCGGTCAGCGGGTTCGGCTCGGTGGTCTCGTACTTGTTGACGCCGACGACGACGTCCTCGCCGGCCTCGATGCGCTGCCGGCGAAGGGAGTGGCTGGCCACGAGCGCGGACTTCATGTAGCCCGACTCGACGGCCGGCACGGCACCGCCCATCTCCTGGATGCGGTCCATCTCGGCCTTGGCGCCCTCGACGAGCTCGGCGACCTTCGCCTCCACGACCGGGGAGCCGGTGAAGAGGTCGTCGTACTCGAGCAGGTCGGACTCGTAGGCGAGCACCTGCTGCAGGCGCAGCGCCCACTGCTGGTCCCACGGCCGCGGCAGACCGAGCGCCTCGTTCCACGCCGGCAGCTGCACCGCGCGGGCGCGGGCGTCCTTGCTCAGCGTCACGGCGAGCATCTCGAGGACGATGCGCTGGATGTTGTTCTCCGGCTGCGCCTCGGTCAGGCCGAGACTGTTGACCTGGACGCCGTAGCGGAAGCGGCGTTGCTTGGGCTCGGTCACCCCGTAGCGCTCCCGGGCGATCTCGTCCCAGAGCTGGACGAAGGCACGCATCTTGGCCATCTCCTCGACGAAACGCACCCCGGCGTTGACGAAGAAGGAGATCCGCCCGAAGACCCGGCCGAAGTCCTCCTCCGGCACCCGGCCGGAGTCGCGCACCGCGTCGAGCACCGCGGTCGCGGTCGACAGGGCGTAGGCGATCTCCTGGACGGGGGTCGCCCCCGCCTCCTGCAGGTGGTAGCTGCAGACGTTGGTCGGGTTCCACTTCGGGATGGTGTTCACCGTGTAGCTGACCATGTCGGTGATCAGGCGCATCGAGGGCCCGGGCGGGAAGACGTAGGTCCCGCGGCTCAGGTACTCCTTGATGATGTCGTTCTGGGTGGTGCCGGAGAGCTTCGCGACGATCTCGGCGGGGTCCTCCCCCGCGGCCTCGGCCTGCTCCTCCGCCGCGACCTGGTACATCGCGAGCAGGTACATCGCCGTGGCGTTGATCGTCATCGAGGTGTTCATCTCGCCGAGCGGGATCTGGTCGAACAGCCGGCGCATGTCCCCGATGTGGCTGATCGGCACCCCGACCTTGCCCACCTCACCGCGGCTGAGCACGTGGTCGGGGTCGTACCCGGTCTGCGTGGGCAGGTCGAAGGCGACCGAGAGCCCGGTCTGGCCCTTGGCGAGGTTGCGTCGGTAGAGCTCGTTGGACGCGGCGGCGCTGGAGTGTCCGGCGTAGGTGCGCATCACCCACGGGCGGTCACGCTCGCGGCGCTTCGCCTCCGCGGCGGGAGTCGGGGCATCGGTGCTGTCGGCCATGCTCGCAACGTACCGGGGGCGGCCGCTCCGGCACAGACCCTCGGGAGGTGAAGACCACCACACCGGCCACCCGCATGGCGGCGAAGGGGGTCAGCCCGTCGCCACCCGCAGTCGCGGCCGCTCCGGGCCCACGGTCCGGTCGAAGCCGGCGCCGCCGCGCCGGGACCCCTCCCGGGTGGCTCCGCCGCGGCCCTCCTCGTCGATGAGCCGGACCAGACCGGCCCGGCGCAGCAGCCGGGTGGTGCGCTCGTCCGGGCCGCTGAAGCGCAGCCGGCGACCGGCGCGCGCCGCCCGGGCGTGCGCGGCGACCAGCGTCGTGAAGCCGACGTGGTCGATGACGGTCGTCTCGGACAGGTCGACGAGGATCGACCCGCTCCCTTCGTCCAGCGCCGCGATCAGCCCCTGTCGCAGATCCGCACTGTTGCGTCGATCGAACGGGATCGAGACCCGAACCCGCGTCGTGCAGTCATCACCCACCGGTGTCAGTGACGAGACCGGATTCACGGTGGTCACCGCCTTCCCCTGCTCCTGCAATCCCTGTGCGATCAGTGTTGCCCGAGGGACCCGGATAAGTCTGTAGCGACGCTGTCACGATGTGGTCACGCTCACGTCTCGAGGCGGTCTGCGACGATGACGGACATGGTCAACCTCACGAAGATCTACACCCGCACCGGCGACGAGGGCAGCACCGCGCTCGGCGACTTCAGCCGCACCCGCAAGACCGATCCCCGGCTGCAGGCCTACGCCGACGCCAACGAGGCCAACGCGATCATCGGGATCGCCATCGCCACGGGTGGACTCTCCGAGGAGGTCGTCGCCACCCTGACGCGGGTGCAGAACGACCTCTTCGACGTCGGGGCGGACCTGTCCACCCCCCTGCAGGTCGAGCCGAAGTTCCCGCCGCTGCGCGTGCAG
This sequence comes from Janibacter corallicola NBRC 107790, assembly GCF_001570965.1. Lineage (GTDB taxonomy): Bacteria > Actinomycetota > Actinomycetes > Actinomycetales > Dermatophilaceae > Janibacter > Janibacter corallicola. The sequence continues at coordinate 25,970 of NZ_BCSR01000003.1, read as the reverse complement.
CAGGAGTGGGTCGACGAGCTCGAGGCCGCCTGCGACCGCTACCTGGAGATGGTCGAGCCGCTGCGCTCCTTCATCCTCCCGGGGGGCACCGCCGGCTCGGCGCACCTGCACCACGCGACGACGGTCGTGCGTCGGGCCGAGCGCTCGGCCTGGGCGGCGCGGGAGGCCCACGGCACCGAGGAGGCGAAGGGGGACGAGGTCGGCGGCGTGAACCCGCTGACGACGACCTACCTGAACCGGCTCTCGGACCTGCTCTTCATCCTCGCCCGGGTGGCCAACCTCGACGCGGGCGGCGACGTGCTGTGGCAGCCCGCGGGCGGGCGCCGCGAGGCACCCGAGCGCCGCCGGCGCACCAAGGAGAGCTGAGTCGAGGCGGGAGGCTCGGCCGGCGCGCCCGGACCTCCACCGAGGTGCGGGTCGCCCGGCGACCGTGAGTCCCGCGGGTCAGGTGACGTTGACGTTGTGCCCCGGCGGCGCCGACTCGAGCCAGGAGCGCACGGCGGGGTAGAACTTCGCCTCGAGGGCGAGGTCGGCCAGCGGCTGCTCGGCCAGCGTGAGCCGCACGCACACGGCGCCGGGGAGGCCGGGGATGCTCACGTCCTCCTCCCCCGGCGTGGAGATGTCCAGGCCGTCCCGACCCCACGAGATGGTCGGGTGGGTGGTCACTCCCCCGACACTGAACCAGTCGAGCTCGTGCGGGCTCAGACGAAGCAGCCCGAGCCGCCATCGAGGCGACCCGGGCAGACGTACCGCGCTGGGGCAGACGGGACCGTGCGCGGCCAGGGCGCGGCGGCGAAGCCACAGCAGGACGAGCCAGAGCGCGACCAGCAGGCACCCTGCGAGGAGGACCATCTCCACCGTCTGCAGGGTCGACATGAGGTGGCCTCAGGCCTGGGTCGTCTCGACGGTCTCCGCGACGATCGTCACGGTGTCGTGGTCGACGGAGAGGAAGCCACCGTCGATGTGGGCGGACCGGGACTCCCCACCCTCGGCGCCGGAGATGACGACGTCGCCGACGATGAGGACGCCGAGCAGCGGGGTGTGACCCGGCATGATGCCGATCTCGCCCTCCTGGGTCCGGGCCCTGACCATGCTGGCCTCACCGGACCAGACCTTCCGGTCCGCGGCGACGAGTTCTACGTTGAGGGAGCTCACTAACGGGTTCCTTCATCTCTGGATGCGGGCTGCTCATCCCATCGTAGCCCGCGCACTGTCCCGGCCCCGCCTCGGCTCAGGAGACGACGAGCGCGAAGTACGGCTGGCCCATCCCGATGCTGATCATCCGCACCGCGGAGTAGCCGATCCACACGGCCACCAGCACGGCGGCGACCCGGGGGTTGACCAGGTCCAGGATCCGCTCGGGTGGCTGTCGTCGCACGAGCGCGACCACGACGTAGACGAGGACTCCGGCGGCCGCGGCCATGCCGAGCGGGCCGAAGACGTTGTACTCGAAGGCGGTGAGCACGTCGCCGTGGGCCAGGTGCACCCACGCGCGCGTCATGCCGCAGCCGGGGCACGGCAGCCCGGTCATGATCCGCAGCAGGCAGGTCGGCTCGCCCGAGTCCACCGACTGCACGGGCCACAGCCGGGCGATGACCAGCCCGACGAAGCTGACCGCGGCCATCCCGAGGACCATCGTGCGTGTCGCCAGCTGGGAACGTCGCTGCCGGCGGGCCCACACCTCGTACGTCGTCATGCCGGTCAGTGTATGCGTCGGCCCTCGCCCCCGACGCCCCGGCACACGTGAGCAGCGCCCCCTTCGCCGATCGCGAAGGGGGCGCTGCTCACCGGGACGGGTGGATCAGATGTTCTCCTGGATCTCCGCCCACTGGCGCTCGACGTCGTCGAGGCCACCGCACATGAAGAAGGCCTGCTCACCGACGTGGTCGTACTCGCCGTCGGCGATCTTCGTGAAGGCCTCGATCGTCTCCGCGAGCGGGACGGTCGAGCCCTCGAGACCGGTGAACTGCTTGGCCACGTAGGTGTTCTGCGAGAGGAACCGCTCGATGCGACGGGCGCGGCCGACGAGGATCTTGTCCTCCTCGGAGAGCTCGTCGATACCGAGGATCGCGATGATGTCCTGCAGCTCCTTGTTGCGCTGGAGGATGGACTTGACCCGCACCGCGGTGTCGTAGTGGTCCTCTCTGATGTAGCGCCGGTCGAGGATGCGGCTGGTCGAGGTCAGCGGGTCCACGGCCGGGTAGATGCCGTTGGAGGCGATCTCACGGGAGAGCTCCGTGGTCGCGTCCAGGTGGGCGAAGGTGGTCGCCGGCGCCGGGTCGGTGTAGTCGTCGGCGGGCACGTAGATCGCCTGCATCGAGGTGATCGAGTGACCACGGGTGGAGGTGATGCGCTCCTGCAGCGTGCCCATCTCGTCGGCCAGCGTCGGCTGGTAGCCCACGGCGGAGGGCATGCGGCCGAGCAGCGTGGAGACCTCCTGGCCGGCCTGGGTGAAGCGGAAGATGTTGTCGATGAAGAGCAGCACGTCCTGCTCCTTGACGTCACGGAAGTACTCCGCCATCGTCAGCGCGGACAGGGCGACGCGCAGGCGGGTGCCCGGCGGCTCGTCCATCTGGCCGAAGACCAGTGCGGTCTGGCCGAGGACGCCGGCCTCCTCCATCTCGACCATGAGGTCGTTGCCCTCACGGGTGCGCTCGCCGACTCCGGCGAAGACGGAGACACCGCCGTGGTCGCGGGCGACTCGGGCGATCATCTCCTGGATGAGCACGGTCTTGCCGACACCGGCACCACCGAAGAGGCCGATCTTGCCACCCTGGACGTAGGGAGTGAGCAGGTCGATGACCTTGATGCCCGTCTCGAACATCTGGGTCTTGGACTCCAGCTGGTCGAAGGGCGGGGCCTGGCGGTGGATGCCCCACCGCTCGTTCACCTCGAGGCGCTCGCCCTCCTCGAGGTTCAGGCAGTCACCGGTGGCGTTGAAGACCTTGCCCAGGGTGATGTCGCCGACCGGCACGGTGATCGGGCCGCCGGTGTCCTGGACGCGGGCGCCGCGCACGAGACCATCGGTCGGCTGCAGCGAGATGGCGCGAACCATGTTGTCGCCGATGTGCTGGGCGACCTCGAGGTTGACCGTGTGCGGCTCCTCGTCGGCCGCGATGGCGACCTCGGTGGTCAGCAGGTTGTACTGGTCGGGCATGGTGTCGACGCTGAACTCGACGTCGACGACCGGGCCGGTGACGCGGGAGATGCGCCCGACCCCACCCGCAGTGGTGGTGTTCTCTTCGGTCACGGTGGCAGTCATGGGTTCTCTCTACCTTCTCACTTGGACTCGGCCAGGGCGCTGGCGCCGCCGGAGATCTCCGAGATCTCCTGGGTGATCTCGGCCTGACGGGCCTGGTTGGCCAGCCGGGTGTACTTCTTGATGAGCTCTTCGGCGTTGTCGGTCGCCGACTTCATGGCGCGCTGGCGCGCCGCGAGCTCGGAGGCAGCTGCCTGGAGGAGGCAGTTGAAGATGCGCGCGTTGACGTAGCGCGGCAGCAGCGTGTCGAGCAGCTCTTCCGCGCTGGGCTCGAACTCGTAGAGCGGGAAGACCTCGTCGGCGTCCGGCTCCTCGACACCCTCGACGACCTCGAGCGGCAGCAGCCGGATGACCTCGGGTACCTGGGAGACCATCGAGACGAACCGGGTGAAGACGACGTGGACCTCGTCCACTCCCCCGTCCTCGGTGTCCCTGATGAAGTCCTCCGTGAGCCGCTCGCCGATGCGCCGGGCGTCCTCGAAGGCCGGCTTCTCGGTGAACCCGGTCCACTCGGCGGCGTAGTCCCGCTTTCGGAAGGAGTAGTAGGACACCGCGCGCCGACCCACGAGGTACGGCACGACCTCCTTGCCCTCGTCCCGCAGCCGGGCCGCGACCGCCTCGGCCTCCTTGAGGGCGTTCGCGTTGTACCCACCGGCCAGCCCGCGGTCGGCGGCGATGACGACGAGCGCGGCGCGCCGGACGTCCTCCTTCTCCGTCGTCAGCGGGTGGGCCTCGTCGGAGTACGTGGCCACCGCGGACGCGGCCCGCGTGAGCGCGCGCGCGTACGGCGTGGACTCACGCACCGCCTGCTGGGCCCGCACGACGCGCGAGGCCGCCATGAGCTCCATGGCCCTGGTGATCTTCTTGGTCGCACTGACGGACCGGATGCGCTGCCGGTACTCCCGGATCTGCGCTCCCATGTGCTTCCGCCTCTCTGGTGGGTCGTGGCCGGCGTGGTGGCCGGTGGTGTACCTGGGGTGACTCTCCCGGTCGGGCGCCCGAGGTGGGCGCCCGACCGGCGGAGATCACTTCTTCTGCTTGACGATCTGCTCCTGGTCGGAGTCCTGGGCCTCCGAGCCGTCGCCCTCCCCGGACCCCAGCGGCACGTCGTCGTCCGCCGAGCCGACGAAGGTCGGCCGGAAGCCGTCGAAGGCCTCCGCCAGCGCCTGCTGGGTCGAGTCCTCCCAGTCCTGGCGCTCGCGCAGCGCGTCGAGCAGGTCCTGGTGGTTGCGGTGCATGTAGTCGATGAGCTCGGACTCGAAGCGGGAGATGTCCCCCACCGCGATGTCGTCCAGTCGGCCGGTGCTCCCGGCCCAGATGGAGACGACCTGGTCCTCGACCGGGTACGGGTCGGCCTGCTTCTGCTTGAGCAGCTCGACGAGGCGGGCGCCTCGGGCCAGCTGCTGCTTGGAGGCCGGGTCCAGGTCGGAGGCGAACATCGCGAAGGCCTCGAGGGAGCGGTACTGGGCCAGGTCGAGCTTGAGCCGGCCGGCGACCTTCTTCATCGGCTTGATCTGCGCGTCACCACCGACGCGCGAGACCGAGACACCCACGTCGATGGCGGGGCGGACGTCGGAGTTGAAGAGGTCGGCCTGCAGGTAGATCTGGCCGTCGGTGATCGAGATGACGTTGGTCGGGATGTACGCCGAGACGTCACCGGCCTTCGTCTCGATGATCGGCAGACCGGTCATCGAGCCCGCACCCATCTCGTCGGAGAGCTTCGCGCAGCGCTCCAGCATCCGGGAGTGCAGGTAGAAGACGTCACCCGGGTAGGCCTCACGGCCCGGCGGGCGGCGCAGCAGCAGCGACATCGCACGGTAGGCCTCGGCCTGCTTGCTCAGGTCGTCGAAGACGATGAGCACGTGCTTGCCCTGGTACATCCAGTGCTGGCCGATGGCGGAGCCGGCGAAGGGGGCGAGGTACTTGAACCCCGCGGAGTCCGAGGCCGGGGCCGCGACGATGGTGGTGTACTCCATCGCGCCGGCCTCCTCGAGGCTGCCCTTGACGGAGGCGATCGTCGAGCCCTTCTGACCGATCGCGACGTAGATGCAGCGGACCTGCTTGTCCGGGTCGCCCGTCTCCCAGGCCTGCTTCTGGTTGATGATCGTGTCGACCGCGACGGTGGTCTTGCCCGTCTGGCGGTCACCGATGATCAGCTGACGCTGGCCACGACCGATCGGGGTCATCGCGTCGACGGCCTTCAGACCGGTCTGCAGCGGCTCGTGGACCGACTTGCGCTCCACGACGCTCGGTGCCTGCAGCTCGAGGGCGCGACGGCCCTCGGACTCGATGTCACCGAGGCCGTCGATCGGCTGGCCGAGCGGGTTGACGACGCGACCGAGGAAGTTGTCGCCGATGGGCACGGAGAGGACCTCGCCGGTGCGCTTGACCTCCTGGCCCTCCTCGATGTTGGAGAACTCACCGAGGACGACGACACCGATCTCGTGGACGTCGAGGTTCAGCGCGATGCCGAGGGTGCCGTCCTCGAACTCCAGCAGCTCATTCGTCATCGCCGAGGGCAGGCCCTCGACGTGGGCGATGCCGTCACCGGTGTCGGTGACACGGCCGACCTCTTCGCGGGAGGCCGCGCCCGGCGTGTAGGACTGGACGTAGCCGTCCAGGGCGTCCCGGATCTCCTCCGGACGGATCGAAAGCTCCGTCATGATCTCTTCTCCTTGGTGCCGGCCGTCGAACGGGCCGATTCGGTGGTCTGCATGGTGGGTCGCTCGTCGGCCGTCAGCCGGCCAGGTGGCGTCGGGTCTCGTCGAGGCGGCGTGCGACGGTGCCGTCGACGACCTCGTCACCGATCTGGACGTGGATGCCGCCCACGACCGACTCGTCGACGACGACCTGCAGCAGCACGGCCGTGCCGTAGGTGCGCTGCAGGGCGGTGGCGAGCCGGGTGCGCTGCTCCTCGCCGAGGTCACCGGCGGTGGTGACGATGGCCGTGAGCTGCTGGCGACGCTCCGCGGCGATGTCGAGGTACTCCTCGACGGTGCGGTCGAAGCGGCGTCCGCGCGGGGCGAGCACCGCCTGCCGGGCCAGGGCGACCGTCTGCTCCTGCGCCTTGCCCTGCAGCAGCCGGGAGACGAGCTCGGCCTTGCCGTGGGGGTCGCCCGCACGGTTGCCCAGCGCGTCACGCAGCGCGGCGTCGCCGGCGACGACCCGCTCGAAGCGGAAGAGCTCGTCCTCGACCTGCTCGATCGCGCCTGCCTCCTCGGCCCCCTTCAGCAGGGCCTCGACGGCGAACCGCTCGATGGTGTCGGTGAGGTCGCGCTCGCGCGACCACCGCTGGGCCACCATCGTGGAGACGATGGAGACCGCGTCCTCGCCCACCTGGCCGCCGAGGAGCCGGGCGATCAGCTCGCCCTTGCCGGAGCCCTCCCGGGTCGGGTCGACGAGGGTGCGACGCAGGGTCGCCTGCTCGTCGAGCAGCCCGGTAATGGCGAAGAGGTCCTCAGACAGCGCAGCCGGACGGCCGTGGGTGAGGGCCGTCTCGAGAGCGGGGCGGCTCTCGAGGACGGCGTCACGGGAGGATCCCTGCATCAGGCCTCACCCGTCGGGGTCGGCGCCGCGCTGCCGACCTTCTCGGGCTGGACCTGACCGGACTCGAGGTCCGTCAGGAACCGGTCGATCAGACCCTTCCGGCTCTCGGAGTCCTGCAGCTCGTGGCCGACGATGCGCCCCGCGAGGTCGGTCGAGATACGTCCCACCTCGCCGCGAAGGGAGACCGCCGCCTGCTGGCGCTCGGCCTCGATCTGCTTGTGCGCGGACTCCGTGATGCGGTTGGCCTCCTCCTGGGCCTGGCCCCGCATCTCCGCGACGATGTTCGCGCCCTCGGCGCGTGCCTCCTCGCGGATGCGGCCGGCCTCGGCACGGGCGTCGGAGAGCTGGGCCTCGTACCTGGCCTTGGCTTCCTCTGCCTCTGCCTCGGCGCGCTGGGCCGACTCCATGCGCCCCTCGATGGCAGCGGCACGCTCCTGGTAGACACGCTCCAGCGCCGGGACGACCTTCGACTGGTACAGCCAGTAGAGGATGCCGAACGCGATGAGGCCGATGATCAGCTCCGCGGGGTGCGGGATGATCGGCACGGCCTGGCTCCAGAAGGAGTCAGACTCCTCGGCCGCGGTGACGGATGCTGTGTTCACGTCACTTCCTTACCTAGTGCAGGGACAGGGTTACTGGTGCCGACGATCGGCTCACTGGAAGACGAACGCGAAGACGAGGCCGAAGAGAGCCAGCGCCTCGGCGAGCGCGAATCCGGTGAACGCGATGGTCTGCAGCATGCCGCGGGCCTCGGGCTGACGGGCGACGCCGTTGATGTAGGCGGCGAAGATCAGGCCGATGCCGATGCCCGGGCCGATCGCCGAGAGGCCGTAGCCGAGGAATGCGATGTTGCCTTCCATGTCTCCCTTTTCCTTTCGTTGGCACACCGGGCGGGCGCCCGGGTGTCGTTGGTGGTGAAAGCTATGAAGTTGTCGGTGCTCGGCTCAGTGACCGTCGGAGACGGCGTCCCCGATGTACAGCGCGGCGAGCAGGGCGAAGATGAATGCCTGGAGCACCGCGATCAGCAGCTCGAAGGCGGTCATCACGATGAAGACGAGGAACGAGAGGATGCCTGCGGCCTGCAGGCCCACGTTGCTCCCGTGCAGCAGCAGGTACTCCCCACCGAGGGAGAAGAGCAGCAGCATCAGGTGCCCGGCGAACATGTTGCCGAAGATTCGCAGGGCGAGCGTGACGGGCTGGGTGATGAAGAAGCGCATCAGCTCCAGCACGAACATCATCGGCACGATCCACGCCGGCAGGCCCGGGGGCACCATGGACTTGACCCAGCCGAGGAAGCCGCCCTTCCGCTTGATCCCGACCGCCTGGTAGACGACGTAGACGATCGCCGTCAGCGCGATCGGGATACCGATGCGGCTCAGCGACGGGTACTGGATGATCGGGATGATCCCCATGAGGTTGTTCAGCAGGATCAGCGTGAACAGCGTGAAGATGAAGGGGATGAAGGGCCGGAAGTCGCGGGCCCCGATGATGTCGCGACCGATGGTGTCGCGAGCGAAGCCGTAGACGCCCTCGGCGAGCCACTGCGTCTTGCTGGGCACGACCGTCAGCCGCTTCGAGAGCGTCACGTAGAAGACGCCGAGCACGAGGACCGAGATCAGCATCATGACGCCGGGCCGGGTCAGGGCCCAGGCGCCGTCGCCGACGAGGGGCTGCCAGAAGTCCGAGGGTCCCGGAGCCTGGAACTCACTGGCAACGGTTGCAACACCAGTCTGAGCGTGCGCATGCAGCACGGTGGGGCTCACAGCCTCTCCTTGGTCTGATTGCTCGTGGTCGCGGTCGGACGCTCCTGCGCGGCCACATCGCGGCCATGCGCGTGCGCGTGGCTTTGGGCGCCGGGAGAAAGGGTACCGGACTCCGACGTCGTGTCGTACACGGGGTTGCGGGCGCGTCGCCAGGCCAGCATCGAGGCCCCCTGCCACACGAGCGCCACCACGAGGATGCTCACCCCGACGGCGACTCCGTCGAGGCCCTCGATGGAACGGCTGCCCATGAAGACGAGCAGGAGGACGATCATCTGGCCCATGTAGACGCTGAGGGCCGCGGCCATGAAGAGCATCGGGCTGGCCTCACGCACCATGCGCGCCATGAGGAGGAAGCCCGAGGCGAAGAAGGCCACCGCGACGAGCACCCCGAAGAGTGCCGAGAGCCCGCTGCCGGGGCCCGAGACGACCAGGAAGCCCAGGGCGGCCAGCAGGCCCGCGACGGTGCTGGGCACGAAGGCCCCGCGCACCATGACACGGAAGGCCGCTGCCGGCCTCGCCGCCGCGGATGGGGTGCTCGTCATGGACTTCATTCTGTCGTATCGAACGGGAAGCGCACCCGCTCCCGGGGCGCTTGTGAAAGTTTACACAAGCGCCCGTCGCGGCCCCAATCGTCGCGGCGACTCATCCACCGTGCCCGCGCCGCGATCGACCGGCGCCCTGCCGGGGGGTGTCCGGATCCTCAGCTCGGGGTGGCGGCCAAGCCCGCCGATCACTCTCGTCGAAGTCCCGCCACCCGACGTGGCGGTACTCCAGGATCCGGCGCCACTCCTTCTCGTCGACACCGTCCAGCTCCTCCCAGTACCCCAGGGGCATCTCTTTGAGGCGCTGCTCGTCGGCCTCGTCGACCGTGACCAGCCGACGCTTCTGCAGGATCTGGAGCACCTGGGCCCGAGCGTCCGTGTAGTCGGCTCGCTTTCGATAGCCCCGTGGGCCCCGACGGGGCGGTATCCGGTTTTTCGGTCTCCCCTCGGGCTTCGACCGCAGCCCGAGCACGAGCACGACCAGCGCACTGACTGCAGCGACGGTGACGAACAGCGACAGCCAGGAGATGCTGAACCCCTCACCGAGGAGAATGACGATCCACGCGGCGACAGAGGCGACCAGGGTGAGCGTACTCACCGCCGTGCTCATGGCTGATCGGCGACGCGTTTCCAGCCAGGTCAGGAAGGACGGCACCTCCACCAGTATCGCGACAACGAACGCCACTCGGGCGGCCATGTCCCAGTCCCACCCGAGGCCCTGAATGACGTTGCCGAGGATGACGAAGACCAGCCCGAACAAGGATGCTCCGAAGACCACGATCACGAAGGCGGCGATCCCGACCCACGCGAGCACCACACGCACCCACATTCCAACGGGCAGGCCGGGACCCTTCCTCGGCTCCCTGGTCAGAATGCCTGCCTCGACGTCACCCCAGACGATCGGCTCCGGGAACTCGGCCGTTCTGGCCCATTCCTCCACCGTCTCGTGCGAGCGCATGCGACACCTCTCTTGTGTGACCGAACGGACCTGCAACAGGCATCGCCCGCCTGTGGTGCGACCTGATCAGACCCCGGGGTAGTCCCCCTCGGTCCACGGGACGGTGGTGCCATCGCTGAGCACCGCGAACGATTCCACCGGCTCGGGGAAGGGGCCTTCGTCCCCCTGGAAGACCGCCTCCAGGTCACTGAGGAACTTCTGGGCGGCCTTCTTGTTCTTGCGGCCATCCATGAGTGAGGTCGGCGCCCCCGGGATGCCTGTCACAGTCAGGTTCAGGGTCGACTCGGAACCCGACGGCAGGACGGTCACGGCATACATGTGTCCCCAGGACGTGGCGGACTTACCACTCCTGAAGAACATCTGATGCATCTCGTTGCTCAGGCCACCGATGTCATACCCGGAGCGCTGCACCACGTGAATCAACGCGGACCACAACTCCTCGACGGGGAAATACGTCTCAGTCGAAACATGCTTCTCTGCACCCATGTGGTGGACGGCCCTTCCGGTCTGAGGTGACGAGCAGGGCTCACTGTACGCAGGACCGGGCGGCGGCATCGTCGGAAGAGCGAAGGACTCGACCGCTTCGGGCCCGGGCATCCCAGCTCGGTCAGGCCCCGGCCGCCGGCTCCTGGCCGTCGAAGTCCTTCGGACGGTGCCCCGGCCGGGAGAACCGGGGCAGCCAGACGGTCAGGGCAGCCGCGAGGACGAGCATGAGCACTCCCCCGACCGCGGCGACCAGCGGTGGGAGGAAGACGAAGCTCACCGAGCCCATCGCGACGACGAAGGCCCACAGCCACAGCAGGAGCACCGCCCGGCGGTGCCCGTGGCCGATGCGCAGCATCCGGTGGTGCAGGTGCTGGCTGTCCGGCTGCCAGGGCCGCTGGCCGCGGGCGGTCCGGCGGACGACCGCCCAGGCGACGTCGAGCAGCGGCAGCAGCATGATCGAGATGGGGATGAGCAGCGGCAGCACCGTCGCGGCCACCCGGTTGGTGCCGCCGACGTCCGCGGGGTTGACCGAGCCGGTCGTCAGGATCGCGCCGGCGGCCAGCAGCAGGCCGAGGACGAGCGAGCCGGAATCGCCCATGAAGAGCCGCGCCGGGTAGAAGTTGTGCGGCAGGAAGCCCACGCAGCACCCGGCGAGGCCGGCCGCGACGAAGGTGGCGGCGGCGAAGACGTTCGGCGAGGAGTAGGCCGAGGAGATCAGGTAGCTGTAGAGGAAGAAGGCGGTCGCGGCGATCGTCACCAGACCCGCGGCGAGGCCGTCGAGGCCGTCGATGAAGTTCACCGCGTTGATGCACAGCACGACGACGAACATCGTGAGCAGCACGAGCAGCGGGGCGGGGAGGACGGTGATGACGCCGACCGGCAGCGAGTAGAACTGCACGCCGGCGAAGGCGATGATCGCCGCCGCGACCATCTGGCCGCCGAGCTTGGTCAGCGCGTCGAGCTCGAGGATGTCGTCGAGGGCGCCCAGCAGGCACAGGAGGCCGGCGCCGATGAGGATGCCGACGAGCTCGAAGGAGTCGAAGACCTGCCGCAGGAAGGGCATCCGCCAGGCGGTGAGCGTGGCCGCGGCGTACCCGAGGTACATCGCCACCCCGCCGAGCCGGGGCACCGGGACGTCGTTGACGTCCCGGGCCCGGACCTGCGTGAAGGCACCGACCCGCACGGCCAGCGCCCGCATCGCCGGGACGCACAGGTAGGTGGTGGCCAGAGCCACGAGGAAGACGAAGAGGTACTCCCTCATCGCCTCTCCTCCGACCGGGGGGCGCGGATCAGCGCGGGTACGCCGGGTGGGTGGTCACCAGCTCGGTGACCCGGCCACGGACCTCGCGGGAGACCTCGTGATCGGGGTCGCCGTCCCCCTTCGTCACTGCGGTGTGGATCAGCTCCGCGATGGTGACCATCTCGTCGGCACCCATGCCCTGGGTCGTCACGCTCGGGGTGCCGACGCGGATGCCGGAGGCGATCGAGGGCTTCTGCGGGTCGTTGGGGATGGCGTTCTTGTTCAGGGTGATGCCGGCCGCGTCGCTGCGGGCCTCGGCCTCCTTGCCGGTGACGCCCACGCCCTGCAGGTCCAGCAGGGCCAGGTGGGTGTCGGTGCCGCCGGTCGTCGGGCGGATGCCCCGCTCGGCGAGCTCGGTGGCGAGCACCTTGGCGTTGGCGATGACGTTCTTCGCGTAGTCCTGGTAGGCGGGGGTGGCGGCCTCCTTGAAGTTGACCGCCTTCGCCGCGATGGTGTTCATCTGCGGGCCGCCCTGCAGCATCGGGAAGACCGCCTTGTCCAGGGCCTTGGCGTGCTCCTCCTTGCACACCAGCGCGCCGGAGCGCGGGCCCCGCAGCACCTTGTGCGTGGTGAAGGTGACCACGTCCGCCTGGGGAACCGGGCTCGGGATGGCCTGGCCGGCCACGAGACCGATGAAGTGCGCGGCGTCGACCCACATGATCGCGCCGACCTCGTCGCAGATCGCGCGGATGCGGTCGAAGTCCAGCAACCGCGGGATGGCCGAACCGCCGGAGCAGATGACCTTCGGGCGGTGCTCCTTGGCCAGGCGCTCCATCTCGTCGTAGTCCACGTCCTCGGTCTCCGGGTGCACCCCGTAGTGCACCGCGTCGAACCACTTGCCGGAGAAGGAGACCTTCGTGCCGTGGGTCAGGTGGCCGCCGTGCGGGAGGGACATCGCGAGCAGCTTCTCCCCCGGCTGGAGGAAGGCGCCGTAGACGGCCTGGTTGGCGCTCGCTCCCGAGTGCGGCTGGACGTTGGCGTGGTCTGCGCCGAAGAGGCTCTTGCAGCGCTCGATGGCCAGCTCCTCGGCCTTGTCGACCTCGGCGCAGCCGCCGTAGTAGCGCCGGCCCGGGTAGCCCTCGGCGTACTTGTTGCTCAGGGTGGAGCCGAGCGCGGTCAGCACCTCCGGGGAGCAGATGTTCTCGCTCGCGATGAGCTGCAACCCGCCGCGGATGCGCTCCAGCTCGCTCAGCAGGATGCCGCTGAGCTCCGGGTCGAAGGCCTCCAGCGCCCCGAAGTCGGAGCCGTAGAAGGTGTCGTCGGTCATCGCTGCTGTGCCTCCGTGTCGGTCGTGCTCTGCTCTGGCGTGTCCTGCTCTGGTGCAGGATCCTGCCACTCCGGCTCCTCCGGCGCGGCATCGGTGGGATCGGTCGGTGCGTCGATGACGTCGCCGGCGTCCTCCCCCGCGTCGGCGGGCCGGTCGAAGCCCTCGCCGAGCACGGCGACGAGCTGCTCGCGGCTGATCGCGCCCTGGCGCAGCACCTCGGGGCGCTCGCCGGTGCAGTCGATGATCGTCGAGGGCGACTGGGTGGTGCGTGGTCCGCCGTCGAGGTAGACCGTCACGGCCGGACCGAGCGAGGCGGCGGCCTCGGTGACGGTCGTCGCGGCGGGCTGGCCGGTGCGGTTGGCGCTGGTGACGGCCAGCGGTCCGGTCTCGCCCAGCACCTCCAGGGCCACCTCGTCGTCGGGCATGCGAAGGGCGACGGTCCCGGCGGTCTCGCCGAGGTCCCAGTGCAGGGTGGGCTGGGCGAGCAGGATGAGGGTCAGTGGCCCGGGCCAGAACTCCTCGACGAGGCGGCGGGCGAAGTCGGGCACCGCGCGGGCCAGGCCGTCGATGGTGCGGACCTCGGGGACGAGGACGGGCGGGGGCATGTCCCGACCCCTCCCCTTCGCCTCGAGGACGTCGGCGACCGCGGCCGCGTCGAAGGCATCGGCGCCGATCCCGTACACGGTGTCGGTGGGGATGACGACCACCTCACCGCGTCGGACGGCATCGACGGTGCGCTCGATGCTCGGGCCGCGGTCGTCTCCGGTGGCGTCGACGACGGGACTCATGGCCTCCACCATACGTGCGTCGCGGTCAGGTGATGCAGCGCGACGCGGTGACGGCCCGGGGGCGACCGGCGAGGTCGCGGTGGTCGGTGACGTCGGTCCAGGCGCCGGTCGCGGTGAGCGCGGCGGGCAGGCTCTCCCCCTGCTCGTCGGCGTGCTCCATGACGAGCAGGCCACCGGGGCGCAGCAGCCGGGCAGCGGTGGCGGCGACGGCCAACGGGATGCGCAGTCCGTCCGCGCTGCCCCCGAAGAGCGCGACCGCCGGGTCGTGCTCGGCCACCTCGGGGTCGACGGGGACCATCTCCTGCGGGACGTACGGCGGGTTGCTGACGACGACGTCGACCGACCCGAGCAGCTCGGCGAGCGCCGGTTCCTCCTCCGGCGGGGCCGTCGCGTCCGCGGCGAGCACCTCGACGGGCAGCCCGGTCGCCGCGACGTTGCGGGCCGTCCACGCCAGGGCCAGCCGATCGACCTCGACGGCGAGCACCCGGGCGCCGGGCACCTCGTCGGCGAGCGCGAGCGCGAGCGCGCCGGAGCCGGTGCACAGGTCGACCGCGATCGGCGATTCCCGTCCCGCGAGCGCCTCGATCGCGAGCCCCGCCACGCCCTCGGTCTCCGGACGGGGGACGAAGACCCCCGGCCCGACGTGCAGCGTCAGCCGGCGGAAGGCGGCGCGGCCGGTGAGGTGCTGCAGCGGCACCCGGGCCGCCCGCTCGGCCACGAGGTCGCGGAAGCGCGTGACCCCCTCCTCGGAGAGCTCCTCACCGAGGACGAGGCGGCGCTCGAGCTCACCCGGCCCGACGCCGAGCACGTGCGCGACCAGCGCCACGGCGTCCGCGCGGGGGGAGGCGACCCCTGCCTCGGTGAGGGTTGCCACGGCCTCCCTCACCAGCGAGCGAAGGGGGTTCACCCCTCGTCCCCGGCGAGGGCCGCCAGCTTGGCGGCCTCGTCGGCGGCCACCGCCGAGTCGATGACCGGGTCGAGCGCGCCGTCGAGGACGGCGTCGAGCTGGTGGGCCTTGTAGCCGGTGCGGTGGTCGCTGATCCGGTTCTCGGGGAAGTTGTAGGTCCGGATCCGCTCGGAACGGTCGACCGTGCGCACCTGGGAGGCGCGCACCTCGGCCTCCGCGGCCGCCTTCTCGTCCATCGCCATCTGGTGCAGCCGGGCGCGCAGCACGCGCATCGCCTGCTCCTTGTTCTGCAGCTGGGACTTCTCGTTCTGGCAGCTGACGACGAGGCCGGTCGGCTGGTGGGTGATCCGCACCGCGGAGTCGGTGGTGTTCACGCTCTGCCCGCCGGGCCCGGAGGAGCGGTAGACGTCGATCTTCAGGTCGTTGCTGTCGATCTCCACCTCGGCGACGTCACCGACGTCGGGCATGACCCACACGCCGGCGGCGGAGGTGTGGATGCGCCCCTGGCTCTCGGTGACCGGGACGCGCTGGACCCGGTGCACGCCCCCTTCGTACTTCAGGCGGGCCCACGGCGCCTCGCCCGGCTGCGGGGTGCCGGTGGCCGAGACCGCGACCCGCACGTCCTTGTAGCCGCCGAGGTCGGACTCGGTGGACTCGAGGACCTCGACCTTCCAGCCGTGCTTCTCCGCGAGGCGCAGGTACATCCGCAGCAGGTCGCCGGCGAAGAGGGCGGACTCCTCGCCCCCTTCGCCCGCCTTGATCTCCAGCAGCACGTCCCGGTCGTCATCGGGGTCGCGCGGGATGAGCAGTCGGCGCAGCCGGTCCTCCGCGGCGGCGACCGCCTCCTCGAGCGGCGGGACCTCTTCGGCGAAGGCGGGGTCCTCCTCGGCCAGCTCGCGGGCAGCCTCCAGGTCGCCGAGCGCCGCCTCGTGCTGCCGGTGGGCGGTCACGACCGGGGTGAGCCGGGCATAGCGGCGGTTGACGTCGCGCAGCCGGTCGTGGTCCCCGATGACCTCGGGATCGGCCAGGGCGGCCTCCAGCTCGGCGTGCTCGGCGAGCAGCGCCTCGACCGACTCGATCATCCTTCTCGCCTCTCGATCTCGCGGGACGCGTCGCAGGACCGGGCGCGCCGACAGACACAGATGCGCCGGTCAACCCGGGTGGGCTGACCGGCGCATCGGGTGGGCTACTTGGCGGCAGCCTTCTTGCCGTAACGCTTCTCGAAGCGGGCCACGCGGCCACCGGTGTCCATGATCTTCTGCTTCCCGGTGTAGAACGGGTGGCAGTTGCTGCAGACCTCGGCGCGGATCTCGCCGCTGGCAGCGGTGCTGCGGGTGGTGAAGGTGTTGCCGCAGGTGCACGTGACCGTGGTGGTCTCGTATGCGGGGTGGATGTCCTTCTGCACGTGGTGCTCCTTGGGTCTTCGTCTGGCCCGGGTCGGCGCTGCGCCCTCGTCGGGAACCCACAGCTGCGGTCTTCTGTCCCGCCGGCCGTGAACCGGGACCAACAGTCAAGTGTGCCAGACCTGTGGCACACCCCCCAAAACACTCACCCGGGGGAGATTGTTCCCCACCAGCGGGCGAAGGGGGCTACTCCCCCTCCTCCTCGGCCGGCGTGCGGTCGATCCGCAGCCGCATCTCGGGGAAGGCGGCCTCCTCGAAGCCGAAACGCTCGTAGATCGAGCGCCCGTCCTCGGTCGCACCCACCGAGACGACCTCGACGTCGGTCTCCTCGCGGAACCACGTGAGCACCGCCTCGATGATCGCGCCGGTGAAGCCCAGGCGCCGGTGGCGCGGGAAGGTTGCGACATTGCTGACGCGGCCGCCGGGCCCGGACCGGTGGGGCGAGGGCATGAGGTCCACGACCTGACCCATGACGCAGGAGACGACCGTCCCGTGTGCCTCGGCGACGACGACGTGGGCGTCGCCGGAGGCCAGGCGCAGCTGCAACCACCGGGCGGCGTCCTGCTGCCAGGCGGTGTCGGAGACGACCTCCGGCGGGGCGCCGGTCGCCTCGAAGAGCAGGGCGCGCAGCGCGACGATGGTCGCGATGTCCTCCTGCGTGGCGGGGCGGATGATCGAGCCCTCGACCGGGCCGGGCAGGTGCTCCGGCGTCTCCTTCGAACGGCGTGGGAGCCGGGGCGAACGCGGGGACATGACCCCATGATGCCGCCCCGCCCCCTGAGGTGCGAAGCCGCACGGCCCCAGCCCCGCTCCCTGAGGGCGAAGCCGCACGGCCCCCAGCCCCGCTCCCTGAGGTGCGAGCTTGCGCAGCAAGCGAGCCTCGAAGGGAGGAGCGGTCCACGACAACCCCTCCGAGGCTCCTCGCCAGCGCTCGTCGCACCTCAGGGACCGGAGGCGGGCCAAGGGCTGGCCCCCGTCGCCATCCCGCGAAGGAGTACCGACGTCAGGCGGTCTCGTCGTCCTCGAGCTTGATCGAGGAGGTCTGCTGCACCTGGCGGAGGAACTCGTAGTTCGTCTTCGTCTTGCGCAGCCGGTCCAGGAGGAGCTCGACACCCTGCTGGGTGTCGAGGGCGGCGAGGACCCGGCGCAGCTTCCACATGATCTTCAGCTCGTCCGGCGCCAGGAGGATCTCCTCGCGGCGGGTACCGGAGGCGTTGACGTCGACGGCGGGGAAGATCCGGCGGTTGGCCAGGCCGCGGTCGAGCTTGAGCTCCATGTTGCCGGTGCCCTTGAACTCCTCGAAGATCACCTCGTCCATCCGCGAGCCGGTCTCGACCAGGGCGGTGGCGAGGATCGTCAGGGAGCCGCCGTTCTCGATGTTGCGCGCGGCGCCGAAGAACTTCTTCGGCGGGTACAGCGCGGCCGAGTCGACACCACCGGAGAGGATGCGCCCGCTCGCCGGGGCGGCGAGGTTGTAGGCGCGGCCCAGCTTGGTGATCGAGTCGAGCAGCACGACGACGTCGTGGCCCATCTCGACGAGGCGCTTGGCGCGCTCGATGGCCAGCTCGGCGACGGTGGTGTGGTCGTCGGCCGGGCGGTCGAAGGTCGAGGAGATGACCTCGCCCTTGACCGCGCGCTGCATGTCGGTGACCTCCTCGGGACGCTCGTCGACGAGGACGACCATGAGGTGGCACTCGGGGTTGTTCGTCGTGATCGCGTTGGCGACCGACTGCATGACCATCGTCTTGCCGGCCTTGGCCGGCGCGACGATGAGGCCGCGCTGACCCTTGCCGATCGGCGAGACGAGGTCGATGATCCGGGTGGTGAGGGCGCCGGACTCGGTCTCCAGCCGCAGTCGCTCCTGCGGGTAGAGCGGGGTCAGCTGGCCGAAGTTCGCCCGGCGGCGGGCGTCCTCGGGGGTCAGGCCGTTGACCGTCTCGAGCTTCGCCAGCGGGTTGTAGCGCCCCTTGTGCTTGCCCTTGATGGTCTGCTGCTGCGGCTCCTCGCCCTCGCGGGCACCCTTGACCTGGCCGGTGACGGCGTCGCCCTTGCGCAGGCCGTAGCGCTTGACCACGCCGAGCGGGACGTAGACGTCGTTGGACCCGGCGAGGTAGCCGGAGGTGCGCAGGAAGGCGTAGTTGTCCAGGACGTCGAGGATGCCCGCGACCGGGACGAGGACGTCGCCCTCGTTGATCTGCGGCTCGTGGTCCTCGACCTGGTTGCCGCCGCCCCCACGGCCACGGCGGTTGCGGCCCCGGTTGCGGTTCCGGCGACGGCCACCGCGGTCGTCGTCGTTGTTGTTCCGGTGCTCGTTCCGGTTGTCGTTGTTGCGGCCCCGGTTGTCACCGCGGTTGCCGTTGTTGTCCCGGTCGCGGTTGTCGCCACGGTTGTCGCGGTTGTTGCCGCCGTGGTCGCGATCGCCCCGGTTGTCACCGCGGTTGCCGTGGTCGTCCCGGTCGCGGTGATCGCCACGGTTGTTGCCGTTGTCGTCCCGGTCGCCGCGGTTGCCGCCGCGAGCCCGGCCGTCGTTGCCCGAGGAGCGCTCGTTCGAGTGCTGCGTGTCGGCCGACGTGGTCTCCGGCGCAGACGTCGTCTCCGGGGCGGGCGTGGTCTCCGGCACGGCCGACGCGGCCGGCTGCTCGGGGGCGGCGGCCCCCTTCGCCTCCTTGGCCTGTGGCACCGGGGCGGAGGAGCCGGACTGCTTGGCCCGGATGGCCTCGATGAGGTCGCTCTTGCGCATCTTCGCCGTGACGTTGATGTCCATGCTCGTGGCGAGCTGCTGGAGCTGGGCGAGGCGCATGGCGCTGAGCGCGCCGGAGCGGCGCGGCTTCTCCGAGGTGGTCTCGCCGGTGGTGGTTTCGGTCACGAAGGACCCTTTCCCTCGTCGTGCGGCCCCCGTGGACGGCAGGCCTGTTGACTCCCGTCAAGAGCGGGATTTCTTCTCAGAACCCCAGATGCCGCGTGCGGAGCCGGAGTCGGCGAAGGCCGCTCACGTCCGGGGGGAAAAACTCCTGCCCGTGGAATCCGGTGCGATCACCGGTCAGTGGGCCCGTGGAGCACTCACAATGTATCAGAGACGGCGTGCACGCCCCGCTCGGGCACACCGGGGGCCAGCACCCGCCACGGGGTGGCACCCGAGCCCGCGACCGCCTCGATCCGCCCGGGCTCCTCGCCCGCGGTGAGCACGAGGACCGAGGGACCGGCGCCGGAGATCGTCGCCGCGAGGCCCTCGGCGCGCAGCGCGTCGACGAGGGCCATCGACTCCGGGTAGCTCGGGCGGCGCGCCTCCTGGTGGAGCAGGTCGCGGGTCCCCTCGAGCAGCAGACCGGGATCGACGGTGAGCGCATGTACGAGCAGCCCGGCGCGCGCGGCGTGGGCGGCGGCGGTGGGCAGCGCGACGACGTCGGGCAGCACCGAGCGCGCGGTGTGCGTGCTGAGCGTCGCCTCCGGGACGAGCACGTACGGAGTGACCTCCGGGTGCAGCCGAAGGGGGACGGTCCGGGTCTGCGGCCACGGCCGGTCCCCGTCGGTCGTGGAGAGCGTCGCTCCCCCGAAGACGCTCGCCGAGGCATTGTCCGGGTGGCCCTCCAGCGCGCAGGCGAGGGCGTTGACCCGCCCCAGGTCCAGCAGCGGCCCCTCCCCCGCGGCGCCGTCGCGCGCGTCCCCGGCGGCCGCGAGCACGTGCGCGAGCGCGACGCCCATGACGATCGCCGTCGCCGAGGAGCCGAGGCCCCGGCCGTGGGGCACCTCGTTCACCGCGGACAGGTGCAGCCCCTGCGGCGGGGTCACGCCGAGGTGCTGCCAGGTGGTGACCATCGTCCGGTGGACGAGGTGGTTCTCGTCGAGAGGCACCTCACCGGCGCCGGAGCCGGTGACCTCGATGACCAGCCCCGGGCGCTCGGTGACCGTGGCGGTCATCTGGTCCCAGACCCCGAGGGCCATCCCGACGCAGTCGAAGCCGGGACCGAGGTTCGCGCTCGAGGCGGGGACCCGCAGGGTGGCGGAGGTGCCGACGGCGAGGCCCAAGGGTCAGTCCTGCAGACCCAGCTCGGCGGCGACCGCGTAGGCCTCGGCAGGGACCCGGACCGGCTCGACGTCCGAGCCGTCGGCGTTCTTCAGCGCCCACTGCGGGTCCTTCAGACCGTGGCCGGTCACGGTGCACACGATCGTCGCGCCCTTCGGGACGCGGCCGGCGGCGTGGGCCTGCAGCAGCCCGGCGACCGAGGAGGCCGAGGCCGGCTCGACGAAGATCCCCTCCCGCGAGGAGAGCAGCCGGTGGGCGTCGAGGATCTCCTCGTCGGTGACGGCCCCGATCGACCCGCCGGAGTCGTCCCGCGCCTCCTCGGCCTGCCGCCACGAGGCGGGGTTGCCGATCCGGATCGCGGTCGCGACGGTCTCCGGCTCGTCGACGGGGTGCCCGAGCACGATCGGCGCGGAGCCGGCCGCCTGGAAGCCCCACATCTGCGGGGTCCGCGTGGCGACGGCGGCCAGCGGGCCGCCGACGCCCTCGGTCTCGGCCGCGTACTCGCGGTACCCGCGCCAGTAGGCCGTGATGTTGCCGGCGTTGCCGACCGGCAGGCAGTGGATGCCGGGGGCGTCACCGAGGGCGTCGACGATCTCGAAGGAGGCCGTCTTCTGCCCCTCGATGCGCGCCGGGTTCACCGAGTTGACCAGCTCGACCGGGTAGGCCTCGGCGAGCTTGCGGGCCACGCCGAGGCAGTGGTCGAAGTTGCCCTCGACCTGCAGCAGCGTCGCGCCGTGGGCGATGGCCTGGGAGAGCTTGCCCATCGCGATCTTGCCCTCGGGCACGAGCACCGCGCAGGTCATGCCCGCCTTCGTGGCGTAGGCCGCCGCGGAGGCGGAGGTGTTGCCGGTGGAGGCGCAGATGACGGCCTTGGCCCCCTTCGCCGCCGCCACGGACATCGCGGTGGTCATGCCGCGGTCCTTGAAGGACCCCGTGGGGTTCAGCCCCTCGTACTTGATGTGCACCTCCGCCCCGACGAGCTCGCTGAGGTGCTCGGCGGGGATGAGCGGGGTGCCGCCCTCCCGGAGGGTGACGACGGGCGCTCCCTCGAGCATCGGCAGGCGCTCGGCGTACTCGGTGATGACGCCGCGCCACTGGGGTGCGCCCATGTCAGCTTCCTTCCACTCGCATGACGGAGGTGACCTCGTTGACCTGGTCCAGGCCCGCGAGGGCGGTGACCGTGGCGGTAAGGGCGGCGTCGCGTGCCGCATGGGTGACGATGATCAGCTCGGCGCGCGGTCCGCCCCCGTCGCCGCCCACCTCCTGGCGGACGGTCTCGATGGAGACGCCCTGGTCCGAGAAGACCTGCGCGACGGCGGCCAGCACGCCCGGCCGGTCCGCGACGTCGAGGCTGACGTGGTAGCGGGTGATCGCCTCACCCATCGGCAGCACCGGCAGGTCGGCGTAGGCGATCTCGCCGGGGCCGTGGCCCCCACCCACCCGGGTGCGGGCCACCGCGACGATGTCACCGAGGACCGCGCTCGCGGTCGGGTCGCCACCGGCCCCCTGCCCGTAGAACATCAGCTGGCCGGCGGCCTCCGCCTCGACGAAGACCGCGTTGTAGGCCCCGCGCACCGACGCGAGCGGGTGCGTGAGCGGGATCATCGCCGGGTGCACGCGTGCCGAGACGCCAACTCCGGCAGGGGTTTCCACGCGCTCACAGATCGCGAGCAGCTTGACGGTGGCGTCCATCTCCCTGGCCGCCTGGACGTCGCGGGAGCTGATCGAGGTGATGCCCTCGCGGTGGACCTGGCTGCTCGCGACCCGGGTGTGGAAGGCCAGCGAGGAGAGGATCGCGGCCTTCGCTGCGGCGTCGAAGCCCTCGACGTCTGCCGTCGGGTCGGCCTCGGCGTACCCGAGCGACTGGGCCTGCTCGACGGTCTCCGGCAGGCCGGCACCGCTGGTGTCCATCGCGTCGAGGACGAAGTTCGTCGTCCCGTTGACGATGCCGATGACCCGCTGGATGGAGTCACCGGCGAGCGAGTCGCGGATCGGGCGCAGGATCGGGATCGCGCCGGCCACCGCTGCCTCGTAGTACAGGTCGACGCCGTGCTCGGCGGCGGCCGCGTAGAGCGTCGGGCCGTCCTCGGCGAGCAGCGCCTTGTTGGCCGTGACGACCGAGGCGCCCCGCTCCATCGCGGCGAGGATGAGCTCCCGGGCCCGGTCGATGCCGCCGATCAGCTCGACGACGATGTCCGCGCGGTCCAGCAGCGCCTCGGCGTCGGTGGTGAACAGCTCCGGGTCGATGCCGGTCTCGGAGCGGTCCTTCCCTGCGCGGCGCACCGCGACGCCGACGAGCTGCAGCGGGCGACCGATGCGCGCGGCGAGGTCGTCCGCCTGGGTGGCCAGCATGCGGGCGACGGCGCCACCGACGACGCCGCCACCGAGCAGCGCGACACGAAGGGGGGTCTGGCCGGAGTCGGTCATCGGGCCTCCTGGTTCTCGGCGGGGTCGTCCACGTCGAGGGCGAGGATGTCCTCGATGCTCTCGCGGCGGACGATGGGGCGGGCCACCCCGTCGCGCACGGCGATGACCGGCGGCCGGGGGGTGTGGTTGTACTGGCTGGCCAGGCTGCGGCAGTAGGCGCCGGTGGCCGGGACGGCGACGAGGTCGCCGACGGTGACGTCCTCGGGCAGGTACTCGTCCATGACGACGATGTCGCCGCTCTCGCAGTGCCGGCCGACGATGCGCACCAGGCGCGGGTCGGCGGTGGAGTCACGGCTGGCGAGCGCGCAGGAGTAGTCCGCGCCGTAGAGGGCGGTGCGCACGTTGTCGCTCATCCCGCCGTCGACGCTGACGTAGGTGCGGATCTCCTCCTCGGGCCCGATCGTCACGTCCTTGATGGTGCCGATCTCGTAGAGGGTGAAGGTGCTCGGTCCCGCGATGGCCCGCCCCGGCTCGATGGAGATCCGCGGCAGCGGGGCCTCCGGGTGCCCGTCGGTGAATTCCTTCAGCTCGCGCTCGACGAGCTCGGCCATCTGGAAGCCGAGCTCCTCGGCCGTGAGCGGGGTGTTCTCGGAGGTGTAGGCGATGCCGTAGCCGCCGCCGAGGTCCATCTCCGGCATGGCGATGCCGTGCTCGTCGGCGACCTCGGTGTGCAGCGCGATGAGCCGCCGGGCGGCGATCTCGAAGCCGGAGGTGTCGAAGATCTGGCTGCCGATGTGGCTGTGCAGGCCGAGCAGGTGGAGGCGGTCCCCCTTCGCCACGATGGCGTCGACCGCCTCGCGCGCCTGCCCGCCCGCGAGGGAGAAGCCGAACTTCTGGTCCTCGTGCGCGGTGGCGATGAACTCGTGGGTGTGCGCCTCGACCCCCACGGTCACGCGGACCATGACCGGCGCGACGACGCCGAGCTCGGTGGCGATCTGGGCGACCCGGTCGATCTCGGCGAAGGAGTCGACGACGATCCGTCCGATCCCCCAGGAGAGGGCCCGGTGGATCTCCTCGCGGGACTTGTTGTTGCCGTGCAGCGCAACGCGCTCCGGCGGGAAGTCCACCCGCTGCGCGACCGCCAGCTCACCGCCGGAGCAGGTGTCGAGGAAGAGCCCCTCCTCCTTGATCCAGCGGGCGACGGCCGTGCACAGGAAGGCCTTGCCGGCGTAGTAGACGTCGGCGCCGGCCAGCGCGGCGAAGGGGGCGGTGAAGTCGTCGCGGAAGGCGCGGGCGCGGGCGCGGAAGTCGCCCTCGTCCATGACGTAGGCCGCCGTGCCGAACTCGCGCGCGATCTCGGTGACCGGCAGCCCGGCCACGGTGATCTCGCCGCTGCGGGAGCGGCGGACGTTGCCCGCCCACAGCTCGGGCATGAGCTCGGTGACGTCCTCCGGGTAGGGCAACCACTGCGGGGCGGTGCCGTACCCGTCGGCGTGCAGGATCCCGGCCTCGTGGGCCCTCATGTTCGTCGCCATCAGTGCCTCACATCCGCTCCGGCGCGGAGACGCCGAGCAGGTCCAGGCCGTTGGCCAGCACCTGCCGGGTGGCATCGTTGAGCCAGAGTCGAGTGCGGTGGGTGTCGGTGATCTCCTCGTCGGCGCGCGGGCGCACGCGGCAGGTGTCGTACCACTTGTGGAAGTGGGTGGCCAGGCCCTCGAGGTAGCGCGCGACGCGGTGCGGTTCGCGCAGCTCGGCGCCCTGGGCGACGACGCGGGGGAAGTCCCCGAGGGCCGCGAGCAGGGTCGCCTCGGTCTGGTCGGTGAGCAGCGAGGGGTCGAAGCCGCCCTCCCGGGTCATGCCGTCCTCGGCCGCGAGCCGGGCGACGTTGGAGGTGCGCGCGTGGGCGTACTGGACGTAGAAGACCGGGTTGTCGTTGGTCTGCCTGCGCAGCGCCTCCCCGTCCAGGCTCAGCGGGGAGTCGGCCGGGTAACGGCCCAGGGAGTAGCGCACGGCGTCCGAACCGATCCACGAGATCAGGTCGCGCAGCTCGATGATGTTGCCGGCGCGCTTGGACAGCTTGGCGCCGTCGAGGTTGACCAGCTGACCGATCTTGATCTCGATGTTGCGCTGCGGGTCGTCCCCCGCGCAGGCCGCGATCGCCTTGAGCCGGGCGACGTAGCCGTGGTGGTCGGCGCCGAGGAGGTAGAGCTTCTCGGGGAAGCCGCGGTCCTTCTTGCTCAGGTAGTAGGCGGCGTCGGAGGCGAAGTAGGTCGGGATGCCGTCGGTGCGCACGAGGACGCGGTCCTTGTCGTCACCGAACTCGGTGGTGCGCAGCCACACCGCACCGTCCCGGTCCTCGACGTGGCCCTGCTCGCGCAGCCGGGTGATCGCGGCCTCGACCGCTCCCCCGTCGTGCAACGACTTCTCGGAGAACCACACGTCGAAGTGCACGCCGAAGTCGGCCAGGGTGCCCTTGATGTCCTCCAGCTGCGCGGCGTAGGCGAGGGCGCGTGCCTCTGCGAGCGCCTCCTCCTCGGGCAGGTCGAGCAGGTCGGGGCGGGCGCTCAGCGCGCTCTGGGCGAGGTCGTCGACGTAGGCGCCGGGGTAGCCGCCCTCGGGGGTGGGCTCCCCCTTCGCCCGGGCCAGGACGGAGGCGGCGAAGTTCTCCATCTGCGCGCCGGCGTCGTTGATGTAGTACTCGGCGGTCACGTCGGCGCCCGAGGCGGCGAGCAGCCGTCGCATGGAGTCCCCGAGCGCGGCCCAGCGGGTGTGGCCGATGTGCAGCGGACCGGTCGGGTTCGCCGAGACGAACTCGACGTTGACCGTGTGCCCGGCGAGGCTGTCGCCCCGGCCGTAGTCGGCGCCGGCCTCGACGATGGTCCGGGCCAGCTCGCCGGCGGAGGCGGCCTCGAGGGTGACGTTGAGGAAGCCCGGGCCGGCGACGTCGACCGAGGCGATGCCCTCGCTCGCCTCGAGCCGGCGGGCGAGGACGTCGGCGAGGTCGCGCGGCTTCCTGCCGGCCGGCCCCGCCAGCTGCATCGCGATGTTGCTCGTCCAGTCGCCGTGCCCCTTCCCCTTCGGTCGCTCTACGCGGATCTCGGTGGGCACCTCGAGACTCAGGTCGCCGGCCTCGACGGCGGCGGTCAGGGCGTCACGGATCGCGTGGGAGAGCTCATCGGGGGTCACGATCGGCCAGTCTAGGTCGACGAGGCCCCCGCCTCGGACCGCGCCCGATTCTCGGGACGGCGCCCGCCGGTGCTAACCTCGTCCGGCATTCACATCCAGCCTCCGTAGCTCAGGGGATAGAGCACTGGTTTCCGGTACCAGGGGCCGCAGGTTCGAATCCTGCCGGGGGCGCCG
>NZ_BCSR01000002.1 GCF_001570965.1 Janibacter corallicola NBRC 107790 | reverse complement strand
CCGCCGACAGGCGGGTCGCGGCGACGAGGAGCACCTCGGAGGGGAGGCACTCCCCCTTCGCCACCCGGTCCAGGACCGCGGCCACCGCCACACTCGACTTGCCGGTGCCCGGCCCGCCGAGCACGCGCAGCAGGTCGCCACGGGCGGCCACCGCGGCGGCCTGGTCCGCATCGAGGTCATGACGGGGCACCTCCGCGGCGGTGGTCCTGCGGCGGAGTGCGACTGCTGGTTCCTGCTCGGTCACGTGCCCATCCCACCACCAGCCACCGACAACGCAGCCACCCCCGGACCGGGATGGTCGTCGGTACCACTCGGTAGGATCGTGTGAGCCACGACACCGACGCCCTCGCACGTCCCGGAAGGACCCCCATGAGCCCCACCACCGCCGGCCGCGTCCAGCGGATGCCCCGCGCCCAGCGCCGGGCGCAGCTGCTCGAAGCAGCCCTGTCCGTCTTCGTGGCCAAGGGCTACCACGCGGCGGCGATGGAGGACATCGCCGCCGAGGCGGGCGTCTCCAAGCCGGTGCTCTACCAGCACTTCCCCGGCAAGCTCGAGCTCTACCTCGCGCTGCTGGAGACCCAGTGCGACCACCTCGAGTCGCTCGTCCTGGAGGCGCTGGACTCCTCCCCGGGCCACGAGGAGCGCGTCTACGCGACGGTGGCGGCCTTCTTCGACTTCGTCGCGGACGAAGGGGGCGCCTTCCGCCTGATCTACGAGTCGGACCTGACGAACGACCCGTCCGTGCGCCATCGGCTGGACGCCCTCGAGGCCCAGCTCGGTGACGCCATCGCCCAGCGGATCGCCGAGGACACCGTGCTGGCCCCGCAGCTGGCGGAGATGCTCGGTATCGCGATGGCCGGGGCCGCGCAGGTCATGGCGCGGGTGTGGCTCGCCCACGGGGCGGCCTTCCCGAAGGAGGTCGCCGCCGAGGTCGCCGGCCACCTGGCGTGGCGCGGGATCGGGGCCTTCCCCGTCGACCGGACCAAGGACCCTGCCGGGACCGACGGGGACGGGGAGTGACACGATGGCTCTCGCCAGCACCCGTCCGGAAGGAGTGACCGTGGAGGTCAAGATCGGCGTCCAGAACGTCGCCCGCGAGATCGTCGTCGACGCGAGCGGCACCGAGGAGGAGATCGAGGCCGCGGTCCACACCGCACTCGAGGGCAAGCCGCTGGTGCTCACCGACACCAAGGGCCGCCGCGTCCTCGTCCCCGGTGGCGCACTGGGCTACGTCGAGGTGGGCGAGCCGAGCCGCGGACGCGTGGGCTTCGGGGTCTGAGCCCGCCCGTCGGTCATGTGGACCGTCGTCGCCACGATCATCGTCGGGGCCGTCATCGGTGCCCTCGCGCGTCTCGTGCTGCCCGGCAAGCAGTCCATCTCCACCGTCGTGACCGTCGTCCTCGGCGTCCTCGGGTCGCTCATCGGCTCCTGGGCGCACACCACGTTCTCCGACGGGTCCAGCAGGATCCTGGGGCTGGACTGGATCGCCTTCCTCCTGGGCATCGTCGCCGCCGCGATCCTCATCGTCGTCTACGGCCTCATCGTCGGGCGCACGGAGGACTGACCGTCACGGAGCCAGCCCGAGCCGGCGCATCCGCACCTGGTGCTGGTCGGTGAGGCGCTGCATCAGCTCACCGATCTCCTCGATGGTCGCGCCCGGGCGATCGTGGCTGCGCCCGAGGACCAGGTCACCGAGCGTCTCCCGCCGGCTGGCCACCACCTGGCCCTGGGTGAGCGCCTCCCCCATGAGGCGCCGGCCCCACAGCGCCAGCGGCCCGGCCCGGCGCGAGTCCGCCTCGATGCCCCGACGCACCGCCGCGACGATGACGTCGACGTCCCGGTGGTCGGCCGTGGCCTGCTGGATGATCGCCGCGGTGCCGGGGCGCACGTACTGCGCGGTCTCCAGGTAGAAGTCCGAGGCGATGCCGTCCCCGATGTAGGCCTTGACCAGCCCCTCGAGCAGGTCCCGGGGGCGGGTGCGGTCGTGGTAGGCGTCGAAGGCCTCCCGGAAGGGCTCCATCGCCTCGGTCGGCGTCCCGCCGAGCTCGCCGATGTGGTCCACGAGCAGCTCGTGGCCGCGGAACTCCTTGGCCGCCATCCCGGCGAGCGCGCGCTTGAGGTCCAGGTCCCTGGCCATCTCCGCATCCGCCGCGATGCTCGTGAAGCCCTTGATCGCGCCGTAGGCGATGACCCCGAGCAGGTCGATCGTCCCCTCGAGCTCGCGGGGCCCGATGGTCGCTGGGGTGGGGCTGTCGGGGGCATCGCTCATGTGGCGAGGATATCGACTCCGGAGCACGCATTTGGGTGCTGCACCTGACCGGCGGGTACCATGGAGGTGACCAGCGGTGCCCGGTCGGCATCCTCGTAAGCGCCGGAGCGAAATCCGGACGGTCGCCCACGCAGGCTGACCGCACTTGACTGTCCTCCGATCGGCCCGTCCACCACGGCGTGTTTCGCGCCGTCGATGCTGATCGAGAGAACATGACCGCAGACACGAGTACACCCACGACCGAAACCACGGAAGCCCCCGAGACCGAGCAGCGGCGCTTCCGTGACTTCGACATCGACCCCCTGATCGTCGAGGCGCTCGAAGAGCACGGGATCACCCACCCCTTCCCCATCCAGGCGATGACCCTGCCGGTCGCGCTCGGCGCGCACGACATCATCGGTCAGGCCAAGACGGGGACCGGCAAGACGCTGGGCTTCGGCATCCCGATGCTCAACCGCATCGACACGGGGAGCGAGGACCGCCGGCCGCAGGCACTGGCGGTCGCGCCCACCCGTGAGCTGGCCAGCCAGGTCGCGACCGACCTCCAGCGCGCCGGCAAGAAGCGGGGCATCAAGGTCCTCACCGTCTACGGCGGCCGCGCCTACGAGCCGCAGATCGAGGCGCTGCAGCAGGGCGTGCACGTCGTCGTCGGCACCCCCGGCCGTCTCATCGACCTGGCCCAGCAGAAGTACCTCGACCTGTCGGCGGCCAAGACGATCGTCCTGGACGAGGCCGACGAGATGCTCGACCTGGGCTTCCTGCCGGACGTGGAGAAGATCATGGCGATGACCTCCCCGTCGCGCCACACGATGCTCTTCTCCGCGACGATGCCCGCGGCGATCGTCGCGCTGGCCCGCCGGTACATGACCCAGCCGACCCACATCCGGGCCATGAGCGAGGACGGCGACCACAACGCGCACACCGTCGCGGCGACCGAGCAGCTGATCTACCGCGCCCACGCGATGGACAAGGTCGAGATGCTCGCGCGCATCCTGCAGGCCGAGGGCCGGGGCCGCACGATCATCTTCTCGCGCACCAAGCGCACGGCCGCCAAGGTCGCCGACGAGCTGGCCGACCGTGGCTTCGCGGCCGCGGCCATCCACGGTGACCTCGGGCAGGGGGCCCGCGAGCAGGCGCTGCGGGCCTTCCGCAACGGCAAGGTCGACGTCCTCGTCGCCACCGACGTCGCGGCACGCGGCATCGACGTCGACGACGTCACCCACGTCATCAACTACCAGTGCCCCGACGACGAGAAGACCTACGTCCACCGCATCGGACGCACCGGTCGCGCGGGCAACACCGGCATCGCCGTCACCTTCGTCGACTGGGACGACGCCACCAAGTGGGCGATGATCAACAAGGCGCTCGACCTGGGCATCCCCGAGCCGGTGGAGACCTACTCCTCCAGCCCGCACCTCTTCACCGACCTGAACATCCCCGAGGGGACCAAGGGCCGGCTGCCGCGCTCCAAGCGCACCCGCGCGGGCCTGGACGCGGAGCAGGTCGAGGACCTCGGCGAGACCGGGGCCCACAGCGGCCGTCGCCAGGGTGGCCGCGGTCAGGGTGGCGGCCGTGGCAGTCACCACTCCGGCGGTCGTGGCGGTCAGGAGCGCGGCCAGGAGCGCAGCCAGGACCGACCGCGCCGTCGGCGCAACCGGCGCCGCACCCGCGGGGGCCAGCGGACCCAGCAGCAGGGGAACGCCTGAGCCAGCGCCCCCACGCGCCCCACGATTTCCGGGTGACCCGAGAAACCGCCCCTCGGCACGAGTGTGAAACTCCTGCCAAGGGGCGGTTTCTCTTGTCGAGCGTGCCCTACAACGCCGCGAGGATCTCCTCGGTGACCTCGCGATAGGCCGCGGCCCCCTTGCTGGACCGGGCGGTCTCGAGGATGGAGCGCCCCGCGGCCGGGGCCTCGGCGAAGCGCACCGTCCGCGGGATCGGCGGGGAGAGCACCGGCAGCTGGTACCGCGTGCCGAGGTCCTCGAGCACCTCGCGGGAGTGGTTGGAGCGACCGTCGTACATCGTCGGCAGGATGCCGATGACCTTGAGCTTCTTGTTGAGCAGCTTCTTGACGTCCTTGACGGTGTCGAGCAGCTGCCCGACACCACGGTGGCTGAGCATCTCGGCCTGCATCGGCACGATGAGCCCGGTCGCGGCGGTCAGCGCGGCGAGGGTGAGCACCCCGAGACTGGGGCTGCAGTCCAGGAGGATGACGTCGTAGTCCGCGCGCGCGTCCGCCAGGGCCGACTGGAGGATGAACTCCCGGCCGGGACGGGTGAGCACCTGGGCCTCCGCGCCGGCGAGGTCGATCGTCGCCGGCAGCAGGTCGATGCCCTCACCGGCCTCGAGCAGCGCCTCCTCGACCTCCGCCTGCCCGAGGACGATCTCGTTGACCGAGACCTCCACCGCGTCGGGGTCGATCCCGAGGCTGAAGGTCAGCGAGGCCTGCGGGTCCAGGTCCACGAGCAGCACCCGTCTCCCCAGCTCGGCCAGGGCCGCTCCGATGGACGCCACGGACGTCGTCTTGGCGACGCCGCCCTTCTGGTTCGCAACGGCGATGATCGCCGCCTTCTTGGCTCGTGCCACCGGGGTCAGCCCTCCTCTGGTGCGGGTTCCCGATCATCCTCGCAGGTCGCCACCCGCCCGGCTCGCAGACCTCCCCGACACGACGTGCTGCCTGCAGCATTTTTGTCCGGGTGCGGCTGTCACCGCAGCACGGGCGTGGTGCCGGAGGAGGCAGCGACGATGCGCTCGAGCTGGGCGGGGTCGGTGGTGTTCTCGCCGAGGCGGTTCTCCTTGCCCTCGCCGTGGTAGTCGCTGCTGCCGGTCACGATGAGGTCGTGCTCGGCTGCCAGCCGCCGGGCCAGCCGCCGCCCCTCCGCGTCGTGGTCGCGGTGGTCCGCCTCCAGACCGGCCAGCCCGGCCTCGGCCAGCTCCGCGATGTCCTCCTGGCCCAGCGCCCGCTGCCGGCGACTGGCGAAGGGGTGGGCAGCCACCGGTACGCCACCGGCGGCCCGCACGAGGCGTACCGCCTCCTCGGTGGGGATCGCGTAGTGGCGCTCGTAGTAGGGCGACCTGCTGTAGAGCAGCCTCCCGAAGGCCTCGCTGCGGCTGCGGACCTCCCCCTTCGCCACGAGTGCGTCGGCCAGGTGAGGTCGCCCGAGGGTGGCTGGTTCTTCGCCCTGGGCGAGGACGTCCTCCCAGGTGATGTCGAAACCGTCGGCCGCCATGTGCTCGACGATCCGCTGCAGCCGGGGCACCCGGTCCTCGCGGACCCGTCGCAGCTGCGCGGCGAGCCGGTCCTCCTCCGGGTCGAAGAGGTAGGCCAGCACGTGGACGGACCGACCGTGGTGCCGGGTGGACAGCTCGGCCCCTCGCACCAGGGCGATCCCCTGCGCGGCGGCGGCCTCGGCCGCCTCGGCCCACCCGCTCGTGGTGTCGTGATCGGTCAGCGCGACGGTGTCGATCCCGGTGCGGGCGGCCTGCGCCACGACGACGGTGGGCGACTCGGTCCCGTCGCTGCGGGAGGAGTGGGTGTGCAGGTCGATCACGCCATCACCCTATGGCCTGCCCGCGGCCGGTGGACGAAGCGCTCCTCAGCCCAGGCCGGGCCACTCCGGCCGACGCTTCTCGGCGAAGGCGCGCACGCCCTCGGCCCGGTCGGCGCTGAAGGCGGTGTCGTGCCAGCGGGCGTCCTCCAGGTCCAACCCCTCGTCGTAGGAGAGCTGCAGCCCGTCCCGCATCGCCGCCTTCGCATTGCGTACCCCCACCGGGGAGTGCGAGGCGATCGTGGCGGCCATGGCGAGGGCCTCCCCCTTCGCGTCCTCGACGACCCGGTCGGCCAGGCCCAGCCGGGCCGCCTCGGGGCCGTCGATCCGGCGGGCGGTGAAGATCAGGTCCGCCGCACGGGACCACCCGATCCGGGAGGTGAGCAGCTGGGTGCCGCCACCGCCGGGGATGACGCCCACCGAGACCTCCGGCAGCGCGAAGGAGGCCTTCGGGCCGGCGACGATGAGGTCGCAGGCGAGCGCGATCTCGCACCCGCCCCCGAGGGCGTGCCCGTCGACCGCGGCGATCGTCGGCACCGGCAGGTCGTGCAGCGCCCGGTAGGCCAGCCGGTTGCCCGGCCGCTGCGCCCGCAGGTCCTCGTCGGTGAAGCCGTTGCGCTCCTTGAGGTCGGCGCCGACGCAGAAGGCCTTCTCGTTGCTGGAGGTCACCACGACCGCCCGCACCGAGAGGTCCTCGCGCAGCTGCTCACCGGCCGCGGTCAGCGCGTTCGCCATCTCGGTGGAGACGGCGTTCATCGCCTCCGGCCGGTCCAGGACGACCTCGCGGACGCCGTTCTCGTGCTCCTCGATGCGGATGAGGGCCATGCTCACTCCTTCGCTCAGGGGCGCGACAGCAGTGCCGCGATGCCCTGACCGACACCGATGCACATCGTCGCGACCGCGTGGTCGTGGTCGCCGTCGGCCATGGAGATGGCCGCCGACAGCGCGATCCGCGCACCGCTCATCCCGAGCGGGTGGCCCAGGGCGATGGCCCCGCCGTGGGGGTTGACGCGGGGGTCGTCGTCGGCGATGCCGAGCTCGCGCAGGACGGCGAGGCCCTGCGAGGCGAAGGCCTCGTTGAGCTCGATGACGCCGACGGAGTCCAGCCCCACGCCGGTGCGCTCGATGAGCTTCTTCGTCGCCGGCGCCGGCCCCATGCCCATGACACGGGGCTCCACGCCGGCGGCGGTCACCGCGTCGATGCGCGCGAGCGGCCTCAGCCCGTGCCGCTCGACGGCCTCCTCCGAGGCGACGAGCATCGCGGCCGCGCCGTCGTTGACGCCGGAGGCGTTGCCGGCGGTCACGCTGCCGCCCTCGAAGAGCGGCCGGAGACCGGCGAGCGCCTCCAGCGAGGTCTCCCGGGGGTGCTCGTCGGTGTCGACGACCACCGGGTCGGCCTTGCGCCGGGGCACGCTCACCGGCACGATCTCGCGGGCGAGGCGCCCGTTCGCGATCGCCGTGGCGGCCCGCTCCTGGGAGCGCAGCGCGAAGGCGTCCTGGTCCTCCCGCGAGACCGGGTACTCCGAGGCGACGTTCTCGGCGGTGCGCGGCATCGGGTCGGTGCCGTACATCCGCTCCATCTCCGGGTTGACGAAGCGCCACCCGATCGTCGTGTCCTCCAGCGTCATCGAACGGGAGAAGGCCTTGTCCGCCTTCGGCGCGACGAAGGGGGCCCGGCTCATGCTCTCCGCACCGCCGGCGATCATCAGGTCGGCATCGCCGGAGCGGATCGCGCGGGCGGCGTAGCCGAGCGCGTCCAGCCCCGAGCCGCAGAGCCGGTTGATGGTCGTGCCGGGGACCGAGACCGGCAGCCCGGCGAGCAGCACCGCCATCCGCGCGACGTTGCGGTTGTCCTCACCGGCCTGGTTGGCGTTGCCGAGGGCCACGTCGTCCAGCAGCGCGGGGTCGAGCCCCTCGTGCCGGGCGAGCAGCCCGCGGATGACGTGTGCGGCCAGGTCGTCCGGACGCACGCTCGAGAGCGCACCGCCGTACCTGCCGACCGGGGTGCGGACTCCGTCGACGAGGTAGGCGGCCCGCGTCGCCCCGCTCACGCCCGGTCCGCCAGGCGCGCGCGGCCGGCCTCGGTGAGGACGCGCTCCTTGCCCTCGGTGGCGATCAGCGGCGGCTCGGCCTTGTACAGGTCGGCCCGCACGGCCGGGTCGAGGCCGACCTCACGAGCGATCTGGTGGGCCTCCAGCCGGTTCATCCGGCCGCCCTTGTCGGCGATCTTCTGCAGGAAGGCGGTCACCGGTTCCTCGGCCGCGGCTCCCTCGCTGGGCTTCGGGTCCGGCAGCTCCACGAGCGCCTCGAGCTGGGCGACGACACCGCGCACGGTCTCGCGCCACGAGGCGGCCGTCTGCTCCAGGTCGTGGGCGGCACCACCACTGCCCTGCCAGGTGCGCTTGGGGTAGCGGCGGATGTACTCCCGCTCCAGCTCGAGCATCCGGGCGGTGTGGTGGGCGAACTGGTCGGCGCTGCCGTGCAGGAAGACCCAGTTGCGGGTCTCGTGGGCCTGCTTGCCCTGGGACTCCAGCTCCTCGTCGCTGAGCTCGGAGGCGGGAACGCCGCGATTTTCCTCAGTCATGTCTCGGTCCTCTCCTTCTTCCCACGTCAGTCGAGTCGACGCAGCCGGTCTCGGTAGGTTGTCGCGTTGCGGAGGTACTCGTCGACGCCGAACCGGACCCACTCACGGGCGGCGTCGGGGGCGGGCCGGGCCTTGGCCGGGACACCGATCGCCATGGACGCCGCGGGGATCTCGGCGTGCTCGGTGACGACGGCGCCGGCACCGACGATCGAGCCGGCCCCGACGGTGGCGAAGTTGAGCACGATGCTGCCGGAACCGATCAGGCAGTCGTCGTGCACGGTGCAGCCCTCGAGGTGGGCGTTGTGCCCGACGACGCAGCCGGCGCCGATGCTCGTGGGCTGCTCGACGATGCAGTGCACGACGGTCCCGTCCTGCACCGACGTGCGGTCACCGACGACGATCTGCCCGAAGTCGGCGCGCAGCACCGCGCCGGGCCACACCGAGGCCTGCTCGCCCAGGGTCACCGCGCCGATCACGGTCGCGTCGGGGTGGACGAAGGCGGAGTCCGGCACCACCGGCTCCAGGTCGCCCAGTGCGTACAGGGCCATCAGCGGGCCACCTCCGGCATGTTGGCGTAGAGGCGAAGGGCGTTCCCACCGAGCACCCCGGCGGCCGCCTCCGCGGGGACCAGGTCGGCCACGGCACGGGCGTTGCTGTCGACCCCGGGCACGCCGGGCCAGTCGGTCGCGAAGATCATCTTGCGCGAGAGACGCTCCAGCCCCGCGGCGGCGTAGTACTGCGGCAGTCGCTTGGGCGGCAGGCCGGAGAGCTCGATCCACACGTGCTCGTTGGTCAGCGCCATGAAGCCGGCCTGCTCGTACCACCAGCCGCGGCCGCCGTGGGCGAGGATCACGTTCAGCCCGGGGAAGTCCCGCAGGACCGGCAGCAGGTAGGTCGGGTCCGCGTACTCGTTGCGCGACCCGGAGAAGGTCGAGGTGCCGCAGTGCACGACGAGCGGCACACCCTCCTCCTGGAGCACCTGGTACGCGGGGTAGAGCATCGGGTCGTCGCAGCGGAAGCCCCCGTGGACGGGGTGCAGCTTCAGCCCCGCGGCCCCGTGCCCGAGCTGCCGGCGCACCTCGTCCGCGATGGGGTGGTGCAGGTGCGGGTTG
The DNA here is from genome assembly GCF_001570965.1 of Janibacter corallicola NBRC 107790. Classification (GTDB taxonomy): domain Bacteria; phylum Actinomycetota; class Actinomycetes; order Actinomycetales; family Dermatophilaceae; genus Janibacter; species Janibacter corallicola. Next base: position 143,166 of record NZ_BCSR01000002.1, on the reverse strand, counting down.
ACGTTGGCCATCGGCCGGAACCGCTGCGGGTTGTGCTCGACGATCGGCAGCAGGTCCTCGAAGAGCTGCATGCCGGTCGCCTTGGGGCTGTACTCGCAGAAGAGGACGGCCACGTCCACCCCTTGGGCGGCGAAGTGCTCGTCGAGGTACTCCGGGCGTGGGACGCCCTCGGGGTCCCACGCCCGCTCGAGCAGCCCCTCGGGCCCGAACTGCCGGGCCCAGTCGATCCACGAGCTGCTCAGCGTCGGCAGCACCGGGACGTGGACGTGGGCGTCCACGAGAGGGCGGTCGTCGAGCACGGCGTCCTCAGAGTCCCGCGACGAAGGGGGTGTCGGTCCCGATCGGACCGGTCTTGTGCGAGCCACCGGGCGCCCCGAGCGGCTCCTCGCGCCCCGGCAGGACCTCGGTGAAGAAGCGACGGTTGTCCTCGATGTGCTCCATGTCCTCCTCGGCGACCCGACGGTCCTGGGAGATGGCCTCCACGGGGCAGACCGGCTCGCAGGCGCCGCAGTCGATGCACTCCTTGGGGTTGATGTAGAGCTTGCGATCCCCCTCGTAGATGCAGTCGACGGGGCACTCCTCGGTGCAGGACGTGTCCATCGTGTCCACACAGGGGCTGGCGATCACGTAGGGCATGGCGGATCTCCTCTCTCCGGGGGCTCCAGTGTGCCCCCGAACGCTGTTGCGGGGGTGTCAGGCGGGCTGCGGGACCGACGTCGGCTGCTGGTCGGTCGAGTGACCGGGGAACAGCTGCGCGTCCGGGTCGAGGTGCACCGCAGCGTTGTTCACCGCAGTGGCGACCTCACCGAAGCCGACCGCGATGAGGCGCACCTTGCCGTCGTAGTCGGTGATGTCACCGGCGGCGTAGACGCCCGGGACGTTGGTGCGCATCGCCGAGTCGACGACGAGGTGGCGGTTGTCGTGCAGCTCCACACCCCACTCGCGAAGGGGGCCGAGGTTGGCCGTGAAGCCCAACGCCGCCACGAGGCGGGTGCACGGCAGGTCCCGCGGGTCCTCCCCCTTCGGGGTGATCGTCACCGACTCCAGGGCCTCCTCGCCGGCGGTGCCGGTGACCTGGCAGTTGAGCACGATCTCGACCGGGGCGTCCTTCATCTGCTCGACGGAGCCGTGGTGGGCGCGGAACTTGTCCCGCCGGTGCACGAGCGTGACGGACTTGGCGATCGGGTGGAGCATGTTCGCCCAGTCCACGGCGGAGTCGCCGCCGCCGACGATGACGACGTCCTGGTCGGCGTACTCGGCCGAGCTCGGCACGAAGTACTCCAGCCCCTTCCCGAGGTGGCTCTCGCCCGCCGGCAGCGGACGAGGGCTGAAGGTGCCGATGCCACCGGTCACGACGACGGCGCCGGTGTCGACCACGTCGCCGGTGCTGGTGGTCACCCGCAGCCGTTCCCGACCGTCCTCACCGGTGACGTGCTCGAGCCCCTGGGCCTCCTGACCGAGCAGGTAGGTCGGGTCGTAGGGGGCCGCCTGCTCCACGAGGTTGGCGATCAGCTGGCGCCCCGAGACGCTCGGGAAGCCGGCGATGTCGAAGATCGCCTTCTCCGGGTACATGGCGGTCACCTGGCCACCGACCTGGCTGAGGCTGTCGACGATCGCGGTGGAGAGACCACGGACCCCGGCGTAGTAGGCACCGAAGAGACCGACCGGGCCGGCTCCGACGATCAGCAGATCGACTGTGGTGGTCTTCATGAGACGGCCTCCTTCTCCTGCAGCTCCTTGACGAGCGTGCGGACCTTGAATCGCTGCATCTTGCCGGTCGCGGTCTTCGGCAGCTCGTCGACGAAGTAGACCCGGCGCGGCCGCTTGAAGCTGGCCAGCCCCTCCCGGCACCACGCGTCGAGCTCCTCGGGGGTCACCGCCGACGTGCTGACGACGACGGCGACGGGCTTGACGAGGCCGTCGGCGTCCTCCTGGCCGACCACCGCGCACTCGACCACGGAGTCGTGCTCGAGCAGGCGGTCCTCGACCTCGGTCGGGCTGACCCAGATGCCGCCGGCCTTGAGCAGGTCGGTGGCCCGGCCCATGCAGGTGTAGTACCCGTCGTCGTCGCGGACGTAGGTGTCACCGGTGTTGAGCCACTCCCCCTGGAAGACCGAGCGGGTGGCATCGGCCCGGCGCCAGTACCCCAGCGCCGCGGACTCGGCCCGCACGAAGAGGGTGCCCGGCTCGTTGTCCGGGACCAGTCCGCCGTCGGCGTCGCGGATCTGCAGCTCGTACCCGGGCACCGCCTTGCCGGTGGTGCCCATCTTGATCTCGCCCGGGCGGTTGGACAGGAAGATGTGCAGGCACTCGGTCGAGCCGATGCCGTCGAGGATGTCGAAGCCGAAGCGCTCCTTGACCCGGGACTGCACCCCCTTCGGGAGGGGCTCACCGGCGGAGGCCCCGAGACGCACTGAGGCGAAGGAGTCGTCCGGGATGTCGCTGTTCAGCAGCCCCGCGTAGAAGGTGGGGACCCCGAAGAAGAGCGTCGGCCTGCTCTCCCGGACCCGCTCGGCGATGCCGTGCGGAGTCGGGCGGCCCGGCTCGAGGATGGTCGTCGCGCCCGCCGAGAGCGGGAAGAACATCGAGTTGCCGATGCCGTAGGCGAAGAAGAGCTTCGCGATGGAGATGCACCGGTCCTCGGCGGTGATGCCCAGGACCTGCTGCGCGTAGGTCTCGCACACGAGGCGGAGGTTCTGGTGGCGGTGCATGGCCCCCTTCGGCTTGCCGGTCGTCCCGGAGGTGTAGAGCCACAGGGCCCATGCGTCCGCGCCGGCCGGAACGGGCGCACGCTCCTTGGCGGGGGCCCCGTCGGCCCGGGCGACGAGCTCGTCCCAGGAGAGCTCGTCGGTGCCGGCGACCCCACCGTGCTCACCGGGGTCGCCGTCCCAGACCAGGTGCCCCACCGCGGGGCAGTCGGCGACCGCCTCGGCCACCGCCGCGGCGTAGGTCGAGCTGCCGACCACCACCGCGGCACCCGAGTCGTCGATGATCTCGGCGAGCTCGTTCGCGCCGTACATCGTCGAGATCGGGACCGCGACGAACCCGCCGCGCATGGCCCCGAGGACACCCGTGAAGAGCGGGATGTCGTCACCCGCCACGAACAGGACGCGGTCATCGCGGCGCAGGCCGAGCGAGCGCAGGGCCGCCGCGACCCGGCCGGTCAGGTCGACCAGCTCGTCGTAGGTGAGGTTGCGGGACGGCGTCTCGACCGCCGTGTGGGTGCCACGCTCGGCGGCGACCCGGTCAACCAGCCACTCTGCTGCGTTGAATGTACTCGGCATCTCAGACGCGCTCCAGGTTGTAGTCGCCCTTCTGGCCGCTGCCGTAACGGCGCAGCGCGCCGTCCGGGCCGGAGGCGTTCGGGCGGATGAAGATCCAGTTCTGCCAGGCGGTCAGGCGACCGAAGACCTTGGTCTCCATGGTCTCCGGGCCGACGAATCGGTGGTTGGCCTCCATGCCGGTCAGTGCGTCCGGCGAGAGGGCGGCCCGCTCCTCGAGCACGATGCGCAGCTCGTCCTCGAAGTCGATGTCGTCCAGGGCCATGGTCACCAGGCCCGCCTCGTCGGCGGCCGCGGAGTCCAGGTCCTTGCCCTTGGCGGCACGGGCCTTCTCGAGCTCCTCGTCCCGGTTCCAGAAGCGGGACTCGAGGCGGGAGAGGCCGTTGCTCATCGGGTAGGCACCGTCGTTGATCTCCGTCACGCGGATCGTCGCCGGGGTGGCGTCGGGGTCGACGTCCTCGTAGACGCCCTCGAGCATGTACTGCCGGTCCGCCGCCAGGGCCAGCTCGAGCAGGGTGCCGACGAAGGCGGTGCCCGGGTCGATGACCGCGAAGATGCTGCGCGAGGTGACGTCGAGGCGCTTGAAGGTGCGCTTGAGGTACTGGTTCACCTCGTTGACGAACCAGTCCTGCTTCCACTCGGTGAGCTTCTCGTCGTGGGCGAGCACGAGCGACTGGTCACCGGTGGCGCGGATGACCCAGGTGCCGATGAGCAGCTCGTTGGTCCGCAGGTGCAGGATCAGGTCGTCCAGCTCGCGGGCGAGCGCCAGCGGATAGTAGTCCACGCCCTGCGTGCGGGCGGCCTCGGCGTCGGCCGGGGGCTCCTCGGTGGGGGCGGAGACGGTGATCTCGGCGAGGCGCTTGTCCCGGTCCAGCGTCGCGCTCACGTGCTGGTAGGAGATCGTGTCGCCCTCGATGGTGCGGGAGAGCTCGGTCAGCGCCACGCCCTCGCCGCCGGGACGGCCCGAGTCCTTGGCGCGCTCCTGGGCGCGCTTCTTGATCTCCTCATCCCAGGAGCCGCGCGGGATGGTCGCGTCGATGAAGCCCCAGTCCACGGCCTGGTCCCCGCGGTAGCCCTCGGACTTGGTCGCGAAGAGGTCGGCGCGGTCCTTGCGCACGTGGCGCTTGTCGACGACCCGGGTGAGGCCACCGGTGCCGGGGAGCACGCCGAGCAGCGGCACCTCGGGCAGCGAGACCGTGGAGGAGTTGTCGTCCATGAGCACGATGTCGTCGCAGGCCAGGGCCAGCTCGTAGCCGCCGCCGGCGGCGGTGCCGTTCAGCGCGGCGATCCAGGTCTGACCGGAGTTGGCGGACGCGTCCTCGATGCCGTTGCGGGTCTCGTTGGTGAACTTGCAGAAGTTCACCTTCCAGCTGTGCGGGGACCCGGCGAGCATGCGGATGTTCGCGCCGGCGCAGAACATCTTGTCCTTGCCGCTCGTGATGACGACCGACTTGACCTCGGGGTGCTCGAAGCGCATCCGCTGCGAGATGTCGTAGAGCTCGATGTCGACGCCGAGGTCGTAGCTGTTCATCTTCAGCTCGTACCCGGGGACGATGCCGCCCTGCTCGTCGACGTCCAGCTTCACGTAGGCGACCTCGCCGTCGTACTCGACGGTGAAGTGCTTGTACTTCTCGGGTGAGGTGCGGAACTCGACCACCGGCTGGTCGGTCGCCTCCTGGCCACCCGTGGCGTCCTTCTCGATCGTGGCTTCGCTCACGTCTTACCTTCCGTCTGCAGGGTCGGCGTCGTGGGGACCACGACGTCCGGGGCACAGGAGATACTCTACATTCCCCTCGCTGTGCGTCAAGAGTATGTAGTACTTCGTTGTCCCTCAACCGACTCCGAGGAGGCGCCGGGCGCGGTCGCCGTCGCGACGGAAGTCCGCCACCCCGCTCTCGTGCACGATCCGCCCCTTCTCCATGACCGCCACCCGGTCGGCGACGGCGAAGGCGGCCCGCAGGTCCTGCTCGACGATGAGGACGGTCATGCCCTCCCCGGCGAGCTCGCGCACGACCTCGGTCACCTGCTGGACGACCACCGGGGCGAGCCCGTCCGAGGGCTCGTCGAGCAGCAGCACCCGCGGCCCGAGCAGGAGTGCGCGGCCGATCGCGAGCATCTGCTGCTCACCGCCGGAGAGCTGGTCGCCGCGATTGCCCCGACGCTCCTTCAACCGCGGCATCAGCTGGTAGACCCGGTCCAGGTCCCAGTCCCCCGAGCGCCCGCTGGCGATGCGCAGGTTGTTGTGCACGGTCAGTGGCGCGAAGACCCGACGCCCCTGGGGCACGATCGCCACGCCCTCGGCCGCCCGGACGTGGGTCGGCAGCCCGCTGACGTCCTTCCCCGCGACCTCGATGCTCCCGCGCAGCGTCGGGACGAAGCCCATGATCGTGGACATCAGGGTGGTCTTGCCGACGCCGTTGCGCCCCAGCAGGGCGACGGTCTCGCCGGCGGCGACGTCCAGGTCGACGCCGGTGAGCACCGTGCTCCCGCCGTACCCGGCCTCGACGCCGGTGATCTGCAGATCGGCTCCGACGGTGCTCATGTGGCCATCTCCTCGTTGCTGCTGCCGGCCTCGCCCGGTGACGGTGCCGTCTCGAAGAGCTCCTCCAGGGAGTCCTCCCCGAGATAGGCCTGCTGCACCGCGGGATCCTCCCGGACCTGCTCGGCGGGGCCGTCCGCGATGAGCCCGCCGAGGTGCAGCACGCTCACCCGGTCCGCCAGGCGGAAGACCAAGTCGAGGTCGTGCTCGATGATCACCACCGTGAGGTCCTCGGGCAGGGACTGCACGAGCTCGGCGAAGCGGTTGCTCTCCGCCGGCGACATGCCGGCGGCGGGCTCGTCGAGCAGCAGCAGCCTCGGCCGGGTCGCGAGCGCGACCGCGACCTCGAGCTGGCGCCGCTCACCGTGGCTGAGCGCCCCGGTGACGATGTGGGACCGGTCGGTGAGGCCGACGTCCGCCACGCACTGCCGGGCGACGTCGTCGATGCCCGCACGCTCCCTCGCGGAGGAGGCGAGCAGGGACATCCCCTTGCCCGCGACCCGCTGCGCGGCGAGCGCGACGTTCTCCAGCGGGTTCATCGACAGGAAGAGGGAGCTGTGCTGGAAGGTCTTGCCCAGCCCCCTTCGCGCCCGCCATGCCGCGGACCGGCGGGTGACGTCGGTCCCGGCGAAGCGCACCTGGCCCGAGGTCACCGGCAGGGTGCCGGCGACGAGGTTGAAGAGGGTGGACTTGCCGGCCCCGTTGGGGCCGATGAGGGCGTGGCGGGCCCCCTTCGCCACCTCGAGGGTCACGTCGTCCACGGCGGTCAGGGCGCCGTAGCGTTTGGTCACTCCCGCCAGCGAGAGGGCCGGGACGTCGGTCGTGGTCGCGGTGGTCATGCGACTTCCTCCTCGGCGCCACGGTCCAGCAGGCGTCGCCACGGGGTCCCGGCGAAGCCACGCGGCAACAGGTTGTTCTACAGTCAAGATCCGTCTCGAAACCGTTAAGTAGTAGGTTGGGGAAGGGTCAAGGAGGTCCGGGGTCGCGCGTCGATGTTCGCGGCCACTCACGGTCACGTGAGAACCTGACCAGCGGACCACAGGACGAGGAGGCCACGTGACCACGACCGGTACGAGACCGGCGGCCGCGGGCGCGCGGACGAGTTCGGCCAGCGCCCGTTCGCTGCTGCTGACGATGCTCGGTGAGTTCGTCCACCCCCGCGACGGCGCGGCATGGACCGGCACGCTGGTCTCCGCGCTCGGAGCGCTGGGCGTGGAGAAGAAGTCCGCGCGACAGACGATCACCCGCACCGCCAGCCACGGGCTGCTCGCCTCGGAGCGGCACGGCCGCCGGGTGCGCTGGCAGCTGACCGAGGAGGGGCGCGAGGTCCTCACCGAGGGCACCTCGCGCATCTACGGGTTCCTTCGCTCGCAGCGCACCTGGGACGGGCAGTGGCTCGTCGTGGCCGCCGCGGTCCCGGAGGCGCAGCGCAGCACCCGGCAGAAGCTGCGCACGCGCCTGACCTGGCTCGGCCTCGGCACGCCCACACCGGGCATGTGGATCATCCCGGAGGCGTCCAAGGAGCACGAGGTCCAGACGGTGCTCACCGACCTCGGGCTGACCGCGGGCACCTTCGCGTGGGTCGGGCGGCGCGCCGCCGGCACCGACCCCGCCTCCCTCATCGACGCCGCGTGGGACCTGGCGGAGGTGCGCGACCAGTACCTGGAGTTCACCGAGGACTTCGCCGAGCGCACCGTCGAGACCGACGAGGAGGCCTTCGTCGCCCAGGTCGAGCTCATCCAGGCCTGGCGCGGCTTCCCCTTCGTCGACCCGGACCTGCCGGCCGAGCTGCTCCCCCGCGACTGGCCGGGTCCGGCCGCCGCCACCCTCTTCCACTCCCGCCGGGACCGCTGGCACCGCCGCGCCCAGCGCGCCTGGGACGCCATGGAGCGCGACGCCGCCGAGCGCACCTAGCAGCTGCTGCGCGAGCGTGCGCAGCAAACGAGCCTCGACGGGCGAAGGGCCGGTACCGCTACTCGCGGGTACTACACCATCCTCAGACGTCGAGAACTGACAGGACCCTGACCTTCCGGCATTCCACCTCGCTCGTCACGGGGAGCATGATGTAGTACCCGCGAGCAAGCAGAGGACGAGCGAAGGGAGAGGCCTTCCCGACTCAAGGGCTGAGCTTGCGAAGCCCCAAGGGAAGCCCTCTCCCTTCGCTCGTCCGTAGCGACGTCCGTAGCGACGTCCGTGACGCGTGTCCGCTCAGTACTTGTGCGACTCCACGTCGACGTAGTCCCCGCTCTCCTCCTGGCCGGAGGCGCGGGAGCCCTCGGGCACCGAGGTCGGAGCCGGGCTCGCGGCGGGCTCGGGCAGCTCGTCGCCGACCCGCTTGCGCAGGGAGGCGTCGGACTCGTTGCCCTTGTAGCCGCGCACGAGGAGCCAGTCGTGGACCTCGTCGCGCTCGGGGTGGGTGTCGCGGACGGTGTTGTACACGTAGTTGATCCCGCGCGCACCCGCCTCCTGCTCGAGACGGTCCATCACGAAGGACCCGACACCGGTGCCCTGACGCTCGCCGTCGACGACGAGAGTGATCTCGGCGTCGCCGCCCCACGTCGTGTCCAGCGAACCGAAACCGACGACGGTGTCGCCGTCCTTGGCCACGAACCAGTCGCCGGGCAGGTCCGCACCGGCGGCGTGGTCGAAGACCAGGGCACCCTCGGGGACGGAGGCGACGATGCGCGCCTTCGCCTCGTCCCAGACGGGCCGCTCCTCACGCTGCCAGGTCAGCGAGCTCACGCCAGACCCTCTTCGGCGAGGTGGACGTAGTCGAACTCCACCGGCTTGTCGTTGATCCCGGTCTGCGGCGGGGCGATCCAGCCGGCGAACTTGCCGTACTCGTACTCCGGCACCATGAGCTCGGCGACCTTGGCGCGGTCCTCCTTGCTCGGCAGCCACTCGCCGGCCTTGTCCTCCCAGGTCTTCTCGTCGAGGACCTCGCCCTCGGGGCTGACGAAGTGCTCGGCGTAGACACCGACCTGGCGGTGGAAGCCCTCGTGCGGGATGTAGAGCCGCTCGTCGAGCCCGGCGTCCTCGAGTGCCTGGTTCCAACGGCGCACGCCGTTCTCGCAGTCGGCGACGTACTCGTCACGCAGGTCGAGGTTGAGCGCGGAGATCATCGGGACCGTCTTGGTCTTGATCTGCCCGTCCTCGACGTAGTTCATCTCGCGCTCGTCGTCGAGCAGGACGTGGTCGTCCTTGCGCCGGGTCTCCTGCCAGCGGCCCTTGAGACCGGAGGTGTAGTAGTTGCCGGCGTTGGTCGACTGCTCCGAGCCGAAGAGGTCCATCGAGACCGAGAACTGGAAGTTCAGGTACTTCTGGATGACGTCGAGCGGGATGACCCCGTCCTCGAAGCCGGCCTTGCCCCCGTTCTCCTTCATGACCTCGGCGGTCCGCTCGACCGTGCGCTGCACGCCGGTGGTGCCCACGAACATGTGGTGGGCCTCCTCCTTGAGCATGAACTGGCAGGTGCGGGCCAGCGGGTCGAAGCCGCTCTCCTTGAGGGTTCCCAGCTGGTACTTGCCGTCACGGTCGGTGAAGTAGGTGAACATGAAGAACTGCAGCCAGTCGGTGGTCTCCTCGTTGAAGGCACCGAGGATGCGCGGGTTGTCGTAGTCACCCGAGTTGCGCTTGAGCAGCTGCTCGGCCTCCTCGCGGCCCTCGCGACCGAAGTAGGCGTGCAGCAGGTAGACCATGGCCCACAGGTGGCGCCCCTCCTCGACGTTGACCTGGAAGAGGTTGCGCATGTCGTAGATCGAGGGCGCGGTGTGGGCCAGCACGCGCTGCTGCTCGACGGAGGCCGGCTCGGTGTCGCCCTGGACGACGATGAGGCGCATGAGGTCGGCGCGGTACTCGCCGGGCACCTCCTGCCAGGCCGGCTCACCCTTGTGCTTGCCGAAGTTGACCACGCGGTCCTCGTCGCCCTCGGCGAGGAAGATGCCCCAGCGGTACTCCTCCATCGGCACGTGGTCGAAGTGGGCCCAGCCGTCCCGGCCGACCGCCACCGCGGTGCGCAGGTAGACGTCCTCGGTGGGCAGCTGCGGCCCGAGGTTCTTCCACCAGTCAAGGAACTTCGGCTGCCACCCCTCGAGCGCGCGCTGGAGGCGCCGGTTCTCGTTGAGGTTGACGTTGTTCGGGATCCGCTGGCTGTAGTCGATCGGGCTGGTGGGCCCGGACGGGTCCGGAGCGGATCCGATGCGGTCGTTGGTCGTCGTCATTGTGAATCTCTCCTTGCGCGACGTTGCGGAGGCTACCTTATATACTACACATGCCCCGACGTCACGACAACAGTTTGTGGACTATCTGGGTCGAAGGGGGGTCAGCCGAGGCTGTCCAGGACGGCCGGGCTGCCCTGCACCGCGGTGCGCTGCAGGTGGGCGTGGACGGCCCGCAGGCCCCCCTCCTCCTGGCCACCGCCGGCCCGGCCGGGGCCACCGTGGACCAGCTGCGGCATCGGGATGCCGTGCCCGGTCGACTCCGGGGCGCTCTCCCGGTCCAGGACGAGGATGCGCCCGTGGTAGGGGGCGGCGCCGGCGACGACGCCGGTGACGAAGTCGCGGTCGTTGGAGACGACGGAGCCGGCGAGGCTCCCTTCGCCCCGGGCCAGCAGGTCGACCGCGTGGTCGGCGTCGCGGTAGGGCATCAGGGTGCTCACCGGGCCGAAGGCCTCGACGGAGTGCGGCTCGCCGCGGTCGGCGTCGTCGACCCGCACGAGGTAGGGCGACATGAAGGCGCCCTTGTCCGCGTCGGCGCCGATGACCTCGACCTTCTCCAGGTCGCCGTGCACGACGGTCCCCGCCGCGGCGATCCGGGCGGCAGCGGCACGCACGTCGTCACGCTGCTCGGTGCCGACGAGGGCGCCCATGCGCACGCCGTCCGCCCCGGGCGCGCCGATGCCGATCCCGGCGAGCTTGGCCTCGACGGCCTGGGCGACGTCGTCCATCCGGTCCTGCGGCACCAGGGCCCGGCGGATCGCGGTGCACTTCTGACCGGCCTTGGTCGTCATCTCGGTGACGAGACCCTTGACGAAGAGGTCGAACTCCGGCTCCCCGGGCGCGGCGTCGGGGCCGAGCACGGAGGCGTTGAGGCTGTCGGCCTCGGCGTTGAAGTGCGCCGAGCGCCGGGTGACCGCCTCGTGCCCCCGCAGGGTCGCGGCCGTGTCGGCGGAGCCGGTGAAGCCGATGTGGTCCTGGCCGCCGAGCTGGTCCAGCAGGCCGGGGATCGAGCCGGCGACGACCTGCAGCGAGCCCTCGGGCAGCGCCCCGGTCTCGAGCATGATCCGCGCGGCGGCGACCGCGATGTAGGCGGTCGGGGTGGCCGGCTTGACGATCGTCGGGACCCCCGCGAGGAGGGCCGGCGCCAGCTTCTCCATCATCCCCCAGACGGGGAAGTTGAAGGCGTTGATCTGCAGCGCGACGCCGTGCGGGGTGGTCAGCACGTGGCGGCCGCCGAAGACGCCCTCCTTGCCGAGCTGGATGAAGTCGTCCTCGACGACGACCTTGCCGTCGGGCAGACCCTTGCGCCCCAGCGAGGAGTAGACGAACGCGGTCCCCGCTCCCCCGTCGATGTCGACGCCGGAGTCGCGGGCGGTGGCACCGGCCCGGGCGGAGAGCGCGTAGAGCTCGTCCTTGCGCTCCTGGACGGCGCCGGCGGCGGCCTTGAGCGCCGCGGCCCGCTCCGGGAAGGTCAGGGCACGAAGGGCGGGCCCGCCCACCTCGCGGGCGTGGCGGACCACCTCGCCCATGTCGATGCCCTCGCTGGAGACGCGGGTGACGGGTTCACCGGTGACGGCGTCCAGGACCTCGCGCCCGGTACCGGCCCCCTTCGTCCAGGTGCCGGCGACATAACTCTCGAGGATCTCGCTCATGAGCTCTTCTCCTGCTTCTCTGCGGTCCAGTCGTAGAAGCCGCGTCCGGTCTTGCGGCCGTGGTGTCCCTGCTCGACGAGGTCGATGAGCAGCTGCGGCGGGGCGAAGCGCGGACCGAGCTCGCGCTCCAGGTAGCGGGCGATGCCCAGCCGGGTGTCGAGGCCGACGAGGTCGGTCAGCTTCAACGGCCCCATGGGGTGGCCGTAGCCGAGCGACATCGCGGCGTCGATGTCCTCGGCGGAGGCGACCCCGGACTCGAGCATCCGGATGGCCTCGAGGCCGAGGGCCACCCCGAGGCGGCTGCTCGCGAAGCCGGGCGAGTCGGCGACGACGACCGGGGTCTTGCCCAGGCCCTCGCCCACCCACCGCACCGCGCGCTCGCGCCAGGCGCCGTCGGTGGCCCCCGCGATGATGATCTCGACGAGCTTGCTCGCCGGGACCGGGTTGAAGAAGTGGAGGCCGAAGAACCGCTCCGGGTGCGCCAGGCTCGTGGCCAGCGCGTCCAGCGAGATGGAGGAGGTGTTGCTCGCCAGTGCCGCGTCGGCGGCGATGACGGCCTCGACCCGCTGCAGGGTCTCCCGCTTGAGCGTCTCGTCCTCGGGGACGGCCTCGACGACGAGGCCGCAGTCGGCCAGGTCCGCGGCGTCCGTGGTCGCACTCAGCCGGCCCATCGGCTCGGCCGCATCGTCGAGCTTGCCGCGCTCGACGCTCTTGTCGCAGGAGCGCTGCACCCGCGCGATCGCGGACTGCGCGCTGTCCTCGTCGCGCTCGAGCACGACGACCTCGGAGCCGGCGAGCAGCAGGGCGTGCACGACGCCCGCGCCCATCTGGCCCCCACCGACGACCCCGGCCCGGGCGGGCACCCCGCCGGCGGTCACTGCAGGCCTCCGGTGGCGTCGAGCACGGTGCCGGTGACCCAGCCCGCGTCGTCGTCGACGAGCATCATGACGGCGCCGGCGATGTCCTCGGGGGTGCCGAGGCGCTTCATGGCGTTGCTCTTCGCCATCGCCTCGACCGCCTTGTCCGCGGTGATCGAGCGCATGTACTCGGTGTCGGTCGAGCCCGGACGCACCGCGTTGACGGTGACGCCGCGCTTCGCGACTTCCTTGGCGGTCACCCGCGTGGCGGCCTCGAGGCCGGCCTTGGCGGCGGCGTAGGTGCTCTGCCGGGCCGGGGCCACGGCGGCCGCGGCGCTGGAGACCATGACGATCCGGCCGCCGTCGCTCACCCGCTTGGCCGCCTCCCGCAGCACGAGCAGCGCGGAGACGAGGTTGAGGGAGACCGAGTCCTGGATCTGCTCCATGGTCAGCTCGGTCACCTTCGGGTAGTCCCAGCCGCCGACGCAGTCGACGACGACCGTGAGGTCGCCGGTCTGCTCGGCCGCGTCGAAGGCCGTCACGACCCCGTGCTCCGTGGTGGCGTCCACCGAGAGCGCGGTCACGGTGCGGCCCGCGCCGCTCAGCTCCTCGGTGAGCGCCTGCGCGCGCTCCGGGTGGCCGTGGTGGGTGATGGTCACGTCGTGCGTCTTCGCGAGTCGGCGGGTCACGGCCGCGCCGATCCCGCCTCCTCCGCCCAGTACCAGGGCAGCTGTCATCGTCGACTCCCTTCGTCGACCCCCAACATGCCACACATCTGTGCCGTGGCGCTAGGCGCTATGTAGAATGTATGCCGCCGCCGGTCAGGACACCGGGCGCGGCAGGCCCCGCTCCTTGCGGAGCTTCCGTGCCCGCCACTCCTGACGGAGGTAGAGCGAGGCCACCCAGCTCAGGAACAGGGACAGCAGCGGCGTGATCCACACCCACCACGGCACGTCGTCACCGGCGAGGATGCCCCGGACGTAGAAGACCGCTATCAGGATCCCGAACCCTGCGAGGAACACGGTGACCACCGCCGTCCCCCAGACGGTCGTCACCTGGGGCCTCCCGCGGGCAGCCTTGTCGAAGCCGTACTCCTCCGGCCGGTAGCTGATGAGCCGTCCGTCGTTAGCGCGCGCGAGGATCAGTTCCTCACCCGCGGCCACCCGCTGGTCGTGCTCCTCCGTCGCTGCCTGGTCCCGCCGGGCACGCTCGGCACGAGCCTGGTCATCCACTGCGCTCTCCTTCCCACGACGCTCCGACGCGTGCCGCCGAAGTGGCCCTCCCACGGGTACCACCCATGGGAGCCGTGCGCTGCCCGCGCGGTGAGACGATGGGTGCATGAGTGAGGAACAGAAGCAGGCCGACAACCGGAAGCGTCCCATCACCGACGAGTTCCGGACCTTCGTCGCCGAGGACTGGGCGCCGCGGTCCACCGACCGCCCGGCGCTCACCGAGGCCGCCCGCCGCGCCGCCGATCGCCGCGCGAAGGTTTCCGCGGACCACGAGGGCGAGCGCCTCGTCGTCCCCGCGGGCGGGCTCAAGGTGCGCAGCAACGACTGCGACTACGTCTTCCGGCCGCACACCGCCTTCGCCCACCTGACCGGGCTGGGATCGGACCGCGAGCCCGACGCGGTGCTCGTCCTGGAGCCGCTCGGCATGTCGGAGGAGCAGGCGGGGCACGAGGCGGTCCTCTACTTCCGCCCGCTCGCTCCCCGCGATTCCCAGGAGTTCTTCGAGAACCCCCGCTACGGCGAGTTCTGGGTCGGTGCGCGGCCGACGATCGAGGACATCGAGTCCGAGCTGGGGCTGACCGGTCGGCACATCGACCAGTTCGAGGACGCCGTGGGCAAGGACGCCGGCGAGCTGACCGTGCGCGTGGTCCGCGACGCCGACGCCGGCCTCACTGCACGGCTGGACACCATCCGGACCCAGGCAGGGGCGGAGGAGTCGAGCCTGCAGGAGGCCGACGACGCCCTGGCCCACGACCTGTCCCACCTGCGGATGGTCAAGGACGACTGGGAGATCGAGCAGCTCCAGGAGGCGGTCGACGCCACCCGGGTCGGCTTCGAGGCCGTCATCCGCGACCTGCCCACGCTCCCCGAGCGGGGCCGCGGCGAACGCTGGGTCGAGGGCACCTTCGGCCGGCACGCCCGCCACCAGGGCAACGGCGTGGGCTACGACTCCATCTGCGCCGCGGGCAACCACGCCAACACGCTGCACTGGATCAAGAACACCGGTGACGTCGAGCCGGGCGACCTGATCCTCCTCGACGCCGGCGTGGAGCTGGACTCCCTCTTCACCGCCGACATCACCCGGACGCTGCCGGTCGACGGGACCTTCACCGAGGCCCAGCGGCAGGTCCACGACGCGGTCGCCGCCGCCCAGGAGGCGGGCTTCAACGCGATCCGCCCGGGCGCGAAGTTCTCCGACGTGCACGCCGCCGCCATCCGGGTCATCGCCGAGCACCTGCACGCCTGGGGCCTGCTGCCCGAGGGCGTCTCGGTCGAGGACACCCTGGACCCGGAGCACGGGCAGTACCACCGCCGCTGGATGGTCCACGGCACGAGCCACCACCTCGGCATCGACGTGCACGACTGCGCCCTGGCCACCCGCGAGGAGTACATGGACGCCGAGCTCGTGCCGGGCACGGTGCTCACCGTCGAGCCCGGGCTGTACTTCAAGGCCGACGACCTCAAGGTCCCCGAGCACCTGCGCGGCATCGGCGTGCGGATCGAGGACGACGTCGTCGTCACCGAGGACGGCTACCGCAACCTCTCCGGCGCCTGGCCGCACACCGCCGCCGAGGTCGAGGCGTGGATCGCCGACGTGCAGGCCGGCTGACCACCCGCCTCGCCCGCCGGCTGAGGTGCGAGCGCCAGTGAGCCTCGAAGCCCACCACAGTCGAGGGGACCCGGCCCTTCGAGACGGTCGCTTCGCGACCTCCTCAGGGACCGGGGTGGAGGCGGTGTGGCCGGGTCAACAGCCAGGCGACCTGCCCCGGGGACGGGCGAAGGGGGAGGATGGCCCCGACCCCCTTCGCCCGAGTGAAAGGCGCCGCATGTCCACCAAGACCGTCCCCGGCAACTACTTCGAGGACTTCTCGATCGGCCAGGAGATCCGCCACGCCACCCCGCGGACGGTGACCGACGGGGACATCGCCCTCTACACCGGGCTGTACGGCTCGCGCTTCGCGGCGACGAGCGCGGCCACCTTCGCGGAGTCGATGGGCTTTGCGCGGATGCCGGTCGACAGCCTGCTCGCCTTCCACCTCGTCTTCGGCAAGTCGGTGCCGGACATCTCGCTCAACGCCGTGGCCAACCTCGGCTACGCGGGCGGGCGCTTCGGTGCGCCGCTGCACGTGGGCGACACGGTGACGACCACCTCGACGGTCATCGGCCTGAAGCAGAACTCCAACGGCCGCACCGGCGTCGTCTACGTCAACTCCGTCGGGGTCAACCAGCGCGGCGAGATGGTCGTCGACTACGTCCGCTGGGTCATGGTGCACAAGAAGGACCCCGACTCCCCCGCCCCCGAGACGGTCATCCCCGACCTGCCGGGCGCCGTTGCCGCAGAAGACCTCGTGGTCCCCTTCGACCTCACCGGGCACTCGTACGACACCGACCTCGCGGGCAGTCCCTTCCTCTGGGGCGACTACGAGGTCGGCGAGCGGATCGACCACGTCGACGGCATGACGATCGAGGAGTCGGACCACATGCTGGCCACCCGGCTCTACCAGAACACCGCGAAGGTCCACTTCAACCAGCACGCCCAGGGCCAGGCGAAGATCGGTCGCCGGCTCATCTACGGCGGGCACATCATCAGCCTCGCACGGGCGCTGTCCTTCAACGGGCTGGCCAACGGGCAGGTGATCGCCGCGATCAACGCCGGCGCGCACGCCAACCCCACCTTCGCCGGCGACACCGTCTACGCCTGGTCCGAGGTCCTCGAGCGGATCGAGCTGCCCGGCCGCACCGACGTCGGCGCGCTGCGGCTGCGCACCGTGGCGACCAAGGACACCCCGTGCGCGGACTTCCCGTACAAGGGCGAGGACGGGAAGTACCTGCCGAGCGTCGTCCTCGACCTCGACTACACCGTGCTCATCCCCCGCTGAGCGAAGGGGGCCGCCCCGGGCCGGTCGGGGAGGCGATCACCGGCGATCCCGTAGTCTCCACGAACATCGAGGAGGCGGAGGAGATCATCGGACCGCCTCCCTTCGCACGTCACCCAGATGGAGGCCAGCGCATGAGGACCGACCAGGAGACCCTCTCCCTGACCGTGCACGAGGGCATCCTCCTCGTCACGCTCGACCGTCCGGAGGAGATGAACTCCTTCACCGTGCAGATGGCCGACGAGCTCGAGGCCACCTTCCAGGAGGTCAACGACGACGACGGCGTCCGCGCCGTCGTCGTCACCGGCGCCGGCAAGGCCTTCTGCGCAGGGATGGACCTCACGGCCGAGGGCAACGTCTTCGGCCTGGACGAGTCCCTCACCCCGACCCTGGAGGACATGGCCGACCTCGACGACCCCGGACTGGCCCGGGTGCGCGACACCGGCGGACGGGTGGCCCTGGCCATCCACGCCTGCCGGAAGCCAGTCATCGCCGCCATCAACGGCGCTGCCGTCGGCATCGGCGCGACGATGACCCTGCCGATGGACGCCCGCCTCGTCTCGACGAAGGGGAGGATCGGCCTGGTCTTCGGCCGCATCGGGATCACCCCCGAGGCGACCTCCTCGTGGTTCCTCCCCCGCATCGTCGGGATGCCCACCGCACTGGACCTCGTCTACTCCGCCGACATCCTCGGCGCGGAGGACGCCCTCGAGGCCGGGCTGGTGCGCTCGGTCCACGAGCCCGACGAGCTGCTCGAGGCGGCCTTCGCCCTCGCCGACCGCTGGACGAAGGACCGCTCCCCCGTCGCGACCGCGCTCACCCGGCAGCTGATGTACCGCAATGCCGGGCTCGAGCACCCCGCCGACGCCCACCGGGTGGACTCGCTCGCGATCTTCTACGCGAGCACCGGCGACGGCAAGGAGGGGGTGGCCTCCTTCCTCGAGAAGCGCACCCCCGTCTACTCCGGCAAGGCCTCGCAGATGCCACCCTTCTACGCCGGGTGGTAGAGCCGGCCCGACACGCGCGACGGGGGAAGATCTCCGCTCACCGGGCGAAGTACTCCAGCAGCAACGCGTGCGTCACGTCCGGGTCGGCCACGGCGCGCGCACTCCCGCCGAGGATGTTCTCGAGCAGCTCCGGCGGCTTCGGGAAGTCCTCCGGCAGCGCGTCGTTGTACTGCCGGTGCTCCTCGAGCGAGGCGATCGCGTCCTCGAGGTGCCCGGTGACGTCGACGTAGTGCGTGGCCCGAGACCCGCTGGCGACGGCCACCCCGGACACCTTCCACGGCTCGAGCCCGTCGGCGACGAGCTCGGGGAAGACCCATCGGTTGCCGGCATCGGCCGTCGCGTCGAGCGTGGCGAGCCCGACGGCCCGGTGGTCGGCCTGGTTGAGGTTGCCGCCGACGAAGGTCTCCTCGTGGGTCAGGGTGACGACCAGGTCGGGACGGTTGCGGCGGATGGCGGCGGCGATGTCCCGGCGCAGCACCACGCCGTACTCGATCGTCCCGTCGGGGTGGTCGCCGAACTCGACGCGCTCGACGCCGACGACGGCGGCGCTGGCGCGCTCCTCGTCGGCCCGGGCGGGCGCGGCGTCGACCGGTTCCATGGTGTCGATCCCCGCCTCGCCGCGGGTCAGCAAGTAGTAGTGGACCCGCTTGCCGGCGGCCGTCCACTTCGCGACGGCGGCAGCCATGCCGTACTCAATGTCGTCGGGGTGGGCGACGACGCACAGCACGGCGTCGAAGGCGGTCTCGTCCAGGGCTTCGGGGCTGCTCTCGGTGCTCACGGCACCGAGGCTAGCCGGGCCGACCGGGGCAGTCAGCCCTGCTGTCGCCCCTGCTGCTCGCGCTGCTCCCGCTCGTAGGCGGCGCGGGCGCGCTCCTGGGCCCGGCGCACCTGCTCCTGGGCGGCCCGCAGCGGGTCGAGCTCGGCGAGCAGCTCCCGCGCGCGCTCGACGTGCTTGTGCTCGGTGAGCACCTCGTAGCGCGAGGCGATCACCTGGCTGACGGAGGTGAAGTCCCGCTCCCCGCCGGTCGTCTTGTAGCCCAGCCAGGCCCACACCAGACCGAAGAGGGCACCGATGAGCACGGTGGAGCCGAGGCGCACGAAGAGGTCCTGGCCCCCTTCGAACATCGCGAAGATCAGTCCCACGAAGACACCGATCCACACCCCGGAGAGCAGTCCGCCGACGAGCACCTTGCCGGTGGTCAGGCGCCCGCTGACCCGCTCGACCTGCTTCAGGTCGGTCCCGACGATCATCACGTCGTGCACCGGGAACTCGTTGTCCGCGAGGAAGTCGACCGCCCGCTGGGCCTCCGCGTAGGTGTCGTACACGTCCAGGCTCATCGGGTACTGCAGGCGGAGCCGCCCCTGCATCCGGGCCGCCATGGCGGGCTGCTGCATGCTCATGGCCCCATTGTCCCACCCATGCCGGCCTCCGGACGACCGCGTGACGGACGCGCCCCGACTCCGGCGGTCAGCCCTTGACCGGGTAGTCCTTGAGGATCGACTTGCCGATGATCATCTTCTGGATCTCGGCGGTGCCCTCACCGATGAGCAGCATCGGGGCCTCCCGGTAGAGGCGCTCGATCTCGTACTCCTTGGTGTAGCCGAAGCCGCCGTGGATGCGGAAGGACTGCTCGACGACGTCGGCGCAGTACTCGGCGGCGAGGTACTTGGCCATGCCGGCCTCGAGGTCGTTGCGCTCGCCCTTGTCCTTCAGGCGGGCTGCCTTGACCATCAGCTGGTGGCCCGCCTCGACCTTGGCGGCCATGTCGGCGATCCGGAAGAGGATGCCCTGGTGCGCCGCGATCTTCTTGCCGAAGGTCTCGCGCTGCTGGGCGTAGTCGATGCCGAGCTCGAAGGCGCGCATCATCAGCCCGCAGGCGCGGGAGGCGACGTTGACACGGCCGACCTCGACGCCGTCCATCATCTGGTAGAAGCCCTTGCCGGGCTCGCCGCCGAGCAGCTGGGCACTCGTGGTCCTGTGGTCCTGGAAGATCAGCTCGG
Source organism: Janibacter corallicola NBRC 107790 (assembly GCF_001570965.1). Classification (GTDB taxonomy): domain Bacteria; phylum Actinomycetota; class Actinomycetes; order Actinomycetales; family Dermatophilaceae; genus Janibacter; species Janibacter corallicola. The sequence goes on along the minus strand of NZ_BCSR01000002.1, from coordinate 123,504 downwards.
TCGTGTCGACGCCCTTGTAGCCCATCTTCTCGATCTTGCCGGGGACGGTGACGCCCTGCGCGGTCTCACCGAAGCCCTCGGTCTTGTCGATGAGGAAGGTCGACATGTTCTTGTGCGGGGTGTCGCCGCCGAGCTCGGTGCGGCAGAGCACCGCGACGAGGTTGGCCGAACCGCCGTTGGTCAGCCACATCTTCTGGCCGTTGATGACCCACTCGTCGCCCTCGCCCTGCACGGCCTTGGTCTTGATGCCGGCGACGTCGGAGCCGAGCGCCGGCTCGGACATCGAGAAGGCGCCCCGGATCTCGCCGGTGGCCATCTTCGGCAGGTACCGCTGCTTCTGCTCCTCGGTCCCGTGCTTGAGGATCATGTAGGCGACGATGAAGTGGGTGTTGATGATCCCCGAGACCGGCATCCAGCCGCGGGCGATCTCCTCGACGCACAGGGCGTAGGTCAGCAGCGACTCGCCGAGCCCGCCGAACTCCTCGGGGATCATCAGGCCGAAGATCCCCATCTCCTTCATCTGGTCCACGATCTTCTGCGGGTACTCGTCGGCGTGCTCGAGCTCCTGGGCCACCGGGATGATCTGCTCGTCGACGAACTCCTTGACCAGTCCGAGCAGGTCCTGCTGCTCCTCGGTCAGTCCGTCGGTCGTCTGCAGGCGGGACATGCGCGTGTACCTCGGTTCTTCGGCGGCAGGATTCCGCGCCAGTATCACAGGTGGGCACCCCCGCCCACCATGGCGGGCGGGGGTGTCATCTGACACGCTACCGATCAGTAGACCCAGACCCGGCGCCCGATCGGGAGCAGCCCGCTGCTCCAGAGGTAGTTCATCGCCGCGTTCGAGACCCGGGTGCAGCCGTGCGAGGCCGGGTACCCGGGCACCGAGGTGTAGCCGTGGATGGCGATGCCGCCGTTGAAGTACTTCGGCCGCCACAACGAGCCCAGCGGGCCGTGGTCCATCCCGTTGACCTGCCGGAAGATCCGGTACCGGCCCCGCGGGGTGCGCCACCCGGACTTGCCGGTGCTGGTGTTGAAGACCCACCGGGTCCGGCCGCCCCGGACGACGAAGATCACCTGTCGGTCGATGTCGACCTCCATGATCGAGCCGCTGCTCGTGCGGGCCTTGGCGTCGCCCAGCCGGTCGATGACCGCCCAGGTCTTGGCCCCGCAGACCCCGTCGCGGCTCAGGCCGTGCATCTTCTGCACCGCCATGACCGCCTGCTCGGTGGTGACGCCGAAGTTGCCGTCGTTGCCCGAGTGCCAGTACCCGTGCTCGCGCATCGCGGTCTGCAGCCGCTTCACCGCCGCCCCCTTGCTGCCCTTCTTCAGCAGCGGGTGGGAGCCGCCTCCGCCTCCCCCGTCGTCGCCACCGCCACCGCCCGAGGCCAGCCGGTCCACGACCCGCCAGGTCTTCGGTCCGCAGATCCCGTCGCGGGCCAGGCCGTGGTCCCCCTGCAGGCGCTTGACGGCGCGCTCGGTGGAGGGCCCGAACTGCCCGTCCACGCCGGAGTGCTCGTACCCCGCCTTGAGCAGCTTGCGCTGCAGCTCCCGGACCGCGGACCCCCTGCTGCCCCTGCGCAGCGTCGGGTGGCTGGCGGCGACGGCGGGCACGACGCCCAGGCCGGCGAGTCCGACGGCCGCCGTCGAGGCCAGGGCGCCACGCACGAGGAGGCGGCGCTCCGGGGACTCGGCGACCTGCGTCCGGGCATGACGAGCTCGGTAGGTGTTCATCACTTTCCCCCTGTTGTCCGGGACGAGCCCCTGCGGCTCACCCCTCACCGACCCAGACGCCTCTGGGCGCCACCCGGTTGTGCCCGTCAGAACACGAAATGGCAACGACCCCGGTCACGGGGTCGTTGCCATTTCGGGCGAAGGGGGCCTGCCCCGCCTCGTGACGCCGGTGACCGCCCTCAGGAGCGGGCGAGGATCGCCTCGTGGGTCGCGAGGACCCGGCGCGCGATGTCGACGTGCAGGTTCTCGATCATCTTCCCGTTGTGGGTGACGACGCCGGTGCCGGCGCCCTCCTCCCAGGCCTGCAGGACCCCCTTCGCCTCGGTCACGGCCTCCTCGCTGGGGGCGAAGGTGGTGTTGCACACCTCGACCTGACCGGGGTGGATGAGGGTCTTGCCGTCGAAGCCCATGTCACGGCCCTGCTCGCACTCGGCGGTGAAGCCCGCGATGTCCTTGACCGCGTTGTAGACGCCGTCGAGGACCGCGATCCCGGCCTCGCGCGCGGCGAGCACCGCCCACGAGAGCGAGGTGAGCAGCGGTGCCCGGCCGGGCACGTGGTCGGCCTGCAGCTCCTTGACGAGGTCGTTGGTGCCCAGGACGAAGGCCTCGAGCCGGTCCGAGGCCTGCGCGATCTCGCGCACGTCGAAGATCGCCGCCGGCGTCTCGATCATCGCCCACAGCTTCGTGCGCTCCGGGGCCCCGGCGGCCTCCATGGCCGCGACGAGGGTGCGCACCTCGTCGGCGGAGTCGACCTTGGGCACGACGATGCCGGCGGGGCCGGCCTTCGAGGCTGCGGCGAGGTCCTCCTCGTGCCACTGGGTGCCGATCCCGTTGACGCGGATCGTCACCTCGCGGTCGCCGTACTCACCGGATGCCGCTGCGGCGCAGGCGGCCTCGCGCGCGGCGACCTTGTCGTCGGGCCCGACGGCGTCCTCGAGGTCGAGGATGAGCGCGTCGACGGGCAGGGTCTTGGCCTTCTCCAGCGCGCGGGCGTTGGAGCTCGGCATGTAGAGGACCGAGCGGCGGGGGGTGTAGCTCTCGCTCATCGCGCTCAGCCCTCGTTCCCGGCCTCGGCGTACATCTTCGCCAGCTCGGGGTCGTTGGCCGACAGACGCTCGGCGAGCTCGAGGACGACCATGCACTGCTTCCAGCTGGCGTCGTCCTCCATCTTGCCGTCGATCATCACCGCGCCGCGGCCGTCGGGCATGGCCTCCTTGACCCGCCGGGCGTGGGCGACGTCCTCGGCGGTGGGGCTGAAGACCTTCTTGGCGATGTCGATCTGCACCGGGTGCAGGCTCCACGCGCCGACGCAGCCGAGGAGGAAGGCGTTGCGGAACTGGTCCTCGCAGGCGACGGTGTCCTTGATGTCACCGAAGGGCCCGTAGAAGGGGAAGATGCCGTGCATCGCGCAGGCGTCGACCATCCGGGCGATCGTGTAGTGCCACAGGTCCTGCTGGAAGACCGAGCGCTCCCCCGCGTACTCCGGGGTGCCGTCGGTCCCCTTCGCCGGGTCCTGCCGCACGAGGTAGCCGGGGTGGCCGCCGCCGACGCGGGTGGTCTTCATCCGGCGGTCCGCGGCGAGATCGGCCGGGCCGAGCGAGATGCCCTGCATCCGCGGGGAGGCGCCGGCGATCTCCTCGACGTTGGCCATGCCGCGGGCGGTCTCGAGGATCGCGTGGACGAGGATCGGGCGCTGCACGCCGCCCTTCGCCTCGAGCTGGGCGAGGATCCGGTCGATGTAGTGGATGTCCTCGGGGCCCTGGACCTTGGGGACCATGACGACGTCGATCTTGTCGCCGACCTCGGTGACCAGGGTGGTGAGGTCGTCGAGGACCCACGGGCTGTCCAGGCTGTTGATCCGGGTCCACAGCTGGGTGTGCTCGCCGAAGTCGGTCTCCCTGGCGATCTGGACGAGGCCCTCGCGGGCGGCCTCCTTCTTGTCGGCGGCAACGGCGTCCTCGAGGTTGCCCAGGAGCACGTCGGAGACACCGACCATGTCCGGGACCTTGGCGGCCATCTTCGGGTTGCTCGGGTCGAAGAAGTGGATCATCCGGCTCGGTCGGGCCGGCACCTCTCGCACGGGGGTCGGCGCGCCGACGGCGAGCGGGGCGAAGAAGTCCTTGGCACTGCGCATGTGTGGGCTCTGGTCCTCTCAGGAGTGAGCGAAGGGGATTCCGTCGGCAACTTAGCAGCGGCCCCCCGCGGCGGGTTATGACGCAGTTCACCGCATCCCGCCCGGACCTCCCACGGGGCTCCCCTATGGTTCCCCCATGAGCGAGGTGAACCTCTCCGCCCTCACCACCGAGGCGCTGACCAAGTCCACGGTGCTGTGGCTGCGCATCGCCGGTCGCGAACGCCCGACGTGGTTCGCGACGGGCGAGGCGGGCAGCCGGCTCGCCGGGCAGGTGCTCCTCGCCTCCGGCGGGACCGAGGCGGACCTGGGCGAGCTGCCCGAGCACCTCGAGGTGATCCTGCGCAGCAAGGGCGCCGTCGGCGGGCGGCTGCTCACCCTCAACGCCACGAGCCTGGAGATCGAGCCGGAGAACCCGCTGTGGCCGATCGTCGCCGAGGCCCTGAGGGGCGCCCGGCTCAACGCGAGCGCCGACCAGCTGCAGCGCTGGCGGGAGTCCTCCCGGCTGTGGGCGCTCTCCCCCTTCGGAGCGCCGCTGCAGGGCCCCGGCCACTCCGGCGGCGACCAGCGCTCCTCGAAGGGGGTCCGTCCCGGCACCGCCGCCCGGCGCACCCGACGCCCGTGGCACCTCGGTGGCAGACCGGCCACCCGGCGCGGCACGCGGTGATCGCGAGCGTGCTGATTACGCTGTGACCCGTGAGTGCTCCCTCCCGGTTCTTCGTCGCCCGCCTGGCGAGCCTCAACGTCTTCGACCCCATCGGCGAGCCCGTCGGGCGGGTGCGCGACGTCGTCGTCACCTTCTCCCCCTCCCGCCGGCCCCGGGTGCTGGGTCTGGTCGTCGAGGTGCCCGGACGGCGTCGGGTCTTCGTGCCCATGACGCGGGTGACCTCGCTCGAGGGCGGGCAGGTCATCACGACCGGGATCGTGAACATGCGTCGCTTCGAGAAGCGGCCCACCGAGACCCTCGTGCTCGCGGAGCTGCTGGAGCGGCCGGTCACGGTGCGCACCGACGACGGCGAGACCGAGGCGACTGTCGAGGACATCGGCGTCGAGCAGGCCGCGAGCCGCAGCTGGTTCATCACCAAGGTCTTCGTGCGCGGCCGGCGCCAGTCCCGAAGGGGGCTGCTCGTCCGGCGGCGCGGGGAGACCTTCACGGTGCCGGTCGAGGACGTCACCGGCCTCTCGGCCACCGTCTCCGCCGCCGAGCACTCCGCGGTCAAGCTGCTGGAGTCCGTCGAGGACCTCAAGGTCGCCGACCTGGCCGAGGTGATCGCCGACCTCGCCCCCGAACGCCGGGACGCGGTCGTCGCCGCCCTCGGTGACGAACGGCTCGCCGACATCCTCCAGGAGCTCGGGCCGGACGACCAGGCCTCGATCCTCGGCACGCTGAGCGAGACCCGGGCCACGGACGTGCTCGAGGCGATGGACCCCGACGACGCCGCCGACCTGCTCGCCGAGCTCCCACCGGATCGGGCCGAGACGCTGCTGCAGCTGATGAAGCCCGACGACGCCGAGCCGCTGCGCCGGCTGCTCAGCTACGACGAGAACACCGCCGGTGGTCTGATGACGACCGAGCCGATCGTGCTCGCCCCGGAGGACACCGTCGCCGAGGCCCTCGCCGTCGTGCGCCGCGAGGAGATCCCGGCCGCGCTCGCCGCGACCGTCTTCGTCTGCCGGCCCCCGCTGGAGACCCCCACCGGGAAGTACCTCGGCATGATCCACATCCAGCGGCTGCTGCGGGAACCGCCGCACGAGAGCATCGGGCGCTACCTCGACAAGGGGATCGACCCCCTTCGCCCGGAGGATCCGCTCGGCTCGGTGACCCGGACCCTGGCCATCTACAACCTCATCGCGGCGCCGGTGGTCGACGAGACGGAGCACCTGCTCGGGGCGGTGACCGTCGACGACGTGCTGGACCACATCCTCCCCGAGGACTGGCGCGAGGAGCGGCACGAGGTGACCGATGGCTGAGCGCAGGAACGTCCGGGTCGACGTCCCGCAGGAGGTGCGTCGGCAGCTGATCCGGCGGCCCTCGGGCATGTCCGGCGAGGCCTTCGGGGTGCTCTCGGAGAAGTTCGCCCGCTTCATGGGCACGCCGCGCTTCCTCATCTGGATGACGATCTTCGTCACGGTGTGGCTCGGGTGGAACACCTTCGCCCCGGCGGCTGCGCAGTTCGACCCGCGGTCGCTGAACTACACGCTGCTGACGCTCATGCTCTCGCTACAGGCCTCCTACGCCGCGCCGCTGATCCTGCTCGCGCAGAACCGGCAGGACGACCGCGACCGGGTCTCCCTCGAGCAGGACCGGGTGCAGGCCGAGCGGGCCCTGGCCGACACCGAGTACCTCACCCGTGAGGTCGCGGCGCTGCGGATCGCGCTGCGGGACGCCGCGACCCGGGACTTCGTGCGCAGCGAGCTGCGGGACCTGCTCGCCGAGATGGAGGAGCGGGGGCTCGAGGTGCGCCGCCGGGAGGACGAGGCGAAGGAGTAGCGCCCCGTAGCGGACGGGGCCGGTGAGGACCGTCGCGAGGCGGCCCTACGATGGAAGGTATGGCAGCCCCGCACCCCACGATCACCGACGAGCAGCTCCACTCCGCGCTGGAGACCGTCATCGACCCCGAGATCCGCCGCCCCATCACCGAGCTGGGCATGGTGGACTCCGCCGCTGTCGACGAGAACGGTCACGCCACCGTCACCGTCCTGCTCACCGTCTCCGGCTGTCCGCTGAAGGACACCATCACCAAGGACACCACCAACGCGCTCATGGCCGTCGAGGGCGTCGTCGACGTCGACGTCACCCTCGGGGTGATGACCGACGAGCAACGTGCCGACCTCAAGGCCCACCTGCGCGGTGGCCAGGCCGAGCGGGAGATCCCCTTCGCCAAGCCGGGGTCGCTGACCCGCGTCTACGCGGTCGCGTCCGGCAAGGGTGGGGTCGGCAAGTCCTCGATCACCGCGAACCTCGCCGCCAGTCTCGCCGAGCAGGGCCTGAAGGTCGGGGTCGTCGACGCCGACATCTACGGCTTCTCGATCCCGCGGATGCTCGGGGTCACCCACGCCCCGACGCAGGTCGACGACATGATCCTGCCCCCGATCGCCTCCGAGGTGAAGGTGATCTCGATCGGGATGTTCGTCCCCGGCAACCAGCCCGTCGTCTGGCGCGGCCCGATGCTGCACCGCGCGCTGCAGCAGTTCCTCTCCGACGTCTTCTGGGGCGACCTGGACGTGCTGCTGCTCGACCTGCCGCCCGGCACCGGTGACATCGCGATCTCCGTGGCACAGCTGATCCCGGGCAGCGAGATCCTCGTCGTGACCACTCCGCAGCAGGCGGCCGCCGAGGTGGCCGAGCGCGCCGGCTCGATCGCGATGCAGACCCACCAGCGTCTCGTCGGCGTCATCGAGAACATGTCCTGGCTGGAGCTGCCCGACGGCAGCCGGCAGGAGCTCTTCGGCTCCGGCGGCGGCCAGGTGGTCTCCGAGTCGCTCTCGCGGACCGTCGGTGCGGAGGTGCCGCTGCTGGGCCAGATCCCGCTGGACGTCTCGCTGCGTGAGGGGGCGGACCACGGCAACCCGGTCGTCGACTCGAACCCGGACGGCCCCGCGGCCGTGGCGCTGCGCGGCATCGCCAAGGGCCTGGCCACCCGCTCCCGCGGCCTCGCCGGCCGCAGCCTCGGCCTGACGCCGACCGGGCGCTGAGGCCCGCCCCGACGCACCACGAAGGGGGCCGACCCGCCGACTGGCGGGTCGGCCCCCTTTCGTCAGGTGGCCTCGGAGTCCCAGGGAGTGCCGGTGGGCTTCTTCGCGGGCACCGGCTCCGCGGCGGCCGCGGGCTCCTCGTCGGAGGAGGCGGCCACGTCCTTCGCCGGGGCGTCGCCGAGGGCGATCGCCTCGTCGAGGGGCTCCAGGAGGGCCTCACGCACGATCCGGCGCGGGTCGTACTGGCGCGGGTCGTACTGGCGCCAGTCCAGGTCCTCGTACTCCGGCCCCATCTGCTCCTTGAGCTGGCTCTTCGCGTCGTTGGCCATCCGGCGGACCTGGACGACGAGCCGGGCGAGCTTGCGGGCGTACTCGGGCAGCTGCTTCGGCCCGAGGATGATGAAGGCCAGGATGACCAGGACGAGGAACTCCGAGCCGTGCATGATGCCCATGGCTAGTTCTCCTCGGCCGCTTCCAGCTTCATCGTCAGCTTCTGCAGCTTGCCGTCCCGACGGACCTTGAGGCTGACCTCGTCCCCGACGGACTTGGCGCGGATCCGCACGACGAGCTGGTCCAGGTCGGCGACGCGCCGCCCGTCCATGGACACGATGACGTCCCCGGGCTCGATCCCCGCCTTGTCCGCGGGGCCACCGGGCACGACGGGTGACTGCCCGCCGGGGGCCTCCCCCTCGTCGAGGACCTTCGCGCCCTCACCGGTCCAGCGACGGTCGAGGCTGACACCGATGATCGGGTGGACCGCCTCGCCGCTCTTGATCAGCTGCTGCGCGATGCGCACGACGACGTCGGAGGGGATCGCGAAGCCCACACCGATCGAGCCGGACGTGGATCCCTGCCCGGGGACCTGGGCGATGGCGCTGTTGACCCCGATGACGTCGCCGGAGGAGTTCAGCAGCGGTCCCCCCGAGTTGCCCGGGTTGATCGCCGCATCGGTCTGGATGGCGGAGATGTAGGACTCGGCGCCGGGCTCCCCCGCGCTCACCGGGCGCTCGAGCGCCGAGACGATGCCGGACGTCACCGTCGAGCCGAGGCCGAGGGGCGAACCGACCGCCACGACGTCGTCCCCGACGACGACGTCCTCGGACTTGCCGATGTCCAGGGGCTCCAGGCCCTCCGGGTCGACCTTGAGAACGGCCACGTCGTAGGAGGTGTCGGTGCCGACGACCTCGGCGTCACGCCGGGTCCCGTCGGCCATCTCGATGCTCACCCGGCCACCCTGGCCGGCGCCCTGCACGACGTGGTTGTTCGTGACGATGTGCCCCCGGCCATCATAGACCCAGCCCGAACCGGTGCCGGCGCCGGAGGCACCCCGGACACGGACGGTGACGACGCTCGGCACCGCCTCCTCGGCGATGGTCGCGATCGAGCCGTCCGGACGCTGGTCGGCTCCCTCGTCCTTGCCGTCCTCGACGATCGTCGGGCCGCCGCCGGACTCACCGGTGCCGGCACTGCCCACGACGAGGCCGCCGCCCAGGCCACCGAGTACGCCGGCGAAGAGCGCTGCCACCACGGCGATGCCGAGCGCCCCGAGCCACCCGGGGCCACTGCGACGGACCGGCGGCCGGGCGACTGTGCCCCACTGCTGCGCGGGCTGTTGCGGCATCGGGCCCCAGGACTGCTGGGGCTGCTCCTGACCGTGGGGGTCGGGCTGCTGCCCACTGAGCGGCTGGGTGGGCGCGGCATTGCCCATGCGCGCGGCCGCCTCGTCGTGGGGCACGTACTGGCCCGGCTGCTCGGCGCGCGGGTGCTCGCCCGGTGCGGGCGCGTGCGGGGGCCGTGGTGGCTCCTCACCCTGGTGCGGAGAGCTCATGCCTCAGATTGTGCCTTGCCGAGGGGCGGGGAAGGTCACCGGCCACGCCGCCCCTCCTCCGCCGGGATCACAGCGTGCCGGTCACCGGACGGGCCACCGGGAAGCCGGAACCGCCGCCACGGCGCCTGGAGCCGCTGTCGCCCCGCTGCCGGGTGGGCGCCCGGTGGCCGAGGCTCTCACGCAGCTGTGCACGCCCCCGGTGGATGCGCGAGCGGACCGTGCCGAGCTTGATGCCGAGGGCCTCGGCGACCTCCTCGTAGGTCAACCCCTCGATGTCGGAGAGAACGACGGCCGCCCGGTACTGCGGCTGCAGCTCGTCGAGCGCCTCTTGGATGTCGGCGTCGAGGAGGTGGTCGACGTAGACGTCCTCCGGCGTGGCGGTCCCGCTGTGCAGCAGCGCCGCGAACTCGTCGGTGAGGGAGTCGAAGCGCAACCGCTGCTTGCGCCGGGCGCGGTCCAGGAAGAGGTTCGTCGTGATCCGGTGCAGCCACCCCTCGAAGGTGCCGGGGGTGTAGCGGTCGAGGGAGCGGAAGACCCGCACGAAGGTGTCGTGGGTCAGGTCCTCCGCCTCGTGGACATTTCCGGTGAGCCGGTAGGCGAGGCGGTAGACGCGCTCACCGTGCTGCTCGACGATCTCGCCCCACGTCGGCGGGACCCAGTCCTCATGGGTCTCGTCCGTGGGTGCCGTGGTCCGGTCCTTGCTCGTCACCGGACCATCCTCACGCGGGAACCTGAGCATTGGCTGGATCACGGGGCCTCCGGGCGGGATAGGCTGCTGTGTCATGACATCCGCCGCCCAGCTGACCAGCCTCGCCTACGCGGAGCAGTTCATCCCCGAGGACGAGGCGCGCGAGTCCGCCCGGACCACGGGCGCCGAGCTCGGTGCGCCCCCGATCGGCTCGGGGGGTGGCGCCGCGCTGCGCCTGCTGGCCGCTGCCTCGGGTGCCCGGCACGTCGTGGAGATCGGCGCCGGCGCGGGCGTCTCCGGGCTGTGGATGCTCGAGGGGATGCCCGAGGACGGCGTGCTCACCACCATCGAGCTGGAGCCGGAGAACGCGCTGCGCGCCAAGCGGTCCTACGCTGCGGCCGGCATCGCGCCGCACCGCACCCGGGTGATCACCGGCCGGGCCCTGGACGTGCTCCCGCGGATGAACGACGCCTCCTACGACCTCGTGCACATCGACGCCGACAAGGAGGGCTACCCCGAGTACGTCGAGCACGCGATCCGGTTGCTGCGGCCGGGCGGGCTGCTCGCGATGGACAACATGCTCTGGCACGACCGGGTGGCCGATCCCGCCGTGCGGGACGAGACGACGACCCTGCTGCGCAACCTCGGCAAGGAGCTGCGGGACGACGAGCGGCTCATCGTCAGCCTGCTGCCCGTCGGCGACGGGCTCTTCGCGGCGGTCAAGCGGGACACCGCGACGCGGCGGCGCTGACTCCCTTCGCCGGCCGTCAGGAGGCCCCGGGGCCGGGGCCGCGACGGAAGCCGGCCGGCCCCTCGGCGATCGCGACGACCTCGAAGTCGTCGATCTCGATCGGGGCGGAGCCGACGATCTCGCTCCCCGGCGAGGTGTCGGCACCGCTGGTGAAGCTCTCCTTGAACTCGTCCCGGTCCTTGGCGGCGTCGAAGACGTAGGTCCCCTCGAACCACTCGCCCTCCCGCATCCGCCAGGTCTTGAAGGCCAGTCCGTCGAGGAACATGAAGTTGGCCATCGAGGTGCCCACGACGTACTCGCGCAGCTTCTGCGCCACGCCCGCGGGTGCGTCGGCGAGCGACCACCGCACGGACAGTCCGTATCCAGCGTTCATCCGATTTCCCCTCGGTCGGGACGACAGTGACCAGCGAACCTTAGTCAGTGGCCCGCCGGTCCGACAGGTCCGTGTCACCACCCGGACGACGAGAGCCCCCGGCACTTCGGGTGCCGGGGGCTCTCGTCGAGTCGAGCTACTTCAGGCCGTCGCAGTTGTCGATCGCGTCGCCGAGCGCGCGGACCTCGTCGGGCGTCATCTCCACGACCAGTCGGCCGCCGCCCTCCAGGGGCATGCGCAGCACGATGCCGCGCCCTTCCTTGACGACCTCCAGGGGGCCGTCCCCCGTGCGTGGCTTCATCGCCGCCATGTGCGCTTCCCTTCGATCCTCAGCTGACCGGGCATCGGTCGGGCGACGCCTGTGCGTCGCCGCGTTGCGGACATTATCCACCCCACGGTCGCTGCCCGCCTAATTGGCCCAAGGGTCACCTGGGGACGGCGGCACCCCTCCCCGGTCGGACTCGAGCTCGGCGATGCGGTCCTGCAGACGGTCGAGGACATCGTCGACCTGGTCCATGCGGTACCCCCGCAGCGCGGTGGCGAAGCGCACGTCCGCGACGTCCTGGGCACGGACCCTGCCCGCGGGCAGACCGTGGTCGGGCGTCGAGGTGACGGGCTCGGCCATCGGGTCGACGCCGACCCGTCCGGTGACCAGGGCGACGGTGGCCACCACGACGACGACGGCGACGAGGGCGACGACGATCCAGACCATGGGTCAGCCCTCGGTCGAGGATTCCGGCCTGACGCGGGCGGACTCCCGCTCGAGGTACTCGATGGCCTCGTCGACGTCGTCGGTCAGGTGCAGCCGATCGACGTCGGCCTCCTTGATCATCCCGCCGGCGAGCACGGTGCCGCGCAGCCAGTCCAGCAGCGGGGACCAGTAGTCGACGCCGATGAGCACGACGGGGAAACTGGTGACCTTGCCCGTCTGGGCGAGGGTGACCGCCTCGAAGACCTCGTCGAGAGTGCCGAAGCCCCCCGGCAGCACGAGGAAGCCCTCGCTGTACTTGACGAACATCGTCTTGCGCGCGAAGAAGTAGCGGAAGTTGATGCCGAGGTCGACGTAGGGATTCAACCCCGCCTCGAAGGGGAGTTCGATGCCCAGGCCGATGGAGGTCCCGCCGGCCTCACGGGCACCCTTGTTCGCGGCCTCCATGGCGCCCGGGCCGCCGCCGGTGATCACGGCGTAGCCGGCCTCGCTCACCCGACGGCCGAGCTCGACCCCGGTGGCGTACCACTCGGAGTCCACGGGTGTGCGGGCGCTGCCGAAGATGCTCACGGCCGGGCCGATCTTCGCCAGGGCGCCGAAGCCCTCGACGAACTCGGCCTGGATCCGCAGCACCCGCCAGGGGTCGGTGTGCAGCCAGTCGGCGTGGCCGCGGTCGTCCAGCAGGCGCTGGTCGGTGGTGGTGCGGGGCACCTGCCGGCCGCGCATGAGGACGGGGCCCTTGTGGTACCAGCGCTCGGATGCGGGAGTGCTCCCTTGATCGCTCACGTGTTGACCCTACGTGAGCCATCTGAGGACGGCGGTCTCGGCGGTCTCGATCTGCTCGACCGGGCAGCGCTCCTCGTCGTGGTGGGCCAGGTTGGGGTCGCCGGGGCCGAAGTTGACGGCCGGGATCCCCAGCGTGGCGAAACGCGCGACGTCGGTCCAGCCCTCCTTGGGGCCGACCGGGACGTCCAGCGCCTCGAGGAAGGAGCGGGCCGCTGGACGGTCGAGTCCGGGGCGGGCGCCCTCGGCGAGGTCGGTGATGCGCAGCCGGCGACCGGGCAGCACCGACTGGACGTAGGCGAGGGCCTCGTCGGCGTCCTTGTCGGGGGCGAAGCGGTAGTTGATCAGGACGGTGCAACGGTCGGGGATGACGTTGCCGGCGATGCCACCGTTGATCCCCACCGCCTGGAGGGCCTCGTGGTAGTCGAGGCCGTCGACGGTGACCGTCTGCTCGGTGTGCTCGGCGAGCGCGGCGAGAACCTCGTGGGCGTCGTGGATGGCGTTGTGCCCGTTCCACGGCCGCGCGGAGTGCGCCGCGATGCCCGTGAGCTCGACCTCGACGCGCATGGTGCCCTTGCAGCCACCCTCGATCGCGGCGGCGGTCGGCTCCATCAGCACCGCGAAGTCGGCCTCGAGCAGGCCGGGGTCGGACTCGGCCAGCAGCGCCAGACCGTTGTACTTCTCGTCGATCTCCTCCGCCTCGTAGAAGAGGAAGGTCAGGTCCCGGCTCGGTGCCGGCAGCAACGCCGCCTTGAGCGCGACCGCGACACCGCCCTTCATGTCGACCGTCCCGCGCCCGTAGAGCACCTCGGCGCCTCCCACCCGCTCGCGGCGCACCGGCAGGTTCGGCGGGTCGGTGAGCGGCACGGTGTCGAGGTGTCCGGCGAGGACGACCCGCTCCTCACGACCGAGATCGGTGCGGGCGACGATCGTGTTGCCCCGCCGGGTCAGGCGCAGGTGCTCCAGCGGGGTCAGCGCGGCCTCGACGGCGTCGGCGATCGCCCCCTCGTCCCGGCTGACCGACTCGATGTCGCACAGCTGCTGGGTCAGGCTCACGACGTCCGCACTCAGGTCCAGGGTCGGCATGGCGCCACCCTAGAACCTGACCCCGGCACCCGGGTGGGACCCCAGGCAGGGGCCCTTCAGCTCCCTACGGCCCGTCATGCGATGCCTCTGCGTGACAGACCACGAGTGATGAGCGAGCAGCCGGTAGGCGAAGGGGGCCCGCGCGGCGGCACGTGCTCGCCGTCCCCAACCACCGGACCACGACCCGCCCCGTCCACAGGACTGACGCAGGTGGCCCACCTCCCCCGTGGCCGCCCAAAGGATGGAGCATGGCGGACCACACGGACGACCCGGAGCCCACCGATCGGGTCGTGGACGCGGAGGCGAGCGGACAGGTCGGGGACAGGGGCGAGGGCGTCGTCTGCCCCATGCCCTGCGAGCGCTGCGACGCACTGGGGCCGGGCGGCTGCGAGGACTGCCTGGACTGCCTGCTGTGGCCGGAGGTGCCACCGGGGCGCTCGACGGGTGGCCCACCGCTGCCCGGGCGGACCTCACCCACCAAGACAGCAGAGCTGCGTGCGGCGCGGACCCGGCTGGCCATCGTGCCCCTCGCCCCGGCTGACGCCACCGAGCTCATCGCCCGGGACGGCGCCCGACGCCCTACGGGCAGGTCACCCGGCACTCGCTCCTGGACCGGCGGATGAACGGCAACGAGGCGGAGTGGACCTGGCGGCACGCCCCACCCCACGAGGTTTCGTAGGATCACCCCATGACCACCACCACGCGCTCCGCCTGGGCCCATGGACTGGCCACCGTGACGACCGAGGGGTCCGTGCTGGACACCTGGTACCCCGAGCCCGCACTCGGCGAGGCACCGCAGGATGCCGCTCCCCCGAAGGAGCTGCAGGCCCTGACCGGCGAGGACGAGGCGCGCCGTGTGCGCGTCGAGGTCGTCACCGTGGGCATCGACCTCGACGCGGCCCCGCAGGGCGCCTCGGACGGCTACCTGCGGCTGCACCTGCTCTCCCACCGGCTCGTCGAGCCCAACAGCATCAACCTCGAGGGCCTCTTCGGCCAGCTGAGCAACGTCGTGTGGACCAACCACGGCCCGTGTGCCGTCGACGGCTTCGAGGCCACCCGCGCCCGGCTGCGCGCCCGCGGCTCGGTGCAGGTGACCAGCATCGACAAGTTCCCCCGGATGACGGACTACGTCATCCCCTCCGGGGTGCGCATCGGCGACGCGGACCGGGTCCGCCTCGGCGCGCACCTCTCCGAAGGCACCACCGTCATGCACGAGGGCTTCGTGAACTTCAACGCCGGCACGCTCGGCACCTCCATGGTCGAGGGCCGCATCAGCCAGGGCGTCGTCGTCGGCGACGGCTCCGACATCGGCGGCGGCGCCTCCACCATGGGCACCCTCTCCGGCGGCGGCACCCAGCGGGTCGCCATCGGCCGCCGCTGCCTCATCGGCGCGGAGGCGGGCATCGGCATCGCCCTCGGCGACGACTGCATCGTCGAGGCCGGCCTGTACGTCACCGCCGGCACCAAGGTCGGGCTGCCGGACGGCTCGATCGTCAAGGCGGCCGAGCTCTCCGGGCGGGACTCGCTGCTCTTCATCCGCAACTCGCTCACCGGCGGTGTCGAGGCGCGCGACCGCGATGGTCAGGGCATCGCGCTCAACGACGCCCTGCACACCAACACCTGAGGTGACCGAGCACGACCGGGCCGGCGACGCCCGACCACGGTCGCCGTGGCCACGGGTCGTCGCGGGAGTCGTGGCGCTCGGCCTCGTCGCCGGCGGCACCTGGGCATGGACCGAACGGGACCGGCTGCGCTTCCTCGTCGGCGGCGAGGAGTGCCGCGCCACCGCCCTCGGCGAGGACGTGAGCTTCACGCCCGACCAGATGAACCACGCCAGCACCATCGTCGCGCTCGGGATGCGGCGTGACCTGCCCGCACGGGCCGGCAGCATCGCCGTCGCCACGGCGATCCAGGAGTCGAAGCTGCGCAATCTCACCTACGGCGACCGCGACTCCGTGGGCCTCTTCCAGCAGCGCCCGAGCCAGGGCTGGGGCAGCGTCGAGCAGCTCCAGGACCCGGTCTACGCGACCAACGCCTTCTACGACGAGCTCACCGCGATCGACGGCTGGCAGGACATGCGCGTCACCGAGATCGCCCAGCGGGTGCAGCGCAGCGCCTACCCGGAGGCCTATGCCGACCACGAGCACGAAGGGCGCACCATCGCCTCGGTCGTGGCCGGCCACTCCCCCGCCGGCATGGCCTGTCGCCTCGACGCACCGAGCGAGCCCGGCCGGCCGGACCTGCTGGTCGCAGCCCTGCGGGAGCAGACCGGTCAGCGGGCGAGCATCTCGGGCGACACCGTCGAGGTGACCGCCTCCGACGAGCGTCACGCGTGGGCCGTCGGCGCCTGGGCCGTCGCGCAGGCCGAGGCCCGCAGCATCACGTCGGTGACGGTCGGGGGCCGCACCTGGTCCCGCGGGGGCGGTGACCCGATGTCCTGGGCAGACGCGGACGACCCGGCCCCATCGGGCCGGGTCGTCATCACGCTGCACCGCTGAGGGTGCCTCAGCTCCCGCTCAGCGCTGGTCCATCGGGACGTAGGAGCGCTCGGTGTAACCGGTGTAGACCTGGCGCGGGCGGCCGATCTTGGTCTCCGGGTCCTTGATCATCTCGCGCCACTGGGCGATCCACCCGGGCAGCCGACCGATCGCGAAGAGCACCGTGAACATCTTCGGCTGGAAGCCCATCGCGGTGTAGATCAGACCGGTGTAGAAGTCGACGTTCGGGTAGAGCTTGCGCTCGACGAAGTAGTCGTCCGCGAGCGCGATCTCCTCGAGCTTGCGGGCGATGTCGAGCAGCTCGCCGCCGCCGGTCTTCTCGAGGATGGTGTCGGCGGCCTGCTTCACGATGGCCGCGCGCGGGTCGTAGCTCTTGTACACCCGGTGGCCGAAGCCCATCAGCCGGACGCCGTCCTCCTTGTTCTTGACCTTGCGCATGAAGGACTCGGCACCGTCGTCGGAGGCCTGGATCTCCTCGAGCATCGAGAGAACCGCCTGGTTCGCGCCACCGTGCAGCGGGCCGGAGAGGGCGTGGATGCCCGCGGAGACCGAGTTGAAGAGGTTCGCGTGGGCCGAGCCGACCATGCGCACCGTCGAGGCGGAGCAGTTCTGCTCGTGGTCGGCGTGCAGGATGAAGAGCTGGTCCAGCGCCTTGACGATCTCCGGGTCCAGCTCGTACGGCTCGGCCGGGAAGCCGAAGGTCATCCGCAGGAAGTTCTCGGTCAGGCTCAGCGAGTTGTCCGGGTAGAGGAAGGGCTGGCCGAGGCTCTTCTTGTGGGCGTATGCCGCGATCGTCGGCAGCTTGGCGAGCAGCCGCACGGTGGAGATCTCGACCTGCTCGTCGTCGAAGGGGTCGAGGCTGTCCTGGTAGAAGGTCCCCAGCGCGGAGACGGCCGAGGAGAGCACCGGCATCGGGTGCGCATCCCGCGGGAAACCGTTGAAGAAGGCCTTGAGGTCCTCGTGCAGCATCGTGTGCCGGCGCAGCCGCGCCTCGAAGTCACCCAGCTGGGCGGCGGTGGGCAGCTCTCCGTAGATGAGCAGGTAGGAGACCTCGACGAAGCTCGACTTCTCGGCGAGCTCGGCGATCGGGTAGCCGCGGTAGCGCAGGATCCCGTTCCCGCCGTCGATGTAGGTGATGTCGGACTTGCACGAGGCCGTGTTGACGTAGCCCGTGTCCAGCGTGACGTTGCCGGTCTCGGAGAGCAGCTTGGAGACGTCGTAGCCGTTGTTGCCCTCGCTGGCCTCGACGAGCGGGAACGTCAGGTTCTTGCCGGCGGCGGAGAAGGTGGCGTCATCAGTCATGCGGTATCAAACCCTTCGTTCGGTGCCGTGCCGCGGAGGTGGTGACCTCGGGCATTCGGATCTACCGTCGAAAATACCCCAGCCGTGTGCTGCGTCACCACACCGGGTCCGTGCCCGGAAGCGGGTGACGTCCGACGGCGGCCGGGTCACGCGCGCAGGCGCGCCGCCCCCTTCGCCACCCGCTCGTCGGTGGCCGTGAGGGCCACGCGCACGTGCCGGGCGCCGCGGGGACCGTAGAACTCGCCGGGTGCGACGAGGATCCCCCGCTCGGCCAGCCGATCCACCGTGCTCCGGCACGGTTCGTCGGCGGTGGCCCACAGGTAGAGGCCCGCCTCGGAGTCCTCGATCCGCATCCCGAAGGCCTCCAGCGCCGGGGCGAGCAGCTCGCGGCGGGCCCGGTAGACCGCCTTCTGCTCGGCCACGTGGCCCTCGTCGCCGAGGGCGGCCAGCAGCGCGCGCTGCACCGGCCACGGCACGATCATCCCGGCGTGCTTGCGCACCTCGAGCAGCCGCCCCACGAGGGCCGGGTCGCCGGCGACGAAGGCCGCGCGGTAGCCGGCGAGGTTGGACTGCTTCGACGTGGAGTAGACGGCGAGCAGCCCCTCGTGGGAGCCGCCCGTGACCCGCGGGTCCAGCAGGCTCGGCGTCGTGGGCAGCTGCTCGTAGGACTCACCGCGCTCCTCCTCGGAGCGCCAGTCCAGCTCGGCGTAGCACTCGTCCGAGGCGACGAGCACGCCACGCCCACGTGCCCAGGCGACCACCTTGGCGAGGTGCTCCACGCCGAGCACCTTGCCGGTGGGGTTGCCGGGGCTGTTGAGCCACAGCAGCTTCGGCGCGCTGGACGGGGTCGTCGGGCCGAAGGCGGTCGTCGCATCGGCCGCGAAGGGGGTGGCTCCCGCCAGTCGCGCACCGACGTCGTAGGTCGGATAGGCCACACGCGGCAGGCCGACGACGTCGCCGGCGCCCAGACCGAGCAGCGTGGGCAGCCACGCGACGAGCTCCTTGGAGCCGATCGTCGGCAGCACCCCGGCCGGGTCGAGGTCGGGGACGCCGCGTCGGCGGGCGAACCAGTCGACGACCGCCTCACGCAGGTCGGGCGTCCCCGCTGTCTGCGGGTAGCCGGGCGCGTCCGAGGCCTCGGCGAGCGCCTCCCGGACCACCGCGGGCGTCGGGTCGGCGGGCGTGCCGACGGACAGGTCGACGATGCCCTCCCCGAGCGCGGGGTCCGCGGAGGTGTAGGCACCCGCCCGCTCCTTGGCGGCGGCGAGCGAGTCCCACGGGAAGTCAGGCAGGGACAGCACGGGTGGCCTCCCGGAGGATCATTCGTCGTGCTCCTGCGGGGGCAGCGCCGCGATGATCGGGTGGTCCTTCTCGATCATGCCGAGCTTGGCGGCGCCGCCCGGGCTGCCGAGGTCGTCGAAGAACTCGACGTTGGCCTTGTAGTAGTCGGCCCACTCCTCGGGCGTGTCGTCCTCGTAGTAGATCGCCTCGACGGGGCAGACCGGCTCGCAGGCACCGCAGTCCACGCACTCGTCGGGGTGGATGTAGAGACTGCGCTTGCCCTCGTAGATGCAGTCGACGGGACATTCCTCGATGCAGGCCTTGTCCTTGAGGTCCACACAGGGCTGCGCGATGACGTAGGTCATGTGACCTTTCCTTCTCGGGGCGGGCATGCGTCCCCGGTCCTGGGACGCATCACTGGGATCATCGTATGCCGGGCGCCGCGCCGGGAGACGGGGGCCCCGCGGGGCCGTCGGGACGTGCAGGACCCCGGCGGCACAATGTGTGTCCATGGACGACCTCCCCATCGGCTCCCGCGTCTCCCTCCGTCGGCGGTTGGCGCCGGAGGAGGTGACCCCCGAGTACTCGATGACGGACGTGACCGGCCAGCTGGTCGACGCCGACGAGACCCACCTGTGGGTCGAGACCCGTCGGGGACGGGTGCAGGTGGCCCGGGCCGACCTCGTCGCCGCCCGGGTGGTCCCGCCACGGCCGGCGCGTCGGGGTGCGCCCCACCGTGCCGTCGGCATCGGCGACCTGCAGCGCATCATGACCAAGGGGCAGCCGGGGATCGAGCAGGAGTGGCTCGGCGAGGAGTACCACGGCTGGCTGCTGCGCTCTGCCGGGAGGTGGACCGGCCGGTCCAACTCCGTGCTCACGGTCGGCGAACCGGGGCTCCCGCTCGAGGAGGCCGTCGCCGCGGTCGAGCACTGGTACGCCGACCGCGAGGCACCCGCCCTCTTCATGCTGCCCCGGCCGACCGGGGCGGGCGCCGCCGAGGACCCGCTCGGCGAGCTGCTGCTCGACCGGGGCTTCGTCGAGAGCCCGCCGGTCGACGTGCTCACCGGCCGGGTGAGCGACCTCGTCGTGGCCGGCGGGCAGCCGCCGGGCCTGCGGCTCGCCACCTCCCCCACCCCCGACGAGGACTGGCTGCGCGGCTGCGGGCCGCGGCTGCAGGAGCACCTCGGGACCGCCCGCCGCGTGCTCACGATCCCCCGCCGGCAGGTCTTCCTCACCGCCCACGACGACGAAGGGGGCGTGGTCGGCGTCGTGCGCGTGGCGATGGACGACGCCTGGGCCGGCGTCTTCGGCCTGCACGTGGCGCCGGAGCGCCGCAGGGAGGGCATCGGTCGCTGGCTCACCCGCGAGGCGGCCCTAGCGATCCAGGCCGCGGGGACCGATCTGGTCTACCTCCAGGTGGAGCGGGACAATGCCCCGGCGCGGAGCCTGTACACGGCGCTGGGCATGGAGGTCCACCACGAGTACGCCTACCTGCGCCCGCCGCGGTGACCGCTCAGCCGGTGCAGACGACCTCGTCCTCGGGGACGTAGTGGGTGAAGAAGTCGGAGGTCTTCACGACCTTGCCGTCGTTGATGAACTGCCGCTTGACGGTGATGTCGAAGCCCGGCGTCGGTGACTGGCTCACGCAGTCGGCGGAGTCATCGACGATGCGCTCCGGTTCGGTGATGTTGCGCCGTTCCCCCATGTCGGCCCTGACGTCGTCGTAGGGCGCCCGCCCGTGGAAGGTCACGGTGACGTCGTCGCCCTCGACGTGGGCCTTGATGAGGATGCCGGCACCGGTGTCGTTGGTGAACTTCTGGTCGACCTCGGGCCAGGAGATCGTCGCCTCGCGCCCCTCCGGGTAGCGCGAGATGTACCAGGAGTGGGGGTGGAACTCCTCGATCTTCGCCCCGGAGAAGAAGACCGCGTTGAAGAGCGTCGTCGACAGCTGCGAGATGCCGCCGCCGTAGTCGTCGACGAGGCGGCCGTTCTCGATGACCGGCGCGGCGTTGTAGCCCTTGGCGGCGGTGCGCTCACCGAGCCGGGCGTTCAGCGAGAAGGTCTCCCCCGGCTTGACGTAGGTGCCGTCGAGGCGGCGGGCCGCGGTGTCGATGTTCTCGGTACGCTCGGCGTCGTCGGTCAGGTGGGTCGTGAAGGTGGAGATCTCCTCCTTCGGGAGGGTCTTGCGGGCCTGCGCGGTGGTGAAGTCCGCGGTCGTGACCCGGGAGTCGATGGTGACCGTGCGCTCCTTCGCGCCCCGGTGGGCCATCGCCTCGGAGACGGTGCCTGCCATCCCCTTCGTCTGCAGGCCGAAGCCCTTCGCCGAGGGCCGGACCCGGTAGTCGTCCTCGCCCTCCCAGGTCACGCTCGCGTCCCGCGCGGGCACGAACTCACCGGACTCCTCGGCGGCCACCTCGACGGCCTCCACGAGCTTTTTGTCGTTGATCCGTGCCTGCAGCTCGCCCTTGGTGGAGTGGACTGAGACGGCGTCGGCCAGCTGCTTCGGCGCGACCCGGAAGGAGATCTCGGCAGCCTCCCCCTTCGCCGTGGGGTCGGTGCTGTGGACGGTGATCGGCCCGGAGAGCAGCGGCTCCAGCTCGTCGCTCACGAAGGCCTCGACCTCGGACTGGGTGATGTCGGCCTCGACCTGCTCCGTGGGGGCGGCGAAGGTCCGCTCCTGCGGCCAGTCCTCCTCGATCTGCTCGGCGAGCTCCTCCTGGTCCACCGAGCGGCCCGGCCTGGCCTTGCTCTGCCGGATGTCGGTCCCCTTGAGCGTGACGGTGCCGTCGACGGGCTTGCGGTCGACCTTCGCGGCGGCCTTGCCGATCGCCGCATCGAGGGCCGTCCGGTCCACCTCGGTGCGGATGGGGCGCTCGGAGCCACCCACCACCCGGTCCACGAGGTCCACAGGGTTGGCGCTGAATCCGGTCAGGCCGGCCACGGACGCCTCGTAGTCGTAGGAGAGCCCCGCCTTCTCCGGGTCCAGCCGGACCTTCTTGGAGCCGGCCGTCACGGTGACCGAGCGGTGCTCCTCCTCGCCGAGCCGGTTCTCCAGCCGCTGCCGGGCCGCGTCCTCGGACAGCCCGCCGACGGCCACACCCCCGATCCTGGTGTCCGAAGGCAGCTTGCCGTCCGCCCACAGCACCGTCGCGGCGTAGGCGCCGGCGACGAGCAGCACGAGGACGAGGCCGATGATGATGCCTCGGCCCCGTCGGCGGCCGTCGTCCATGGTGTCCCCCTGTTGCGTCATCGTCACTCCACGCCCGTGTAGCGGCTTCGGTAGTAGATGAGTGGGTCACCGCGCCGCGGGTCGGCACTGGTGGCCACGACCTCACCGACGACGATCGTGTGGTCGCCGGCCTCGTGCATGTCGGCGGTGCGGCACTCCAGGGTCGCGAGCGCGTCGTCGAGGAGGGCGACACCGAGCTCGCCGCGGTGGTGCGGGATGCGCTCGAGCTGCCCCAGCAACGGCCGGCCCCCGGTGCTCAGCCAGGTCGCCGCCGGCCGGCCCGAGGCCGGCAGGATCGAGACACCCCAGATCCCGGCCTCGCCGACCGAGTCCCGCCAGCTGTTGTCGGTCCCGACGCACACGAGCATCATCGGCGGCTCGAGGGAGACCGAGCACAGCGAGTTCGCCGTCATCGCGTGGTCGTGCTCGTCGGCGAGGGTCGTCACGACCGTCACCCCGCTCGCGAAGTGCGCCATCGCGTTGCGCAGCGTGGTCGGCACCAGGTCCTGGCTCATCGCCGCACCACCAGGGCCTCCCGGCCGCCCTGGGGTGCGCCGGGCAGCGGCTCGCCGGTGCCCGGGTCGAGCAGCGCGTAGCCCTCGCGCCCCGGCAGCAGCGCGGCGATCTCGTTGGAGAGGGCGAAGGTGTGCTCCGGGCCGAGGCTGACCTGGGTGCGGTGGTGCCGCAGCGCGGCGACCTGCCGCTCCCGGGCGCTCTCGTCGCGGACCTCGTGGGTGACGACCGCGTCGTCGACGACCGAAGGGGGGAAGTTCCCCGTCGGCAGGCTCCAGCCGAGTCCCGCCAGGTGGCCCTCGCTCTCCAGCTGCGCGATCCGCTCGCGGTCCTCCTGCGCCCAGGAGCGCGGGGTGAACACCCCGTAGAGGGCGGGGCGGCTCCCTTCGGCCACGGCGGCGACGGCCCGCCGGGTCACCTCGTGGGTGCGGATGTGGTCCGGATGGGCGTAGCCGCCGTGGGAGTCGTAGGTGAGCACGGCGTGCGGCGCGATCTCCTCGATGACCGCGCCGACCGCCGCCACGGCCTCCCCGGAGTCGGAGCCCACCCACGCGCGCGGGTCGCGGGCCGAGGGGGTTCCGGCCATGCCGGAGTCGCGCCAGCGCGAGGCGACCCCGGCTCGGGTGTCCTCCCCGAGGACCCGGTGGTGGGCACCGATCGTCTCCATCGCGCCCCGCAGCTCGTCCCGGCGGTACTCCCCGAGGGTGTCCTCGTGGTCGGCGTCCAGGTGGGCCAGCTCCGGCGGGATGACCTCGCCCTGCTCACCGAGGGTGCAGGTGAGCACGTGCACCTCGTCACCGGCCGCGACGTGGTGGGCCAGCGCCACCCCCGTCGCGAGCGTCTCGTCGTCGGGGTGGGCGTGGACGAAGAGCAGCCGGGCGGCGGAGGCCACGGCCGGCGTCCCGGCGCTCACGAGTTGCGGGCGCGGGCGGCCGCGCGTGCCCTCAGGGAGTGGTCCAGCTCGACCTTGCGGATGCGCACCGCGTCCGGGGTGACCTCGGCGCACTCGTCCTCGCGGCAGAACTCGAGGGACTGCTCCAGGCTGAGCCGGCGGGGCGGGACGACCTTCTCGAAGTTGTCGGCCGACGACGCGCGCACGTTCGTCAGCTTCTTCTCCTTGGTGATGTTGACGTCCATGTCGTCGGCGCGGGAGTTCTCCCCGACGATCATGCCCTCGTAGACCTCGGTGCCCGGCTCGACGAAGAGCGTCCCCCGCTCCTGGAGGTTGACCATCGCGTAGCCGGTCACCGGCCCGCTGCGGTCGGCGACGAGCGACCCGGAGACACGGGTGGTGATCGTCCCGGCCCAGGGCTCGTACCCCTCGAAGACGTGGTGGGCGATGCCCGTGCCACGGGTCTCGGTGAGGAACTCGGTGCGGAAGCCGATGAGCCCGCGCGAGGGCACGAGGAACTCCATCCGGACCCAGCCGGTGCCGTGGTTGGTCATCTGCTCCATCCGCCCCCTGCGGGCGGCGAGGATCTGGGTGACCGAGCCGAGGTGTTCCTCGGGGGTGTCGATCGTGAGCCGCTCGACCGGCTCGTGGACCTTGCCGTCGACCTCCCTGGTGACGACCTGCGGCTTGCCGACGGTCAGCTCGAAGCCCTCGCGGCGCATCTGCTCGACGAGGATGGCCAGCGCCAGCTCACCGCGCCCCTGCACCTCCCAGGCGTCGGGGCGGTCGATGGGCAGCACGCGCAGCGAGACGTTGCCGATGAGCTCGCGGTCCAGACGGTCCTTGACCAGGCGGGCGGTCACCTTCGTCCCGCGGGTCGGGCCGCGCCCGACGAGCGGGGAGGTGTTGGTGCCGATCGTCATCGAAATCGCCGGCTCGTCGACCGTGATGACCGGCAGCGGGATGGGGTCCTCCGCGTCGGCGATCGTCTCGCCGATCATGATGTCGGGGATCCCCGCGATGGCGATGATGTCGCCGGGGCGGGCGGTGGACGTCTCCATCGGCACCCGCTCCAGGCCCTCGGTGATGAGCAGCTCGGTGATCTTCACCCGCTGCTGGCTGCCGTCGGTGCGACACCAGGTCACCTGCTGGCCCTTGCGCAGCTGGCCGTTGAAGACACGCAGCAGCGCCAGCCGGCCGAGGAAGTTGCTCGAGTCGAGGTTGGTCACGTGCGCCTGCAGCGGCGCCTCGTCGTCGTAGGAGGGCGCCGGGACGGTCTCCATGATCGTGCGGAAGAGCGGCTCCAGGTCGCTGCCGCCCGGCAGCTCGCCGTCCGCGGGGCGCTCCATGCTGGCCACGCCGGCCTTGGCCGAGGCGTAGACGATCGGGAACTCCAGGGCGGCCTCCGGGTCGGCCGCCTCGTCGCTGAGGTCCATGAACAGCTCGTAGACCTCGTCGACGACGCCCTCGATGCGGCTGTCCGGGCGGTCGACCTTGTTCACGCAGAGGATGACCGGCTTGCCCGCCGCGAGCGCCTTGCGCAGCACGAAGCGGGTCTGCGGCAGCGGCCCCTCGGAGGCGTCCACGAGCAGGACGACGCCGTCGACCATCGACAGGCCGCGCTCGACCTCGCCGCCGAAGTCGGCGTGGCCGGGGGTGTCGATGATGTTGATCGTCACGCCGTCGGGGGCGCCGTGGGCGGCCGCGGAGGGGCCGTTGTAGTGGATCGCCGTGTTCTTGGCGAGGATGGTGATGCCCTTCTCCCGCTCCAGGTCACCCGAGTCCATCGCCCGCTCGTCGACGTGGTCGTGCTCGCCGAAGGCGCCCCCCTGCCAGAGCATCTTGTCCACCAGGGTGGTCTTGCCGTGGTCGACGTGGGCGACGATCGCGACGTTGCGCACGTCGCTGCGAGAAGTCAGGGGCATGATCGCGATTGTCTCAACAGGGTGCCATGTCGCCCAAATGGAGACACCACGGCAGCGCGAAGGGGGTGCCCCACCGGTGATCGGTGGGGCACCCCCTTGCGGAGCGCCGGCTCAGGCGCCGGCGGTGGAGGTGTCCACGGACGGGCCCCCGGGCTCGGTGCCCTGACCGGCGGCGAGGGCGTCATCGTCGTCCCGCTCCCCCTGGCCGGCGAAGAGGCTGTCCCGCTTCGCCCCCGAGACGTCCTCGGTCTCGACGATCGTGCGCGGCTCGGCGAAGTGGCACCGGGAGAGGTGCTCCCCCGCGCCGTGCGGACGCAGGATCAGCTCCGGGGTGGGGTCCTCCTTGCAGATGTCCTGCGCCTTCCAGCAACGGGTGTGGAAGCGGCACCCGGCCGGCGGGTTCGCCGGCGAGGGGACGTCGCCCTGCAGGACGATCTGGTCCCGCTGCCCCCGCAGCGTCGGGTCCGGCACCGGCACCGCGGAGAGCAGCGCCTGGGTGTAGGGATGGGTGGGCCGGGAGTAGATGTCGTCCTCGTCGCCGACCTCGACCATCCGGCCGAGGTACATCACACCGACGCGGTCGGAGATGTGACGCACCACCGAGAGGTCGTGGGCGATGAAGACGTAGGACAGGCCCAGCTCGTCCTGGAGCTTCTCCATCAGGTTGATCACCTGCGCCTGGACGGAGACGTCCAGCGCCGAGACCGGCTCGTCGCAGATGAGCACCTTCGGGTTCAGCGCGATCCCGCGGGCGATGCCGATGCGCTGGCGCTGGCCACCGGAGAACTGGTGCGGGTAGCGGTTGATGTGCTCCGGGTTGAGCCCGACGAGCTCGAGGAGCTCCCGGACCCGGTCCTTGCGCTTGTTCCGCGGGACGACGTCGGTGTGGATCGCCAGCGGCTCGCCGACGATCTCACCGACGGTGTACCGCGGGTTCAGCGAGGTGTAGGGATCCTGGAAGACGATCTGGATGTCGCGGCGCATCCGACGCATGGTCGCGCCGCGCTGGGCGTGCATGTCCACGCCGTCGAACTCGACGCTGCCCTCCGTGGGCTCCTCCAGCCGCATGAGCAGCCGGCCCAGGGTCGACTTGCCGCAGCCGGACTCACCGACGATGCCGAGGGTCTCACCCTTGTAGAGCTCGAAGTCGACGCCGTCGACCGCGCGGACGTGGCCGACCGTGCGGCGGAGCACGCCGCCCTTGATCGGGTAGTGCTTCTTCAGGCCGGTGGCCTTGAGGATGACCTCGTTCTCAGGCATCGAGCACCTCCTTGCTGAAGTGGCAGGCGGACTGCCGGTTCGGCCCCACGTCCAGCAGCTCCGGGTCGTCCGTGCGGCAGACGTCCCGCGCCAGCACGCACCGCGGGTTGAAGGCGCAGCCCGGGGGGATGCGGGTCAGGTTCGGCGGGAGGCCGCCGATCGCCGAGAGCGTCTGGCCCTTCTGGTCCAGCCGCGGGATCGACTCCAGCAGGCCCTTGGTGTACGGGTGGGCCGGCTTGCTGTAGACGTCCTCGACATCGGCACGCTCGACGATCCGTCCGGCGTACATGACCGCGATCCGGTCCGCCACGTCGGCGACGACACCCAGGTCGTGGGTGATGAGGATCAGGCCCATGTTGTGCTCCTCCTGCAGCTCCTGCAGGAGGGACATGATCTGGGCCTGGACGGTCACGTCCAAGGCGGTCGTCGGCTCGTCGGCGATGAGCACCTTCGGGTCCAGGGCGATCGCCATGGCGATCATGATCCGCTGGCGCATGCCGCCGGAGAACTGGTGCGGGTAGGCCTTGACCCGCTCCCGGGCGGCGGGGATGTTGACCCGCTCCATGAGACGGATGGCCTGGTCGTAGGAGTCCGAGCGGTTCATCCCCCGGTGGATGCGGAACATCTCACCGATCTGCCACCCGACCGGGAAGACCGGGTTCAGCGAGGAGAGGGCGTCCTGGAAGATCATCGAGACCCCCGGACCACGCCCCTTGCGGCGCTCCTCGTCCGGCATCGTCAGCAGGTCGCGCCCCTGGAAGAGGACGCGCCCGCCCGTCAGGTGGGCCGGGGGCGTGTCGAGGATGCCCATGATCGCCTGCGCGGTCACGGACTTGCCCGAGCCGGACTCACCGAGGATGGCCAGGGTCTCCCCCTCGTCGAGGGAGAAGTCGACGCCGTTGATGGCCTTGGCCACGCCCTCGGGGGTGCGGAACTCGACGTGCAGGTCCTCGACCCGGAGCAGGCGCTCGTCGTCGGTTGCTTCTGTGCTCATGTGCTCACTCACGTGTCTCACCGCCGCTTCGGGTCGAAGGCGTCGCTGATCGCGTCACCGAACATGATGAACGCCAGGACGGCCAACGAGAGGAAGAGGGCGGGGAAGAAGAGGATGTAGGGCTCGGTGCGCAGCGCGATCTGGGCGTCGGTGATCATCACGCCCCAGGAGACGGTCGGGGGCCGCAGCCCGATCCCCAGGTAGGACAGAGTCGCCTCGACGCTGATGAAGACTCCGAGGTTGATCGTGCTGACCGCGATGACCGGGGCCATCGCGTTGGGCAGGATGTGCCGCCTCGTGATCCGCAGCGGGGAGGCGCCGAGGGCCCGCGCCGCCTGGACGTAGTCGTTGGGCTTGACCTGCAGCACCGAGGAGCGCATCAGACGCATGATGCTCGGCCAGCCGAAGAGCCACAGCACGAGCACGACCTGGAAGATCACCCCGAAGTAGCCCTGGATCGGGATCCCGAGGAAGGTCTCCTCCTCCTGCATCGCGGCGAGGAAGATGATGCCGGCCAGCAGCAGCGGGATGGCGAAGAAGATGTCGCCGAACCGGCTGATGAGGGTGTCGGCCCAGCCGCCGAGGTAGCCGGCGAGCAGGCCGAGGAAGCTGCCGAGGACCATCGTCCCGAGTGCCGCGAAGACGCCGACGAGGATCGAGGCACGCGCCCCGTAGATCACCCGGCTGTAGATGTCGTAGCCCTGCCGGTCGGTCCCGAACCAGTGCTGCGCACTCGGGTCCTGCACGGCGCGGCTGAGGACGCCGTAGTGCGGGTCCTGGTTGGTGAAGAGGGAGGGCCAGATCGCCATGATGACGAAGATGACGACGAGGACGCTGGAGACCCAGAAGAGCGGGTTGTGCCGCAGCGCCCGCAGCGCGTCCGCGGTCAGCGACCGGGCCGAGACGGCGTCGTCGGCCGGGCGCACCAGCCCCTCCCCCGGGGTCTCCCGCTCGGGGCCGGGTGCCTCGGTCTCGAGATCCTGCATGTTCTTCTCAGTCATGGCTGATCCTGGGGTCGAGTACGCCGTAGAGCAGGTCGACGATGAGGTTGACGATGAGGTAGACGATGACCAGCGCGGTCACCGCGCCCACGACGGCCATGCCGTCCCGGTTGTGGATCCCCTCGAAGATGTAGCCGCCGACGCCGTGGATGTTGAAGATGCCCTCGGTGACGATCGCGCCGCCGAGCAGGGCGCCGAAGTCGTATCCCATGAAGGTGATCACCGGGATCATCGAGTTGCGCAGCGTGTGCACCCCGATGATGCGCCCCTGGGAGAGCCCCTTGGCCTTGGCGGTGCGCACGTAGTCGGACTTGACGTTCTCACCGATGTTGCTGCGCATCAGTCGGGCGATGTAGGCCATCGACAACGAGCCCAGGACGACACCGGGCAGCAACAGGCTCATGAAGGTCGGATCGGACCCGACGAGCGCGGGGACGATCTCCAGGTTCAGGCCGAGGACGTACTGCAGCACGAAGCCGGTGACGAAGATGGGCACCGAGATGACGATGAGGGTGCTCACGAGCACGAGGTTGTCGATGAATCCGCCCCGCCGCAGGCCGGCGAGCACGCCCGCGGCGATACCGATGACCCCCTCCACGATCAGGGCCAGGACCGCGAGCTCACCGGTGACGGTGAAGCGGTTCTTCAGGTCCTCGGAGACCGGGATGCCGTACTGGTTCTCGCCGAAGTCGCCCTGGAGCACGTTGCCCATGTACTTGCCGTACTGGATCACCAGCGGGTCGTCGAGGTTGTACTTCTCGTTGAAGGCCGCCACGTAGGCGGGCGGGCAGGGACGTTCACCACACTTGCCGGCCGTGGGGTCCCCCGGCATGGCAAAGACCATGGCGTAGATCAGGAACGTGGCCCCGATGATGACCGGGATCATCTGGAGCAGTCGCCGGATGATGTATTTGCTCACGTTCACCTCCTTGTAAATTCGGGTGCCACCGCTCTGGGGCGCCGGCAGAGGGTAACCCATTGCCTTGTGCGGCAACGGCCCTCTCGTGGGAAGGCCGTCGGCCGGCCACGTGGGTGGCCGGCCGACGGCGGGTGCGCCGGTCCTGGACCAGCGGCTGGATCAGTTGACGGT
Source organism: Janibacter corallicola NBRC 107790 (assembly GCF_001570965.1). Classification (GTDB taxonomy): domain Bacteria; phylum Actinomycetota; class Actinomycetes; order Actinomycetales; family Dermatophilaceae; genus Janibacter; species Janibacter corallicola. The sequence goes on along the minus strand of NZ_BCSR01000002.1, from coordinate 93,743 downwards.
CACCTCGTTGAGCACCGGGTTGCCGAAGGGGTCGGACTTGACGTTGTCGACGTCGTCGGACCAGCCCATGATGGCCTTGCCGTACCACAGCGGGATGGCGACCATGTCCTTCTCGAGGACCCGCTCAGCCTTCTGGTAGAGCTTGTTGGCCTCCTCCTGGTCGTCCGCCGCTGCAGCCTGCTTCAGCAGCTTCTCGAACTCCGGGTTGTCGTACTGGTAGTAGTTCGAGGACGCGCCCTTGCTGAAGATCGGGGTCAGGTAGTTCTCGATCGAGGGGTAGTCCATGACCCAGCCCATGCGCCACATGCCCTTGAGCTCGTTCTTGCCGAGCTTGGTCAGCATCGTCGCGAAGTCCACCGTCGGGGTGGCGACGCAGTTGATGCCGATGTTGTTCTTGATCTGGTTGCAGACCGCCTCGGTCCACTCCTTGTGGCCGCCGTCACCGTTGTAGGTGAGCTCCAGCTTGCCGTCGTAGCCGCCACCCTTCTTGAGCAGCTTCTTGGCCTTGGCCGGGTCGAAGGTGCAGTACTCGCCGCACTGTCCCTTCTTGAAGCCGTCGACCACGGGGGAGACCACGCCGGTGGAGGGCTCGTAGGCGCCGTCGAAGATCTGCTTGGTGATCGTCTTGCGGTCGATCGCCATCGAGATCGCGCGCCGGACGTTGACGTCGGAGAGCTTCTTGTCGACGTGCGGGTTCATCCCGACCCACTGCGAGGTGGAGTTCGGCTCCTCGAGGTACTTGCCGTCGCCGAGGTCGGACTTGAACTTGTCGCCGACGAGGGCGTTGCTCGGGACCTGGTCGATGATGTCGATCTCGCCGCCGAGGAGAGCGGTGTAGGCCGCCTCCTGGGTCTTGAAGATCTTGAAGGTGATCTTGTCGGCCTTGCCGCCGAACTCACCGGAGTAGTCGTCGAACTTGCTCAGCTTGATCGACTGGTTCTTGGTCCAGGAGTCGAACTTGTAGGGGCCGGCGGCGACCGGGTTCTGGCCGGCCTTCTCCGGGTCCTTGAAGAAGGAGTCCGGCTGCGGGGCGAAGGCGGTGTAACCCAGGCGCAGCGGCAGGTTGGAGACCTTCTCGGTGGTCTCGATGGTGAAGGTGTGGTCGTCGACGACCTTCAGGCCGCTCAGCTTCTTGCTCTTGGCCTTGTTGCCGCTGCCCTTGCAGGGGTCCTCCTCGTCGTCACCGGTGCACTGGGTGTCCGCATAGCCCTTGATGGGCTCGAAGAAGTAGGAGCCCTGCTGCGCGTTCGGGCCGTAGGCGGTGTAGTTCCAGGCGTCGACGAAGTTCTTGGCCTTGACCTCGGTGCCGTCGTGGAACTTGTAGCCCTTCTTGAGCTTGACCGTGAAGTGCTGGTTGTCCTTGGTGTCGATGGACTTGGCGATGTCCATCTCCGGCTCGGCGGTCTTGGAGTCGTAGTGGATGAGCTTGGCTGTGATGGTGTCCAGCACGTTGCCGCCACAGGTCTCGGCCGTGTTGCCCGCGACCAACGGGTTCTCCGGGGTGCAGCCGTTGACGACGACCTCGCCGCCCGAGCCACCCTCGCCGCCGCCACCGTCATCGCTGCTGCCGCCGCACGCGGTCGCGAGGAGCGCGACCGCCGAGATACTGGCAACTGCCATCGAGCGAGACTTCACTCGCATGGATGTCCTCCTACGTCTGCCGCCCGTGGGCGGGTGAACCGGCGTCACCGGCTTCTCCCGGCTCCACCTCCTGGTGAGCAGCGCATCAGCGGCTGCTCGGAACATCTAAGACCCGTTGGGCGTTGAAGACCACGACTAGGTGTGGGGTGAGACACAACTGTGACTCTTTGGTGACCTGACACCGACTCGTCGCAGGAGATGCAGGGTTATCCCTCGAATCGCGAAAACCTTGCGGTCGGGGTACCTCGAGGCGATGGCCGTGAGCCCCAGCGCTCCGGGTGGGTAGCATCGCCGGTGTGAGCGACCTGCAGATCGTGGCGCCGCGGGAGGTTCCCCCGGGACACCCCTCCGGGGTGGCGGCCTCGCGCACGCTCCCTTCGCGCCACCGGCGTCACGTCGGTGCCTGGTGCCTGCTGGACCACTACGGCCCCCACGAGGTCCCCGCCGGCGGCCTCGAGGTGCCGGTCCACCCGCACACCTCGCTGGCGACGGTCTCGTGGCTCTTCTCCGGGGAGCTGGAGCACGGCGACTCCACCGGCAGCCGCGCCCTCGTCCGCCCCGGCGAGCTGGGCCTGACCACCTCCGGCCGCGGGGTGAGCCAGTTCGAGCGCTCCGCGCCCGGCGCCGAGACGCTGCACGGTGTCCGGCTGTGGTTCGTGCTGCCCGAGCACCTCTCCGACACCGAGCCGGGCTTCGTCCACCACGTCCCCGAGCCGATGTACGTGCCGGGTGGCATCGCCTATGTCTTCCTCGGGCGGCTCCTGGACATCGAGTCACCGGTCCTCACCCCCACCCCGCTGCTCGGTGCCGAGCTGCTCCTGGACGCCGATGCCGAGATCGTGCTCGACGTGCCGACGGGCCACGAGCACGCGGTGCTCCTCGACGCCGGCGACGTCACCCTCGCCGGCGACCCGGTCGGTCCCGGCGAGGTCGGCTACCTCCCACCCGGCCGGGAGCAGCTGCGGCTCACCTCGGCCGGAGGCTGCCGGGTGCTCGTGCTCGGCGGCGAACCCCTGGCCGAGCCCATCGTCATGTGGTGGGGCTTCGTCGGGCGCAGCCACGAGGAGATCGTGCTGGCCCGCGAGGCCTGGCTGGCCGAGACCGGACCCGAGCCGCCGGCCGAGCGGCGCTTCGGCCCCGTCCCCGCCGGCGCGCCGGGGCCGATGCCCGCGCCCTCGCTGCCTGGAGGACGGCTGCGACCGAGGAGGCCCGCATGCCGATGATCACCCCCCGCGCCAGGACGGTCTTCATCCACGGGCGGGGGCGCAGCGGCGCCCGGGCCTGGCCGCTGCCGGCGCAGGAGGCCGCCCCGGACCACGTCTTCCTGGAGCGCACCGGCACCTCGGACCAGCCCGAGCGCGACGCCGACCGGGTCATCGACCTGCTCACCACCCCCGGTCACGTCGTCGGGCACTCCTACGGCACCGTGACCGCGGTGCTGGCCGCCCAGCGGCGCCCCGACCGGCTGCGCAGCCTCGTGCTCATCGAGCCCGCCTGCTACGACCTGGCCCGCGGCGGCCGCTACGTCGAGCGGCACGTGCGGGCGATGGCCCCCGTCTTCGCCGTCGCCGACGACCCGGATGTCGACGGGCCGGAGTTCCTCGCCCGCTTCGCGGCCGGCATGGGCGATGCGCCGCCCGACCTGGACACGGACAAGGCCGAGCAGGTCGCCGCCCGGATCCGCACCACACCCGCGCCCTGGGAGGTGGACCTGCGCGGCGACACCCCCAGGATCGTGCCGACGCTCGTCATCACCGGCGAGGAGCGCAGCATGTACGAGGAGGTCGCGGCCGCGCTGGCGGCGAAGGGAGCCGAGCGCCTCGTCCTCCCCCGCGCCGGGCACCGCCCCCAGGACACCGAGGAGGGCATGGCGGCGATGCGGGACTTCTGGGCCCGGCACTGAGCCGCCACCCGCGGCCTCGCCTCAGCCGCGGTGGTGCAGCACCGCCACGGGGCAGGTGGCCAGGGCGAGCACCCGCTGGGTGACCGAGCCGAGCAGCATCCCCCGGAAGCCGCCGCGGCCACGGGAGCCGATGACGACGAGGCCCGCGCCGTCGCCGACGCTCGTGATCGACTCGGCGGCCCGCCCGTGCATGACCCGCACCTCCACCGGCACCTCCGGGTACTGCGCGCGGATCGCGGCGATCGTGTCCTGGGCCATGGCGCCGTAGCGGCGCTCCACCCGCTGCCACTGCTCCGTGTCGGGCTCGGTGACGACCACCCCGTCGACGACCTCGACGTTCCACGAGGTGACGGTCGTGACCGATCCGCCGAGGGCCCGGGCCGTGTCCATCGCGAACTCGAAGGCGAGTCGGCTGTGCTGGCTGCCGTCGACGCCGACGACGATCCGGCCGTCACCCGCGAGCGAGGCCCCCTGCGGGACGAGCACCACGGGGCACGGTGCGTGCGCGACGACGCTGAGCGAGGTCGTCCCGAGGACGACGCGCTCGGCGCGGTTCTTGCGGGCGGACCCCACGACGAGCTCGTGCGCGCCCTCGGACGCCGTGATGATCGCGCCGGCCGGTGACCCGGTCGGCATGGCAGAGGTGAGGGCGAGGTCGGGGTGGTCCCGGGTCACGATCTCCCGCGCGTCCGTGACGACGCGGGTCGACTCCTCCTCGACCTTGTCCACGATGTCGGGGCTGGTGAGCAGCTCCCCGTACGCGGACAGCGGTGTCCCGAGGTCGACGGCGTGCACCAAGTGCAACGGGGCGCCCAGGTCACGCGCCCGGGTGGCCGCCCAGGCCAGGACCGCGGGGTCGCGGTGGCTGCCGTCGAGACCGGCGACGATCGCGCCGGCCGGTGTCGGGGTGTCATCGATGCTCACTTCGTCGACCATGGTCGCAGCATCCCATCCCCCACCGGGCCGCGGAAGGGGAACTCACCAGTCGGTGAGTCCGTGCCGGTCGAAGTCCCCGCCCGGCCACACCGCGCGCACGATCCCCGCCGCCGCCAGCGCCTTCCGGCACCCCGGGCAGGGCTGGTCCGTGATGTAGGCCGTGGCCCCCTTCGTGTCCCTCGTGGCGAAGAGCAGGGCATTGACCTCGGCATGGATGGCGATGCAGAAACCGGGGGTCCCGGGCCGGTCGTAGTCGCCCAGTCCCGGGACCGTGTCGTAGTCCAGCCGCCCACGGGGGCACGCGCCCTCGAGGCAGTCGGGCTCGCCGGGCGCAGCGCCGTTGTAGCCGGTCGCGATGATGCGGTGCTCGATCGTCAGCACCGCACCGACCCGGCGGCGGGTGCACTTGGCCCGGGCCGCGACGGCGTCGGCGATGCCGAGGAAGTACTCGTCCCAGCCGGGGACCGGCGCGGGCGGGACGGCGGGTGCGCTGGTCATCGCCGGTGATCCTACGGGCTGCCCCGCGGGACGGATGTGCCGACCAGTGCCTGTGGGTGATAGACACCGGACGTGAGCAGCCAGGACGTTCCGGGGACGAATCCCCGCTTCGGCGTGTGGCTGACCTTCCTCGCGGTCGCGCTCATCTCGGTCAACCTGCGCCCCGGGGCGACCTCCATCGGGCCGCTGCTGGAGGAGGTCGGCCAGACCCTGGGGATGGGCAGCGCCGCGGCCGGCGCGCTGACCTCGCTCCCCGGCCTGACCTTCGCCGTGGCCGGTGCCGGCGCGGTGGCGCTGGCCCGGCGGGTCGGTCTCTCCCGGGGCATCATGTTCGGCCTCGTGGCGATGGTCCTCACCCTGCTGATCCGGGTCACGACGGACTCCGCGGCGATCTTCCTGCTGCTCTCCACCCTCGGGCTGGCCGGCATGGGGCTGGGCAACGTCCTCGTCCCGGCGTGGATCAAGCGCCACTCGAACGGCCGGCGCGAGGTCCAGCTCATGACCATCTACAGCATGGGGCTGACCGTGGGCGGCGCCGTCGCACCGCTCATCGCCACGCCCGTCGCCCACTCCCTCCCCGGTGGGTGGCGCCCCGCCCTGGGCCTGTGGGGCGTGGTGGCCTTCGTGGCGCTGCTGCCCTGGCTTGTCGTCGCCGCCCGGGACCGGGTGCACCGCCGCACCGACACCGAGACCCCCAGCCTGCGGCTCGGCCGCTCCCCCACCGCGATCGCCCTGACCGCACTCTTCGGCATCCAGTCGGCCAATGCCTACATCCAGTTCGGGTGGCTGCCGCAGATCTACCGGGACGCCGGCATCTCCCAGGCGACGTCCGGGGTCTACATGTCGATCGTGACCGGGATGGGCATCATCGGGGGCCTGATCATGCCGACGATCATCGACCGGTCGCCGGACATCTCCCGGTGGATGATCGCCTTCGGCGGCTTCGCCTCGCTGGGATACCTCGGCCTGCTCCTCGCCCCCGCCTCGGCGCCGTGGCTGTGGGCGATCCTGCTCGGCATCTCGGGCTTCGCCTTCCCGGCGGCGATCGCGCTCATCACCGCGCGCAGCCGGCACTCGCACGTGACCGCGCAGCTGTCCGGCTTCGTCCAGCCGGTGGGCTACCTGCTCGCCGGTGTCTTCCCCTTCATCATCGGCCTGCTGCACGACAGCACCGGCGGCTGGGCCGTGCCCCTCGTCGTGCTGATCCTCCTCGGGCCCGGCATCACGATCTCCGGGCTGCGGGTCTCCCGTCCGGTCTTCGTCGACGACGAGGTCGGCTGAGCCGGATCGGCGCGGGTCAACGGGCGAGCCGGGGCGCTTAGCGGGTCAGCAGGTCCCGCAGCACGACGGCCTGGTTGTGCTCGCGGTCCTTGGCCCCGAAGAGCAGGGTCACCCGGCCGTGCTCCGCCACCAGCTGCTGCAGGGTCCGCCACTCGTCGTTGTCCGCGAGCTCCTGCTCGTAGCGCTTCGCGAACTCCTCGAACTTCTCCGGGTCGTGGCCGAACCACTGTCGGAGGTCGTTCGAGGGGCCGACGTCCTTGAGCCACTCGTCGAGGGCGGCCGCCTCCTTGCTCACCCCGCGCGGCCAGATGCGGTCGACGAGGACCCGGAAGCCGTCCCCGTCGGCGGGCTCGTCACGGACCGACCTGATGTGCACCTGGGTTGTCGTCGCCATGTCCGGACCGTACTCCCCCGGCACCACCCGGCCGGAGCCAGGAACGCGCCATCGAGACCGCCGCGAAGAGCCACGCCGCGGCCCCGACCCACAGCCACGCGGCGCCGATCGACTCCACGAGCGGGAGGGCGTCCGCCCCGCCGATGTACATGCTGGCGACGGCGTACATGCCGAGGGGGAAGACGATGCTCCACCAGGTCGCCTCGTAGGCGAGCGGGATGCGGTGCCACCAGTGCCGCCACAGGCCGATCGCGAAGAGGACCGGGATCAGCCAGGTCGCCCACGCCCAGCCGAGCACGAGCAGCCCGGAGATGAGCCCGGAGGTGGCCGTGACGATCGGTGTCGGGGTCATCTCGACGACCTTCGCCCCGGCGACGACGGTGATGGCCATCGCCCCCATCGACACCCAGTAGGGCGGGTTCAGGTCGGCCGGCGTGATCGGGTACAGCATGACGCGCAGCGAGACGAAGACCGCGCAGGCCGCGTAGAGCACGACACCCACCGCCCAGGCCGCCACCGCGAGGGTGGCCACCTCCGCCCGGCCGGCGCCCACGTGCGGCTCGATGCTGGCGGCGGTGGTCGCCACCGACTGGCTCGCGACGACCCAGATGAACCAGGTGCCGTTGACGTGCCGCAGCACCGGTCGGTCGGCCCGCGAGAGCACGGCCGCCCACGGCACGGCGTACCCGAGCGGGATCCCGACGATCGCGGCGAAGGCGAGCATCACCGCGCTCGTCTGCCAGTGGTGCTCCACGAGCCGGGTCGCGACGACGTCGGTCCCCGCGACGAGGGTGAAGAAGCCGAACGCCACGACGGGGTCGCGCAGGTCGGCCACGACCCGGTCGCGGTGGCCCACCAGGCGCAGCACGGTCGCGACGATCAGGAGCACCCAGGCGAGCACGGCGATGCCCAGCAGGGCGCGCGAGATCAGCGTGAAGCCCTGCTGGCCCATGCCGATCGAGACGATGCCCGTAGCCATGACGAAGGCGAAGGACCCCGGGTGGAGGGCCTTGACCGTCTCGTGGATGCGCCCCATCAGCCCGCCACGTCGTGCACGTGGTGCTCCACGTCGTGCAGCAGGTAGCGGCACAGCTGGGTCACGGTGAAGCGGCGGCCACCCCCGCGCTGCCCCGTACGCTCCCAGTCGGTCACCTCGCCGAGGACCTGGACGGTCTCCGCGGTGCGGGCCGCGACCTGGTCGGCGACCACCGTCGGGTCGGCTCCCCAGAACTCCTGCCGCACGGCCTCGGCCTCCCCGTCGTAGTCGGCGAAGGGAGGGTCCTCCCGGCTCGTCATCAGCGCCACCCGCTCGCCGAGGACCCGCACGAGGTCGCGGGAGTGGCTCGCGTACTCCACCGGCGACCACACCCCCGGCTCCGGGCGCCGGGTCGCGTCGGGACGCCGCAGCACCTCCGCCCAGCGCGGGACGAGTGCCTCGAGCCGGGCACCGGTCTCCCTCGGGTCGTGCGGGCGGTAGCCGCACTGGGAGCACCCCTGGTCGACGACGAAGGTCCAGTCGGTGGAGTCGTGATCTGCGGGAGAGGGTGCGGCGTCCATGTCCACATGGTGCCAGCGTCCGGGCCGGCGTTCAGGGACCGCTCAGCAGCGGGACGAACCGGTAGTGCCCGTGCCGGGTGATCGCGGTCCCCGACGGCCTCCGGGCGACGCGGGTCATCACCCCCGCCACCGGCAGCACCATGACCCCCTCCGGGGCCAGCTGGTCCACCAGCTCCCCCGGCAGCTCGGCGGCCTCCGCGGAGACGAGGACCCGGTCGAAGGGGGCGTGGTCGGGGGCGCCGAGCAGGTCCGGGTCGGCGCGGCGCACCGTGACCCAGGACTGGCCGTGCCGTTCGATCGCGGTGCGGGCGGACGCGACGAGCTCGGGGACGCGCTCCACGCCGAGCACCCAGCCGGCCTGCCCGACGAGGTCACCGAGCAGCACGGTGGTCCACCCGGAGCCGCTGCCCACGTCGAGGACGTGCTGGCCGGGACGCACGTCGAGCAGCCGCAGCATCGCCGCGACCGTGCTCGGTTGGGAGTTCGTCTGCTCGTGGCCGATCGGCACGGGGGCATCACGCTCGGCCGCGGCGCGCTGCGACGCCGGCAGGAAGTCGGTGCGGTCACGCCGGCGCATGGCCTCCGCCACCGGATCGGTCGCGCCCGTCTGCGAGGTCTCGGACATCGGTGCCACCTCCCTGCCACCAGTCTGCCGCGCGCAGCCCACCCGCGGCGAGGATCCCGAGGACCACGGCGAGCCCGTGCTGGTCGTGCGCGGTCAGGAGCACCGCCGCCGCGACGAGCGCGATGCCCAGGGCGGGGAGCGCCGCCTTGGCGGGCACGCGCCCGAGCGTCCCCAGGAGCAGCACGATCACGGCCATCGAGCAGCCCGCCCCGTCGGGGCCACCGAGCGCGATCGTGGCGAGGCCGGCGAGCACGCCACCGCCGACGAGCAACGGCAGCCACGCCCGTGGCCGCAGCCACCGGCGTACGAGCACCAGCGTGACGGCGAGGATCCCGAGGTTGAAGGCGCCGCCGAGCCACCCACCGTCCTGGAGCACCAGGGCGGTGACCAGGCGCCAGACCTCCCCTTCGCCGATCACCGCGGCGTCCCGCCGTCCGGCCCTCAGCAGGCCGGGCGCCACGCCGAGCTGGACCAGGCTCGGCACGGCGACGAACAGCCAGGTGATCACACCGGCGGCGGGAGACACCCGCCGCCGGCGCGGGCCGGGGTCGGTGCGCAGCGAGAGCCAGGCCGGGACGATCACGGCCCAGACGGCGAGGACCGCGAAGGTGGACACGGTCTCACGGTATGCCGCTACGGTGGCTCGGGTGAGGCAACCGACCAGCCAGCAGCAGGCGCCGGGACTGAGCGACGTCGAGGCCGACCGGGTCCGTCGCCGGGTCCGGCTGCTCGTCGACATCACCTCCCGCGTGGCGGAGTACCGCGACGGGCTGCGGAGAGCGGCGGACCGGCTCACCAGGCACGAGGCGACGATCATCGCCGACCTGGAGCAGCACGGTCTCGACGTGACGCAGCTGCGCGAGGTCCTCTGGGGCGGACACGTGCTCGTCGACGACCCGGACCTCTACGAGGCCTGGCGCTTCCCGAAGAGCCGGGAGCGACTCTCCAGCCACCACAAGAGCGTGGACAAGGAGACCTACCCCGATCTGGGGCTGAAGGGTCCGCTGGTGCGCGAGAAGCTGCACGGGCGCACCAAGACCGGCACCTGGGTACAGCTGGAGAAGACCCCCGCCGCGATGGGCGACGGCTTCCGGCTCCCGACGTGGAACGACGTGCTCCACCTGTGCGACTTCGTCGTCTACAAGATCACCAAGAGCAACGTCGGCCCGTGGGGCCTCTCCAAGCAGACCGAGCGTCGCCCGCTGTACCTCTCCCCCTCGCTCGCCGGAAGCGTGCAGGTGCCCGAGGCCGCCCGGCCGGAGCTGGCCCGGGCGCTGCAGCGGACGGAGGCCGCTGACGACACCTCGTCCACCTCGCCCGACCTGGCCGCCCTCTTCCCGCCGCCGGAACGCACCTCGGCCGAGGCCGAGCTCGTGCACCGGCCGGGGACCCGCAACGGGCGCGGTCTCTTCGGCGCCTCGGACGTGCACACCGACGGGCTCGCCGACACCGACGCCGGCCGGGCACTGCGCGACGCGCGCACCACCCCGGACTGGACCCTGCCAGAGGCGGGCCGGACCGAGGCGATCACCCTGCGGGGCAAGGGCAAGCAGATCAGGACCGTGGTGCGCCGGGTGCCGGCCACCGAGCAGCAGGAGGACATGTGACCAGCACGGCAGAGCAGTCCAGCGTCCCGCAGGAGACCCTGGAGGCGATCGTCGAGCTCGTGGGCACCGGCCCGGTGCTCCTCGGCGGCTACACCCTCGCGGAGATCGACGCCGTCGGCGCGATCAGGCACCTGCAGGAGGCCAATCCGGACGGCGCGCTCGTCACGGAGGCCGCCCGCTCGCTCGCCGCGCGCAACCTCATCAGCACCGACCGCGGTTCGGACGCGGTGCAGATCCGTGGCGACCTGGGCATCGCCATCTCCTTCCAGTACCGCTCGCGGGTGACCATCGACGCCCGGGTGACGGGCACCGAGCCGGACGAGCCGTGGCGCTTCATCCTCATGCCGCAGCCCGAGGGCATCACCCTCGAGGTGCTCATCGACGCGCTCGGGATCCACCTGTACTCGCTGCGCACCGCGGAGGAGGCCCTGGAGCGGCTCTGGGAGCGGCTGCCCTCCGGTGATCGCGGCCCGCAGGACGCGGACGCGAAGGCCACTCTGGAGGCGAGCCCGAGGACGGCGCTGATCAGCGTCAACCGCTGGGACGAGCAGGGTGACCTCGACACGGTGGACCTCGCCCTCGCCGAGCAGGACGGGACCTGCCACTCCTTCGTCCGCGACGAGCAGGACCCCTCACGCCTCGTCCCCGCCGCGATGGACGAGGACGAGTGGCGCGACCTGGTCACCGAGCGGGCACGGCCATAGGCTGATTCTCCGACCGGGTCTCCGGCCGGAGAACAGCAGGAGGCAGTCATGGCAGACCGGGTGTACAACATCACCGAGATCGTCGGGACCTCGCCCGACGGCATCGAGGCGGCGGTCTCCAATGCCGTCGCCGAGGCCTCGAAGACCCTGCGCCACCTCGACTGGTTCGAGATGCAGTCGGTGCGCGGCCACCTCTCCGGGGGCGAGGTCGCGGACTGGCAGGTGACGATCAAGGTCGGCTTCCGGCACGACGCCTGAGGCCACCCGGGAGACGGCGCGGAGCCCGCACGCACGATCGGTGCGGGCGGGCTCTGCGCTGCGGGTCAGGCCGGGTTGATCACGCGGCCCCAGGTGGACTTGTTGCCCCAGATGTTCTGCCGCAGCCCCTCCAGCTGGAGGATCTGGCTGTGGTCGACGAAGAGGTTCACCTCGTTGCCGTAGTTCTTGACGTACCACTCGAAGACCGGCCCGTCGGCGGCCTCGAACATGACGTTCTCGATCCCGAGGCCGTTCATGATCGCCGCGGCGGCCCCGGTGTTCCACCGGTGGACGTTCTCGGTGATGCCCTCGGACTCGATCATGATGATGTCGGCACCGGCCTCCAGGGCCTTGCTGCCCCGGTCGATGAGGTCACCGATGTCCTTGGCGCCCTCGGCGGCCAGCTCCTCCTCGGAGGAGTCGCCCCCGGAGCCGATCTGGATGCCCAGCTCGGGCTTGGCCTTCAGGCCGGCCCGCACGACCTTCTCGACGAGGCGTTGCAGCCCGGAGGTGGGCAGCATGATGAAGCCGGTCGAGATCTCGATGGTGTCGAAGCCGACCTCCTTGGCCTCCTTGAGGTAGTGGTCGACCGCGTCGTCGCCGTAGCGCAGCACGGTCTCGATCCAGCCCCCCGAGGAGACGTAGGCGTCGTGCTCGTGGGCGATGTCGCTGAAGGCGCGCACCTGCTCCGGTGGCACGAGGGCGAAGGAGCCGCCCGCCCACTTGATGCCGTCGACCCACTGCCCCGCGACGTCCATGACGTCCTGCAGGTGACGGGTGCCGAAGGTGGAGTAGTACGGCGCGCGGATCTCGGTGATGCCGTGGGTGCGCGGCTTGGTCGGCCGCACCGCCCGGGGCACGAAGTTGAAGCTCACGTCGAAGGGAATCTCGTTGCTCATCGTTCCTTCTCCTTGGTTCTCGTGGTGGTCAGGCCGCGGCATCGCCGCGGGTCGTGGCGACCCGGGCGAGGGCGGCGGTGAGGTCGGCGACGGAGTGGGACTCCAGGTCGCGGACGATCCCGGCGATCTCGTCCCGCAGTGCGGCATCGGCGAAGGGGGCCGCCAGCAGGTCGAACTTGCGCCGGGCGCCGTCCCAGTCCAGCGGGTGGGTGTGGAAGCCCTCGTAGGCCGAGCGGGTGGCGTGGAAGGTCGTGCCGTCGGTGAGGGTGACGGTCAGGTCCGCGGGCATCTCCTCGGGGAAGCGCCGTGAGAAGTCCTCGTCCGGACGCACCGCGACCGTGGTCATCAGCTGCTGCACGTCCTCGGCGAGGATCCGCTCCGGCGCGTACTGCGCGGGGGTGAGCTCACCGTCGAGGAGCACCACCGCGAGCATCCAGGGCAGCGAGTGGTCGGCCTCCTCCTTGGTGCGCACGGTCCGCTTGTCGCCCTCCTCGCCGCCGCCGATGATCGAGTGGGCGACGTCGAACGTGGTCAGCGACACCGACTCGACCGCGCCGGCGTCGAAGCCCTCCCGGTCACGGATCTCCTGGGCGGCGTCGAGCGCGGACTGGGAATGGATCTCGGCGTTGTGCCGCTTGATGATCGAGCGGCGCACGGCCTCGAGGTCCTCGGCCGACCAGTCGAGGGTGAAGTCACCGGCGATGGTCTCCTTGAAGCCCTTGTTGCCCTCGAAGACCGCCTCCGGGCCGGTGAGGTCGCGGCCCGCGAGGAGCGCCGCGAAGGTGCCCTCCTTGGCGACCTGCGGGTAGGCCAGCCCCTTCCAGTGGCTGAGGTTGCCGGTGCGGGTCACCCGCAGCGCGTTGTTCGCCGTACCGGAGATCGCGACGGCATTGGCGATCTGCGCGGTCGGCAGACGCAGCGCCTTGGCGGCCCCGGCCGCCGCGGCGTATGCCCCCTGGACGGTGTGGTCGAAGCCGGCTGCGCGCACCGGCGCCATGTCGGACAGGCGCGACTGGACCTGGTAGGCGACCGCCAGTGCGGTGAGCAGCTCCTTGCCGCTGCCGCCGACGGACTCGCTCGCGGCGAGCACCGCCCCGAGGTTGTCGGAGGGGTGGCCGGTCTCCCCCTTCGCCAGGTAGGAGTCCATGAAGTCCAGGTAGCGCGAGAGGGCGCTGGTGAAGAAGGCGGCACGCTCGGGCGAGGTGCGGCCGCCGCCGATGAGGGTGCTGGAGGGGGCTCCCCCGAGATCGTCCAGGAGTCCTCGGATGGCGCGGATCGGCTCGGCGTCCAGGGCGCCGATGGCGACCCCGAGGGTGTCGAGGACGCGGATGCGCAGCTGCTCGAGGGCCTCCTCTCCGATGTCCTCGAAGCGGGCGCGATCGACGAACTCGGCGAGCTCGAGGACCTCGGTGCGGGCGGTGGAGGTGGTCATGGGATCGTCCTTCCCTTCTCGGTCCGTGGCAACCGTTCCGTCTGGTTAGGCTTACCTAACCCGACACCTCCACTATGCTCCTGATTTATCTTGATGTCAAGAGATATGCGTTCGGCCCCGGCCGGGCACCCCCTTCGCATGACAAACCGCCGGTTCGCAAGAGTGTGAAACCCGTGCGAACCGGCGGTTTCTCGGGGCACCCGATCATCGTCGTCGGGCAACCGGCGGTCACCGGCGCGGCTGGCTCTCCCTGATGAAGAAGGCGCCGATGAAGCCGAGGACGCCGATGAGGCCGGCGACGACGAAGGAGACGTTGGCGCCGTGGATGAGGCCCTCGACGCCGTACTCCTTCGGGTCCCTCGCGGTCGTGGCCATGACGGTGACGAGGACGGCGGTGCCGACCGCCGCCGAGATCTGCCGGAAGGTGTTGTTCAGGGCCGTCCCGTGCGGGATCAGCCGGGGCGGGAGCTGGTTCAGCGCCGCGGTGGTCACCGGCATGATGATCATCGCGGTACCGAACATCCGCACCGCGTTGACGACGGCGATGTAGGTGAAGGAGGTCTCCGGGGAGAGCCGGGCGAACAGCAGCGTCGTCGTGGTGAGCAGGACGAAGCCGGGGATCGCGAGCCACTTGGCCCCGAACTTGTCGAAGATCCGCCCCGTGACCGGGGACATCAGGCCCATGACCGCTGCACCGGGCAGCAGGGCGAGCCCGGACTCCATCGCCGTGAAGTCGGACATGTTCTGCATGAAGAGCGGCAGGATGAGCATGCCGCCGATCATCACCATGAAGACACACATGCCCAGGGCGGTGTTGAGCGTGAACATCGGGTAGCGCAGCACGCGGAACTCCAGGATCGGCTCCTCGAGCCGCAGCTGCCGGCGGATGAAGATGACCAACGTGAGGATGCCGACGATCAGCGGGACGTAGACCCGGGGACTGAACCAGCTGGCGTTGCCCGCCGCGCCGAGACCGAAGAGCAGCCCACCAAAGCCGATCGAGGAGAGCACGATGGAGGCGATGTCCAGGCGCGGGTGGGTCCGCTCGGTGACGTTGCGCAGGATGAAGTACGCGATCGCCAGGTCGAGCACGGCGAAGGGCAGCATCATCCAGAAGAGGGTGTTCCACGGCAGGTGGTCCACGATCCACCCGGACAGGCTCGGGCCGATGGCGGGCGCGAAGGCGATGACCAGACCGAAGGTCCCCATCGCGGTCCCCCGCTTCCCGAGCGGGAAGATCGCGAAGAGGATCGTCTGCATGAGCGGGATGATGATGCCCGCTCCGCTCGCCTGGATGATCCGGCCGATGACGAGCACCGGGTAGGTCGGCGAGACCGCGCAGACCAGGGTCCCCACGATGAACAACCCCATGGCCGTGAAGAACAGGCCCCGCGTCGTGAACTTGTTGATGAGGAAGGCCGTGACCGGGATCATGATCCCGTTGACGAGCATGAAGATCGTCGTCAGCCACTGCGCCGAGCTCGCGGTGATCCCGAAGTCCTTCATGAACGCCGGCAGCGCGGTGTTCAGCAGGGTCTGGTTGAGGATCATCACGAAGGCGCCGGAGACGAGCACCGCCAGCACCACGTTGCGGTTGAAGGGGGCCGGGGCAGCCTCCTCGCCGCCGTCTCGATCGGTGACGGCGGTGGGTCCGGGGGTGTCGTGGGCCAAGCGGGTGTCTCCTTCGTTCCTCTTCAGCGTGGTGGGCCGGCCGGGCGGGTCGGTCAGCCGGGCGGGTCGGTCAGGACGCCGTCGTGGAGCAGGTCGAACGCCCGGGAGATGACCGTGACGAGCGGCTCGGAGCCGTCGGCGCTCCAGCGCCCCATCGCCGCGCGGAGCACGCCCTGGGCCAGCGCGGCGAGCACCGCGGGACGCAGGTCCTCGCCCGCGTCGACGCCCATCCGCTCGGCGAGGACCTCGACGAAGGTCCGCTCGATGACGGCGAACTGGGCCAGCTGGCGCGCGGCGAGCGAGGGGTGGGCCTGGATGAGCCGCTGGCGGGCCAGCGTCTGCTCCCGACCGGACTCCGCCGCGATCATCGAGTCGCTCTCGGTCAGGACCGCGCGAAGGGTGTCCAGCGGCACCTCGTCGAGTGGCCGGGCACGGGCCCTCTCCCGCAGCTGGTCGGCCAGCTCGGTGCCGTCGGCGACGAGTGCGTCCTCCTTGCACCCGAAGTAGTTGAAGAAGGTCCGGGGCGAGATGTCGACGGCCTCGGTGATCTCGGTGACGGTCAGGTGCTCGACGCCGAGCTCGAGGGCTCGCTCGAGCGCGGCGTCACGGATGGCGCGCCGGGTCTCGGCCTTCTTCCGCTCCCGGCGCCCCTGCGATTCGACGGTGGCGGTCTCCTGGGGCACCCGTCGACACTACGCGCATGTTTGCAGTCCCTGCAAAAATGCGCGCTGTGAGGTCAGTCTCCGGTGGCCAGACCCCAGCCGTGCGCCGAGGCGAGCCGCTCGATCGAGGCCTGCAGCCGCCCGGTCGTCGTGCTCCGGGCGCGCTCGAAGCGCCTGGGGTCGGTCAGCCGGGTCCAGTCGTAGGTGTGGGTGACCTCGGTGCTCCCGTCGGCCGTGGGAGACAGCTCCCAGCGCCACAGGTGACCGAGCGGCTCGGCGCCGGGCTCGGCGGGGCACCAGGCGATGCAGCGGCCCTCCTCGAACTCGACGACGTGGTTGTCCCGCCGGACCCCGTCCTTCGTCAGCGTCATGACGAAGACGTCCCCGACTGCCCGCACCCGCTGGCCGGGCGCCGCCTCGGCCAGGTTGTCGTTGCCGTCCCACGCCGGCTGGCGGCTCGGGTCGGCGATCTCCTCGAAGATCACCCCGGTCGGAGCATCGATGACGGCGCTGGCGTGAACGACCGTGGTCTCGTCCATGGGCACTCCTCGGGTCGGGCGGTCGGGCTAACGGCCGGCCTGCGAGGAGCCGACGATGTCGCCGGCCTTCCAGTCCTCCCAGCCGGGCTGGTCGGCCATGAAGCCCTCGATCGTCTCCTTGTCCGCCTCGAGCTTCGGGTCGTGACGCAGGTAGTGCCGCGTCTCGCGGGCCACGAGGCCGGAGAGCACGAGGATGCCGATGAGGTTCGGCAGCGCCATGAGGCCGTTCATCACGTCGGAGAAGGTCCACACGACCTGCAGCTCGGAGGTGCAGCCGACGAAGACGATCAGCGAGAAGATCACCCGGAAGGGCAGCACCGCCCGGCGCCCGAAGAGCCGCTCGATGTTGCGGTCGCCGTAGTAGGACCAGCCGAGCAGGGTGGAGAAGGCGAAGAGCACGATCCCGAGCGTGACCACCCAGTGACCCCACTCCCCGGGCAGGCCGTGGGTGAAGGCCTCACCCGTCATCAGCGCAGCGGAGATCTGCTCGCCGGTCTGGGGGTCGACCTGCTTCCAGGTGCCGGTCGTGATGATCGTCAGGCCGGTGAAGGTGACGACGATGAGGGTGTCGATGAAGGTCTGGGTCATCGAGACCAGGCCCTGGCGGACCGGGTGGTTGGTCTGCGCGGCGGCCGCCGCGATCGGGGCGGAGCCGAGGCCGGACTCGTTGGAGAAGAGGCCACGGGCGACACCGAACTGGATCGTGATGGCGATGGCCGATCCGGTGAACCCGCCGACCGCGGAGGTGCCGGTGAAGGCATCGGTGAAGACGAGCGCGATGGCCTCGGGAATTGCCTCGACGTTCGCGACGAGGATGTAGATGCCGGCGGCGACGTAGAAGACGATCATGATCGGCACGAGGCCGGCGGTGACCCGCCCGATCGACTTGATGCCGCCGACGAGGACCACGAGGGTCAGGATCGTCAGGACGAGGCCGGTCACCCACGCCGGGATGCTCCAGCTGGCCTCGACATTGCTCGCGATCGAGTTGCCCTGGGTCATGTTGCCGATGCCGAAGCAGGCGAGCGTCGCGAAGACGGCGAACATCAGCGCCAGGGTCTTGCCGAAGCCGTTCGGGATGCCGTGCTCGAGGTAGTGCTGCGGGCCGCCGGACTTCTCACCGGCGGCGTCGGTGCGGCGGAAGCGGACGGCGAGGAAGCCCTCGGCGTACTTCGTCACCATGCCGAGGAGGCCGGTCATCCACATCCAGAACAGCGCGCCGGGGCCACCGATGCCGATGGCGGTGGCGACACCGACGATGTTGCCGGTCCCGACGGTGGCCGCGAGCGCGGTCGTGAGCGCCTGGAACTGGGAGATGTCCCCCTCGGAGTCCGCGTCCTTGCGCTTGAGGATGCCCAGGCGCATGGCCGCGCCGAGCTTGGTGAACTGCAGTCCGCCGAGGCGGAGGGTCAGGTACAGCCCCGTACCCAACAGGAGCGGGATGAGGACCCACGGCCCCCAGATGACCTCGCTGATCTCGCCGAGGACCTTGGTGATGGCGTCCACCTTGTCCCTCCCTCTCACGCGTCGGTGGCCCGTGGCGCGGGCCGAAGCGTGTGCAGACTATGACGGGGAGTGGCGGTGGTGCGCGGCGACGCGCCGAGCCGCTGCGGCCCGGATCAGCGCACCGCGGGCTCCGAGACCTCGATGACGATCTTGCCCCGCGCGCTCCCCTCGCGGCTCGCGGCGAAGGCCTCCGGCACCTGCGCCAGCGGCAGCCCGCGGTCGATGTCGACCTCGAGCCGGCCGCCCGCGACCTCGTCGAGCAGCCGAGCGAGGCGCTCACCGTCCGGGCGCACCCACACCCACCGGCCACCGTGATCCTCGACGGTGGGGTCGGCGATGGAGGCGAGGCGGCCCCCTTCGCGCAGCACGGCGAGGCTGACGTCGAGGACGCCGCCGACGAGGTCGGCCACGGCGTCGACGCCCTCCGGGGCCACCTCGCGCAGCCGTGCCTCGAGGCCGTCTCCGTGTGCGACCGGGATGACGCCGACCGCCTCGAGCTTGTCGTGGTTGGTCGGGGACGCGGTGCCGATCACCCGGGCCCCGCCGGCCACCGCCAGCTGGGAGGCGAGGTACCCGACGCCCCCGGAGGCGGCGTGGACCAGGAGGGTCTCCCCCTTCGTCACGGCGAGGGTCTCCAGGACCCGCTGCGCGGTCAGCCCGGTGAGCGGCAGCGCCGCGGCGACGTCGTCGCCCACGCCGCCCGGCACGGCGGCGACGTCCTCGGCCCGCACCGAGACGTACTCGGCGAAGGTGCCGGCGGAGACCACGCCCTTGCGGGCGTAGGAGGCCACCCGGTCACCCGGCGCGAACTCCGGGGTGTCCGGGCCGACCGCGTCGACGACGCCGGCGACGTCCCAACCCGGGACCACGGGGAAGTGGGCGTCCATGAGGGCGTCGAGGCCGCCGGACATGACCTTCCAGTCCACCGGGTTGACCGCCGCCCGGGTCACGCGGATGCGGACCTCGCCCGGCCCCACCTTCGGGGTCGGGAGATCACTCTCGCGGAGGACGTCGTCGCTGCCGTAGGACTCGTAGGTGATCGCACGCATGTCGGGGGCAACGAGCGCGGACGGCGGGGGTATTCCCCCTCAGGGCTTGCGGAAGTGGAAGATCCCCCACGCGAGCAGGCCACCCTCGCCGGCGTCCACCCAGTTCGCCAGGCCCTGCATCATGTGGTCCAGGAAGTCCTCGTCGGCGGCCTGCCGCAGCTCCGCCAGCCGCTCCCGGCTCTCCTGCAGGACCCGTCCGTAGTGGGTGGCGAGCTGCTCGGTGTGGTCCTCGAAGCCGACCTCCTCGAGCCCGGCCGCCTCGGCGTGCGCCCGGTAGGCCGCCGGCGACCCGAGCGAAGGGAGGTGCAGCCGGTCCAGCACCGGCCCCAACTGGTCGGCCGGTGCCCCGTCCGCGGCCATCGGGTCGGTGAAGAGCAGCTCACCGCCGGGGCGAAGCACCCGCGCCGCCTCGGCGATCGCGACCTCGCGCTCGTCGGAGTGGAGGAAGGCGTCCTGGGACCACGCCAGGTCGAAGGAGGCGTCCGCGGCCGGGACGCCGGTGTAGCTGCCCTCGACCACGGTGATCGCGCCGCTCGCACCGGCGGTCTCGTTGAGGCTGCGGGCGCGCTCGTTCTGGGTGCCGCTGACGTTGACGGCAAGGACGTCGGCGCCGAAGCGCTCGTGGAGGAAGCGGGCGGCGCCGCAGTAGCCGGAGCCGAGGTCGACGGCGCGGGCGATGCGCTCCTGCGTCACCTGCTCGGCCATCCGCTCCATCGTGCGATGGCTGGCGGCGGCGATCGACTCGCCGGGGCCCCGGTACAGCCCCAGGTGGATGTCCTGCCCACCCCAGATGCGCGAGTAGAACCAGTCCGCGCCGGGGTTGTCGTAAGTGGCGCGGGCGACGTCCTCGGAATTGGTCGGCACGATGCTCCTTCGCGGTCGGTTCCGGTCCGCCACCAGCCTAGGACCGAAGGGGGCGCGCCTCCCGGCACAATGGGGCGCGATGGAGAGGAGCCCGATGACGCGCGACCCCGCCCCCTTCGAACCCGTCGTCGCCGCGGAGGAGGACGTCGACCGCTACGACGCGGACTACCGCAGGTGGCTGGCCGATGCCATCCGAAGGGTGCGTGCCGATGCCAATCGGTCGGCTGACACCCACCTGGTGCAGGTGCCGCTGCCGACGACGTGGGGCGTGAGCCTGTACCTGAAGGACGAGTCGGTGCACCCGACGGGCTCGCTGAAGCATCGGCTGGCGCGCTCGCTCTTCCTGCACGCACTGTGCAACGGGTGGATCCGGCCCGACCGGCCGGTCATCGAGGCTTCGAGCGGATCGACGGCGGTGTCCGAGGCCTACTTCGCCTCGCTCATCGGCGTCCCCTTCTACGCGGTCATGGCGCGCTCGACGAGCCGGCAGAAGGTGGACCTCATCGAGTTCCGCGGCGGCACCTGTCACTTCGTGGACAACGCCGATCAGGTCTACGCGGTGGCGGCGCAGCTCGCCGAGGAGACCGGCGGGCACTACATGGACCAGTTCACCTACGCCGAGCAGGCCACCGACTGGCGCGGGAACAACAACATCGCCGAGTCGATCTTCCAGCAGCTGGCCATGGAGGAGCACCCCGAACCCGCGTGGATCGTCGCGACCGCCGGCACCGGTGGAACCTCGGCGACCCTCGCCCGGTACGTGCGCTACACCGGCCGGGACACCGGGATCTGCGTCGCGGACCCGGAGAACTCCGCCTTCTTCCCCGGGTGGCGCGACCACGACCCGTCGGTGACGACCTCCATCGGCTCGCGCATCGAGGGCATCGGGCGCCAGCGCGTCGAGTCCAGCTTCATCGCCGCGAGCATCGACCGGATGATGCGGGTGCCGGATGCCGCGGCCATCGCCTCGGTCCGGCTGCTCGAGTCGCTCATCGGGACCCGGGCGGGTGCCTCGACCGGCACGAGCCTCTGGGCGGCGCTGCGCATCGTCTCCGAGATGGTCGCGGCGGGTCGGCGCGGCAGCATCGTCTCGCTCATCTGCGACCCCGGCGAGCGGTACCTGGACAAGTACTACTCGCAGGAGTGGCTGCAGGAGAACGACATCGACATCGAGCCGTACGAGCGGCGGCTCGCCGAGCTCCTGGAGACCGGCCGGCTGCGATGACCGCTGTCGAGGAGCACCTCGCCGCGCTGCGGGCCGGTCGGGTGGTGCGCCTGCCGCTCTCCCCCACCCGCGTCCTGGGCCAGACGCTGCTCGTCGTGCTCGTGTGCGTCGTGGGCGCCCTCTGCGGACTGGGGCTCGTCCTCGACGGGGACGTCCGGAGTGAGCCCTCCCTCGGGCTGACCGTCCTCGGCTGGGTGCTGCTCGCGGGCGGCACCTGCGCGCTCGCTCTCTTCGCGTTCATCGCCGTGTCCCGCCTGAGGGGTCGGGAGGAGCTCATCCTCTCCCCGGACGGGCTCATCGAGGTCTCCCGGACGGGGCGGACGCTGTGGCTCCAGTGGCACGAGATCCAGACGGTGGAGGTCGTGTGGATCGGCGGCAAGTGGCCGGCCAGGGGCACCCCCTTCGTCGTGTGCCGGATGACGGGCCCGCGGACCGTGTGGCTGGGTCGCGACTACACGGTGCGCAAGAAGGCCCTCCTCGAGCTGCTCGAGTCGGCGAGGCGGTGGTACCTGGGGCTGCCGGACTGAGCGGGGACGCCGCACGCACAATGGGCGGGATGCCCCCTTCGCTGCTCTGGTACGTCAGCTACGGCTCCAACATGTCCCGGCGCCGGCTCGGCTGCTACCTCGCCGGCGGTCGACCCCCGGGGTCCGCCGTCTCCTGCGTCGGGGCCCGGGACCGCACCATGCCGGCGGCCGACCACGCGGTCACCCTGCCCGGCAGCCTGTACTTCGCCGGGGAGTCGCGGACGTGGGGTGGTGGCGTGGCCTTCTACGACCACGACTCCCCCGGCAGCACTCCCGCCCGGGCGTACCTGATCACGATCGGGCAGTTCGTCGACGTGGCCGCCCAGGAGATGCACCGCCCGCCCCGGCCGGACGACCCGTTGGAGCAGGTGCTGCGCGAGGGGCTGCCGGGTGATCGGTACGCGGCCGGGCCCGGGGAGTACGAGACGCTGATCGACGTCGGCCGCCGCGAGGGCCGTCCGATGCTGACCTTCACCGCGCCGCACGGCATGGCCGACGTACCGCACACCCGCCCGAGCCCTGCCTACCTGGCGATGCTCGCCGAGGGGCTGCGCGAGGGGCACGGCTGGGACGCGGAGCAGAGCAGCGCCTACTTCGCCCGCGTGACCGGCGGGTGACCCGGGTTCACCTCACGCGGTCGGGCAGTGCACCCGCTCAGGCCGCGTGCTCCAGCTGCAGCAACGTCGTCTTGGCCTCGGGGCCACCGATGTAGCCACCGAGGCTGCCGTCGCTGCGCAGCACCCGGTGGCAGGGCACGACCACCGGCAGCGGGTTCGTCGCGCACGCCGTACCGACGGCGCGGACCGCCTTCGGGTTGCCGACGAGCTCGGCGACCTCCGCGTAGGAGCGGGTGTGTCCGTAGCCGATGTCCGGCAGGTGTCGCTGCACGCGCTGGCGGAAGCCCGAGGACAGCGAGTGGTCCAGGGGCAGGTCGAAGGAGTGCCGGGTGCCGGCGAAGTACTCCTCCAGCTCGGCCGCGACGGCATCCAGTCGGCGGGGCGCCTCCAGCACGCGCGGGCTGATCCGTGTCGCGAGCGAGGCCAGGACCTCGTCGAAACCCTCCCGCTCGAAGGCGACACGCACCAGTCCACGCTCGGTCGTGGCCAGCAGCAGCCGCCCGACCGGGCTGTCGATCGTGCGGTGCGCGACGTCGAGCAGTCCGCTCTCGCCGGCCTGCTCGGTCAGGCGCGAGCGCAGGTCGGCCATGGCGCCGTCCTCGATCGGGAAGAGGTCGGTCGTCTCGCTCATCGGGGTGCTCCCTTCGTGCACTCTGCGGCGCTGTGGGTCCGTCGCAGGCTCTTGATGCCGTCGGCCGCCGCACGCCTCACGGCGTCCGTGCTGCCGCCGATGAGCTCGGCGGTCTCGGCGTGCGGCAGGCCGCCGAGGTAGTGGTAGGCGATCGCCAGGCGTTGCCGCTCCGGCAGGGCCGCCACCGCCGTCCAGACCCAGCGGCCGTCGTCACCGGGGTCGGCGCTCGGGCCACCCGGCGACGTGTGCGCGGGCAATCCGTCGGTGGGGATCGGTTGTCGCGCACGGGTCCTCGTGACGTCGATCGCCTTGCGGTGGGCGACCCGGACCAGCCAGGCCTCGACATTGGTCTCCTCGGGCAGCTCCGGCCAGGCCTGCAACGCGGCGAGGAAGGTCTCGGACCACGCGTCGTCGGCGTCCGGGCCGGGACCGAGGACTGCTCGGCAGACCCGCAGCACGGTCTCACCGTGCTGCTGGACGGCCTGCTCGAAAGGGCGCTTCATCGTCATCACACGGTAGACGCGCCGGAGGGGCCGGACGTGAGATCAGGTCTCAGGGGCGCACCGCCGTCACCCGGCGGTGTACATCGCCCGCGCGGTGTTGATGAGGCCCATGACCTCGCCCTCACCGAGACCGGCCACGCCCGGGACGTAGATCCACTCGTGCCGCTTGTTCCAGAAGGGTCCGTGTGCCGGCGAGATCCGGGAGCGCAGGTGCTCCGGCAGCCCCACGTTGACGTTGTGGAAGCCGGACGGGGTCAGGAGCATGACGGCCCGTCGCGTGTACCCGCTGTCGTGCTCGGCGGGCACCATCCGGTGCTCGGCCGGCCAGAAGTCCCACCACGGGATCGGGCCGACGCCCCGCAGCGTCAGGCCGGACGCGTCGAGCACCACCGGCAGGAGCTCGACCTGCGCGTAGCGGTTCAGGCTCCGACGCCACCACAGCACCAGGGCCATGAGGAGGGTCAGCATGGCAAGCGCCATGGCAAGGCCCAAGATGGTCGCCGCGGTGACCTCGACGGCGCCGGTGGCGATCACGACCACCCCGAAGGCGAGCCCACCGACGGCCACAAGAGCGATGAGCCCGACGAGGACGAGGGTGAGGCCGCGCAGCAACCGGGAGGTCCACGCGGGATGTCCGTGCAACCGCACCCTCCCCGTGGCGCGCAGCTGCTGCAGTGCGCCCTGCATCGTCACGTCCCCCGGCATCGCTGAACGATGCTACCCACGATCACGGGGTCGGCCCACGGCCACCTGCCCGCATGCCTAGGCTGAAACGCATGGATCTGAGGAACAGGGTCGCTCTCGTCACCGGCGGAGGGCGCGGCATCGGGCGGGGCATCGTGGAGGTCTTCCTCGAACAAGGCGCGCGTGTCCTCGTCGCGCAACGCTCCCCCCTCGACGCAGAGCTGGCTGCGGATGCGCGGGTGGCCCACGTCGGAGCGGACTTCTCCCGCGACACGGATTTCACGGGGGTGGTCGACAGCGCGATCGCCGCCTTCGGGCGGCTCGACATCCTGGTGAACTGCGCCGGTGTCATGGTCGAGCGCGATCCCGCCGATGCTGTGCCGGCGGAGTGGGAGCAGACGATGTCGGTCAATCTCCGTGCTCCACTGTTCCTCACTCAGGCGGCGCTGCCCCATCTCGCCGACGGCGGCAGTGTCGTGAACATCGGTTCCATCGAGGGGCTGGGCGCGAACCCCGGCCACGCTGCCTATGCGGCCTCGAAGGGCGGCCTGCACGCGATGACCCGTGCACTCGCCGTCGATCTCGGCGCACACGGGGTCCGCTGCAACGCCATTGCACCCGGGTGGATCGAGTCCGACCTGAGCGAGAAGTACGTCGCGTCGATGGACGACCCCGAGGCCGCCCGAGCGGAGCTGCACCGGCTGCACCCTGTCGGCAGGCTCGGCAGGCCCCGCGACATCGGGCAGGCGAGCGCATTCCTGGCAAGCGACCAGGCGTCCTTCATCACGGGCGAGGTCCTCGTGGTCGACGGCGGTCGCACCGCGAAGCTGCCCACGCCCGCCTGACGGGTCCAGCACCATCCGGCGGGGATCTGCGCGTTCGCACGCACCCGCTGCAGACGGAAGGGCGGCGTTCGAGCTCGCGGGCATGTACGACTCGATGGGATTCGAGGCCGGAGCGGGCGTGCTACCGACCTTCGATGCGCAACTACGCGGCCGCTCTCACCGAGTCGATGACTTCCGGTCATCCTGCTGAACGCTGAAGCGGCGAGGATCGCGTCTGCGAAAGCGGCTCTGACCGGGTCTTGGATCGGACAGCCAACCGCGTCACAAATCATCGCTGCTCGAGGAGAGCAATGAGCGTCTCCGCGATCTCGCCCGGAGCATGAGCAGATGTGTCGAGCTCCAGGACCTCGTCCGACCACGCGGCGTACTCGGCGCGACGGCGCTGCACGTCTGCCCAGGTCGGCTCACCAACCAGGACAAGGCCACGATCCCTGCTGCTGAGCCGCCGCTCGTGCTCCTGCACATCGGAGATCACGAGGTCACGAAGTCGATGTGCGCGCCGGTCCGGGCGGCCGCAGTTCGCCAGGTCTGCCGCGCCTCCTCGCTGTCGTTGACAGCATCGACGACGACATCGTGAGCGAGCCGCAGGTTCTGCTCCGCCATCGCACGCGCCGCCTCGTACGCCGCGACGCCGACCTGCCACCCGGGAGGTAGACCACAGGCAAGGATCGCCTCCTCGACCGCGTCGATGGAGAGGTGGACGGACCCCGTCTGCGCAGCGACGGCCTCAGCGATGCTCGTCTTCCCGACCCCGGGGAGGCCGGAGACGACGATGAGTTGACCGGTCACGCGACCTGCAAGGGCTTGATCGCGTCGATCTGCTCCCCGGCCCGGTCCTGGGCGCGGTCGAGGTCGTAGTGGCTCGGCAGATTGATCCAGAACTCCGCCGACGTGCCGAAGTACTTCGCGAGCCGCAAAGCGGTGTCCGCCGTGATTCCGCGCTTGCCGTGCACGATCTCGTCGATCCGCCGGGGCGGGACGCCGATCGACACGGCGAGCTCGTGCTGGGTGATGCCGAATCCCCCGATGCTTGTAGTCAACGATCTCCACCTCCTTCGGTCCGGCGAGCGTCAATAACGCTAGACGTTGAACCGGAACTCCACCACGTCACCATCGACCATGACGTAGTCCTTGCCCTCCATGCGCACCTTGCCGGCGGCCTTGGCCTCGTTCATCGACCCCAGCCGGTCCAGGTCATCGAAGGAGACGACCTCGGCCTTGATGAAGCCCCGCTCGAAGTCGGTGTGGATCACGCCGGCCGCCTTGGGGGCGGTGTCGCCGCGGTGGATCGTCCACGCCCGCGACTCCTTCGGTCCGGCGGTCAGATAGGTCTGCAGCCCCAGGGTGTTGAAGCCCTTGCGCGCCAACTGGTCCAGCCCCGGCTCGTCGATGCCGACGCCCTCGAGCAGCTCCCGGGCGTCCTCGTCGTCGAGCTCGGCGACCTCCGACTCCAGCTTGGCGTTGAGGAAGATCGCCTCGGCCGGCTCCACGAGCGCCTGCCACTTGGCCTGCAGCTCGGTGTCGGTCAGCTGGCCCTCGTCGACGTTGAAGACGTAGAGGAAGGGCTTGGTCGTGAGCAGCCCGAGCTGTCGTGCGATCTCCATGTCGACCCCGCCGGCGGCCCCCTTCGCAAAAAGCGTGTCGCCGGCCTCGAGCACCTCACGGGCGGCGACCGCGGTGTCGAGGACGGACTTGTCCGTCTTCTTGCCCTTGACCTCCTTGTCGAGCCGCGGGATCGCGGACTCGAGGGTCTGCAGGTCGGCGAGCACGAGCTCGGTGTTGATCGTCTCCATGTCGGAGGCGGGGTCGATCCGTCCGTCGACGTGGGTGACGTCGTCGTCCTCGAAGGCGCGCACCACCTGGCAGATCGCGTCAGCCTCGCGGATGTTGGCGAGGAACTTGTTCCCCAGCCCCTCCCCTTCGCTGGCGCCGCGCACGATCCCGGCGATGTCGACGAAGGAGACGGTGGCGGGCAGGATCTTCTCGCTGGCGAAGATCTCCGCGAGCCGCCCGAGGCGGGGATCCGGCAGCGGAACGACACCGACATTGGGCTCGATGGTCGCGAAGGGGTAGTTCGCGGCGAGGACGGTGTTCTTGGTCAGGGCGTTGAACATCGTCGACTTGCCGACGTTGGGGAGACCGACGATTCCGATGGTGAGTGCCACGGGATCGGGAGTCTACCGCCGGAGCGAAGGGGGCGACGAACCGCCCGAGGGCCGGCCGGGGAGCCGGGTCAGGACGCGACGCCGAGCTGCGCTCGCAGACTGGCCACGTCGTCCTTGTTGATGCCGAGGCCGAGGGAGACGATCCGCTTGTTCGTCGGCACGTGCCGCAACGTCTTGCCGTCGATGACCAGGTCCTGCGGCGAGGTGACCGGGTAGCGCTTGAGGACCATGCCCAGCGGGTTGCGCAGCTGCACCTCCTCCGGAGTGATCCGCACCATCGGGTTGACGAGGGTGAGGATCCCCAGCACGGTCAGCACCGCCCCTGCGGCGAGCGAGATCCACGCCTGGGTGAGCACCGACGTGGCCATGAGGAGGATGCCGACGACGAGCCCGGCAACGGCCATGGCCCGGCTGTACCTGATGTCCAACGACTGCATGCGCCGCATGCTACCCAGCGCGGGCACCTCCGGAGCGCGTCACGAAGGGGGCGAATCGGCCCTGCGCCGACCGGTCACCTGCTCACCTCCCGGATGACGAAGCCGGACCGCGGCAGGGCGGGCATCCGGCGCAGGTCGACGGTGAGGTCCTGGGCGGGCACGCGGTAGTGCATGCGCCGGGTGAGCTGGCGCACCGCCTCCTCCATGAGCGCGATGGTCGCCGGCTCACCGGGGCAACGGTGGTCGTCCTCGTAGCGTCCGCCGCCCTGCGGCACGAGCGACTCGGGATGGCCGGTCCGTCCGCGGAAGCGCTCCGGCACGAAGGCCTCGGGATCTTCCCAGGCGCGGGGGTCGTGGTTGGTCCCGTAGAGGTCCAGGAGCACCCAGTCCCCCGCCGCGAAGGGGTGCCCG
The DNA here is from genome assembly GCF_001570965.1 of Janibacter corallicola NBRC 107790. GTDB lineage: Bacteria > Actinomycetota > Actinomycetes > Actinomycetales > Dermatophilaceae > Janibacter > Janibacter corallicola. The sequence continues at coordinate 65,672 of NZ_BCSR01000002.1, read as the reverse complement.
TACCACTCGAAGGCCTCGCGGGCCCGTCCTCCGATGACGGGGAAGAAGGGATAGCGCCGGCGCACCTCCTGGACGAAGGGGCGCAGGTCGGTCTCGTCACCCGACGCGAGCTGCTCCCGCCAGCGAGGGTGACGCAGCAGCGCGAGCGCGGCGAAGACGACGAACCGGCTGACCGCCACGACGGGTCGCAGGACGTTGAGCAGCTCGACCGCTGCGGTGTCCGGCTCCAGCCGCTCCCCGCCGAGGTCCTCGTGGTCGGCGAGGACGCGCAGGAAGCTGCCCTCAGGAGGAAGGAGATCCCCCGCGCGCACCCGGGAGACCAGGTCCGCGGCCCAGGTCTCGGTCCGGCGACGGGCCAGCTGCGCGGCCCAGTTCGCCGGGCCGAAGCTGCCCGCCCTGCTCACCATCCCCGCGAGCTCGCGGGTCCGGCGCGTGGCGTCCAGCTCGTCCGCCGGGATGCCGCACCACGACGCGCCGGTCCGGGTGAGCACCTCGGTCATCTCCTCGTGCAGCACCACCTCGTCCGCGACCTGCCACCGGCTCAGGGCCTGGGACCACTCGTGCGCGAACACCTCCGGCAGGCGCGCGGCGGCGGGGCCCTGCAGAGAGTCCAGGAACATCCCCTTGCGCTGCCGGTGGTCCTCGTCGTGGAGCGTCTGGACGCTCCCCTCGTCCTGGAGCAGGTGGACGACTGTCGGGGGCATCGCGCCGGCGCGGGTGAAGCGGCCACCGCCGTAGAACCTCGCGGCCGCCTCCGCACCGCGCAGGCAGGTCACCGGGCGCCCGACCAACCGGGTCCGGAAACCGTCGGTCCCGAGCCGGTCGCACCGCCGGGAGATGAAGGTGTAGCCCTCCCGGAGGAAGCCGATCGTGCTGTCGGCACCGGGCAGCGCGGGAAGCATGGGTCTCCCTTCGTCGGGGTCGTGTCCCAGCCGTCTACCCGCCTGCGACCCCGGTCAACCGCGCCCGGCCGCCACCCAGCGCAGCAGCAGGATCCGCAGCACCCACCAGATCACGACGAAGAGCACGAGCAGCCCGATCAGCCGCCACCAGTGCCCGCCGTCGACCGCGAGCACGAGGACGTAGCAGAGGCACACGATCACGGGGATCGACGCGACGATCAGGACCATGTCCTTGACCGTCTCCCGCCCCCACATCTGGAAGAGCGACGGCGGTGGCGTGCGGCTCATGCCCCACGCCCGGCAGAGTTCTCCAGGTAGGCGACCTGCTCCCGGTGGCCCATCGCGACCTCGCTGATCATCCGTGCGGTGTACGGCGCGACGTTCGCGTCGATGGTCTCGGCGTCGGCCCAGTGGACGGACCGGATCTCCCGCGGCTCGAAGGTCATCTCCTCGACGAGTGCCTCGGGTGCGTGGCCGAGGTCGAAGAGGCACAGGAGGGCGTCGTCCCAGCCCCGGTAGGGCGGCAGCCAGTTGACGGCGAGCAGCCTCCCGACGGTGACCTCGATGCCGAGCTCCTCGCGGATCTCGCGCGCGACGCAGTCGGCGGGCGACTCCCCGGGGTCGACGACGCCGCCGGGCAGGTCCCACGCCTGCTTGTAGGTCAGTCGGCACAGCAGCACCCGGTCCCCGTCCGTGCGCAGCAGGCCCTGGGCGATGATCCGCTTCTTCGGCAGTCGGGAGTTGAGCACCTTGTTGAAGGCCAGTCGGCCGCGCTCGGTGCCGAGATCCGGTGCTGCGGTGACCTCCTTGACCTCGTCCTCGGTCGGCTCCTGCGGGGTCATGCCACCGAGGCTACCCGGCGCGTCCGACACCGCTGACCCCTTGGTCTCGGACGGGTGCGTTGTCGGTGCCGACCACCACCATGGGTACACGTGTTCGAAAAGTCATGAGAGGGGTGGTGACCATGACGGTCACCGACATCGACACCGGAGCGCCGGGAGCGGGGAGCACCCGGCAGGAGGGGGACGAAGGGGGCCCGCCCGCCCCCGAGACCACGAGGGGCCCGTTGGCTATCGCGAAGGGACTGTTCCGGGACACCCGGGAGGACGCCCTGACGGACGCGGTCGCGCTGGACGACGCGGGCCTCGAGGAGATGTTGGTCGCGACCGAGGCCGCGCGTCGGTCCGCCGACGCCCTCGAGCTGGCCCTCGTGGCGGAGGTCGGTCGCCGCGGTGAGGAACGCGGGCCCGACGGGTTCTACCGCGACGTGCGCCTCGAGGCGGGACGGGTGGCCGAGATGGCTCCGGACACGGTCGCGCTGGCCATCGGTGTCCGGCCGAACGAGGCCACGCGGCGGTGCGAGCTGGCGGCCCGCGCTGCGACCGACCTCGCCGACGTCGCGACGCTCATGGCCGAGGGGCAGGTGTGCCGGCGGGCGCTGGAGCAGGTCCATCGGCACACCCGGGACACCGACCCGGGGACGACGGCGGCGATCGTCGCCCACCTGCTCGCCGAGCGGCGCGGGCGCCCCGGCTCGACCCGGATCGCCGAGATGGAGCCGCACGAGGTCGCCAAGACCTGTCGCCGGCTCGTCACCCGCCTCGAGCCGGAGCTGATCCGGCAGCGGGCGGAGGCCAACCGCAGGGAACGGCTCGACGTGCGCACCGAGCCGGGAGCCATCGGCACGAGCGAGCTCTCGGCCACCCTGCCGACGGAGATCGGGGCCGCGCTGAAGTCGGCCGTGGACGAGGCCGCCCGGCTGCGCCGCGAGACGGATCCGGACCTGCCCGTCGGCACCGCCCGTGCCCTCGGTCTGGCCGACCTGGCCCTGCGGGGTGTCGAGGTCCGGGCCGAGGTGCGGCTGGGCATCCCGGTCATCGCCTCGGCGGCCTCGCGGCTGACCTTCGCCCCCGCGGGTGGGGACGAGTGCCGCTGCCACGGCCGGAGCAGTCCCACCTCCCGGATCGTCTTCGGTTCGAGGGCCGACGCGGTGGAGGTGCTTGCCGAGGAGTGGCTCCCCGGTGTCACCTCCCAGGCACTGGGCCTGCTGGGGCCGGAGGGCCCGGCCGCGTGGATGTCGGGGACGATGATCCCGGGCGTCGGCTTCGTCCCGCCGGACGTCGTCGCCGCCATCACGAGCCGGCTCGACACCCGGGTCTCCCGGGCCCTGCTCGACGCCCGCACGGGCACCCTGCTGGAGACGCGCAGCCCGCGGTACGCGGTCCCGACGGCGCAGCGGGACTTCGTCGCGGCGCGCGACGGCACCTGCCGGATGTGGGGCTGCGACCGGCCGGTGCACACCACGCGCCTGGGGTGGAAGGCGGACGTGGACCACGCGACCCCGTGGCCCGCGGGCGAGACGAGCCCGGCCAACCTCTCCGCCCTCTGCCGGCACCACCACCGGGTGAAGCACTCCGGCCGCTGGAGCCACCGCCTCGCCGAGGACGGCAGGACCGAGTGGGTGACCCCGGGCGGGACGGTCGCCTTCACCTTCCCGGTGCACTCGGTGGCCGATGACGGAGGGGGCGGCGCTCCCCCTTCGTCCCCGCCCGTGGGGACCAACGCTTCGTCCCCACTGGTGGGGACGACGGCCGGGTCCCTGCCCGAGGAGCCGCCCTTCTGACCGGCACCCGCAGAGGTCCCGGCGTTGTCGGTGCCTGGTGATTGGCTGACGACATGGACATCACGACCCTGTTGACCGGCCTGGTGCTCGGCGCCCTCGTCGGGGCGCTCGTGGCCTCCCTGGCGACCCGTGCCCGCGTCGTGGGCCTCACGGCCCAGCGAGACGGCCTGCGCGAGCGCGTGACCGACCTCGAGGCGAGCCTCGCCGATGACGCGGAGACCGCCGCGGCGCTGGCCCCGATGGGTGAGACGCTGCGCCGGGTCTCGCGGACGGTCGAGCAGCTGGAGCGGGACCGGGTGGGCCAGTTCGCCACCGTGCGCGATGCCCTGGGTCGGGTCGAGCAGACGACGACCCGGGTGGGGCACGAGGCGGCCTCGCTGGCCTCCTCCCTGCGCGTCTCCTCGGTCCGCGGGGCCTGGGGCGAGGTCCAGCTGCGCCGCGTGCTCGAGGTCTCGGGTCTGCTGGCGCGCTGCGACTTCGAGGAGCAGGCGAAGGGGGTCACCGCCGCGGGCCGGGACGTGCGCCCGGACGTCGTGGTCCACCTGCCCGGGGACAAGCACCTGGTGATCGACGCCAAGGCGCCGATGAGCCACTGGTTGCAGGCCCAGGCGGAGGACATCGACCCCGAGGAGCAGGCCCGCCTCCTCGAGGGCCACGCCGCCTCGCTGCGCGGCCACGTCGCCACGCTGGCGGGCAAGGCGTACTGGAGCGCCTTCGACCCCTCACCGGAGATGGTCGTGTGCTTCGTCCCCTCCGACGCGACCCTGGCAGCGGCGCTGTCGCAGGCGCCGGGGCTGCACGAGGAGGCGATGGCGAGCAAGGTCGTCCTCGCCTCGCCGAGCACGCTGCTCGCGCTGCTGCGCACGGTCGCCTTCACCTGGCAGCAGGACGCCGTCACTCGCGACGCCCGCGAGCTGTTGGCCATCGGCCGGGAGCTCTACACCCGCCTCGGCACGCTGGGTGAGCACGCCACCCGGATGGGTCGGTCGCTGCAGCGCTCGGTCGAGGACTACAACCGGCTCGTCGGCTCGCTCGAGTCGCGGGTGCTCGTCAGCGCCCGCCGGATGGGTGAGATCGGGCTGAGCACCGACCCCATCGACGAGGTCCCACCCGTGACCGTGACCTCTCGGCCGCTGACGGCGCCGGAGCTGCTGGACGCGGTGGCCGCCGACGACGCCCGCCCGGAGCTCGACCTCGGGCTGGCGCACGCGGACGAGCAGGAGGAGGGTGGTCGCAGGACACGCTCGGAGGAGGCCTCATGACCGACGAACCCGACAGCCCCGACTGGGAGTCGCCGCTGACGGGCACCGACGCCGAGCAGGTCGTCGCCGCGCTCGACCGCCAGCGCTCGACCTTCCGGTGGAAGACCGACGGCCTCGATCGCGAGGGCCTCACCCAGCGCATCGGCGCCTCGTCCCTCACCCTGGGTGGCCTGCTCAACCACCTCGCCTTCGTCGAGGACCTCTACTCCGGCCACGAGCTCTCGGGTACCGAGGTGGACGCTCGATGGCACAGCCTCCAGCAGGAGGGCGGGTGGACGGCGCACTTCAGCCCGGACGCGACGCCGGAGGAGCTCTATGCCCTCTACGACGGTGCAGTGACCCGCTCACGCGAGCGCATCGCCGACGCGCTCGAGCGCGGTGACCTCGATCAGGCCACGCACATGGGCATCCCCGAGGTGGGCCAAGCCAACCTGCGCCGGCTCCTGCTCGACCTCCTCGAGGAGTACGGACGCCACACGGGGCACGCCGACCTCCTGCGTGAGGCGGTCGACGGCCGCGTCGGCGAGGACCCGGATCCCACGTGGGTCACGCCCTGGGACCGGGGAGGGTGAGCGCCCCGCCCTCAGACCTCCAGCGCCCTGGCGATCGGCACACCCGCGCGGTAGCTGAGGTGCAGGTGGTTCGGCGCGTCGAGCACCGTCAGGTCCGCCCGGGCGCCGACCTCGATCCGGCCGATGTCTTCGCGCCGCAGCGCACGCGCACCACCTCGTGTCGCGGCGAGCACCGCCTCCGTCGGCGTCATGCCCATCTCCCGGACCGCGAGCGCGATGACGAAGGGCATCGAGGAGGAGAAGCAGGTCCCCGGGTTGCAATCGCTCGCGAGCGCCACCGAGACCCCGGCGTCGAGGAGGGCACGCGCGTCCGGGTACGGCGACTTCGTCGAGAACTCCACGCCCGGCAGCAGCGTCGCCGTCGTCGTGGCCGCACTGTCGACGAGCGCGTCGACGTCATCGGCGGAGAGGTACGTGCAGTGGTCCACGCTCGCAGCGCCCAGCTCGCAGGCGAGCGCCACCCCCGGGCCGTGATCGATCTGATTCCCGTGCACCCGCAGCTCCAGACCCGCCCCGCGCCCGGCCTCGAGCACCCGGCGGGACTCCTCGCCGGTGAAGGCGTGCGGTGAGTTCGGCTCGCAGAAGACATCGACCCACCGCGCATGGGGCGCGCACTCGCGCAGCATCTCGCCGGTGACGAGGTCGACGTACCCGGCGCGGTCCTCGCGCATCTCCGGCGGCACGAAGTGCGCCCCGAGGAAGGTGACCTCCTCGGTGACCTCCGCGGCCAGCCGCAGCGCGCGGGCCTCGTGCGCGACGGAGAGGCCGTAGCCGGACTTCACCTCGACCGTCGTCGTGCCCTGGGCGCGCATCTCGGCGATGTGGGTCGCCAGGCCCTCGCGCAGCTGCTCGTCGCTGGCCGCGCGGGTCGCCTCGACGGTCACCCCGATGCCGCCGCCGTCGTAGCGCTCCCCGGCCATCCGGGCGGCGAACTCCGCGGACCGGTCCCCCGCGAAGACGAGGTGGGCGTGGCTGTCGACGAAACCGGGCAGCACGCACCGCCCCCCGACGTCGAGCACCTCGTCCGCGGCGGGCGCCGAGCCCTGCGGGCCGACCCAGGCGATGGTCGACGGCCCGTCGTCGGCGGGCCGGTCGACGACGACGGCGTGGTCGGTGCGGGCGCCGGCGCCCCCTTCGCCCGTGCCGTCGCAGGTGAGCAGCTCGCCGATGCCGGTGACGAGGGTGCTGGTCATGAGGGGTTCCTTCCGTGATCGGGCGTGGTGGCACCGTCCCACGGGCGAAGGGCGCCCGTCAGGAGCTCGCCGACGTCGCCGAGGCGGTGCCGCCCGTCGGTGACGACCTGCGCGCCGCCGACGACGACATCGGTCACGTCGGCCGCTGCGGCGGCCAGCGGCAGCTGCTCGAGCAGGGTGCCCGCGGTGCGCACGCTGTCGGTCCGCACCGCGACGAGGTCCGCGGGCCGGCCGACCTCGAGCCGGCCACCGTCCCAGCCGAGGGAGGCATACCCCTCCTCGGTGGCGGCGGCGAGCAGCTCGGCCGGGGTGAAGCGCCCGCGGGAGAGGGTGCGCAGGCGCTCCCCGCCCTCGAGCCGCTGCATCTCCGCGAAGGGATCGAGCACCACGTGCTGGTCCGATCCGAGGCACAGCCGACCGCCCGCGTCGTGCAGCTCGCGTGCCGGGCCGATGCCGTCGCCGAGGTCGGCCTCGGTGCTCGGGCAGAAGGCCGCGAAGGCGCCCGCCCCACCGAGCGCCGCGATGTCCTGGCCGGTCAGGTGCGTGGCGTGCACCGCGGTGAAGCGCCCGTCCACGACCCCGTTGCGGCGCAACAGCTCCACCGGCGTGCAGCCGTGCGCGGCGCGGGTCGCGTCGACCTCGCCGACCTGCTCGCTGACGTGGGCGTGCAGCACGTCGATGCCGCAGTCGTCCAGGCTTGCCCGGACCTGCGCCAGCTCCGCCTCCGGCACCGCCCGCACCGAGTGCACGGCGGCACCGGTCCGCGCGAGCGACGTGTCGACGGGCGAGGCGAAGGCGCGCTCCGCCCAGGCCTGGAGCGACCCGTCGGAGTAGCGCTGCTGCACCCGGTCCAGCGGCGCGTGGCCGTCGGCGTCGAGACCACCTGCGAGGTAGAGGGTGTCCAGCAGCGTCAGCCGGATCCCCGCCTCGGCGGCCGCCGTGACGACCGCCTCGCGCATCGCGTCCCACTCGTACGGTCTGCCGTCCGGGCGGTGGTGCACGTAGTGGAACTCCCCGACGACCGTGAAGCCCGCCAGAACCATCTCCGCGAAGGCCGCGCGCGCCAGGTCGAGGTAGTTCTCCGGGGTCACCGTCGCGGCGACCCGGTACATCCGCTCGCGCCAGGTCCAGAAGCTGCCGCCGTCACCGTGGGTGCGCCCGCGCAGCGCCCGGTGGAAGGCGTGGCTGTGCGCATTCGCCAGCCCGGGCAGGACGAGCCCGCCGAGCCGGATGTCCGCTGCGGCAGGGGATGTGCCGGTCTCGACGGCGGCGATCCGCCCGTCCTCGGTCGTGATCCGCACGTCGGCGGCGACCCCCTCCGGGAGCCGGGCGAAGGGGGCGTGCCAGCTCCCCGACGACGTGGGACCGGCGGGGCGGCCTGCTGCCGCGGTCATGCCTTCCCCTTCGTCACGAGGTCCTCGAGCACCGCGGTCAGGGCCTCGACGCCGGTGAGGCAGTCGGCCTCCTCGGCGTGCTCGGCAGGGCTGTGCGAGACCCCGGTCGGGTTGCGCACGAAGAGCATCGCGGCCGGCACCCCGGCGGTCGCGAGCACGCCCGCGTCGTGGCCGGCACCGGTGGAGAGCAGCGGCACGGTGCCGCTCCCGCCACCTGCACCACTGCGCAGCGCGCCGTGCACCCTCGCGGTCAGGTCGTCGGTGAGGGGGGTCGGGCCCGTCCAGGACTGCTCGGCGAGCGTGCCGCCGAGGTCGGTGACACGCCCCTCGACCTGCGCGACCGTCCGCCGTACCTCCGACTCCTCGGGGCCGCGGGCATCGAGCCAGAGCCGCACGTGGCTGGGGACGGCGTTGATCCCGTTCGGGGTGACCTCCACCCGGCCGACGGTCGCGACGCAGCCGTGGGCGCGGGCGGCCTCGCGCACCGCGAGGGTGACCTCGGCGGCGAGCAGCATCGCGTCGCTGCGGTCCTCGAGCGCGGTCGTGCCGGCGTGGTTCGCCACGCCGGGCAGGTCGATCCGCCACCGGCCGTGCGGGTGGATCGCGGTGCCGACGGCGACGGCGCCACCCCAGGCGTCCTCCCCGCGTGGGGCCTCGCGCGCGGAGCCGTCCAGACGCAGCCGGGCGAGCCGTTCGGCGTCGCCGAGGGCCTGCCCCTGCTCGACGTGCAGCTCGACGTATGCGCCGACCCGTCGCAGCGCCTCGGGGTCGGCGCCGTAGGCCCCGGGGTCACGGCCGGTCGACCGGAACGCCTCGGCCATCGAGACCCCGTCGCCGTCGGTCAGCGCGAGCGCCCGCTCCGCCGTCATCGCCCCGGTGAGCACCCGGGATCCGGCGCAGGCGACGCCGAAGCGCGCCCCCTCCTCGTCGACGAAGTTCGCCACCGCCAGCGGGCGGGTGGGGCGGACCCCCTTCGCCCGCAGGGCATCGAGCGCCGCGAAGCCGGAGACCACGCCGAGCGGGCCGTCGAAGGCACCCCCGTCGGGCACGGAGTCCAGGTGGCTGCCGGTGACGACGCCGCCCTCCCCCGTCTCCCGGACGTGGGCGTCGGGGTCACCCCACCAGGCCCACTGGTTGCCGACCCGGTCCTCGACCAGGTCCAGCCCGCGGGCGGCCGCCTCGCCCGCGAACCACTCCCGCAGCGTCGCGTCCTCGGCGGTCCACGCGTAGCGGCGGTAGCCACCGGTCTCCCCGTGGCGGCCGACCCCGGAGAGGTCACGCCACATCGATGCGAAGGGGGTCACTCGCCTCACTCCTGCCCGTCGCGGACCTTCGCCGGCATCGGCACCCGAACGCCCCGCTCGGCGGCGACCTCGGCGGCCCGCGAGTAGCCGGCGTCGACGTGGCGCAGCACGCCCATGCCCGGGTCGTTGGTGAGCAGTCGCTCCAGCTTCTGCGCAGCCAGGTCGGTACCGTCGGCGACGCCCACCTGGCCGGCGTGGATGGAGCGGCCCATGCCCACGCCGCCGCCGTGGTGGATCGAGACCCAGGTCGCGCCGGAGCTGGTCGAGGTGAGGGCGTTGAGCAGCGGCCAGTCGGCGATCGCGTCCGACCCGTCGAGCATCCCCTCGGTCTCCCGGTAGGGGCTGGCGACGGAGCCGGAGTCCAGGTGGTCGCGGCCGATGACGATCGGGGCCTTGACCCGCCCGTCGCGGACGAGCTCGTTGAAGAGCAGCCCCGCCCGGTGCCGCTCGCCGTAGCCGAGCCAGCAGATCCGCGCGGGCAGCCCCTCGAACTCGACGAACTCGCCTGCGGCGTCGAGCCACCGGTGCAGGTGCTCGTTCTCCGGGAAGAGTTCCTTGAGGGCCTCGTCGGTCACCCGGATGTCCTCCGGGTCCCCCGACAGGGCCACCCAGCGGAAGGGGCCGAGGCCCTCGCAGAAGAGGGGGCGGATGTAGGCCGGGACGAAACCGGGGAAGGCGAAGGCGCGGCCGTAGCCCGCGTGCCGGGCCTCGTCGCGGATGCTGTTGCCGTAGTCGAAGACCTCGGCGCCCTCGTCCTGGAACTCGACCATCGCCTGCACCTGGGCGGCCATCGACTCCCGGGCCTTCTTCGTGAAGCCGTCGGGGTCCCCCTCGGCCTCCTGCTGCCAGTCCTCGAGCGGGATCTCGCCCGGCAGGTAGCTCAGCGGGTCGTGGGCGCTCGTCTGGTCGGTGACGACGTCGACCTCGATCTCGCCGGCGCGGTGGCGGCGCAGCAGCTCGGGGAAGACGCTCGCGGCATTGCCGACGAGGCCGACCGAGAGGGCCCGGCGCTCCCGCTTCGCGGCGGTGACGCGGGCGATCGCCTCGTCCAGGTCCTCGGTGACCTCGTCGAGGTAGCGCTTCGCGGCGCGCCGCTCCAGGCGGGCCCGGTCCACGTCGACGATGAGGACCGCCCCGCCGTTGAGGGTGACGGCGAGCGGCTGGGCGCCACCCATGCCGCCGCAGCCACCGGTGATCGTCAGGGTGCCGGCGAGGGTGCCGCCGAAGCGCTTGCGGGCGACCGCGGCGAAGGTCTCGTACGTGCCCTGCAGGATCCCCTGGGTGGCGATGTAGATCCACGAGCCGGCCGTCATCTGGCCGTACATCATCAGCCCCTCGGCCTCGAGGCGGCGGAACTCGGGCCAGGTCGCCCAGTCGCCGACGAGGTTGGAGTTGGCGAGCAGCACCCGCGGCGCCCACTCGTGGGTGCGCAGGACGCCGACCGGCTTGCCGGACTGGACGAGCAGCGTCTCGTCCGGCTCGAGGTCCTGCAGCGTCCGGGTGATGGCGTCGAAGGCGGCCCAGGAGCGGGCCGCGCGACCGGTGCCGCCGTAGACGACGAGGTCATCGGGGCGCTCGGCGACCTCGGGGTCGAGGTTGTTCATGAGCATGCGCAGCGGCGCCTCGGTCTGCCAGCTCTTCGCGGTGATCTCGGTGCCGCGCGGTGCGCGGACGGGACGTGCGCCTTCCATGGTGTTCCACTTCCTTGTGATCGCGGGGTGTCTCTTGTCCGTGCCCGGGGGTTACTCCAGCCGGCCGGTGACGGTCTCGGCGGCGCTCACCACCGTTCCCTCGGTGACGGCGGTGACCGCCCCCTCGATGTCGGGGGCGAGGAAGCGGTCGGGCCCGGGCGCCGTGGCCCCGGCCTCGTCCGTCGCCTCACCGGCCGCATCGATCGCCGCGATGACCGCGGCGGTGGCCGGTGCCGGCTCGAGCGGGGCGCGCAGCCGGACCCCCCTGGCGGCGGTGAGCAGCTCGATGCCCAGGACACGGGTCAGCCCGTCGACACCACGACGCAGCTTGCGCGCGGCGGCCCAGCCCATCGAGACGTGGTCCTCCTGCATCGCGCTGCTCGGGATGGAGTCGGCGCTGGCAGGGGCGGCGAGGCGCTTGAGCTCGGAGACGATCCCCGCCGCGGTGTACTGGGCGATCATCAGCCCGGAGTCGGTGCCGGGGTCACTGGCGAGGAAAGGGGGAAGACCATTCGAGCGCTTGGCGTCGAGGAAGCGATCGGTGCGCCGTTCGCTCATGCTCGCGACGTCGGCGAGGACGACGGCCAGGAAGTCGAGCACGTAGGCCACCGGCGCCCCGTGGAAGTTGCCGTTGGACTCCACCCGACCGTCGAGCGTGACCACCGGGTTGTCGATGGCCGCGGCGAGCTCCCACCCGGCGACGCGGGCGGCATGGTCGAGGGTGTCCCGGGCCCCACCGTGCACCTGCGGCGAGCAGCGAAGGGAGTAGGCGTCCTGCACCCGCGTGCAGGCCTCCGGGTCCCGGTGGCTGTCCCGGATCGGGCTGCCGGAGATGACCTTCCGCATGTTCTGCGCCGCAGCGGACTGGCCCGGGTGCGGGCGCAGCGCCTGCAGGTCGGCGGCGAAGACGTCGTCGGTGCCGAGCAGGCCCTCCACGCTCATCGCCGCGGCGACGTCGGCGGTGACGAGCAGCCGGCGCAGGTCGTGGACGGCGAGGCACAGCATGCCGAGCATGCCGTCGGTGCCGTTGATGAGGGCCAGACCCTCCTTCTCCTCCAGCTGCACAGGGGCCAGGCCGGCGGCGGCGAGGGCGGCGGCGGACTCCCCCTTCGTCCCGGTGGCGTCGCGGACCACGCCCTCGCCCATGAGGACCAGCGCGCAGTGGCTGAGCGGGGCCAGGTCGCCGGAGCAGCCGAGCGAGCCGTACTCGTGCACGACCGGGGTGATCCGCTCGCCCAGCAGCGCGAGGTAGAGGCGCAGGGTCTGCTCGCGGATGCCGGTCCGGCCGGTCGCGAGGGTCTGGATGCGCAGCAGCATCAGCGCACGCACGACCTCCTCCTCGACCTCCGGCCCGCTGCCGGCGGCGTGGCTGCGCACCAGCGAGCGCTGCAGGCGGGTCCGCTTCTCGGTGGGGATGTGGGTCGTGGCGAGGGCACCGAAGCCCGTGGAGACGCCGTAGTGGGCGACGGTGTCCTCCGCGAGCCCGTCGATGATCGCGCGGGACTCGCGGACCCGCCCCCACGCGGCGTCGCTGATCGAGACCGGCGCGTGGTGACGCGCGACGGCGACGACCTGCTCGACGGTCAGCGGCTGGTCGCCGAGGGTGACGGCGGTGGTGCTGGTGTCGGTCTGGGTGCTCATGACCCCATGCAACCGGCTGCGTCACCCCTGCGGGAGAGCCCTCGCAGCGTTAGTGTCTGGGATACGAGACGGACTCGGTTGCTGAGGTGCAAGGAGCTCTGCGACGAGCCTCGAAGCACGAAGGGGAGTGCCATGGCCAATGCCACCGCCGCCGGGCACGCCCTGCGCGCCCTGACCCACCTGGCCAGCCGGGCCGAGCCGGTACCGGCGGCCCACCTCGCCCGCGAGCTCGGCCTGCCGCGCAGCTCGACCTACCACCTGCTCGCGGTCCTGGTCGAGCACGGCTACGTCGTGCACTACCCGGAGGACCACGCCTTCGGCCTCGGCACCGCCGTCCACGAGCTCGGTGCCGGCTACCAGCGCCAGGACCCGCTGACCCGGCTCGCCCGCCCGCACGTGGAGCGCCTCGTGGACTCCACCACCCACAACGCGCACCTGGCAGTGCTCTCCGGGCGGGACGTCCTCTACGTCATCGAGGAGCGGGCGGCCGGGCGCCCTTCGCTCGTGACCGATGTCGGGGTGCGCCTGCCGGCGAGCCTCACGGCGAGCGGGCTGGCGCTGCTCGCGGCCCTCTCACGCCGGCAGGTGACGGCGCTGCACCCCTCCGCGTCGGTGCTCCCGCCGGGGGGCCCGCGGACGCCGTCCGCACTCCGGCGCGAGCTCGTGGACGTGCGGGCACGGGGCTTCGCCGTGGAGGAGGGCAGCATCTCCCCCGAGCTGTCCTCGGTCGCCGCGGCCGTCCTGGACCGGGACCAGCACCCGGTCGCCTCCGTCGCCGTCACCTACCGCCACGACGACGTCGGCGAGGCGGAGCGCACCGGCATCGAGGAGGCCGTGCGCGCCACCGCGCGGGCGATCGGGGCCCGGCTGTGACGAGGGCCCGTCTCTCAGCCCTTGATCTCGGGGAACATGTCGTCACGCCACTCGGTGCCGTCCCCGTAGGAGGCGACGTCGCCGCGGCCGGCGGCCAGGCCCTCCTCGCGCTCGCGCAGCTCGACCCGGCGGATCTTGCCCGAGATGGTCTTCGGCAGCTCGGCGAACTCGAGGCGGCGCACCCGCAGCCACGGCGAGAGGCTCTGGCGGGCGTGGCGCAGGATCTCCTTGGCCGTCTCCTCGCTCGGCTCGTACCCGGGAGCGAGCATCACGTAGGCCTTCGGCACGGTCAGCCGCACCTCGTCCGGGGCCGGCACGACCGCGGCCTCCGCGACGGCGGGGTGCTCGATGAGCGCCGACTCCACCTCGAAGGGCGAGACCTTGTAGTCGCTGGACTTGAAGACGTCGTCGGTCCGGCCGATGTAGGTGATGTAGCCGTTCTCGTCCCGCTCGGCGACGTCACCGGTGTGGTAGACGCCCCCGGCCATCGCCTCGTCGTTGCGCTCCGGGTCGCCGAGGTAGCCGGTCATCAGGGGCATCGGGGCGTTCGTGAGGTCGATGCAGACCTCACCCTCGCCCACACCGTCGACCCGCTGGCCCGACACCGGCTCCACGAGGACGACGGGGACGCCGGGCAGCGGCTTGCCCATCGACCCGGGGTGCAGCTCCGACCCGGGCGGGTTGCCGACGGAGGCCGTGGTCTCGGTCTGGCCGTACCCGTCACGCAGCTCCATGCCCCACAGCTCGCGAACCTTGTCGATGACCTCGGGGTTCAGCGGCTCGCCGGCGCCGACGACCTCGCGCAGCGTGCCCGGCCCGGCCGAGAGGTCGGCGTTGATGAGCATCCGCCACACCGTCGGGGGCGCGCAGAAGGTGGTCACCGAGCGCTCCCGGATCTGCTCGAGCAGGGAGGGCGGGTCGAAGCGGGAGTAGTTGTAGATGAAGATCGTCGCCTCGGCGATCCACGGCGCGAAGAAGCAGGACCACGCGTGCTTCGCCCAGCCGGGGCTGGAGATGTTCAGGTGCACGTCGCCCGGTCGCAGCCCGATCCAGTACATCGTCGACATGTGCCCCACCGGGTAGGAGACCTGGGTGTGCTCGACGAGCTTCGGGCGCGAGGTCGTCCCCGAGGTGAAGTAGTACAGCAGCGGGTCCGAGGGCGCGGTGCCCGGGTGCTCGGCCGGTGGCACGTCGCGGTCCTGGGCCTCCCGCAGGTCGCTCCAGCCCTCCGCCGGCCCGACGCTGATCCGGCCGTAGTCCCCCGACACGTCGGCGAAGGTGGGCGCGTCCGCGGCATTGGCGATGACGAAGCGCGCGCCGCTGCGAGAGATCCGGTCCTGCAGGTCCGAGCCGCCCACGGCCGTCGTCGTCGGCACGATGATCGCCCCGAGCTTCATCAGGCCGAGCATCGTCTCCCAGAGCTCGACCTGGTTGCCGAGCATGAGCACGACCGGGTCCCCCTTCGCGACCCCCCGGCCGGCGAGCCAGGCGGCGACGCGGTCCGAGCGCGCCGCCATCTGGTCGAAGCTGATCTCCTGGGAGGAGCCGTCCTCCTCGCGCACGATCAGGGCGGGGCGCTCGGTCCCCCGCGCGATGGCGTCGAACCAGTCGATCGCCCAGTTGAAGCGCCCGCCGAACTCCGGGAAGGAGAAGGTCTCCCGGGCGCGGTCGGGCTCGCCCCGGAGGTCGAGGAGCTGGTCGCGTGCGGTGCGGTAGGTCTCGGTGGCTGCGTCCATGACCTCAACGTGTCACGGATCACTTCCGGGCGCCAGAGGCTCAGTGCAGCTGGCCGGCGTCCGTGGTCGAACCCGCGTCGTGCTTCATCTTGTCGCTCATCCCGGCGGCCTTGAGGTCCTTGCGCAGCTCGTTCGGCAACGCGAAGAGCAGGCTCTCCTCGGCGGCCGTGATCGGGTGGACGTCCTCGAACCCTCGCTCGGCGAGGTAGTCGAGCACGCCGCGCACGAGGATCTCCGGCACGGAGGCGCCGGAGGTGACCCCGACGGTGCGGACCCCCTCGAGCCAGGTGTCGTCGATCTCGTCGGCGTAGTCCACGAGGTGCCCGTCGCGGGCACCGTGCTCGATCGCGACCTCGACCAGCCGCACGGAGTTGGAGGAGTTGCGCGAGCCGACGACGAGCATCAGGTCGCAGTCGGTGGCCATCTGCTTCACGGCGGTCTGCCGGTTCTGCGTCGCGTAGCAGATGTCGTCGCTCGGCGGGCTCTGCAGGTTGGGGAAGCGCTCCTTGAGCCGGCGCACCGTCTCCATCGTCTCGTCGACCGAGAGGGTGGTCTGGGAGAGCCAGACGACCTTGTCCGGGTCACGCACCTCGACGTTGTCCACGTCGTCGGGGCCCTCGACGAGGGTGATGTTCTCGGGTGCCTCGCCGGAGGTGCCGACGACTTCCTCGTGCCCCTCGTGGCCGATGAGCAGGATGTCGTAGTCGTCGGAGGCGAAGCGCACCGCCTCACGGTGGACCTTCGTCACCAGCGGGCAGGTGGCGTCGATGGTCTTCAGCGTGCGGGCCTTGGCCTCGTCGTGGACGACGGGCGCGACGCCGTGGGCGGAGAAGACGACGGTGGCACCCTCGGGCACCTGGTCGGTCTCCTCGACGAAGATCGCGCCCCGCTTCTCCAGCGTGGAGACGACGTGCTTGTTGTGCACGATCTGCTTGCGGACGTACACCGGCGGACCGTAGAGCTCGAGTGCCCTCTCGACGGCGACCACGGCCCGGTCCACACCGGCGCAGTACCCGCGGGGGGCGGCCAGCAGCACCCGCTTGGCGTCCTGCCTGGCCTCGGTGTCGGGGGTGGAGGTCGTACTGGTGGTCATGCCCTCCATCGTAGGCGAGAGGGCCGCGGAAACCCATGTCCGCTCGAGTACCGCCGCGGGCCGGCTCGTCCCCGTCCCGCCCTACGATGACGGGCATGAGCGTGCCCCTGCCGGAGAAGGCCGCCGAGACCACCGCCGAGGCGCCGTGGCCGGTCCGCGTGCTGAGCATGAAGATCGCCGAGTACGTCGAGAGGATGTCGGTCACCTGGGTCGAGGGCCAGGTGGTCCAGCTCAACGTCCGTCCCGGCGCCCGCACCGCCTACCTCACGCTGCGCGACCCGGACGTGAACATGTCCCTCTCCTGCTCCATCCGGGTCACCGCCCTCGACGCGATGCCGAGCCCCCTCACCCAGGGCGCGCGGGTCGTCGTGCAGGCCAAGCCGGACTACTGGACCCAGCGTGGCTCGCTGATGATGGACCTGCGCCAGATCCGCCCCGTCGGGGTGGGCGAGCTGCTGGCCCGGATCGAGTACCTGAAGCAGCACCTGCGCTCCGAGGGGCTCTTCGAGGCCTCCCGCAAGCGGGTTCCCCCCTTCCTCCCCCGACGGGTGGGGTTGGTCTGCGGTCGCGGCAGCGCCGCCGAGCGCGACGTGGTCGAGAACGCCCGGCGCCGCTGGCCTGGCCTGCCCTTCGACATCCGCCAGGTCGCGGTGCAGGGGAGCAACGCCGTCTCGGAGGTCTCCGGTGCCGTCGCGGCCCTGGACTCGGTCGAGGACGTCGACGTCATCGTCGTCACCCGCGGCGGCGGGTCGGTGGAGGACCTGCTGCCCTTCAGCAACGAGACGATGGTCCGGGCGGTGGCGAATGCGCGGACCCCCGTGGTCAGCGCCGTCGGGCACGACGTGGACACCCCGCTGCTGGACCTCGTCGCCGACGTGCGTGCCTCCACCCCCACCGATGCGGCCAAGCTCATCTGCCCCGATGCCGCCGCCGAGCGGGCCACGATCGTCGAAGGGAGGTCCCGCCTGCGCGCGAACCTCACCCAGCGCCTGGCGCGGGAGCGAAGGGGGCTGCGCGAGCTCACGTCGCGCCCGGTGCTGGCGGACCGGACCGCCTTCGTGCGGGCCCAGCGCGAGGCCGTCACGTCGCTGCGGCGCCGGGCCCGACACCACGTCGGGGCCCGGCTGCAGCGCGAGCAGGACCGGGTGGGGCACCTACGGGCCCAGGCCCGGGTGCTCTCCCCCGTCTCGACGCTGGAGCGCGGCTACGCGATCGTGCAGCACCCCGACGGTGAGGTGGTCTCCGAGCGCGGCGACGTGGCCGTGCACGACCTGCTGCGGGTGACCGTCGCCGACGGGGACTTCGCGGTGCGGGTCTCCGACGGGCAGGACGGGCGTCCGGACGCCGACTAGGGTGTGCGCCATGCCTGAGGAGAGCGCCGAGACCGACCACGCCGCCGACGTCGCCGACCTCGGCTACGAGGAGGCCCGGCAGCAGCTGGTCGACCTCGTCGCCCGACTCGAGAGCGGACAGGTCGGCCTCGAGGAGAGCATGGAGCTCTGGCAGCGCGGCGAGGCCCTGGCCGCGCACTGCGAGGCGTGGTTGGACCGCGCCGAGGCGAACCTCGCGCAGGAGACACCCGAGGACGCCTCGTCAGCCGACTCCTCCGGGGCCGCCGCCGACTGAGCAGAGGCCGGCTCCTCACCTCACGAGGCGGCCGGGGCGCTCTCCTTCTTCGACGGGCGCTCGGCGTCCACGAGGTGGTTGGCCAAGGTCTCGACCTGGTCCCAGTCGCCGGTGCCGAGCACGATGGTGGTCAGCCGGCCCTTCCCCTTCGGGTCGGTCACGAGGGAGCGCTGGGTCTGCCCGTCCGCGTTCGAGACGTACCGGTCCCACGTGCGGCCGTCCTCGGTCTCGAAACTGCCCTTCCGCTGGCCGTCACGGACCTGGTCGCCCACCCACGCCCGGGGCCCGTCGACCGCCTGGCGCACCGAGACGTACTCCTCGTCGGGAGTGGTGTAGCCGGCATTCCACATCATGACGTCGCCGTCGGTGCGGGCGTACCGGGCGCTCGTCGCGAGCCAGCCGTCCGGCAGCCCCTCGGCATAGGCGAAGGGCTCATCGGCCTGCCCGCCACGGTCGACGGCGACCTCCTGGACGTCGACCTCCTGCGGCGTCGAGGTGTTCTGCCGGCCGGTCATGAAGAACAGCGCCAGGGTGATCGCCACGATGACCGCCATCGAGCGCACGATGTTGGCCGCGGTGCCCTTCGCGTAGTGGCTCGCACCCCGGGCGGGGACTCCCTGCTGCTTCGCCAGCTCCTCGGGGGTGGGCTCGGAACTCATGGGGCACATGGTCGCACGCGTCCCCGAGCGCCCCACGCGCACCCGAGTGGCTACGGATAGGCTCGGGCCCGATGACAGGCGATGCCGGAGGAGAAGCAATGAGCCAGACCCAGCCGTCCAGCAGCGGGGTCATGCACCCAGACCGGAACCTGGCGATGGAGCTGGTCCGGGTCACCGAGGCCGCCGCGCTCGCCGGCGGCCGCTGGGTGGGCCGGGGCGACAAGAACAGCGCCGACGGGGCCGCCGTGGACGCGATGCGCTCGATGATCTCGGGCGTGCGCATGGACGGTGTCGTCATCATCGGCGAGGGCGAGAAGGACGAGGCCCCGATGCTCTACAACGGCGAGGAGGTCGGTGACGGGCAGGGCCCCGCCTGCGACGTCGCGGTCGACCCCATCGACGGGACCACCCTGACCGCGAAGGGGATGACGAACGCCGTCTCCGTCATGGCCGTCGCCGACCGGGGCACGATGTACGACCCGAGCGCGGTCTTCTACATGGACAAGCTCGTCACCGGGCCGGTCGCGGCGGACGTCGTGGACATCCGGCTGCCGGTCGGGGAGAACATCCGTCGCATCGCCAGGGCCAAGGAGGAGCTGCCCGAGGACGTCACCGTCGTCATGCTCGACCGCCCCCGTCACGCCGACCTGGCCGACGAGGTGCGCGCGGCCGGGGCACGCATCCGCTTCATCTCCGACGGCGACGTGGCCGGCGGCATCATGGCCTCCCGCCCCGGCACCGGCATCGACCTGCTCCTCGGCGTCGGCGGCACCCCCGAGGGGATCATCACCGCCTGCGCGATCAAGAGCGTCGGTGGCGTGATCCAGGGGCGGCTGTGGCCGCGCGACGACGACGAGCGCCAGCAGGCGATCGACGCCGGGCACGACCTGGACCAGGTGCTCACGACGGACGACCTCGTCGCGACCGACAACTGCTTCTTCGTGGCGACGGGAGTCACCGACGGCGAGCTGCTGCAGGGCGTGCGCTACCGCGCCGGCGGCGCCACCACCCAGTCGCTGGTCATGCGCAGCAAGTCCGGCACCATCCGCGTCGTCGAGGCCCACCACAACCTCTCCAAGGTCCAGCGGGTCTCCCCGGCCCACGGCGGCTGATGGCACCGCTCCCCCGCCGCCGACAGGACCCGCGCAGGACCCTCGTCATCGGCGAGGCACTCGTCGACGTCGTGGTCGCCCCCGACGGCTCCCGCACCGAGCACGTCGGCGGCTCACCGCTGAACGTCTCGGTGGGCCTGGCCCGGCTCGGTCACCCGGTGACGCTCGCGACCCACATCGGCCGCGACGAACGCGGCGCGGACATCGGCGCCCACCTCTCCGAGGCCGGCGTGCTGCTCGTCCCGGGCAGCGACTCCGCCGAGGACACCTCGGTGGCCACGGCGACCCTCGACGAGCACGGCGTCGCCGACTACGGCTTCGACATCACCTGGCGGGTGCCGGCGCTGCCCGACCGCAGCGACCACGTGCACACGGGATCGATCGGGGCGCTGCTGCGACCGGGCGGGGTCGACGTGCTCGCCGCCATGGACGGCGCCCGGGCGCGGGCGACGACCTCCTACGACCCGAACATCCGGCCCGCGCTGCTCGGTGAGCGCGCGGAGGTGATGACCGAGGTGGAGCGCCGGATCGCCGTGAGCGACGTGGTCAAGGCCAGCGAGGAGGACATCGCCTGGCTGCTCGGCCACGAGCCCGACGAGGACGAGCTGGAGGAGGAGCTGGCACGCTGGCTGGACCTCGGACCCGGCCTCGTCGTCGCCACGCTCGGGGCGAAGGGGGCCCTCGCGCTGCACTCCTCGGGCCGGCGGGTGCGGATGCCCGCCCCCTCGGTCGAGGTCGTCGACACGGTCGGGGCGGGCGACGCCGCCATGGCAGGGCTGCTGTCCGCACTGCTCGACGAGGGGCTGCTCGGGGGCGCCCCCGGCGTCCGCAAGCGGCTGCGCGGCGCGAGCCGTGAGGCGATCGAGAAGGCCGTGCGTCGCGCAGTCACCGCGGGCGCCGCGACGGTCACCCGCGCCGGTGCCCAGCTGCCGACCCGCGATGAGCTCCGGGGCCGGCGGGCCGGTTAGGTCCGCAGCCCGTCCGGCCGGGGCTCAGCCGACGGGCCGCTCCTCCCGCACCCGGGCGCGCTCCAGCGCCCGCTTGCGGTCCGCCTCGGACTGCTGCGCGATCTCGGCCGCCTTGGCGTCGTCGCGGGTGAGGCAGTCCCCGCCCTCCGGGTCGAAGACGTGCATGACGGCCGGGTCGAAGACGAAGTCGGCCTCGTCGCCCTCGAGGATGCGCGAGCGCGGGTCGAGGTTGACCACCATCTGGGTGCGCATGCCCTCCCCGTCCAGGTCGCGGTCCAGCTCCTCGAGCTTGTGCGCGACGTCGCCCTCGACGGAGAAGGGGACGTAGGCGTACTGCTCGTTACCGAGCCACTCGGTGACGTCCACGACCGCCGAGAAGGCGGCGGCCTCCTCCGGGCGGTCGCCCAGGCGGGCGTCCTTGATGTGCTCGGGGCGGATCCCGACGATGAGCAGGTCCTTGCCGGCCGCCCGCTCCTTGACGGCCGGCGGGATCGGGACCGTGCTGAAGGGGAGCACGAGCTCGTCACCGCGCACCTCGGCGGGCAGGAAGTTCATCGGCGGGGTGCCGATGAAGCCCGCGACGAAGAGGTTGACCGGCTGGTCGTAGAGCTCGCGCGGGCTCGCGCACTGCTGCAGCACGCCCTTCTTCAGGACCGAGACCCGGTCCCCGAGGGTGAGGGCCTCGGTCTGGTCGTGGGTGACGTAGATCGTCGTCGTCCCCATCCGCCGCTGCATCCGGGCGATCTCGGTGCGCATCTGCCCGCGCAGCTTGGCGTCGAGGTTCGAGAGCGGCTCGTCGAAGAGGAAGGCGTCCGCGTCCCGCACGATCGCCCGGCCCATCGCCACCCGCTGGCGCTGCCCACCGGAGAGGTTGCCCGGCTTGCGCTCGAGGTGCTCGCGCAGCTCGAGCATGTCGGCGGCGTTCTCGACCTTCGAGCGGATCTGGGCCTCGTCGTGCTTGCCCTTGGCCAGCCGCAGCGGGAAGGCGATGTTCTCGAAGACGCTCAGGTGCGGGTAGAGCGCATAGTTCTGGAAGACCATCGAGAGGTTGCGGTCCTTGGGCGAGAGGTCGTTGACCTTCGACCCGTCGATGAGCAGGTCGCCGCTCGTGATGTCCTCGAGCCCGACGACCATCCGCAGCAGGGTCGACTTCCCGCAGCCGGAGGGGCCGACGAAGATCATGAACTCCCCGTCCCGGATGTCCAGGCTCACGTCGTTGACCGCGGGGAAGCCGTCGCCGTACTTCTTGACGATGTTCTGCAGGGTGATCTCAGCCATGGTTCCTTAGCTCCTGGTTTCTCCGGGCGGGCCTCAGCCCTTGACGGCACCCGAGGTCAGACCGGCGACGATCCGGCGCTGGAAGAACAGCACGAGGATCACGACGGGGATGGTGACGACGACCGCGGCGGCCATGATGGCGCCGGTCGGCTGCTCGAACTGGCTGGCTCCGGTGAAGAAGGCCAGGGCGGCAGGGACCGTGCGGGCGTTCTCCGAGGTCAGCGAGATCGCGAAGACGAAGTCGTTCCACGCGACGAAGAAGGTGATGATCGCCGTGGTGAAGACACCGGGCGCCGCGAGCGGCACGATGACCTTGCGGAAGGCCTGCCAGCTGCTCGCGCCGTCCACCTGGGCGGCCTGCTCCATCTCCCAGGGGATCTGCTGGAAGAAGGCGGAGAGGGTCCAGATCGACAGTGGCAGCGTCAGCGCGAGGTAGGGGATGATCAGGCCGGGGATGGTGTCGAAGAGCCCGATCTTGCTCCACACCTCGAACAGCGGGGTCACCATCGCCACGACCGGGAAGAAGCTGACCGCGAGCGCGGTCACGAGGATCATCCGCTTGCCCTTGAACTCCAGCCGCGCGATCGCGTAGGCGCAGAACATCGCCAGGACCACCGAGATGAGCGTCGCGAGCACGCACACGATGATCGAGTTGCGCAGCGCCGGCATGAACAGGTCGCTCGCCCCACCGGTGAAGATCAGCTCGTAGTTCTCCATCGTGGGGTTCTTCGGCCAGAAGTTGCCCAGGACGCTCGCGTCCGGGTTGGCCAGGTCCTCCGCGGTCTTCAGCGACAGCGAGAGCATCCACAGCAGCGGCAGCGCCGTCCAGAGCATGATCGGGACGGCCAGCACGGTCCACAGGCCGTTGCCCTTGCCATTGGTACCCATCGTCAGCTCCTCCCCTGGGCCAGGTCGACCTTGAAGCCCCGCACGAAGATCGCCGCGATGATCAGCACGCAGACGAAGAGGATGACCGAGAGCGCGGACCCGAGCCCGATCTCCGTGCGGTCGATCGTCTGCCGGTAGATGAGCATCGACAACGAGCTCGTGTCGTTGGCGCCACCGGTCATGATGAAGATGTTGTCGAAGATGCGGAAGGCGTCCAGGGTCCGGAAGAGCAGCGCGACCATGATCGCTGCCTTCATGTTCGGCAGGATCACCCGGAACATCGTCTGCATCCAGCTGGCCCCGTCCACCTTCGCCGCCTCCTCCATCGAGGTGTCCACCTGCGCCAGGCCGGCCAGCAGGAGCAGCGACATGAAGGGGGTCGTCTTCCAGATCTCCGAGAGGGAGATGACCACGATCGAGGTCCAGAAGCCGCCGAACCAGTCGAAGCCCGGGTCGATCCCCGGCAGGAAGGACAGCCACCGGTTCACGAAGCCCGGCCCGGTCTGGAACGCGTAGAGCCAGGTGAAGCCCGAGACGACCGTGATGATCGAGTACGGGATGAGCACCAGGGTGCGCAGCGTCTTGCGCGGGATGACGATCCGGTGCATGACCAGGGCGATGATGAACCCGAGGACGAGCTCGAAGACGACCGTGATGACGGTGATGAGCAGCGTCGCCCACATCGACTTCCAGAAGACGATGTCGGAGAAGGAGACGAGGTAGTTGTCCAGGAAGACGAAGCGCTTGTTCTCGGGGTCGGTCAGCCGGTAGTTGAAGAAGCTGTTCCACACCGCCTGCAGGATCGGGTAGCCCGTCACGAGCACCATGACCACGAAGGCGGGCATTGCCAGCTTCCACCCCAGGCGCTGCTCGGCCCTGGATCGCTGCGACATCACAGCAACGCATCTCCCTTCAGCACGTCCTGCAGCAGCGACGTGGCCTGCTGCGGGGTCCGGCCCGGGTCGACCGAGCCGGGCGGGCTGTAGACCCGCTGGATCCCCGAGGAGACGTCACCGTAGTACTGGGTCTGCGGCCGGGGGCCGCCCGCGTTGAGCGACTCACGGATGAGGGGCGCCATCGGGAAGACCTTCTTGATCTCCGGGTCGTCGTAGACCGCCTCGTCGGCGGCGGGGTTGCCGGTGCCGAGCATGTAGGTCTTCTGGCTCTCCTCGGAGGTGATGCAGGAGATCGCGTCCCAGGCCTGCTCCTGCTTCGTCGAGGCCTGGTTGACGCCCAGCTCGATGCCGCCCAGCGGCGGTGCGGCGTCCTCCCCTTCGCTCGTCGCCGGGTAGGTCGTCCAGGCGAGGTCGTCCATCCACGGCACGTCTGCCCCCTTCAGGGCCGCGTAGACGTAGGGCCAGTTGACCATGAACGCGGACTTCTCGTTCTGGAACATGTCCAGCGAGGTCGTCTCGTTCGTCGAGCCGAGGGCAGGGCCACCGACCTTGTCCTTGGCCACGGAGCGGATGATCTCGGCAGCCTTCTTGCCGCCCGGCGAGGTCAGCCCGAACTGCAGGGCCTCGCCGTCGGCGCCGGGGTTCTCGATGATGTGGTCACCGCCGCCCTCGATGAGGGCGTTGATCCAGACCATGTACCCCTCGTAGCGGGAGGCCTGCACGCTGATCTCGGTGTCGTTCTTCTTCGCGGCCTCGATCAGCTGGTCCCAGGTGACCGGCTTGCTCATGTCCAGCCCGGCCTCCTTCGCCACCGACTTGCGGTACCAGAGCAGCTGGGTGTTGGCCCAGAAGGGCGCCGCATACAGGTCGCCCTTCCACTTCGCGGTCTTCACGATCGGGTCGACCATGCCCTTGGTGTAGTCCGCCCGACGATCCTTCGGGACCTCCTGGAGGAAGCCGGCCTCGGCGAACTCGGGGACGAAGACCGGGTCGATGGACATCAGGTCCACGCCCGTGTCGTTGGAGGCCAGCCGCCGCAGCAGCTGCTGGCGCTGGTCGGTGGCCTCGTTGGGCAGCTGCTCGATGGCGATCCGGTAGGCGCCGCCGGACTTCTTCGTGCACTCCTTGGCCAGCTGCGCCTGTCCCCCGCCCTCCGGGTCCGCGCCGCCGCCGTCGGGGTTGATGTACCAGTGCAGGGTCACCGGGCCACCGCCCGAGCCGTCGCTGCTGCCGCAGGCGGCCAGGCCCATGGAGCCGACCAGGGCAGCCGCGGCGATGCCGGCGATGCGGCGCCGTCGTCGCGAATCCACGTCGCTCGTCCTTTCGTCCAGAGCAGCCGCGTGATACACGTCACGCACCCGTAGACGAATGTCTACACCCGAACCGACCGGAAAGGGCCGCGGCGCGCTGACGATTTCACCAAGGATTGATCTGCGGCACCCGGCCGGCGCGAAGGGGGAGCCTCCCCCGCGGACGTATGGTCAGGGAAGACGGCGCCCGCCGCCTCCCACGAAAGGACGGTTCCCCCTCATGCCAGCATCCCTGAACACCGAGGACTTCAGCGACCTCATCGATGCCAATGCCCGCTACGCGGAGAGCTTCGGCATGGCCGGTTTCGACGGCATCGCCAATGCCGGCGTCGCCATCGTCACCTGCATGGACAGCCGCATCGACCCGCTCGGCCTGCTCGGCCTCAAGCCCGGCGATGCCAAGATCTTCCGCAACCCGGGCGGCCGGGTCACGCCGTCGGCCCTCGAGGCGATCGTCCTCGGCGTGCACCTGCTCAACGTCGACCGTGTCCTGATCATCCCGCACACCAAGTGCGCGATGGGCAAGATGAGCGAGGAGGAGCTGCGCAAGGCGGTCGGTGACTCCGCGGGCCAGGACGCCTCGTGGCAGGGATTCCACGTCGTCGCCGACCAGATCGACGCGCTGCGCCAGGACGTCGCCGCGCTGCGGACCCACCCGCTCATCGCCGACCGTGCCAAGATCGGCGGCTTCCGCTACGACGTGGACACCGGGCTGCTCACCCAGCACTTCTGAGGAGGTCTAGGAGACCGGGGCACCGATCGAGAGCTGCTCCCGGACCACGGCGGCCAGGCGCTCGGCGCTGGCCCGGGCGCGCTCGGCGGTGTCGGCCTCGACCATGACCCGCACGAGCGGCTCGGTGCCGGACTTGCGCAGCAGCACGCGCCCGGCGCCGGCCAGCCGCTCCTCCTCCTGCTGGACGGCCGCGCGCACGCCCTCGTCGTCGTCGACGCCCTGCTTGTCGACGTTCGTGACGTTGATCAGCTCCTGCGGCATCCGGCGCATGACCCCGGCCAGGTCGGCCAGCGACCGGCCGGTCTCGGCCACGCGGGCCGCGAGCATCAGCCCGGTGAGCACCCCGTCGCCGGTCGTCGCGTGCCGGGAGATGATGACGTGGCCGGACTGCTCGCCGCCGAGGGAGTACCCGCCGCGGCGCATCTCCTCCAGGACGTAGCGATCCCCCACACCCGCCTGCACGACGCGGATGCCGGCCGCCTCCATCGCCTGCAGCAGCCCGAGGTTGCTCATCACCGTCGCGACGAGGACGTCGTCGACCAGCTCGCCGTGCTCCTTGAGCGCGACGGCGAGGATCGCCATGATCTGGTCCCCGTCGACGACGGTGCCCGAGGCGTCGACCGCGAGGCACCGGTCGGCGTCGCCGTCGTGGGCGATGCCGAGGTCGGCACCGCGCTCGCGGACCGCCTGCTGCAGCAGCTCGATGTGGGTGGAGCCGTGCGCGTCGTTGATGTTCAGCCCATCGGGCCGGGCGCCGATCACGTGCACGCTGGCGCCGGCCAGGCGGAAGGCCTCCGGGGAGACCTCGCTCGCGGCGCCGTGCGCGGCGTCGAGGACCACGGTGAGCCCCTCGAGGCGCTGCTCGAGAGCGTCCAGCAGGTGGCGGACGTAGCGGGTCCCCCCGTCCCCCATCGGGAGCACCCGTCCGACCTCGGGGCCGGTGGGACGCAGCGGTTCCTCGACCATCGCCGCCTCGATCCGGTCCTCCACCGCGTCGGGGAGCTTGTGGCCCCCCTTCGCGAAGAACTTGATGCCGTTGTCCGGCATGGCATTGTGCGAGGCGGAGAGCACGACGCCGAAGTCGGCGTGCAGGTCCGCGGTGAGGAAGGCCACCGCCGGCGTCGGGACCACCCCGGCGTCGTGGACGTCGATGCCGCTGCTGGCCAGACCGGCGACGACCGCGGCGGAGAGGAACTCCCCGGAAGCCCGCGGGTCCCGGCCGACGACCGCGACCGGGCGTTCACCCTCGTGGTCGGGCAGCGGCAGCACGCGTGCCGCCGCCTGGGCCAGACGCAGTGCGGTGCCGGCGGTGATCTTCTCGCCGTTGGCGAGGCCGCGGACACCGTCGGTGCCGAACAGTCGGGTCATCGTGAATCAACCTTCCGTGGAGGTCCTGCCCACCGTGGCGCCATGGGCAGGACCCGGCCGAGGATACCGGGTGCAGCCGCGCTTCCCCGGGAGGACGACGCCACGACGAGGGCGGCCCCCACCACGTGGGAGCCGCCCTGGTCGGTGCTGCGAGGGTGTGCCCCGATCAGCGCTTGCTGTACTGCGGTGCCTTGCGGGCCTTCTTCAGACCGGCCTTCTTGCGCTCCGGGACGCGGGCGTCACGGGTGAGGTAACCGGCCTTCTTCAGGGTCGGGCGGTTGGTGTCCGGGTCCACGCCGTTCAACGAACGGGCGACGCCGAGGCGGACGGCCCCGGCCTGGCCGGAGGGGCCACCGCCGTGGACGCGCACGAGCACGTCGTAGGCGCCGTCGAGCTCGAGCGCGACGAGCGGCTCGTTCACGACCTGCTGGTGGACCTTGTTCGGGAAGTACTCCTCCAGCGAGCGGCCGTTGACCTGCCACTCGCCGCTGCCCGGGACGATCCGGACGCGGGCGACGGCCTGCTTGCGGCGGCCGGTGCCGGAGCCCGGCGCGGAGGCCGAGGGGCGGGCCACGGGCGCGGCGTCGCCGACCGGGCCCTGGGACTCGGAGGTGTAGGAGGACAGCTGGGGCTCCTCGCCCTCGAGGTCCTGGGTCTGCGGTGCGTTGTCGGTGGTGTCAGCCACGATAATTGCCTCTGGTTCCTTCTCGGCGGCGCTTACTGCGCGACCTGCGAGATCGTGTAGGGGGTCGGCTGCTGGGCACCGTGCGGGTGCTCGGCCCCGCGATAGACCTTCAGCTTGCCCAGCTGCTGGCGGCCGAGGCTGTTGCTCGGCAGCATGCCGCGGATGGCCTTCTCGACGGCGCGCTCGGGGTTCTTCTCGAGCAGCTCGGCGTAGCTGGAGGACGACAGTCCGCCGGAGAATCCGGAGTGGCGGTAGGCGCGCTTCTGCTCCGCCTTCGCGCCGGTCAGGGCGACCTTCTCGGCGTTGATGACGATGACGAAGTCGCCGCAGTCCAGGTAGGGGGCGAAGTTGGTCTTGTGCTTGCCGCGCAGCAGCGTCGCCGCCTGCGTCGCGAGACGACCGAGGACCACGTCGGTGGCGTCGATGACGTGCCACTGACGGGTGATCTCACCGCCCTTGGTTGTGTGGGTGCGCATGTGAATGCCTCTGCTAGTCGTGGTGCGGGTTCCCTCGCGGGAGCGAAGGGAGGCGCCGTGCACATGGCGTGGACGGCGCTGCTGCACTCCATTCTACGGAGCGTCCGGAGCGGCTCGAAATCGCTGCCGGACCTCCGGAAAGCCCGGCATGGCAAGGGTTTTCGGCCCCTGCGCAGCTTCGCCACCCAGCCCCTCGGCGACGATTGCACAAAACTTGTGCAATCATCCGGGGGTGAGTGAACCCACCCCGGCACCCTCCGCGCAGGCCTGGCGACTGCTGTCCCACCCCCTTCGCTCCCGCATCCTCGCCCACCTGCGACTGCACGGCGGCGCCACCGCGGCCGACCTCGCCCGGGCGCTCTCGAGCAACACCGGGGCGACGAGCTACCACGCCCGGGTGCTCCAGAAGGCCGGGCTCATCACGGACACCGGGCTCGGCGACGGGCGCAGCCGGGTCTGGGCCGCGGCCGAGGTCGAGGAGGAATCGGGACCGGACACCGGGGTGGCGGTGAGCACGATCGACGACGCCGAGGAGCTCGCCGACGCGCTGTGGCTCGCCCACGACCACGTGGACCACCACGCCGGCCGGTTGCACGGCTGGATCGACCGCCAGGTGGGCTGGCCGCTCGTCTGGCAGGAGGAGTGCGGTCTCGAGGAGCGCGAGGTGCTCGTCGACGAGGCGCAGCTGGCCGCGCTGCGGGCCGAGCTGGACGCGGTGCTGGAGCGTTACCGCCGGCGCGGTGCCGGCACCCCGGGCGCCCGCCGGGTTTCTGCGGCCGTCGGGCTCATCCCGCTCCCTCGACGTCCCTAGGCTGGCCCCCGTGGTCAGGACCGAGCAGCGGGGCGTGCGCCCCTGGTACGTCGATGTGGGCGTGCGCGTGGTGCTCGGTCTCGTCCTGCTGGGCCTGCTGTGCCACTTCGTCGTGCGGCCCTTCGTCATCCCGAGCGAGTCGATGGAGCCCACCCTGCTGACCGGGGACCGGGTGGCGGTGCGCGTCATCGGCGTGGACACCCACGACCTGGACCGGGGCGACGTCATCGCCTTCGCGCACGGACGCACGTGGGAGGAGGAACGACTCGAGGAGCCCCGGCCCCTGAAGAACCTCGTGCGCTACGGGGGCGACCTGCTCGGGGTGGGGCCGAGCCACCACTCCTACACCGTCAAGCGGATCATCGGGTTGCCCGGCGAGACCGTCTCCTGCTGCGGCTTCGACGGCAGGATCCGGGTCGACGGCGAGCCGCTGGCGCAGCCCTACGTCAAGAATCCCCACCCCTTCGAGCACGGGACCTCCTGCGACCGGGCGGTCGAGGGCCGTGCCCCGTCGACCCGTTGCTTCCCCGAGGTCGCGGTGCCCGAGGACTCCTACCTCGTCCTCGGTGACAACCGGGCGAACAGCTCGGACTCGGTGGCGGCCTGCCGTGGTCGCCCGGCCGACGAGACGTGCGTTGCCCGCTTCGTCCCGGCCGACCAGGTCGTGGGGATCGTGCAGTGGCGGTGGTGGCCGCTGCCGCCCGGCGGCGCGCTGCGCACCTCCTCGTAGGCCTCAGGAGGGCCGCCGCGCCCGGGTGGTCGCCGCCCGCTCGGCCATCCGCGCCGCGTCGGGGTAGGTCACCTCGACGAGGGAGAGCCCGTGGGCGGGCATGACCTTCACCCGCGGGTCGCGCACGCCGGCGCCGAGGACCTCCAGCGGCCACCGCAGGTCCCGCTGCCCGGTCCCGACCGGCACGAGGGCACCGATGAGGGCGCGGACCATCGAGTGGCAGAAGGCGTCGGCGACGACGGTCGCCTCGATCAGCCCGTCCGGCGTGCGGCGCCAGTCGTAGCGCAGCAGCGTCCGGGTCGTCGTGGCCCCCTCCCGCCGCTTGCAGAAGGCGGCGAAGTCTCGCAGCCCGAGCAGGAGCGCGGAGGCCTCGGTCATCGCCCCGGGGTCCAGCGGGGTGCGCAGCGCCACCACGTCCCGACGACGAAGGGGGTCGAACCCGGCCGGGTCGTCGCTGATCAGGTAGCGGTAGCGCCGCTGCAGCGGCGAGAAGCGGGCGTCGAAGCCCTCCGGCGCCCGGGCCACCCGGTGCAGGGCGATGTCGGGCGGCAGCACCCCGCGCACCCGGGTGAGCAGGGCGTCGAGCGGGTCCCGGTCGGACCGGCCGGCGGCTCCGGCGAGCACCTCCTCGGCCAGGTCGAGGTGGACCACCTGCCCCGCGGCGTGCACGCCGGCGTCGGTGCGTCCGGCCACCGTCACCGACGGGTCCTGCGGGAGACGCAGCACCCGCCCGAGGGCGGCAGTCAGCTCCCCCTCCACGGTGCGCAACCCCGGCTGGGCGGCCCAGCCGTGGAAGTCGGTGCCGTCGTAGGCGAGGTCGAGGCGCAGCCGCATGTGGCCCAGCGTAGGCGGCGTGCTCCGCCGCCATCGGGAAACCCGGCCACGGGCGGCCGGCCCCGACACGGCGAAGGGCGCCGCTCCCCTGGTGGGGTGCGGCGCCCTTCGTCCGGCGCTGGGCCGCGCGGGAGGCTCAGGCCTCCTCGTCGGACTCCTGCTGCTTGCTCTCGCCACCAGCCGGCTCGAAGCCGGCCGCCTTGGCCTCGTCGGCGGTCTTGAACCAGACCTCGGCGACGGTCGAGTCGAACCACTGCGAACCGGCGACGTGGTACTTCTGCGAGTCGAGGTTGCCCTTGACGGTGTACTCGTCACTCGGCGCGGCACCATCCTCGAGCGCCTTGACGGCACCCTCGGGCAGGTCCTCGGCCGGGGCCTCGGTGGCCTCCTGCTCGGCAGCCGCGTCCTTGGCGGAGCGCTTGGCGGCGCCCTCCGCCTCCTTGACGACCGCGCGCTTCGGCTTGGCGTCGACCGGCTCGCGGACGAGCTCGATGACGCACATCGGGGCGTTGTCGCCCTTGCGCGGGGCGATCTTGGTGATCCGGGTGTAGCCACCGGGACGGTCGGCCACGTCGGGCGCGATCTCCACGAACAGGCGGTGGACGACGCCCTTGTCCTTCACGACCGTCATGACCCTGCGGCGCGAGGCCAGGTCACCGCGCTTGGCGAAGGTGATCAGCCGCTCGGCCAGCGGGCGCAGCCGCTTGGCCTTGGCCTGGGTGGTCGTCAGCTGGTCGTTCTCGAAGAGGGACGTGGCCAGGTTCGCGAGGATCAGCCGCTCGTGAGCCGGACCTCCGCCGATACGGGGACCCTTGGTGGGGGTGGGCATGATGTTCTCCTTGGGAGCTGTCAGACCTCACCGCGGCAGCGGTCAGGTCACTCGAGGTGGTTCAGAGCTGCTCGTCCTCGGCGAACGAGGCATCCTCGTCACCGGGCTCGTCGTACTCTTCGTAGTCCGCGGTGCTCGGGTCGAACCCGGGCGGGCTGTCCTTGAGGGCCAGGCCCATGTCGTGCAGCTTCGCCTTGACCTCGTCGATCGACTTCGCGCCGAAGTTGCGGATGTCGAGCAGGTCCGCCTCGCTGCGCCCGACGAGCTCACCCACGCTGTGGATGCCCTCGCGCTTGAGGCAGTTGTAGGAGCGGACGGTCAGGTCCAGGTCCTCGATCGGCAGGGCCATGTCGGCGGCCATCGCGGCGTCCGTCGGGGACGGGCCCATGTCGATGCCCTCGGCCTCGATGTTCAGCTCGCGTGCCAGGCCGAAGAGCTCGACCAGGGTCTTGCCGGCGGAGGCCAGCGCGTCCCGGGGAACCATGGAGTTCTTCGTCTCGACGTCCACGATCAGCTTGTCGAAGTCGGTCCGCTGCTCCACTCGCGTGGCCTCGACCTTGTAGGTCACGGCCAGCACCGGCGAGTAGATCGAGTCGACCGGGATCCGGCCGATCTCCTGGTCGCCGCTCTTGTTCTGCTGTGCGGAGACGTAGCCACGACCGCGCTCGACGGTCAGCTCCATCTCGACGGAGCCCTTGTCGTTGAGCGTGGCGATGTGCAGGTCGGGGTTGTGCACCTCGACACCGGCCGGCGGGTTGATGTCCGCGGCGGTGACGGCACCGGCGCCGGACTTGCGCAGGTACATCACGACCGGCTCGTCGTTCTCGCTGGAGACGACCAGCCCCTTGAGGTTGAGGATGATCTCGGTGACGTCCTCCTTCACCCCCGGGATGGTGGAGAACTCGTGGAGGACGCCGTCGATGCGGATCGAGGTGAGCGAGGCACCCGGGATGCTCGAGAGCAGGGTGCGACGCAGGGAGTTGCCGATGGTGTAACCGAAGCCCGGCTCGAGGGGCTCGATGACGAACCGCGAACGGTTGTCGGCGAGGACCTCTTCGCTGAGGATCGGGCGCTGTGCGATGAGCACGGTGATCTTCCTTCCCACGGGCGACCGCTATATGACGCCTCGTGAAAGTGCCGGGGCGCGACCCCGGCGGTGGCCCCCGCATCGGTCCGCGGGGGCCACCCTGGGTGGAACTGACTCAGTTCTTGGAGTAGAGCTCGACGATCAGCTGCTCGGTGAGCGGCGTGTCGATCTGCTCGCGGGTCGGGAGCTGGTGGACCAGCACCTTCAGGCTGCCCGGGACGACGTGCAGCCACGCCGGGACGGGGCGCTCGCCGAAGGTCTCGCGGGCCAGCTGGAAGGGGAAGGCCTCCACCGACTGCTTGCGGATCGTGATGATGTCGTACTGCTCGACGCGCTGGCTGGGGACGTTGGTCCGCTTGCCGTTGACCTCCAGGTGGCCGTGGGTGACCAGCTGGCGGGCCTGCCGGCGGGTGCGGGCCAGGCCGGCGCGGTAGACGACGTTGTCCAGGCGGGACTCGAGGATGGTCAGCAGGTTGTGACCGGTCTGGCCGGGACGGTTCGCCGCCTCCTTGTAGTACCGGAGGAACTGCTTCTCCATGACGCCGTAGGTGAAGCGGGCCTTCTGCTTCTCCTGCAGCTGGGTCAGGTACTCCTTCTCCTGGATCCGCCGACGGCCGTGCTGGCCGGGCGGGAAGGGGCGGAGCTCGAAGTTCTTGTCGCCGCCGACGAGGTCGAGCTTGAGCCGACGGGACTTCTTGGTGATGGGGCCGGTGTAACGAGCCATGTCTTATCTATCTCCCGTGTCTAGCTGCTCAGACGCGACGGCGCTTGGGCGGGCGGACACCGTTGTGCGGGCTGGGCGTGACGTCCTGGATCGCGCCGACCTCGAGGCCGGCAGCGGTCAGGGAGCGGATCGCGGTCTCGCGACCGGAACCGGGCCCCTTGACGAAGACGTCGACCTTGCGCATGCCGTGCTCCATGGCGCGGCGGGCGGCGGCCTCGGCGGCCATCTGGGCGGCGTACGGGGTGGACTTGCGCGATCCCTTGAAGCCGACCTGGCCCGCGGAGGCCCAGGAGATCACGGCACCGGTGGGATCGGTGATCGAGATGATGGTGTTGTTGAACGTGCTCTTGATGTGGGCCGCGCCCACGGACACATTCTTCTTGACCTTGCGACGCACCTTGGTGGCGCGGGTCTTGGGGGGCATGTTTCTCCTACGAAGTTCTTCGGTGGGTCGTGCTCACCGGTGGCGGCGGGGCCGCGTCGCCGGTGGGTGGGTCAGGCCTTCTTCTTGCCTGCGACGGTGCGCTTCGGACCCTTGCGGGTACGCGCATTGGTCTTGGTGCGCTGACCGCGCACCGGCAGACCACGACGGTGGCGCAGGCCCGTGTAGGTGCCGATCTCGACCTTGCGGCGGATGTCGGCGGCGACCTCGCGGCGGAGGTCTCCCTCGTGCTGGACGTTGGCCTCGAAGTAGTCACGCAGGGTGACGAGCTGCTCGTCGGTCAGGTCCTTCACCCGCGTGCTCGGGTCGATCCCGGTCGCGGCCAGGGCCTGCTGCGAAGTCGTGCGTCCCACACCGAAGATGTAGGTCAGGGCGACCTCGACGCGCTTCTCGCGCGGGAGATCCACTCCAACAAGACGTGCCATGTGCTGGCTTCCATTCTCTTCTGCTCGGAGGTCTGGTGCACCACCAGTCCGGCGGGTGGTCCCGCGCTCCGGGCGGGCCGCTGCGGTCCCCGGCCTCCGAGACCGGGGGTGACGTCCTGCTCCGCGAAGGGGGCAGGGGCCGGGTGGTGCTTCTCTTCAATTGGCGTTGCTCGAGGATCTGGGCTGGTGCCCGGTTCCCCGCCTCACCGGTCCTGGTGGACCGCGATCAGCCCTGGCGCTGCTTGTGGCGCAGGTTGTCGCAGATCACCATGACCCGGCCGTTGCGGCGGATCACCTTGCACTTGTCACAGATCTTCTTGACGCTCGGCTGAACCTTCATTGCCGTCTCGCATCTTTCTCGATCTTCCCGCCCCCGGTACGTGGCGACGGGTCGTGCTCGGGTGCTGCTCTCGTCGGCCACCGTCGGTGGCCGCGTCGATCAGCGGTAACGGAAGACGATCCGGCCGCGGGTCAGGTCGTACGGGCTGAGCTCGACGACAACCTTGTCCTCCGGAAGGATCCGGATGTAGTGCTGCCGCATCTTGCCCGAGATGTGGGCGAGAACCTTGTGACCGTTCGTCAGCTCGACCCGGAAGTTCGCATTCGGGAGCGCTTCGACGATCGTGCCCTCGACCTCGATGACACCGTCCTTCTTGGCCATACCCTCTCAATCCGTCGATGGCGGCCACCTGTGTGGCGACCCCCGTGAGTCGGTCACGCATGGATCCCGCCTCCCCGGTACGGGAAGGCGGAGCACACACAGACCGACACTCGAGGATACGCCATGCAATCTGCCGGGGCGAAATCCACCCTGTGGTCGCCGCACGGTGCCACACTCACGGGTGTCCCTTGCCCCCCATTGGGAGGGCGAGGCGGTCTCGACGGAAGGACAGCGACATGGACGCACTCGCCCGCAGGCTCCGGTTGCGCACGCAACCGACGATCTTCTTCGTCTCGGCGGGGTTGATGATCCTCTTCCTCATCGTCCTGCTACTTTTCCCCGCCCAGCTGAACAGCTCCTTCAGCACCGGGCGCGAGTGGGTGGTCACCAACCTGGGGTGGTACTTCATCTTCGGCGTCACCGCGTGGGTGATCATGCTCCTCGGCGTGGCCTTCAGCCCCTACGGCCAGGTCCAGCTCGGCCGCAAGGACGAACCACCGCAGTACAGCTTCCCCTCGTGGTTCGCCATGCTCTTCGCCGGCGGCATCGGCACCATCCTGATGTTCTGGGGCGTGGCGGAACCGATCTCCCACTACACGACGCCCCCGAAGGCGGACGTGCAACCGTTCACCCCCCAGGCGGCCACCGAGGGCATGAACTTCGCCCTGTACCACCTGAGCCTCCACACCTGGGCGATCTTCTGCCTGCCCGGCCTGGCCTTCGCCTACTTCATCCACCGCTACGAGCTCCCGGTGCGCGTGAGCTCGGTCTTCTACCCGATCCTCAAGGACGGCATCTACGGGCCGATCGGCCGGGCCATCGACATCACCGCCATCCTCGGCACCCTCTTCGGCGTCGCCGTCTCGATCGGTCTGGGCACCTCCCAGATCGGCGCCGGCCTCGGTGCTCTCTTCGGGTGGGACAACAACACCGTCCTGCAGGTGCTGATCATCGTCGTCCTCGAGGCCGTCGCGGTCACCTCGATCGTCCGGGGCATGGACAAGGGGGTGAAGTTCCTGTCCAACATCAACATCGCCATGGCGATCGGCCTGATGATCTTCGTCTTCCTCACCGGCGGAATGACGCTCTTCCTGCTGCGGGAGATCTTCGAGACGACCGGGAACTTCGTCTCCTCGCTGCCCGAGATGATGCTCTGGAACGACTCGCTCGCCCCGGTGACCAAGGACGAGGGCTGGGGCTGGCAGGGCGGCTGGACCGTCTTCTACTGGGCGTGGACGGTCAGCTGGGCCCCCTTCATGGGGATCTTCCTGGCGCGCATCTCGAAGGGCCGCACCGTTCGTGAGTTCGTCCTCGGCGTCCTCTTCGCCCCGACGATCTTCACGATCATCTGGTTCGTGGTCTTCGGCTGGTCGGCCATGCGCATCGACGGCATGAACGGGTCCGAGGGAGAGATCGCCTCGGCCGTCTCGGACTCCATCCCGCTGTCGATGTTCGCCTTCTTCGAGCACTATCCCCTGACCACCTTCATCCAGGGCTTCGCCGTGGTGATCGTCGCGATCTTCTTCGCGACGAGCTCCGACTCCGCCTCCCTCGTCGTCGACATGCTCTGCACCGGCGACGGCGACGCCGGACCGACCCACCAGCGCGTCTTCTGGGGCGTCAGCGAGGGCGTGCTCGCCGCGCTGCTCATCGTCCTCGCCGGCGACCAGGGACTGGACGCGCTGCAACAGGTCATCACGGTCGTCGGGCTACCGATGTTCACGCTGATGTTCCTCGCGGGGATCAGCTTCATCATCGCCCTGCGCAAGGAGAGGTTGCAGTTCGTCACGAAGGTGCGGGGCATCCCCGAGGAGGCCGTCTTCGCCGGGCGGGAGGCGCTCAACCGGGGCGAGGTCACCGGGGAGCTCCCGGTGACCGAGCAGGAGGAGGAGGGCTCGAAGGCCGAGACCCGCACCTGATCAGGACTCCTCCCACCGTGGGCGGCCGGAGGCTCCCCCGTGGCCCGGGGGTCTCCGGCCGCCCACGTACGATCGGGCCATGACCGGCCCGCGCATCGCCCTCGTCGGCCCGCCCGAGCACCCCGGCGCCGACCGCGCCCGCCGGGCGTTGGCCGTCCTGCTCCCGGAGGCCGAGGTCCTCGGTCTGCCCGACGGCACCGCCCCGACCCCGGATCTGGACGGCCTCTGGCTGCTGCCCGCCCCGATCGGCTCACCGGCCGACGTGCACGACACGACGATCGCCCACGCCCTGGGTGCGGGCCTGCCGCTCGTCGGCCCGGCAGCCGCGGACGACTCCGCGCCCGAGATGCTCGTGGCCGCCCCCGGTGGCCGGCTGGCCCTCCTGCTCGGCACCGCCCCGACGCGACTGCCGGTGCAGCCCGCCGGCGGCCGCCCCGCCGACGACTACGCCTCGGCCGCGGGCACCGTCTGGTCCGCGCAGGCCCACCGCGGAGGCCGCCCCGCCGTGGTCGCCGCCGCCGGTCGGTCACCGGCCACGCTGATCGACCACGCCCTCGCCACCGACGACGGGGTGCACCCGCTGCTCATCGACTTCGCGCAGGCGGCCCGGGAGCACCACCGGCAGCGGTGGTCCGGGAGGCAGGCCCCCTTCGCCCCTCCCCCGGCACCGACCGGAGGCGGCTCGCTGCGCCCGCTGCCCGACGACGAGCCCCGCAGCTACGTCTCGCAGATGCGGGTGCGGGGGTACCACTGGTGGCGACCGCTTGTGGCACTGCTGCTGGCGGTGGGGGTCTTCTTCGTCACGAGCATGGTGCTGGGCATCATCCTCTACGCGCTGAGACCCGACCTGCTCACGACTCCGGACGCGGTCGAGTCGATGGCGACCGACCCGGTCTCGATGCTGATCAACAATCTCATGCTCGCCGCGCTCATCCCGGCGACGCTCGTCGCGACGCGGCTTGGGCACTGGCGCCCGATGGGAGCACTGTGGTCGGTCGCGGGGCGGATCCGGTGGGGCTGGCTGCTGCGGGCCTTCGTCGTCACGCTCGTGCTCTGGGGCGCCTACCTCGCCGGGTCGTGGGTACTCTCCGGGGAGTCACCCGGCGACCGGCCGGAGCACTGGCAGTGGCTCGTGGTCGTCACGCTGCTCACCACCCCCCTGCAAGCGGCCGGGGAGGAGGTCGCCTTCCGTGGCGGTCTGCTCCAGGGGGTGGGTGCGTGGATCCGGAACCCGGTCCTGGCCCTGGTCGTCGGGACGATCCTCTCGACCCTCCTCTTCGCGCTCGCGCACACCTCGCTCGACCCGTGGATCATCATCGACCTCGGCGGCATGGCGCTCGCCTGCTGCTACCTCACGTGGCGCACCGGCGGCCTGGAGGCGGCCATCGTGCTGCACGTCGTCAACAACCTCGTCATCACGGTGGGCCTGAGCGTGCTCGGCGGGCTGCAGGATGCCTACGTCGGCACGGACACGACGAGCACGGGGGCCGCGGCCGGCACGAGCGTGCTCGCCACCGCCGTCATGACCGCGGTGCTGCTCCTCCTCGCGCGCCGCTCCGGCATCGCACCGAAGAGGATCGGGGCTCCGGCGCGCGGCTGAGCGCCGGGATCAACGCTCGCCGAGGTCCCGGGCGAAGGCGTCGATGACCCGTCCGGCGCCCTCCACGGCGCTGGTCTCCCCCGAGCGCACGGCCGCGGTCAGCTCGGCCAGGTGCTCGCGCACCCCGGGTGAACGGCGCACGAGGTCGTGCAGCTCGGCGTCGACCATCGCCCACATCCACTCCTGCTGCTGCTCCGCCCGGCGGGTGGCGAGCGACCCCTGCGCCTCGAGGTGGCTGCGGTGATCGAGGACGGCCTGCCAGACCTCGTCGAGGCCGGCGCCGGTCTGCGCGCTGCACGTCAGCACCGGGGGGCGGCGGGCCTCGGGGTCCGGGTTCATCATCCGCATCGCCCCGGAGAGCTCGCGGGCGGCCACCCGGGCATCGCCCTCGTAGGGGCCGTCGGCCTTGTTGACCGCGATGACGTCGGCGATCTCGAGGATGCCGCGCTTGATCCCCTGCAGCTGGTCCCCGCCCCGGGCGAGGGCGAGCATGAGGAAGGTGTCGACCATCTCGGAGACCGCCACCTCGGACTGGCCCACCCCGACGGTCTCGACGAGGACGACGTCGAAGCCCGCGGCCTCGAGCACGAGCATCGACTCGCGGGTCGCCCGGGCGACGCCGCCGAGGTGGTCCCCCGAGGGCGAGGGGCGCACGAAGGCGTCGTCGCTGGCGGTCAGCGCCGCCATCCGGGTGCGGTCGCCGAGCACCGACCCGCCGGTGCGCGAGCTGCTCGGGTCGACGGCGACGACCGCGACGCGGTGGCCCGCCTCGATCAGCCGGGTGCCGAGGGCGTCGATGAAGGTCGACTTGCCCGCGCCCGGGATCCCGGAGATGCCCACGCGCACGGCGTGACCGGTGTCGGGCGCGAGCAGCGCGAGCAGCTCCTTGGCCCGGTCGCGGTGGGCCGGCCGGGAGGACTCGACGAGCGTGATCGCCCGGGCGATCTGCCCCCGGGAGCGCTCCCGGACGCCGGCAGCGAGATCGGCGACCGACTCAGCCATCGGCAGCGGAGGCGCGCTCGACGAGCGTGTCCACGAGCCGGCCGGCAGCCTGCGCGATGACGGTGCCGGGCGGGTAGATGTCGTCCGCTCCCGCCGCGCGCAGCTCCTCGAAGTCCTGGCTGGGGATGACCCCGCCCACGACGATCAGCAGATCGGTGCGGCCCAGGGCGTCCAGCTCCTCGCGCAGCGCCGGCACGAGGGTGAGGTGCCCCGCGGCCAGCGAGGAGACGCCCACGACGTGCACGTCGGCCTCGACGGCCTGGCGGGCGACCTCCGCGGGGGTCTGGAAGAGCGGGCCGACGTCGACGTCGAAGCCGAGGTCGGCGAAGGCGGTCGAGATGACCTTCTGCCCGCGGTCGTGCCCGTCCTGGCCCATCTTGGCCACGAGGATGCGCGGCCGGCGGCCCTCCAGGTCGGCGAACTGCTCGACCTTCTGCTGGACCTCCTCGACGGCCCCGCCCGGGCCGGCCTCGTCGCGGTACACACCGGAGATGGTACGGATCGAGGCGGTGTAGCGACCGAAGACCTCCTCCAGCGCCGAGGAGATCTCCCCGACGGTGGCCTTGGCCCGGGCGGCGTCGATCGCCAGGGCCAGCAGGTTGGTCTCCATGGTGCCGCCGTCCCCCTTCGCCGCCTCGGTGAGGGCGGCGAGCGCTGCGCGGGTCTCCTCCTCGTCGCGCTCGGAGCGCAGCCGCTCCAGCTTCTCCAGCTGCTGGGCGCGCACGGAGGCGTTGTCGACCTTGAGGATCTCGATCGGCTCGTCCTCGTCGACCGGGTAGGTGTTGACGCCGATCACCGGCTGCTGCCCGGAGTCGATGCGCGCCTGGGTGCGGGCGGCGGCCTCCTCGATACGCATCTTCGGGATGCCCGCCTCGATCGCCTTGGCCATCCCGCCGGCCTTCTCGACCTCCTGGATGTGGCTCCACGCCCGCTCGGCGAGGTCGTGGGTGAGCCGCTCGACGTAGGCGCTGCCGCCCCAGGGGTCGACGACGCGGGTCGTGCCCGACTCCTGCTGCAGCACCAGCTGGGTGTTGCGGGCGATGCGCGCCGAGAAGTCCGTCGGCAGCGCGATCGCCTCGTCCAGGGCGTTGGTGTGCAGGCTCTGGGTGTGCCCCTGGGTCGCGGCCATCGCCTCGACGCAGGTGCGCACGACGTTGTTGTAGACGTCCTGGGCCGCCAGGCTCCAGCCGGAGGTCTGGCTGTGGGTGCGCAGCGAGAGCGACTTCGGGTTCTCCGGGGCGAAGCCCTCCTTGACCAGCCGGGCCCACAGCAGGCGGGCCGCGCGCAGCTTGGCCACCTCCATGTAGAAGTTCATGCCGATGGCCCAGAAGAAGGACAGCCGCGGCGCGAAGGAGTCCACGTCCAGCCCGGCCTCCCGGCCCGCGCGGATGTACTCGATGCCGTCCGCGAGGGTGTAGGCCAGCTCGAGGTCCTGCGTCGCCCCGGCCTCCTGCATGTGGTACCCGGAGATCGAGATCGAGTTGAAGCGGGGCATCCGCTGGCTCGTGAAGGCGAAGATGTCGGAGATGATCCGCATCGAGGGGCCCGGCGGGTAGATGTAGGTGTTGCGGACCATGAACTCCTTGAGGATGTCGTTCTGGATGGTGCCGCTCAGCTGCTCCGGGCTCACCCCCTGCTCCTCGGCGGCGACGACGTAGAGCGCGAGCACCGGCAGCACGGCGCCGTTCATCGTCATCGACACGCTCATCCGCTCCAGCGGGATGCCGCTGAAGAGAGTGCGCATGTCCAGGATGGAGTCGATCGCCACACCGGCCATGCCGACATCGCCGGCGACGCGGGGGTGGTCGCTGTCGTAGCCGCGGTGGGTGGCCAGGTCGAAGGCGACCGAGAGCCCCTTCTGCCCCGCGGCGAGGTTGCGCCGGTAGAAGGCGTTGGACTCCTCCGCGGTGGAGAAGCCGGCGTACTGGCGCACCGTCCACGGCTGGTTGACGTACATCGTCGGGTAGGGCCCGCGCAGGTACGGGGCCGCGCCGGGCACCGTCCGGAGGAAGTCCAGGTCCTCGGTGTCGGCCTCGGTGTAGACCGGCGCGACGGTGATGTGCTCCGGGGTCCGCCAGCCGTCGGCGGCGCCCGGCGTGCGCGCGAGGGCCTCCTCCCAGCGGTCGGTGGCGCCCGCGGAGGGCACCCCGTCGCCGAGGTCGATGGTCTCGAAGGTGGGGATCTGGTCGGTCATCAGCGTGCTCCTGCCGGCTGCTGGCGGGTACCGAGGCGGTCGATGAGGTCCTCGAGGAAGGCCAGGACGTCCATGCCCGCCTGCGCGGAGTCATCGACCGACGTGCCCTCGGCCTCGGTCGGTGCGCCGGCGATGACGACGTGCTGCACGCCGGCGGCGCGAAGGGCGGCGACGGTCGCCTCCGCGTGGGCGGCGTACCCCTTCGGCGAGGAGGCGATGATCGCGACGGGCGCACCCTCGAGGCCGGAGAGGTCGACCCCCTCGGGCCCGTCGAGGAGCTCGTGGAGCTCCGGGTGGATGCCGGCGACCCCGAGGAGGTTGCCGACGAAGCTGACCCGGGCGGTGTGCTCCTTGACGGCACCCAGCCCGAGCACGGGGACGGTGAGGTCGGAGCCGGCCCGCTCGCGCAGGGCCTCGAAGGCCTCGGAGTCCCGGCGGCGTGGCAGCCCGTCGCGGGTGACCTCCGCGCGCGGCTCCCGCTCGAGGAGCGTCTCCCCGGCCAGCGGGAAGGTCGAGGTACCGGTGAGCGGCAGCTCACGGGTGGCCAGCGCGGCGTCGCGCCGTGCGCGGGTGGCGGCGAGTCGGTCCGCGATGCGTCCGTCGGCGAGCGCGACCGCGGTGCCCCCGGCCCCGTCGAGCTCACCGAACCACTGCCACGCGGCGCGGGCGATCTCGTCGGTCAGCGACTCGACGTAGGCCGAGCCGCCGGCCGGGTCCGCGACCGCGGCGACGTGGGACTCGGCGGAGAGCAGTGTCTGGGTGTTGCGGGCGATGCGCCGGGCGAAGGGGGTCGGCAGCCCCACCGCGACGTCGTGCGGCAGCACGGTGATCGCTTCGGCCCCGCCGGCGGCGGCGCCGAAGCAGGCGATGGTGTCGCGCAGGATGTTCACCCACGGGTCGGTGCGGGTCTGCATCCGCCAGGAGGTGACGGCGTGCACCCAGGCCCCGCGGTCGGCCTCGGGGACCTCGAGCACCTCGCCCACGCGGGCCCAGGTGCGCCGCAGCGCCCGCAGCTTGGCGATGGTGGCGAACTGGTCGGCCGTCGCGGCCACCCGGAAGTCGATGCGCCGGAAGGCCTCGGCCGGCTCGATGCCGTCGGCGTGCAGGCGCCGGACGTACTCCAGGGCGGTGGCGAGGGCCAGCGCGATCTCGTCGGCGTCGCCGGCGCCCGCGTCGTGGTGGACCCGGGTGTCGACGGTGACGGCGCGCACGCCGGTCCAGCGCTCGGTGCAGG
Source organism: Janibacter corallicola NBRC 107790 (assembly GCF_001570965.1). Taxonomy (GTDB): domain Bacteria; phylum Actinomycetota; class Actinomycetes; order Actinomycetales; family Dermatophilaceae; genus Janibacter; species Janibacter corallicola. The sequence goes on along the minus strand of NZ_BCSR01000002.1, from coordinate 22,897 downwards.
AGCGCACCGCGTCGGCGAGCGGCGCCAGGTCCGGCGCGGTGCCGAGCGCGGCCGCCGCGCCGATGGGGTCGTGGCCGAGGCTGCCGCGCACGGTGGCGGGGTCGGCCCCCTTCGTCTCCCAGAAGGCGAGCAGGGCCGCGGCGGCGCCGGTCTGGTCGGTCAACGAGCTGACGGTGACCGATGCGAGGTCGACCATGACGTCCTGGAGGACCGTCGCGACATCCTCGGTGGCGATGCCGTCCTCGCCGACGTGCAGCCACACCGAGGTGGCTCCCTGCTCGAGGTCCTGGAGCACGGCCGCGCGGGTGCGGGCGGCGTCGGGGTCCTCGTGCAGCGCCCGGACGTCCCAGGGCTGCTCCGGGTCGCGGGGGCCGCGGCCGCGGGTGAAGGGCATCGCCCCGGGCAGCCCGAGCGCGCGGCCCGGCTCCGGCCAGTAGATCGGCTCGACCTCGAGGCCGCCCGGCAGCTCGCTGGTCAGCGCGGCGACGGCGCCGGCCGGGTCCAGGTGATCGTCCTCCGGCCGGGAGCGGTTGAGGACCTTCGCGGCCATCGCGGCCCAGTCCTCGTCGCCCAGCTGCGGGAAACCCTCCGCCAGGCGCATCGTGCCTCCGTCGGCGGAGGGGCTGTCGGGCAGTGTCATGCTGTGGCGCTCCTGGGGTCGACCGGCCGTCCCGGGGGACGGCATGACTGGCTTCGCAGCCTACCGACCGGCCTCACCTGGCACAGGTCCGTCCCACGTCGCGTACACCACATCCGCCGGGCCTCCCCGCACGTCGTGAGGCGGGTTCAGTCCAGCGAACCGACCGCCACGCCGCGGGGCACCAGTTCCGAGTGACCCTGGTCGAGCGCGGTGAGCACGACGACGCCGTCCTCGGTGAGGGCGACCGAGTGCTCCCAGTGCGCCGCGGCCAGGCCGTCGCTCGTGACGACGGTCCAGTCGTCGGGCAGGACGTGGTTGGCCTGGTCGCCGAGGGTGACCATCGGCTCGATCGCCAGGGTCGCCCCGACGGGGGTGCGGGCGACCCGGCCGCGCACCCGGTAGTTGCACACGCTCGGCGGCAGGTGCATCGACTCCCCGATGCCGTGGCCGGTGTAGTCCTCGACGATTCCGTAGTCGATGCCGTCATCCCGGCCGTCGGCGACGATGCTGTCCTCGACGGCCCCGCCGACGTCGTTCAGGTCCCCACCGGGACGAAGGGCGGCGATCCCCGCCCAGAGCGAACGCCGGGTGACCTCGCTGAGGCGCACCTGCGCGGGGTCGCCCGCGTCATCCCCACCGACGACCACGGTCATCGCGGCGTCGCCGTTCCACCCCTGCACCTCGGCGCCGCAGTCGATGCTCAGCAGGTCACCGGGGGCCAGCACCCGCTCCCCCGGGATCCCGTGCACGATCTGCGAGCCGATCGAGGTGCACAGGGTGTGGCTGTACCCGGGCACGAGCTGGAAGTTGGGGATGCCCCCGTGGTCCCGGATGAAGGTCTCGGCGAGCTCGTCGAGCCGGCCGGTGCTCACCCCTTCGCGCGCCTCCTCCCGGAGCATCGCGAGGGTGCGGCCGACGAGCAGCCCCGCCACCCGCATCGCCCGGAGCTCGTCCGGGGTGCGGGAGGGCAGGCGCTCGCGGCCGAAGAGGGACATCGCCGGGTCAGTCGTCCAGCGCGTCGATGATGCGGCGGCCGATCTCGTCGACCTCGCCGGCGCCGTCGACCTGGACCAGCAGACCGCGCTCGGCGTACTCGGAGGCCAGCGGCTCGGTCTCCCGGTGGTAGAGGGCCATGCGCTCGCGGATGACCTCCTCGGTGTCGTCCTCCCGGCCCTCGACCTCGGCACGCTTGAGCAGCCGGGCGATCACCATCTCGTCGTCGACGACGAGCTCGAGCACCTTGTCCAGGGAGGCACCCTGCCGCTGCAGCATGCCGTCGAGGGCCTCGACCTGCGCCGGAGTGCGGGGGTAGCCGTCGAGCAGGAACCCGCCCGCGGCGTCCTCCTGGGCGAGGCGGTCCTCGACGATGGCGTTGGTGATCTCGTCCGAGACGTAGCCGCCGGAGGCGAGGATCTCCTTGACCTGCTTCCCGAGCTCCGTTTCGTTCTTGATGTTGGAGCGGAAGATGTCCCCCGTGGAGATCGCGGGGATGGCGTAGTGCTCGGCGATACGGCCGGCCTGAGTGCCCTTACCGGCACCGGGAGGACCGAGGATGATCAGACGCATCAGCGCAGGAACCCTTCGTAGTGACGTTGCTGGAGCTGGGACTCGATCTGCTTCACCGTCTCCAGGCCGACTCCCACCATGATGATGATAGAGGCGCCGCCGAAGGGGAAGTTCTGGTTGGCCCCGACGAGCACGAAGGCGATGAGCGGGATCAACGAGACCACAGCCAGGTAGATCGACCCGGGCACGGTGATGCGGGTCAGGACGTACCGGAGGTACTCGGCCGTGGGTCGCCCGGCGCGAATACCGGGGATGAAGCCCCCGTACTTCTTCATGTTGTCGGCCACGTCCGTGGGGTTGAACGTGATCGAGACGTAGAAGAACGTGAAGAAGATGATCAGGGCGGTGTAGACCGCCATGTAGATGGGGTTGTCGCCCTGGACCAGGTAGGTCTGGACCCACTGCACCCACGCCGGCGAGTTGCCCTGGGGGTCGGTCTGGAACTGGGCGACCATCTGCGGCAGGGCGAGCATCGAGCTGGCGAAGATGACCGGGATGACGTTGGCCATGTTCACCTTGATCGGGATGTACGTCGAGGTGCCGCCGTACATCCGCCGCCCGACCATCCGCTTGGCGTACTGGACCGGCACCCGTCGCTGGCTCTGCTCGACGAAGACGACCGCGGTGGTGATGAGCAGCCCGATGGCGATGACGATGAAGAAGATGTCCCAGCGGCCGTCGCGCTGCTGGATGGCCCACAGCGAGCTGGGGAAGGTCGCCACGATCGAGGTGAAGATCAGCAGCGACATGCCGTTGCCGACGCCCTTGTCGGTGATGAGCTCACCGAGCCACATGATCAGGCCGGTCCCGGCGGTCATCGTCAGCACCATGAGGCCGATGTCGAAGATGCCCTCGCGGTAGATGATCGGGCCGCACTCGGCATTGGCGAAGAGCTGCGCGGGGTTGCGCGCGAAGGTGATGAAGGTCGAGGACTGCAGGACGGCCAGGCCGATCGTCAGGTAACGCGTGTACTGCGTCATCTTGGCCTGACCCTGCTGGCCCTCCTTCTTCAGCTGCTCGAAGTGCGGGATGACGACCGTGAGCAGCTGCACGATGATGCTCGCGGTGATGTAGGGCATGATCCCGAGCGCGAAGACCGACAGCTGCAGCAGCGCGCCGCCGCTGAAGAGGTTGGCCATGCCGAGGAAGCTGCTCCCCGAGTCATCCCTCGCACCCGCGATGCACTGCTGCACCGCGGAGTAGTCGACATTCGGGGTGGGGATGGAAGACCCGATGCGGAAGAGCACGAGGATGCCCAGGGTGAGCAGCAGCTTGTTCCGCAGTTCGGGCGTCGAGAACGCCCGGGTGAAGACGGAGAGCACGGGTTGGTTCCTCCAGGATGGTCCGGGTGGTGCGCCCCGGGCCGATGGACCGTGCGGGCACAACCCGTCCGACGATACCTGTCATCGGTGGCGATGCCCGACCCGACCGGCCGGAACGGCGTGAGGCCGCCCCGGGGACGGGACGGCCTCACGACCTGGTGCGAAGGGGGTCAGCGCAGCGTGATGCTGCCGCCGGCCGCCTCGATCTTCTCCTTGGCGCTGGTGGAGAAGGCGTCGACCGTGAGGTCCACCTTCGCCGACACGTCGCCGGAGCCGAGCACCTTCACGGGCTGGCCCGCGCGAACGGCGCCCTTGGCCACGAGCTCCTCGACGCCCACGGTGCCCCCCTCGGGGAAGAGGGTCGCGATGCGCTCGAGGTTCACGACCTGGTACTCGGTCTTGAACGGGTTCTTGAAGCCACGCATCTTCGGCAGCCGCATGTGCAGCGGCGTCTGGCCACCCTCGAAACGCTCCGGCACCTGGTAACGGGCCTTGGTGCCCTTGGTGCCGCGACCGGCGGTCTTGCCCTTCGAGCCCTCACCGCGACCCACGCGGGTACGCGCGGTCTTGGCGCCGGGCGCCGGGCGCAGGTGGTGCACCTTCAGGGCGCGGGCGCCCTCCTCCGGCGTGACGTCAGCCTTGCTGTCAGCCATGATCAGTCAACCTCCTCGACGGTGACCAGGTGGTCGACCGTCTTGACCATCCCGCGGATCTCGGGACGGTCCTCCTTGACGACGACGTCGCCCATGCGCTTCAGGCCGAGGCTGCGCAGGGTGTTGCGCTGGCTCTCCCGGCCACCGATCTCGGAACGGGTCTGGGTCACCTTCAGCTGGGCCATCATGCACCCGCCTTCGCCGTGTCGGCGGCCTCGGCGCGACCAGCGGCCTGGGCGCGCAGCATGGCGGCCGGGGCGACCTCGTCCAGCGGCATGCCGCGGCGCGCGGCCACGGCCTCCGGACGCTCGAGGCCGCGGAGGGCCTCCACCGCCGCGTGGACGATGTTGATCGCGTTGTCCGAGCCGAGAGACTTGCTCAGCACGTCGTGGATGCCGGCGCACTCGAGCACGGCGCGCACCGGGCCACCGGCGATGACACCGGTACCGGGCGAGGCCGGACGGAGCATGACGACACCCGCGGCGGCCTCGCCGACGATCGGGTGGGGGATGGTGCCCTGGATGCGGGGGACGCTGAAGAAGTTCTTCTTCGCCTCCTCGACACCCTTCGCGATCGCGGAGGGCACCTCCTTGGCCTTGCCGTAGCCGACACCGACGGTGCCGTCGCCGTCACCGACGACGACCAGGGCGGTGAAGCTGAAGCGACGACCACCCTTGACGACCTTGGCGACGCGGTTGATGGTCACGACCCGCTCGAGGAACTGGCTCTCGTGACGGTCGCGGCCGCCGTCGCGGCGGTCTCGGCGGTTGTTGTTGGAGCGCTCATTGGTGCCGGCGGCACCGGCGCCTCGACGCTGGGGTCCGGGCATCAGATGTTCCTCTTCTCGACGTTGTGGGCCTGCATCACAGTGCCAGGCCCCCTTCGCGGGCACCGTCGGCCACCGCGGCGACGCGGCCGTGGTACCGGTTGCCACCACGGTCGAAGACGACCGCGGCGACGCCCGCCTGCTTGGCGCGCTCTGCGACGAGCCCGCCGACCTTCTGGGCCTGCTCGGTCTTGTCGCCCTCCATCGCCCGCACGTCGGCCTCCATGGTCGAGGCCGAGGCGACGGTCTTGCCGACGGTGTCGTCGACGACCTGGACGAAGACGTGCCGGGAGCTGCGGGTGACGACCAGCCGCGGACGGCTCGCGGTCCCCGTGATCTTCTTGCGGACGCGCAGGTGGCGACGACCACGAGCGGCGCTCTTGCCCTTGGCTCGCTTGACGATCATTGCCATGGCTTACTTACCAGCCTTTCCGACCTTGCGACGGATCTGCTCGCCCTCGTAGCGCACGCCCTTGCCCTTGTACGGGTCGGGACGGCGCAGCTTGCGGATGTTGGCGGCGACCTCACCGACGAGCTGCTTGTCGATCCCCTGGACCGCGAAGCGGGTCGGGTTCTCGACGGCGAAGGTGATGCCCTCCGGCGCCTCGATGACGACGGGGTGGCTGAACCCGAGCGCGAACTCGAGGTTGCCGCCCTTGTTCTGGACGCGGTAACCGGTGCCGTGGATCTCGAGCTTCTTCTCGTACCCGGTGGTGACACCGACGACCATGTTGTTGATGAGGCTGCGGCTCAGGCCGTGCAGCGAGCGGGACTCCCGCTCGTCGTCCGGGCGCGCGACCTCGACGCCCTCGTCGGTCCTGGCGACCGTGATGGGCTCGGCCACGACGGTCTGCAGCTCACCCTTGGGGCCCTTGACCTTCACGGTCTGGCCCTCGATGGTGACGTCGACACCGCTGGGGATGGCGACCGGCCTCTTTCCGATGCGCGACATGGTGCTCCCCCTTACCAGACGTAGGCGAGGACTTCCCCGCCCACACCCTTGGTTGCGGCCTGCTTGTCGGTCAGGAGGCCCGAGGACGTGGAGATGATCGCCACGCCCAGGCCGCCGAGGACCTTCGGCAGGTTGGTGGACTTCGCGTAGACGCGCAGACCGGGCTTGGAGACCCGGCGCACGCCCGCGATGGAACGCTCCCGGGTGGGGCCGTACTTGAGCGCGATGGTCAGCGTCTTGCCGACGGTCGCGTCCTCGACCTCCCACCCGGAGATGAAGCCCTCCGCCTGGAGGATCTCCGCGATGTTCGACTTCAGCTTGGAGTACGGCATGGACACCACGTCGTGGTACGCCGAGTTGGCGTTGCGCACGCGGGTGAGCATGTCCGCGATCGGGTCGGTCATTGTCATGGGCTCTGCCTGCCCTCTCTCATCGCGGTTTCACCTCGGGCACGAGGCGACCTTCGATGTAGGAGTGATGTGGAAGTTGTTGGGGTCGCTGCTTACCAGCTGGACTTGGTCACGCCGGGCAGCTCACCGCGGTGAGCCATGTCCCGGAGGCACACACGGCACAGACCGAACTTGCGGTAGACCGAGTGCGGCCGACCACAGCGCTGGCAACGCGTGTAGCCCCGGACCTTGAACTTCGGCTTCTTGTTCGCCTTGTTGATCAGGGCGGTCTTGGCCATCTCAGTTCTCCTTGAAGGGGAAGCCGAGCTGCTTGAGCAGGGCCCGGCCCTCGTCGTCGTTCGTCGCCGTGGTGACCACGGTGATGTCCATGCCCCGGACGCGGTCGATCTTGTCCTGGTCGATCTCGTGGAACATCGACTGCTCGGTCAGCCCGAAGGTGTAGTTGCCGTTCCCGTCGAACTGCTTGCCGTTCAGCCCGCGGAAGTCGCGGATGCGCGGCAGCGCGATGCTGATCAGCCGGTCGAGGAACTCCCACATCCGGTCGCCCCGCAGCGTGACGTGGGCGCCGATCGGCATGCCCTCACGCAGCTTGAACTGGGCGATGGAGCGGCGCGCCTTGGTCACCTGCGGCTTCTGACCGGTGATGGCGGTCAGGTCGCGGATCGCGCCCTCGATGAGCTTGGAGTCCTTCGCCGCGTCGCCGACGCCCATGTTGACGACGACCTTGACGAGGCGCGGGACCTGCATCGGGTTCTCGTAGCCGAACTGCTCCGAGAGAGCGCCCTTGATCTCACCGGTGTACCGGCTCTTCAGGCGCGGTGCCTGGGTGGTCTCGATGGTGTCGGTCATCTCAGAGGTCCTTGCCCGAGCGCACGCCGACGCGGGTGCGGCTCGTCTTCTTGCGACCGTCGCGCTCGATGGTCTCGACGCGGGTCCTGGTGCGGGTGGGCTTGTTGTCCTCGGGGTCGACCACGGCCACGTTGCTCACGTGGATCGGGGCCTCGGTCGTGACGAGGCCACCGGCCTGACCGCCGAAGCCGGCCCGGGTGTGCTTGGTGACGCGCTGGACGCCCTCGACGACGACGCGCTCCCGCTCGACGTCGACCGAGATCACCTTGCCCTGCAGGCCCTTGTCACGGCCACTGAGGACCTGGACGAGGTCGCCCTTCTTGATCTTCAGCTTTGCCATCTCAGATCACCTCCGGTGCCAGCGAGACGATCTTCATGAACCGCTGGTCGCGCAGCTCGCGACCGACCGGGCCGAAGATGCGCGTCCCGCGCGGCTCGCCGTCGGCCTTGAGGATGACGGCGGCGTTCTCGTCGAACTTGATGTAGGAACCGTCGACGCGACGGCTCTCCTTGGTGGTGCGGACGATGACCGCCTTGACGATGTCGCCCTTCTTGACGTTGCCACCGGGGATGGCGTCCTTGACGGTGGCGACGATCGTGTCGCCCACGCCGGCGTAGCGACGGCCGGAGCCGCCGAGCACGCGGACGCACAGGATCTCCTTGGCTCCGGTGTTGTCGGCGACTCGCAGTCGCGACTCCTGCTGGATCACTTCTCACTCCTGTCGTCGTGCTGGTTCTCGCCTCTCGCGAGCCTGGCCGAACTGGACTTTTACGGCTGTGGGGACGAAGGGGGCGTGACGCCCCCTTCGTCTCCGAAGAGGATTACTTGGCCTTCTCGAGGATCTCGACGAGGCGCCACCGCTTGGTGGCCGACAGCGGCCGGGTCTCCATGATCTCGATGAGGTCACCCACACCGGCCTGGTTCTGCTCGTCGTGGACCTTGACCCGCTCGCTGCGGCGCATGACCTTGCCGTAGAGCGCGTGCTTGACGCGGTCCTCGACCTCGACGACGACCGTCTTGTCCATCTTGTCGCTGACGACGTACCCGCGGCGGGACTTGCGGTAGTTCCGCTCCTGGGGCTCGCTGGCGCTGCTCACGGTCTCTTCCTTCACGTTCTCGCTCACTTGCTCTCACCGATCCCGAGCTCGCGCTCGCGCATCTCGGTGTAGATGCGCGCGATGTCCTTGCGGACCGCGCGGAGGCGGCCGTGGTTCTCCAGCTGGCCGGTGGCCGACTGGAATCGGAGGTTGAACAGCTCCTCCTTGCCCTTGCGCAGCTCCTCGACGAGCTTGTCGTCGGCCAGCTCACGCAGGTCCGCAGGAGTCAGGTCCTTGGATCCGACTGCCATCAGTTCTCACCACCCTCACGCGCGACGAAGCGGCACTTCATCGGCAGCTTGTGCATCGCCAGGCGCATGGCCTCGCGAGCGACCTTCTCGTCGACACCGGAGATCTCGAACATGACCCGGCCCGGCTTGACGTTCGCGACCCACCACTCGGGCGAGCCCTTGCCGGAACCCATCCGGGTCTCGGCCGGCTTCTTGGTGAGCGGACGGTCCGGGTAGATGTTGATCCAGACCTTCCCGCCACGCTTCATGTAGCGCGTCATGGCGATACGCGCGGCCTCGATCTGCCGGTTGGTGATGTACGCGGCCTCCAGCGCCTGCAGGCCGTAGTCGCCGAAGGAGACGGTGGTCCCGCCCTTCGCCATGCCGCCACGCCTGGGGTGGTGCTGCTTGCGGTGCTTGACCCGTCGGGGGATCAACATCTCAGGACTCTCCCTCGGTCTTGGCCGGCGCCTCGGCGGCGGGGGTCTCCGCAGCAGGGGCCTCGGCCTTCTTGGCCGGGGCCGCGTTGCGGTCGCCACCACCGCGGCGGGCGCGGGCGGGACGGTCGTCGCGGTCGCGACGCGGGCCACGACCACGCGGAGCGGCGGACGCCTGCTGCGCCGCGAACTCCTTCTCGGTCATGTCGCCCTTGTAGATCCAGACCTTGACGCCGATGCGCCCGAAGGTCGTGCGGGCCTCGTAGAAGCCGTAGTCGATGTTCGCGCGAAGGGTGTGCAGCGGCACCCGACCCTCACGGTAGAACTCGGAACGGGACATCTCGGCGCCGCCGAGACGACCGGAGCACTGGATCCGGATGCCCTTGGCGCCGGCACGCAGCGAGGACTGCAGGCCCTTGCGCATGGCGCGACGGAAGGTGACGCGGGCAGCCAGCTGCTCGGCGATCCCCTGGGCGACGAGCTGGGCCTCGATCTCGGGGTTCTTGACCTCGAGGATGTTCAGCTGGACCTGCTTGCCGGTGAGCTTCTCGAGCTCACCGCGGATGCGGTCCGCCTCGGCGCCGCGGCGGCCGATGACGATGCCCGGACGAGCGGTGTGGATGTCCACCCGCACGCGGTCCCGGGTGCGCTCGATCTCGACGCGGGCGATGCCGGCGCGCTCCATCCCCGTGGACAGGAGCTTGCGGATCGCCACGTCCTCCTTCACGTAGTCCCGGTAGCGCTGACCCTTCTTGTTGGAGTCGGCGAACCAGCGGCTCTTGTGGTCGACGGTGACGCCCAGCCGGAAGCCGTGCGGGTTGATCTTCTGACCCATCAGCGGGTCCCTCCCTTCGCGGCCTTCGCAGGCTTGGTCGTCACGTGGATGGTGATGTGGCTGGTGCGCTTGTTGATCCGGCCGGCGCGGCCCTGGGCCCGCGGACGGAAGCGCTTCATGGTCGGTCCTTCGTCGACGTAGGCGGCAGCGACGACCAGGTTGCGCTCGTCGAAGGGCTCACCCAGCTCGTCGGACTTCACGCGCAGGTTCGCGATGGCGCTCTGCAGGACCTTCAGGGTCTGCTCGGAGGCGCCCTGCGGTGCGAACTGCAGCGTGGCGATCGCGGTCTGGGTGTCCTTGCCGCGAATGAGGTCGACCACTCGGCGCGCCTTCATCGGCGCGATCCGGGTGTGGCGCGCGGACGCCTGGGCGACCAGGGCCTCCTGCTCGGTGGTGTCGTTGGCGGCCATCAGCGACGACGTCCCTTCTTGTCATCCTTCACGTGACCGCGGAAGGAGCGGGTCGGTGCGAACTCGCCGAGCTTGTGGCCGACCATCGCCTCGGTGACGAACACCGGGACGTGCTTGCGGCCGTCGTGGACGGCGAAGGTGTGGCCGAGCATGTCCGGGCTGACGACCGAACGGCGCGACCAGGTCTTGATGACGTTCTTCGTGCCCGCTTCGTTCTGGGCGTCCACCTTCTTCTGGAGGTGGTCGTCGATGAAGGGGCCCTTCTTCAGGCTACGAGGCATGTTCCTTCTTCGCTCCTATCAGCGCTTCTTGCCGGTACGGCGGCGACGGACGATGAGCTTGTCGCTCGCCTTCCCGGGACGCCGGGTGCGGCCCTCGGGGGTACCCCAGGGCGAGACGGGGTGGCGGCCACCGGAGGTCCGGCCCTCGCCACCACCGTGCGGGTGGTCCACCGGGTTCATCACGACACCGCGGACGGTGGGGCGCTTGCCCTTCCACCGCATGCGGCCGGCCTTGCCCCAGCTGATGTTGATCTGCTCGGAGTTGCCGACCTCACCGATGGTGGCGCGGCACCGGGCGTCGACCCGACGGACCTCGCCGGAGGGCATGCGCAGCGTGGCGTAGGGGCCCTCCTTCGCGAGGAGCTGGATGCTCGCCCCGGCGGAGCGGGCCATCTTGGCCCCGCCCCCGGGACGCAGCTCCACGGCGTGGACCGTGGTGCCGTTCGGGATGTTGCGCAGCGCGAGGTTGTTCCCGACCTTGATGTCGGCCGAAGGGCCGTTCTCGATCCAAGCGCCCTGGTTCAGCTTGCTCGGGGCCAGGATGTAACGCTTCTCGCCGTCGGCGTAGTGCAGCAGCGCGATGCGTGCGGTGCGGTTCGGGTCGTACTCGATGTGCGCGACCTTGGCCGGGACACCGTCCTTGTCGTGGCGACGGAAGTCGATGACGCGGTAGGCGCGCTTGTGACCGCCGCCGATGTGGCGGGTGGTGATGCGGCCCGAGGTGTTGCGACCGCCGGACTTGCTCAGCGGGCGGACCAGCGACTTCTCCGGCGAGTCACGGGTGATCTCGACGAAGTCGGCGACGGAGCTGCCGCGGCGACCGGGAGTGGTCGGCTTGTACTTGCGGATGGCCATGTGCTTCTTCCTTGTCCTCTCCGTCAGCCCTGGCCGCCGAAGATGTCGATCGTGCCCTCGCGGAGAGTGACGATCGCACGCTTGACGTCCTTGCGCTTGCCGGTGCCGAACCGGGTCCGCCGGGCCTTGCCGGGGCGGTTCATGGTGTGCACGGAGTCGACCTTGACGTCGAAGATCTGCTCGACGGCGATCTTGATCTGGGTCTTGTTGGCCCGCGGGTCGACGATGAACGTGTACTTGCCGTCGTCGAGGAGCCCGTAGGACTTCTCGGAGACGACCGGACGGATCAGGATGTCGCGCGGGTCGGTCAGCTGCGATGCGGTGCTCACTTGCCGGCCTCCTCGGTCTTGTTCGCGCGGCCGGCGAGGAAGGCCTCGAGGGCCGCCTGGGTGAAGACGATGTCGTCGGCGCAGAGCACGTCGTAGGTGTTGAGCTGGTCGGCGAAGAGGACGTGGACCTCGGTGAGGTTGCGCACCGACTTCCACGCGGTCTCGTTGCCGCGCTCGAGCACCACGAGGTGGTTGGCGCGCTCGCTCAGGCCGGAGAGCACGGAGAGGACCGCCTTGGTGGAGGGGGTCTCCCCCGCGACCAGGTCGCTGAGCACGTGCACGCGCCCGTGACGGGCCCGGTCCGAGAGGGCACCGCGCAGCGCGGCGGCCTTCATCTTCTTCGGGGTCCGCTTGGAGTAGTCCCGCGGGACCGGGCCGTGGACGGTGCCACCGCCGGCCCACTGGGGCGAGCGGACCGAGCCGTGGCGGGCCCGGCCGGTGCCCTTCTGGCGCCAGGGCTTGCGGCCACCGCCGCGGACCTCGCCGCGGGTCTTGGTCTTGTGGGTGCCCTGCCGTGCGGCGGCGAGCTGCGCCACGACGACCTGGTGGATCAGCGGGACGTTGACCTGGACGTCGAAGACCTCACCGGGCAGCTCGACGGTGCCGGCGGACCCACCCTGCGGGCTGATGATGTCGATGGTCGGCACGTCAGGCTCCCTTCACGGCGTTGCGGACGAGGACGATCCCGCCGCGCGGGCCGGGGACGGCGCCCTGGACGAGCAGCAGCCCCTTCTCGGCGTCGACGGCGTGGATCTTCAGGTTCTGGGTGGTCTGGCGCACGCCGCCCATGCGGCCGGCCATGCGCATCCCCTTGAAGACGCGGCCCGGGGTGGCGCAGCCACCGATGGCGCCGGGCTTGCGGTGGTTGCGGTGCGCACCGTGGGAGGCGCCAACACCGGCGAACCCGTGGCGCTTCATGACGCCGGCGAAGCCCTTGCCCTTCGTGGTGCCGGTGACGTCGATGCTCTGTCCGGCCTCGAACAGCTCGGCGGTCACCTCCTGACCCACGGTGTACTCGGAGGCGTCCGAGGTGCGCAGCTCGACCAGGTGGCGGCGCGGGGTCACGCCGGCCTTGGCGAAGTGACCGCTCGCCGGCTGGTTGACCTTGCGCGGGTCGATGCCGCCGAAGGCGATCTGGACGGCCTCGTAGCCGTCGGTCTCGAGGGTGCGGACCTGGGTGACGACGCACGGGCCGGCCTGGACGACGGTGACGGGGACGAGGCGGCTGTCCTCGTCCCACACCTGCGTCATGCCGAGCTTCTCGCCGAGCACGCCCTTCACGGTCTTGGTGGTGGTAGTAGTCATCGTCAGCCTCAGAGCTTGATCTCGATGTTGACGTCAGCCGGCAGGTCGAGGCGCATCAGCGAGTCGACGGCCTTGGGCGTCGGGTCGACGATGTCGATGAGTCGCTTGTGGGTGCGCATCTCGAAGTGCTCGCGGCTGTCCTTGTACTTGTGCGGCGAACGGATGACGCAGAACACGTTCTTCTCCGTCGGCAGCGGCACCGGGCCCACCACCGTCGCGCCGGCACGGGTCACGGTGTCGACGATCTTTCGCGCCGAGTTGTCGATGACCTCGTGGTCATACGACTTCAACCGGATGCGGATCTTCTGTCCCGCCATCTGTGCTTCCGTCTCTCTCTCGCCTGCTTTGCCTGGTCTGTGGGCCGATCGGACCTCCGACCCACGCGGTCGGGTGTGTCGCACTCGACCCGCGCCACGACGACGTGCCCGAAGGCAGATCGTGCGTCTGGTCCTCGATCCGTCGGCCGGATCGCGCTCTCCTCCGGTGTGTCGCCCCACGCCGAAGCGCGGTTCGATGCGTTCTCACCGGGAGACGGCGACTCCGGGACCGTGGCAATGGCCGGTCACGGCGTCGCCGTCAACAAGCAACCTGAACAGTGTGCCAGAGCCCGCTGGAGCAATCCAAATCGAGCAGGGAGTGCCCTAGTCCTGCTCCTGCGGGGCCGCCTCCGCCGTGGAGAGCCCCTGCTCCTGCAGGCCCTTGATCCGTAGCGTACGCGCCTCCTCCTCGGCGGCGGCCTCCGCCTCGGCCGCGGCGTCGGAGGTCGTGGTGTCACGCACCGGGACCAGTCGGCCGGACTCGGCGGCCATCCCGCCCTGGAGACGGCGGGAGCGCTCCAGCTCGGCGTCGAACTCGGCCCCGAAGAGGAGCACGTTGTTCAGGATCCACAGCCACAGCAGGACCACGACGACGCCGGCCAGGGAGCCGTAGGTCTTGTTGTAGGAGCCGAAGTTGCTCACGTAGAAGCCGAAGCCGACGGAGGCCACGACCGCCACGACGAGCGCCACGGCCGCACCGGGGCTCAGCCAGCGGAAGGGCCGGCGCACGTTCGGGGTGGCGAAGTAGAGCAGCCCGATCATGAAGATGACGAGCAGCAGGATGACCGGCCACTTCGCGAGGTTCCACGCCGTGACGGCGGCCTCCCCCAGCCCGATCGTCTCGCCGATCGCGCGGGCGAGACCGCCGCTGACCGCGACCGCGAGGATGATGACTGCGGCCAGGACGAGCAGGACCAAGGTCACGAGGACCTGCATCGGGCGACGCTTGAGGAAGCCCCTGCCCTCGGCGACCCCGTAGATCTGGTTCAGCGCCCGCCCGAAGGCCCCGACGTATCCCGAGGCCGACCACAGGGCACCGCCGAGACCGGCGATCAGGCCGATGCCGGCGGCCGGGGAGTTGACCATCTGGTCCAGCGGGCCGGAGAGGGTCTCCACGGCCTTGCCCTGCCCGAGCTGCTCGAGGACATCCAGGACCGTCTGCTTGGTCTCCTCGGGTTCGCCGACGAGCCCGAGGATGGAGACCAGCGCCAGCAGGGCCGGGAAGATCGAGAGCACCGAGAAGTAGGTCAGTGCGGCCGCGAGGTCGGTGCACCCGTCGCGGCCGAACTCCCTGGCCGCACCCTTCCCGGCGAAGACCCAGCCGCGCGGCTTCAGCCGGTGCAGCGGCGCCGGCTCCAGGCCACCGTTCCCGTCGGAGCCATCGGGGCCGGTCTGGGTCTCGGCGCTCTCGGTAGATGCCATGGGGACGTCATCCTCGTCTCGGGTACGGGGGTCGGCCCCACCCTATGGCGAAGGGGGCGGCCACGCCCTTCGTACACGCGAGAGGCCCGGTGCCGATCGGCACCGGGCGCCTCGGAGTCGGGGCGATCAGCCCAGGCCGCAGATGGCCACGGACAGGCCGGCCACCGAGATGATGGTGTAGCCCTGCGTCGCAGACGCGCCCGCGATCGTCAGGGTGACCCGCTGCAGGGCGGAGACTCTCGCCAGTCCGCGGGGGAAGACCTGGACGTCCATGCTCTCGCCCGGCCCGAGGTCCTCGGTCAGCTCCCCCTGGTTGGCGGTGTTGAAGATGACGTTCGCGTTGACATTGAGGGAGTTCAGGTCGCCGACGGCGACACCGGCCAGGCCACCACGGTCCACGGTGAACGTGGTCCCCGCCGGGACGCTGCAGGTGTCATCAGGGTTCGTGATCGTGAAGTAGAGCTGCTTGGTGCTCAGCAGCGGTGGGCAGCTGACCGTCACCCGCAGGGTGCCCGCCGGGCAGGCGGTCGTGGAGGCGGCCAGGGCCGGGGCGACGGCCGCGACCGAGACGGCCGGGAGTGCCCAGGCGGCACCCTTGGCGATGGTGCGGCGGGAGGGGGCGGGGTGGTGGCGTCCTTGCTCACGTGGCGTTTCCTTCTGCGGACAGGCGCGGTGTCCTGCGCCGTGCCTGGATGCAGCGGCGCTGGCTGGAGACCCCTCTCCCCAGGCGCTCTAGCAACCCCCTGTCAGGCCGCTGTGCAGAACCCTACGGTCTGCTGGGAGTTCACTGACCGGATGCCACAAGAAGGACTAGGGCAGCAGTCCGTGGGCCCGCAGGGCGTGCCGCAGCCCCTCTCTCGTACCGGCGTCGGCGGTGGCCACCCACTCCCGGACGTTCGCGATGTGTGCCTTGAGGGTGCGTTCGCTGATGCCGAGGTCGGCCGCCACCTCACGACGGGTCCGATCCGCACCGGTGACGAGGTAGGCACGAACCACCTCGTGCTCCCGGGCGGTCAACCGGGTTCCGGCCACGTGGGGCGCCTCAGGGGTGCTGTGGCCACCGCGGACCCGGCGGACCGTCGCCACGAGCTCGCCCGGCCGGCACAACGCCGAGAGGTACGCACTCGCCCCCGCCGAGCGCAGGGCGGTCACGCGGGGCGCCGACAGCGTCCCGCCCCACACCACGGTCTCCCGCCCCGCGGCCCGTCGCCGCTGGAGCACACGGATCAGGTCGGGGGCCGCCGCCCCGGCCACGAGGAGGTCCGGCGGCAGCGGGTCGGCCACCACGTCGGCGGGCTCGCTGCGCGCCCCGAGTGCGACCACGAGCGCATCGGCGTGCAGACGTCACCGCGACCACACGGCGACCGGGGGCGCAGCAGGCATGTCACCATTGTCGCGCATGAGAGCTCCCGTCCCTCGCCTCGACGTGGTGCACACGTCCCCCGTCGTGACCTCCGCGCTGCGCCGCGAGCTGGCACGTCGGGCACCCCGGCTGCGGCTGGACACCGTCGTGCACTCCTGGGACGACTTCCGCTCCGAGTGGGACTTCGCCGGTGACGTCGTCCTCCTCGACCCGTTCATCGTGGACCACGTCCCCCTCCCCCTGAAGATCCGGGCCCTGCGCCGGCTGGGATCGCGGGTGGTGGTCCTCGGGCCGGGGCGGGACACCCCCTTCGCCCGCCGGTGCGGAGCGGAGGGGGCCATCGCCTGGGTGGGGCCCGACCACGGACTGGCCGGATGTGCGGAGCTGATCCTCGACGCGAGCCGGGGCACCGCCCCGGCCGGCACCGACATCGCGTGCGCACCGGCACCCACCGCGCGGCTCACGGACCGGGAGCTGCAGGTGCTGGGCCTCTACGTGATGCCCGGCGGGTACTCCCCCGCCTTCCTGGCCCGCCTGCTCCGGCTGCGCACCACCACGGTGCGCAGCCACCTGGAGCGGGGTCGCGCCCGCTACCGGGCTGCGGGGGTGCCCACCCGTGGACGGGCAGCGCTGCGGGCCGCCATGGTCGCGGACGGCTGGGTGCCCGAGGAGACCCTGACGGAGGCCGCCGCCCCTGCCTGAGCGGACAGGCGAAGGGCCCGCCTCCCCGAGTGGGGAAGACGGGCCCTTCGCGGCTGCTGACCAGTGGTCAGCCGCAGATCACTTGATGATCTTGGTGACCTTGCCGGCACCGACGGTGCGGCCGCCCTCGCGGATGTTGAAGCTCAGGCCCTCCTCCATGGCGATCGGCTGGATCAGCTCGACCGACATCTCGGTGTTGTCACCGGGCATGACCATCTCGGTGCCCTCGGGCAGGCTCACGACACCGGTGACGTCCGTGGTCCGGAAGTAGAACTGCGGACGGTAGGAGTCGTAGAACGGCGTGTGACGGCCGCCCTCCTCCTTGGAGAGGATGTAGACCTGACCCTCGAACTGGGTGTGCGGGGTGATCGAGCCCGGCTTGCAGACGACCTGCCCGCGCTCGACGTCCTCACGCTTGGTACCACGCAGGAGCAGACCGACGTTCTCACCGGCCTGGCCCTCGTCGAGGAGCTTGCGGAACATCTCGATGCCCGTGACCGTGGTGGTCTGCTTCTCCTCGCGGATGCCGACGATCTCGACCTCCTCGTTGACCTTGAGGACGCCGCGGTCGATGCGGCCGGTGACGACGGTGCCACGACCGGTGATCGTGAAGACGTCCTCGACCGGCATCATGAACGGCTTGTCCAGGTCGCGGTCCGGGGTCGGGACGTACTCGTCGACCCTGTCCATCAGCTCCATGATGGAGTTGGCCCACTTCTCGTCGCCCTCGAGGGCCTTGAGCGCGGAGACCTTGATGACCGGGGCGTCGTCGCCCGGGAACTCGTAGGAGGACAGCAGCTCGCGGACCTCCATCTCGACGAGCTCGAGGATCTCCTCGTCGTCGACCATGTCGCACTTGTTCAGCGCCACGACGATGTAGGGGACGCCGACCTGGCGGGCCAGGAGGACGTGCTCCTTCGTCTGCGGCATCGGGCCGTCGGTCGCCGCGACCACGAGGATCGCGCCGTCCATCTGGGCGGCACCGGTGATCATGTTCTTGACGTAGTCAGCGTGCCCGGGAGCGTCGACGTGGGCGTAGTGACGCTTTTCGGTCTGGTACTCCTGGTGGGACACGTTGATCGTGATCCCGCGCTGCTTCTCCTCGGGCGCGTTGTCGATCGTGTCGAACGCCGCGACCTGGTTCAGGTCCGGGAGCTTGTCCGCGAGCACCTTGGAGATGGCAGCCGTCAGCGTCGTCTTCCCGTGGTCGATGTGACCGATGGTTCCGATGTTGACGTGCGGCTTGCTCCGCTCGAACTTTGCCTTCGCCACTTGCTTGTCCTCCTCAGGACTTCTTCTTGGTTACGCCTTGGCCCGGGCAGGGTGGCGTGGATTTGCTGGTGTGTGTCGAGTCTGCGTGGTGGAACGGGGTAATGCTACCCGTCACTCACCACGGGTCTTCGCGATGATCTCCTCGGCGACCGACTTGGGCACCTCGGCGTAGGAGTCGAACTCCATGGTGAAGTTCGCGCGGCCCTGGGTCTTGGACCGCAGGTCACCGACGTAGCCGAACATCTCCGAGAGGGGGACGAGTCCGGTGACGACCTTGGCGCCGCTCACGTCCTCCATCCCCTGGACCTGGCCACGACGGGCGTTGATGTCACCGATGACCTCACCCATGAACTCCTCAGGGGTGCGGACCTCGACGGCCATCATGGGCTCCATCAGGACCGGGCTCGCCTTGCGCGCGGCCTCCTTGAAGGCCATCGAGCCGGCGATCTTGAACGCCATCTCCGAGGAGTCGACGTCGTGGAACTGGCCGTCCAGGAGGACGGCCTTGACCCCGACGACCGGGTAGCCGGCGAGGATGCCGTACTGCATGGCGTCCTGGATGCCCGCGTCGACGCTGGGGATGTACTCCTTCGGGATGCGGCCACCGGTGACCTTGTTCTCGAACTCGTACAGCTCGCCGCCCTCCTGGGTGTCGAGCGGCTCGAAGGTGATCTGCACCTTCGCGAACTGGCCGGAGCCACCGGTCTGCTTCTTGTGGGTGAAGTCGTACTTCTCGACCGTCTTGCGGATGGTCTCGCGGTAGGCGACCTGCGGCTTGCCGATGTTCGCCTCGACCTTGAACTCACGCTTCATCCGGTCGACGAAGACGTCCAGGTGCAGCTCACCCATGCCGGCGATGATCGTCTGGCCCGTCTCCTCGTCGAAGCTGACCTGGAAGGTGGGGTCCTCCTGGACCAACCGCTGGATGGCCGTGGAGAGCTTCTCCTGGTCACCCTTGGTCTTCGGCTCGATGGCCACCTGGATGACCGGCTCGGGGAAGCTCATCGACTCCAGGACGACCTGGTCCTGGATGTCGGTGAGGGTGTCACCGGTGGTGGTGTCCTTCAGCCCGACGACCGCGTAGATGTGCCCGGCCATGGCCTCCTCGACCGGGTTCTCCTTGTTCGCGTGCATCTGGAAGAGCTTGCCGATGCGCTCCCTCTTGCCCCGGGTGGAGTTCACGACCTGGGTGCCGGAGGTCAGCTTGCCCGAGTAGACCCGGATGAAGGTCAGCGTGCCGAAGAAGGGGTGCGCGGCGATCTTGAACGCCAGGGCCGAGAAGGGCTCCTTGGTGCTCGGCTTCCGGTAGACGACCTCGTCCTCGCGACCGGGCGCGTGGCCCTCCATGGCGGCGACGTCGAGCGGGCTCGGCAGGTAGTCGCGCACCGCGTCGAGGATCGGCTGGACACCGCGGTTCTTGAAGGCGGAGCCGCAGAAGACCGGGTAGAGCTCGGAGTTCACCGTCAGCTTCCGGATGCCGGCCTTGAGCTCCTCGATGCTCAGCTCCTCGCCACCGAGGTACTTCTCCATGAGGCCGTCGTCGGACTCGGCGACCCGCTCGACGAGCTGCTCGCGGTACTCCTCTGCCCTGGCCTGCAGGTCCTCGGGGATCTCGCGGGTCTCGTACTGCGCACCCAGGCTGACGTCACCCTTGGCATCCCCCGGCCACACGAGCGCCTTCATGCTCAGCAGGTCGATGACACCGATGAAGTCGTTCTCGGCGCCGATCGGCAGCTGCATGACCAGCGGCTCCGCGCCGAGGCGGTCCTTGATCGTCTGCACGGTGAAGTAGAAGTCGGCACCGAGCTTGTCCATCTTGTTCACGAAGGCGACGCGCGGCACGTCGTACTTGTCGGCCTGGCGCCACACGGTCTCGGACTGGGGCTCGACGCCCTCCTTGCCGTCGAAGACGGCCACCGCGCCGTCGAGCACGCGCAGCGAGCGCTCGACCTCGACCGTGAAGTCGACGTGGCCGGGCGTGTCGATGATGTTGATCTGGGTGTCGTCCCAGAAAGAGGTGACCGCGGCGGAGGTGATCGTGATGCCGCGCTCCTTCTCCTGCTCCATCCAGTCGGTCGTGGAGGCGCCGTCGTGCGTCTCGCCCAGCTTGTGGTTCACGCCGGTGTAGAAAAGGATGCGCTCAGTCGTCGTCGTCTTGCCGGCGTCGATGTGCGCCATGATGCCGATGTTGCGGACCTTGGTGAGGTCCGTCAGGACGTCCTGTGCCACTGAAAAATTCTCATCTCGCTCGTTGCGGTCTTGGGGTGCCCCCGTCTCCGGAGGCGGTTCGGTCGGGGCCGGCCATGGTCGGCCCCGACCGTCGCTGTCACCAGCGGTAGTGCGCGAAGGCCTTGTTCGACTCGGCCATCTTGTGGGTGTCCTCGCGACGCTTCACCGCGGCCCCGAGGCCGTTGCTCGCGTCGAGGATCTCGTTCATGAGGCGCTCGGTCATCGTCTTCTCGCGACGCTGCCGGGCGTAGCCGACGAGCCAGCGCAGCGAGAGCGTCGTCGCGCGGCCGGGCTTGACCTCGATCGGGACCTGGTAGGTCGCACCACCGACGCGGCGGGACTTGACCTCCAGGGACGGCTTGACGTTGTCCAGTGCGCGCTTGAGCGTCTGCACCGGGTCGGTGCCGGTCT
Organism: Janibacter corallicola NBRC 107790; assembly: GCF_001570965.1. GTDB lineage: Bacteria > Actinomycetota > Actinomycetes > Actinomycetales > Dermatophilaceae > Janibacter > Janibacter corallicola. The sequence continues at coordinate 2,183 of NZ_BCSR01000002.1, read as the reverse complement.
TCTCGCGGCAGCCCTCGAGGGCGTCGTAGACGATGGACTCGGCGATGGACTTCTTGCCCTCGATGAGGATCTTGTTGACCAGCTGCGTCACCAGCGGGGACTGGTAGACGGGGTCGATGACGAGAGGGCGCTTCGGAGCGGGACCCTTGCGAGGCATTACTTCTTCTCCTTCTTGGCGCCGTAGCGGCTGCGAGCCTGCTGGCGGCCCCGGACACCCTGGGTGTCGAGGGAGCCGCGCACGATCTTGTAGCGGACGCCGGGAAGGTCCTTCACTCGGCCACCGCGCACGAGCACGATGGAGTGCTCCTGCAGGTTGTGGCCGACGCCCGGGATGTAGGCCGTGACCTCGATGCCCGAGGTCAGCCGCACACGGGCGACCTTGCGCAGGGCGGAGTTCGGCTTCTTGGGGGTGGTCGTGTACACGCGGGTGCACACGCCGCGGCGCTGCGGAGAGCCCTTGAGGGCAGGGGTGGCGACCTTCGTCGTCTTGTCCTGCCGGCCCTTGCGCACCAGCTGGTTGATGGTAGGCAACCTGATCTCCGTACGTGTGGTGATGTTGTCAGCGGCCGACCGGGTCCTCCCGGACGGTCCTCCTTGGATGCCGCCGCGGCCCTCCGACATCGGACGACCTGCGGTCGGTGCTCTCCCCTGCACTCCCTTCCGGGCCCTCCTCGGGTCCCGGCCGGGCGCCCGGCGAGAGGGGGCGGAGAGCCGACCCGGCCCTCCTTCGTGCGCGCCACGGCACAGCCGTACCACGCACGCTGGTCCACGATACCGGGGCGGGGCGGAGCCCCACAAATCGATGGCGGAGGGGCGGCCGCCCTCAGGCGAGGCGCTCGAAGGCGGCGGCGTACCGGAAGGGCCCGGCCATCTCGGCCCGCCAGGCCCGCAGCGGCAGCACCTGGAAGGCCTCCTCCCACGGTCCCGGTGAGCCGATGCCGTGCGCGGAGGCCGGCACGAAGCCGAAGAAGCCGTAGTACTCCGGGTCGCCCAGCAGCGCGATGAGCGACTCGGCGTCGCGGTCGGCGCTGGCCACGACGGCCATGAGCAGCGCCGCGCCGATCCCCTGGCGCTGCAGCTGCGGGGTGACCGCGATCGGCCCCAACCCCACGGCCGGATGCGTCCCCACGCTCCCCCGGCTGCACACGACGTGCCCGACCACGTGCCCGTCCAGCTCGGCGACGAAGGTCAGCCCGGGCAGCACGTCGCCGTCCTCGCGCAGGGCGGCCGTCAGCTCACGCTCGAGCGAGCGCTCCCGCTCCTGCGGGATGCCGAAGGCCGCGTCGTGCAGCAGTCCGGTGGGCTCGGCGTCGGCCGGGCCCTCGGGGCGGATGATGAGGTCCTCGCGCATTCAGTACCTGTCCGTGATCCATTCGCTGTTGCCCGTGACGAAGGCGAAGAGGAAGAAGGCGGCCACGGCGAGCAGCACCACCGAGATGATCGCCGCGTCGCTGCGGGAGCGACGGGCGAACATCGCCACCGCGCCACCTGCGAGCACGAGGGCCAGCAGCTTGCTGATGCCGCCCGGCTTCAGCAGCAGCGCCACGGCCCCGACGGCGAGCAGCCCGCCGAGCACCCACCTGCCGATCGTGGCGCGCAGCCCCATGGGCCGGCCCTGCTCCTCTCGCCGCATGCGCACATCCTGCCGCAGAGCCGCCTCCGCCACGCGCGAAGGGGGCCGGCCACCGATGTGGTGGCAGGCCCCCTTCGTCACGCGGCGGTCGGGACTCAGCCCTTGGCGGCGTTCTTCAGCGCGCTGCCGGCGGTGAGCTTCGCGGCGTACCCACCGGGGATGACCATCTCCTCGCCGGTCTGCGGGTTGCGACCCTTGCGCTCGGAGCGCTCGACGCGCTCGAGGCTGAAGAAGCCGGGAACCGTGACCTTCTCGCCCTTCGCGACGTTCGCCGAGAGGACCGCCTGCAGGGCAGTGATGACGTCGGACGCCGTGGACGCGGTGACGTCGGCCTCCTTGGCGACGGCGCTGGCGAGCTCGGACTTGTTCATGGGGTTCTCCATCTGTCGTGGTTCGTCTCTTTCAACAACAGACAATCAACCACGAAGTGGGGCCCCGAGTCGACACGAGGCACGGCGTGTTTCCCTTGATTTTCCGGCCTTCTGCACCCTCTTTGCCCCACCACGGCGAAGGGGGCCACGCCGCGAGCTCGCGGCGTGGCCCCCTTCGG
>NZ_BCSR01000001.1 GCF_001570965.1 Janibacter corallicola NBRC 107790 | reverse complement strand
GGATCGAGGACTTCGAGCGCGAACGGCCACGGCTCGTCGCGCTCGCGACCCGCATCCTCGGTGACCACGCAGAGGCGGAGGACGTCGTGCAGCTGGCGTGGCTCCGCCTGCACGGCACCGACACCGACATCGAGTCCCTCCCGGCCTGGCTGACGACCGTCACCACGCGCCTGTGCCTGGACCGCCTCAAGTCACGGACCCCGGTGCCGCACAGCGAGATCGAGCACCCCGAGTCCTCCCCCGATATCGCCGAGGAGGTCATCCTCGCCGACACCGTCGGGGTCGCCCTCCAGGCGGTCATCGACCGGCTCACCCCGAGCGAGCGGGTGGCCTTCGTGCTCCACGACAGCTTCGGCTTCGAGTTCGCCACGATCGCCGCGATCCTCGACACGAGCCCGGTCGCCGCTCGCAAGCTCGCCTCGCGGGCACGGGGCAAGGTGCGTGGGCTTCGAGGCTCCTCCGTCGCACCTCAGCCACCGGGGGCGCCAATAGTCGACGCATTCATGGCCGCGGCCCGCGAGGGCGACTTCGACACCCTCCTGTCGTTGCTGGCGCCGGATGCCGGGATCACCGCCGACGCCGCGGCCGTGGCCGTGGGCACCCCCGAGCGCATCGACGGCCGCCGGGAGGTGGCCGAGTTCTTCAATGGCAGCGCCCGCGCGGCCCTCGCGGTGCTCGTCGGCCCCACTGCCGAAGATCTCGACGACCGCCCCGGGTCGGCGTGGTTCCACCGCGGCGAGGCCCGGGTGCTCTTCGACTTCACCATCGAGGACGGGATCGTCCACGGCATCACCTTCCGGGCCGACCCGCAGGTCCTGGCGCGCGTGCACCGCCGCCCGGACACCCGTCGCTGACGCGCGGTCACGTCCGCGCCCACCCGCTCGTCATCACGACGACACCACCCACCGGAGAGGAACCATCATGAAGACCATGACCTGCCAGCAGCTCGGCGGCCCGTGCGACCTCGCCCACCGGGGCGAGAGCGCCGATGAGGTCATCAAGGCCCAGGACCATCACCTCAAGGAGATGGAGAAGGCCGGCGACGCCGCCCACCAGCCCGCGCGCGATGACATGAAGAAGCGCTGGCGGCGTCCCCGCAAGGCGCTCGGCTGGTACAACGCGACCAAGGAGACCTTCGCCGGACTGCCGGAGGACTGAGGACCGGGCAGCGGCTCCGCCACGGCATGGCGGAGCCGCTGGCTGCTACTCCTCGGGGTCGGGGCTGCTGCCCGCGGCGGCCGCCTTGTCCGCCTCCTGGGCGGAGAGCAGCGAGGTGCGGATCTCCTGGAAGAAGTCCCCGAGCGAGCCCGGGTTCGAGGGCATGAAGAGGACGTTCGAGCGGCCGTTGCGGGCGACCTCGCCCATCGTGTCGAAGTACTGGTTCATCAGCAGCAGCTGCTCGGCGGTGTCCTCGATGCCCGCCTTCTTGAGCATCTCGTACTGCTCGGCGATGCCCGTCGCGATCGCCTTGCGCTGGGCGGCGACGCCCTCACCCTGCAACCGGCGGGCATCCGCCTCGGCCTCCGCCTGGGTCACCCGCTTGATCTTGTCCGCCTCCGCCAGCGACTGGGCGGCGACACGGTCCCGCTGGGCGGCGTTGATGGAGTTCATCGAGTCCCGGACCCGCTGGTCGGGCGAGATGTCGGTGACCAGGGTGTTGACGATCTGGAAGCCGTAGCGAGCCATGGACTCCGAGAGCCGGCTCTCCACGGACGAGGCGATGTCGTCCTTGGACTCGAAGGCGGTGTCGAGGTTCATCGTCGACAGCGATGAGCGGACGGTGTCGAAGACGTAGGAGCGGATCTGCTCCTCCGGGTTGGCCAGCTTGTAGTGGGCATCGACGACGTTCTCCTCGCCGATGACGTACTGCACCGCCACCGGGATGGTGACGAAGACGTTGTCCTTGGTCTTGGTCTCGATGTCGACCTCGAGCTGGCGCACGCGCAGCGAGATCGGACGGGTGGTCGTCTCGATGAACGGCGCCTTGATGTTCAGCCCCGGCTTGGCGACCTTCTTGAACTTGCCGAACCGCTCGACGATGACGTTCTCCTGCGTCCTGACCGTGAAGAAGATGCTGGTACGCAGTCCGCCGAAGGCGAGACCGGCCAGCACGACCAGGACGACGAGGATGACGAAGAGGGTGATCAGGACATCCATGGCGAACTCCGTCCGTTGAAGGGGCCGTGGCCCTGCACCGTATCTGGGGGTATCGACAGGAGCCAGCAGGTGGGCGTCCCAAACACACGCTGCCTACGTCGAGTGAATACTCGGCGTCGTGAGGATCGGCTGGTCCGGACACGTCACGGAGTGGTCAGGCGTGCCAGGTGACGCCGGTGCCGGTCACCGTCGCGGTGAGGTCGCGGGTGTGGACCCTCGTGTGGTGCCGTTCGCAGAGCAGCGCGGCGTTGTCGATGTCCGTCCCGCCGCCTCGGGACCACCAGGCGATGTGGTGGGCGTCGCACCACTGCGGTGGCATCGTGCACCCCGGATAGGTGCAGCCCTGGTCCCGCATCCAGAGGGCTCTTCGTTGACCCGGGGTGAAGAAGCGGACCGACCTCCCGAGGTCGAGCACCTCACCCTCCGGGCCGAGCACCGCGGGGATGATCCCCGCGTCGCAGGCCATCCGGCGCACCGCCGAGGGCGCCAGCACCTGACCGGTCGCGGTCACCCCGGCCGCGTTGGTCTGCTCGCGCAGGTCCTCGAGGTCCATCGTGACGATGACCTGGGCCTTCTCGCACTTCGGCTCCGCGCCGGGTGAGGAGACCCCGCGACGGACGAGCTCGAGCAGGGCATCCGCTCGACGCTGTCTCGCGGGGCGCGGATCGGGCTCGCCCTCCGAGCCCTTCACCGGACCGGAGAGGGCGGCCAGGGCGGCGTCCAGCACCGCCGCGCCCTCCTCGTCGAGGACGAGCTTGTAGCTGGTCATCCCGGCGGGGCCGGGGCCCTTGGTCAACGAGCGGGCCGACTTGGCCCTGCGGTCCTCGTCCTCCTGGTCCTTCTCCGGCTCCAGCAGCCGCCCGGCCTGGGCGATGGCGACTCCGAGCTGCTTCGGAGTCAGGCCACGCACCCGCTCGGTCACCGCCCCCTCCGGGCCGGAGCGCACGACGTCGTCGCGAGCGCCCTCGAGCAGAGCGCGCAGCGTCCCCTCCAGCGCCTCCTCCTGGGCGACCGGCGCGACCTGGCCGCGGAACTTGGTCAGCTGGTCCGCCTTGCCGAGCGGCAGGTCCCCCGCCTCGAAGGCCTCCCGCACCTCGCCCAGGGCCTCCCCCGCAACGCCCGAGTACCGGCCTGCGCGGTCTGTGCCCACCGTGGCCACCCGGACCACCGAGCCCACGTGGCGAGTCGTCGGGTCCGGAGCACGTTGCCCCTCCGCACGGGTGACCCAGTCGTGCACGGTCCACGCCGACTCCTCGGGCAGGCCGCGGCTCAGCCCCTCACGCACCAGGCCCACCTCGGTGACGTCGAGCAGCTGTCGCAGCCGGCCGAGGTCCCCGAGCGCATCGATCACCTCGCTGTCGCCGAGCTGCCAGAAGTCCTCATCACCACCCGCCGCCCGGACCAGCGACCGCAGCGCGTCCCGCAGGCCGGGGGCGGTCCCGTACCTCTCGTGCAGCTGCGTCATCGTCGACATGCTTCGATCATATGTTCGACCACTGACAATGCACCCGGCCCGACCGGATCTGTGGAGGACACCTCGCCGGTCAGCGGGGTTGTGGACGGGATCCCGACTCGAGGTCAGGGCGCCGTGGGCACGTCCCCGCCGAGCAGGTCGCGCGTGACGTCCGCGATCGAGGCAGCCCCCACCAGTCCCATCATCAGGTCCAGCTCCGCGAGGACGCCGTCGACGACGGCGCTGACCCCCTTCGCACCGTCGAGGGCGAGCCCGTAGATGTGGGGGCGGCCCAGCAGGCAGGCATCGGCGCCGAGCGCCAGCGCGACGAAGAGGTCCGCACCGGTGCGGATCCCGCTGTCCATGAGCAGCGTCGGCTCCGGCCCGACGGCCTCCCGGATCCGCACCAGGGCGTCCAGCGCGGCGATCGAGCGGTCCACCTGCCGGCCACCGTGGTTGGAGACGACGATCGCGTCGACCCCGGCGTCGAGGGCCCTCCGGGCGTCCTCCTCGTGGAGCACCCCCTTGAGCACGACCGGCAGCGAGGTGCGCCGGGTGAGCGTGGCGATGTGCTCCCAGGACAGCCCCGGGTTGGAGTAGATGTCGAGGAAGGTCTCGACCGCCGCCCGCGGCTCCGGCGAGCGCAGGTTGGCCCGCAACCGCCCCGGGTGCTCCCGGGCCATCGACAGCAGGGTGGCGATCCCTCCCTTCGCTGCCCTCGCGAGCTGCACCGGCCGCCGCGGGTCGAGGCCGAGGTCGCCACCACCGGCGCCGCCGGCCAGCCGCTCACGGACGAGTGCCATGAACCGGGGGTCGGAGGTGTACTGCGCGATCCCCTGCCCGCGGGCGAAGGGGAGGCTGCCCAGGTCCAGGTCCTGCGTGCGCCAGCCGAGCATCGTCGTGTCGAGGGTGACGACGAGCGCCTCCGCGCCGGCGGCCTCCGCCCGGGCGATCATCGAGTCGACGAGCTCCTCGTCGACGGACCAGTACAGCTGGTACCAGAAGGGGGTCCCGGCCATCGCGCGCGCCGTCGCCTCCATCGGGCAGCTGCCCTGGCTGGAGAAGACGTACGGGATCCCGCTGGCGTGGGCGCCCCGGGCGATCTGCACGTCCGCCTCGGCGGCGACGAGACCGGCCGCACCCACCGGCGCGAGCAGCAGCGGCGCCGGCAGCTCGGTGTCCAGGACGCGGGTGCTCAGGTCCCGCTGCGTGGTCGCGTGCAGCATCCGGGGCACGACCCGCCAGCGGTCGAAGGCCTCACGATTGGCCCGGGCGGTCGCGCCCGTGCCCGCGCTGCCCGCCACATAGGCCCACGCCCGGCGGCTCATCGCCCGACGGGCGCGGCGCTCCAGCTCGGTGACGTCGGTGGGCACGGTCGGCGTGAGGCCCAGTGCGCCGGGCCGGTAGATCGCGTCCTGCCGGGCACGGCCCGGACCGGGGGGTGGCGGCGACTCGGCGGGGGTGCTCATGACGGGAGCCTAAGGGGCATCCCACCACGACCCCCGCGCACCGCGCATGATGGAGAGACCATGACGCTGACTGACTCCGAGATCGAGGCCTTCGTCCGCAACGGCTTCGTCCGCGTCCCCGGCGCCGTGCCGGAGGAGACTGCGCTCGCCTGCCGCGACGAGCTGTGGCGCGCGAGTGGGTGCCAGCCGGACGACCCGGCGACCTGGACCCGACCGGTGATACGCATCGCCTCGATGTCCACCCCACCCTTCGTGGCCGCCGCCCGCGCCCAGCCGCTCGAGGAGGCCTACGACCAGCTCGTCGGCCCCGGCGGGTGGCAGCCGACGGCGGGCCTCGGCACCTTCCCGCTGCGCTTCCCCAGCGCCGAGGACCCCGGTGACGCCGGCTGGCACGTGGAGGCGAGCCTCGCAGGCGACGAAGGGGAGATGCGCGTCAGCCTGCGTTCGCGGGGGCGCGCGCTGCTCGCGCTCTTCCTCTTCAGCGAGGTCGGTGAGGACGACGCGCCGACACGGGTGCGTGTCGGCTCGCACCTCGACGTGCCGTCGCTGCTGCACGGTGCCGGCGAGGCCGGCAGGGAGTGGATGACCTTGTGCCAGGAGGCGGTCCCCGCGTCCGCGGGACGCCCCGTCGAGCTGGTCACGGGGGCACCGGGCGACGTGTACGTCTGCCACCCCTTCCTCGTCCACGGCGCGCAGCCGCACCGCGGGAGCCGCCCACGCTTCATGGCCCAGCCGCCGGTGGTGCCGACCGGTGAGCTGGACCTCGGGACCGCCGAGCCCACACCCGTGGCCAGGGCCGTCCTGGCAGGACTCGGCTCGGCCGGCGGCGTGGGCAAGCAGGGGTGATCCGAGGATGCGCCGCCGTGGGTGCGATCCGTGCGCGAGGACGACCCGACCGAGCTGGCGACAGGTCCTGCCTCCGGCTGTCGCCGTGCTCCTGGCCGTCGTCGTCATCGGCGAGGTGGCGTGGGCGGCCTTCGTCCTCGCCGGGTCCGAGGACCTGGAGCCGCACGAAGTACCCGCGGTCGTCGCGGCGGACCCGGTCGTCGCCGAGAGCGTGGCCAGGCAGTACAACGGGCTGCCGGGCGCTCCCTTCGACCTGCGTGCCGTGGCTGATGAGGACGCGGCGCACTCGGCGCTGGCCGACGGGTCCGCACGCGCGGCCCTCGTGGTCGCGCTCGACGGGACGAAGGACCGTCTGCTGCTCGCCTCGGGCAACGACGACACCCTCGACGACGCGATCCGCCAGCGGGTCGAACACGCCGAGCAACGTATCGGCCGAGGAGTCACCGTCGACGTCGTCGGGCCTACCGACGCGGACGAGCGAAGGGAGGCAGCCCGACTCGCCGTCGCCCTGGCCATGGTTGTCGGCTTCCTCATCGCCGTCGGCACGAGCCTGCGCGCCGGACCGGTGGCGCCCGGCCTGCGGCAGGGGTTGCGGCGCATGCTCGCCATCGGGGCACTGTCGCTGCTCTGCGGCGGCGTCATCGGGGCCCTCGCCCTCCACGGAGACGCCTGGGCCGTGGTGCTCGTGCCGGCCACCGTCGCCGGCACCAGTGCGGTCACGACCCTCGCCCTCGAGGCGCTCTTCGGGTGGGCGGGTACAGGTCTGGCCGTCGTCGCCTTCTTCGCCACCGGTGCACCGGTGCTCGCCCGGGTCGACCCCCATCTCGTCGGCGAGCCCTGGGCCGGCATCGCCTCCCTCGGACTGCCCGGCGCCGGGCTCGAGGTGGCGACCGAGCTGAGCCTGCGCGGCGGTCTGCCGACGAGCCCGGTCGCCGTGATCCTCGTGTGGCTGGCAACCGCGCCGCTCGTCATCGTCCTGGCCCGGGTCGTTCGCCGGCACCGCGAGGTGCCCGCCCCGGACCACGACCACGGAGGGCACCACATCGGCGGGGTGCGCGGGTGGCGGATTCGTGTCCTCGGGGTCGTCGCCCCCCTCACCGCGGCGATGCTCGTGCTCACCGTCGTCGTACCGCACGCCGAGGTCGCCGCAGCACCACGACGGGCCTCGCTGGCCGCAACCGCCGACTGCGTGCGCTCCGGGAGCGTGACCTCCGTCGCCGACCTCAACCGGATCGCCGAGATGCGCGGAACCGACGAGTTCCGCGGCGGCGACGTCGGAGCCGATGCCCTGCTGCAGGACGGCCGCCGGGCTTGGCTCTTCGGTGACACCCTGCGTGAGGGGGTGGCCGGATCCAGGTACGTACGCAACTCGATGCTCCTGACGGACAAGGAGTGCATCCGTGCCGTCGTGCTCGAGAGCGATGGGGCGCTCATACCGGACCGTCCGGGAGGCGGCGAGAACCCGGTCGGGTACTGGCCGATGTCGACGGTCGTCGACCGGCGCGCCGGCTACGACCTCCTGTACGTCACCACCCAGCGGGTGCGCACGACCGGCTCGGACGCCTTCGGTTTCACGAACCTCGGGCTGTCCATCGCCGTCTTCGTCGTCCCGGTCGGTGGGACTCCGCAGCTGCTCGAGCGACGCGACATCGGACCCGACCGTTCCGATCGCAAGCACCCGACGTGGGGTGCAGCGACGACCCTCACCGGCCGTGGCGACCACCGATGGCTCTACGTCTTCGGAACGGCCAACCCCGGCACCGACGAGGCGTGGGGCTACTCCCTTCGCGTGGCCCGTGTGCGACCCGATGACTTCCTGGACCCGTCCCGATGGCGCTACTGGGACGGCTCGACGTGGTCCGGCAGGGAAGACGACGCGACCGAGATGATCCCGGCCCGCGACGGAGTCTCGCAGACGCTGAGCGTCTTCACGCAGAACGGCAGGTGGTATGCGCTGAGCAAGCGAAACGACCTGCTCGGCAACGACATCACGGTCTGGAGCTCCGACGCCCCGACCGGCCCCTGGTCCTCGGGCACCTCGGTCAAGAAGGTTCCGAAGGGCGGTACCGGTCAGGTGCGCTACATGCCGCTGGCCCACCCGACGCTCTTCCCGAAGGAGGGAAGTGTCGTGACCTCGTACAGCAACAACGACACCGACAGCGAGCGAGTCGCCGCCGACCCGCTGCGCTACCGGCCCCACTTCGTACGCGTGCCGCTCCCGCAGTGAGTGCCCGCTGCCATGTCGAGCGCGACAGGCAGGCGCTCGATCTCCTCGTCGGAGAGGTTCCCCAGCTCCTGCAGCAGGGCCACCCCTTCGTCCCACCCCACCCCACGCCGCTGCGTGGGCGCATCCGGACGCCGGGTCGTCACCGCGAAGCCATCACCCTCGCGCGCGACCCCGACGTGCTCCCCCGGCAGCAGGCACCCGAAGGACAGCCCCGTCGTGAAGTGCGAGTCCGGGTGGGTACTCGTCCAGTGGTGCCCCATCGCCACGTCCACCGGTCGCACCGGCAGCTCGTCGAAGAGGTGCATGGTCTGCCAGCCCTCGTCGGTGGCACGCTCGATCGCCCAGGACGGCTCCCGGGTCGCTCCGGGGAGCACGCGGTAGCGCCAGCCGTCCGCTTCCACCTCGCCCCCCTCGACGAGCGGGAGGGAGGCGCTCGGCGGCCACCCGATCCCGACGTCGACGACCCGTTCCGCGCCCTCGACCCGGACGACGAGCACCATGTGCGTGCGGGCGTGGTCCGCGCCCCCGACACGGCCCAGCCGGCGATCCACGTCGTACCCGAGTCTCTCGAGCACGGCCGCGAAGAGCGTCGCGTGCTCGAAGCAGTACCCACCGCGCCCCCGGCCGACGAACTTCTCCTGCACCTGCGCCAGCGCGACGCCCGGGTGCTGCCCGAGGAGGATGTCGAGGTTGTCGAAGGAGAAGGTCAGCACGTGGGCGCGGGACAGCTCGTCGAGCGCCGGGACCGACGGCGGGCGGGCAGCCACCCCGGTCCGGGAGAGATACCCCTGCAGATCCAGCTCGCCGATGCGCCACGGGTCCTCGGTCATGCCACTCACGCTACGGCCCCTCGCTCGTCGGTGCCCGGGCAGGAGAGGATCCGACCATGCACTCCGTCCTCCAGCTGCCCGTGCCGCCACTGGAGGACTGGGTGCGCGAGCGCACCCACCACTACGACGCGGGCTTCGTCTCGGGCGACCCGCGGTTCGGCCACGCGCACGTCACCGTGCTGGCTCCCTTCGTCCCCGACCCGAGCCCGCAGGACCTGGCGGCCGTGGCCGACATCGTCTCGGCCACACCGCCCTTCGAGGTCCGGCTGGGTGAGGTGGACACCTTCCCCGACGGGACCATCCACCTGCGCGTCGAGCCGGAGGGCGCGGTGCGCGGGCTGACCCGGGCGGTGCTCGCGGCCTTCCCCGGGCTGACTCCCTACGAGGGGATCTACGGCCCCGAGCCGCGACCCCACCTGACCCTCGACGCCGCCTCCGGGGAGGTCTCGGAGCAGAGCACCCGGGCCCTGCTCTCCGACCTCGTGCCGGTGACCTGTGTGCTGGAGCGCCTCCAGCTCGCGTGGTGGGAGTCGGGCAACTGCCACGTCGTCCGTGGCTGGGACCTGGGCGCCTGAGCCCCGCTCAGGCGGCGACCGTCCGGCCCTGCAGGATGCGCCAGGTGAAGACCAGCCCGATCGTGTAGACGGGGCCGACGACGACGGAGGCGAGCCCACAGGTGCACAGCACCACGACGGTCCCGACGACTCCGGTCAGCAGGAGGTAGATCAGCACGTCGCCGACGCGCGTCTTGGCCAGCTCGAAGCTGGAGCGCATCGCGTCGATCGCCTCCTGCCCCTCGAGCACCCCGACCTGGGTGAAGACCAGCAGGAACGCGGCGATGATCCCGGGGATGATGCACAGGACGGTGCCCACCATGACGACGAGCGTCACGAGGATCCCCGCCAGGAGAACCTGCAGCCAGGGGATCCGGGTGAACATCCGCCCGAGGTCGGTGCGACCTGTGTCGACCACGTCGAGGGCACCACGGACCATGGCGACCGACAGCACCCACCCCGCGACGGTCATCACGAGGCCGAACAGCAGCCGCACGAGTCCGGCCACAGCCATCTCGCCGCCCGACGGCACACCCGAGTCGAACGGCCCACCGGGCAGCAGGAGGTTCGTGACCACGGCGTAGATGTAGTAGAGCACCAGGCCGATGCCCGCGAGGATGGCGAAGGGGGCCACGTTCTCCGTGAACTTCTGCCACGCGTACTTGATCGCCTCGATGGCGTCGTAGGGCGCACCCACCGGTGCGGGGCCTCCGGGAGGCGGCGGCATGGCCGGGGGCGGTGGTGCGGGCGGCTGCTGACTCATGGGGTCAGCCAACCCGAGGCGGCCCCGCGGGGCAAGTTCCGAGCCGCGCTCGTATCGTGTCGTCATGGCGCCTGAGCAGAGTGAGTGGATGCGGATCGTCGAGCAGGACCCGAGCCACTCGAGCTGGTACATCGAACGCTTCCGCGAGATGGCGGCGAAGGGAGACGACCTGCACGGCGAGGCCCGGCTGGTCGACGCGATGCTCCCCCGCGGCTCCCGCGTCCTGGACGCCGGGTGCGGCCCCGGCCGGGTCGGGGGACGGTTGCACGAGCTGGGGCACCGGGTCGCCGGAGTCGACGTCGACCCCGAGCTCATCGCGGCCGCCGAGGAGGACCACCCCGGGCCCGACTGGCACGTCCAGGATCTCGCCGAGCTCGACCTGCGCGAGGACTCCGGGCAGCGGCGCCGCTTCGACCTGATCGTCTGCGCCGGCAATGTCATGACCTTCCTCGCGCCGAGCACGCGCGGGGACGTCCTCGCCGGCTTCGCCGAGCACCTGGCCGAGGGCGGCCGGGCAGTCATCGGCTTCGGCTCCGGGCGCGGCTACGACTTCGCCGACTTCTTCACCGACGCCGCCCGGGCCGGCCTGCGCGAGCAAGTCCGCCTCGGCGGCTGGGCGCTCGAGCCCTGCAGCGACGACGGAGGATTCCTCGTCGCCGTCCTCGGCCGCTGAGCCGACTCCCCCTTCGCCCGTCGGGGGCCGCGCCATACACCAGTGAAGTGCGCCACACCCACCCGGGGTGCATGGGCATGCACACTTCGTTGATCTCATCGGGCAAAGTGCCCATTTGAGGGCAATTGATGCCGAATGGCACGACTGGCCATGCAGTGTGGGCCGGGGTTATGTTCCGCTCGCCGCACCCCGACAACCACACAGCGAAAGGAAGGCATGCCCAGCGAGCCGCCCTTGGGAATCGTCACCGTCGTCCTCCTCCTGCTCCTCTTCTACGGACTGACCATGTACATGTCCGTGAAGATCTCCCGGGGCGAGGACGAGAACGCCGATGACTACATGACCGCCGGCCACGGCATCGGTTTCGGCATCTCCGCCGCCTCGATGACCGCGACCTGGGTCTGGGCGTCGTCGCTCTACGCCTCGGCGACCTCCGGGTACCTCTACGGGATCTCCGGCCCGATCCACTACGGCCTGTGGGGCGCGCTGATGATCCTCTTCATCTACCCCTTCGGCAAGCGGATCCGCGCCGTCGCGCCACGGGCCCACACGCTGGCCCAGGTCATGGCCGTGCGCCACGGACGCTCCAGCCAGCTGATGCTCGCCGGCTCCAACGTCCTCGGCAGCGTCATCTCGCTGATGTCGAACTTCATCGCCGGGGGCGCGCTCATCGCGATGCTCTCGCCGCTCTCCTTCATCCAGGGCGTCCTCGCGATCGCCGGCGGCGTCCTGCTCTACACGATCTGGTCCGGCTTCCGCGCCTCGGTCCTCACCGACTTCGCCCAGGTCGTCGCCATGCTCGGCGCGGTCGTCGTGCTCGTGCCCGCCTTCTTCTTCATCCTCGGCGGGACCGACCTGCTGCGCGAGGGCGCGACCAACCTGACCCCGCAGCAGGCCAACTTCTTCTCCTCCGAGGCCTTCCTCTCCCAGGGCGCCCCGTACATCGCCGCGGTCCTGGCCTACGCGATCGGCAACCAGACCATCGCCCAGCGGCTCTTCGCCGTGCGCGAGGACCTGATCAAGCCGACCTTCGTCACCGCGACGCTCGGGTACGGCGCGACCGTCATCGGCATCGGCATGCTCGGCGTCCTCGCCCTCTACGCGGGGATCGAGCCCGCGGGCGGCAACCCGAACAACCTGCTCCCGCAGCTGGCCTCGAACCACCTGGCGACACCGCTCATCGTCCTCTTCTTCGTGCTGATCATCGGCTCGCTGTCCTCGACGGCCGACTCCGACCTCGCGGCACTCTCCTCGATCGTCATGACCGACATCTACGGCGTCAGCGCCCGCCGCAGCGGCCACGCCGTCAACCCGCGCACGATGCTGCTCATCGGACGGATGACGATGGTCCTGGCCACGGCGGCGGCGGTCGCCTTCGCGGCACTGCAGCTGAACATCCTCGACCTGCTCGTCTTCGTCGGCGCGCTGTGGGGCTGCCTGGTCTTCCCGGTCATCGCCTCCTTCTACTGGTCGAAGGTGACCAACTCCGCCTTCACCGTCTCGGTGCTCGTCGCGCTGGCGCTCTTCCTCCCGGTCCGCTTCAGCTGGATCCCCCGCACGACGGGGACCGACCTGGTGGTCGAGGTGATCGGCATCGTCGGCATCGGCGTCGTCATCGGCCTGATGCTCTTCGGCTTCTTCGGCCCCCGGGTCGGCATCGTCGGCGGCGCGGTCGGGGCGGCCGTGCTCGCCCCCTTCGCCCTCGGCGTCATCGCGGACTACCCGGCCCTGTCCGGCTCCCTCGTGGCCTATGCCGTCTCCACCCTGGTGTGCGCCGGGATGACCCTGGCCTCCGGGGCCGAGCCGTACGACTTCGCCGACATCGCCCGGCTCACCGACGACTTCGACCCGGAGGACGACCCCGGCTCCCCCGCCGGACTCGTCGACGACAGCGACGACGAGCACGCCACCGTCTGAGGAAAGGAACCGAACATGTCCGTCACCGCACTGACCGTCTACGTCCTGATGTGGCCCGTCATCGTCGCCATCGTGCTCGCCGTGATCTGCACCGGCTTCGTCAAAGAGATGCGGGCCGTCCGGAAGAAGGGGCGCGATCTGGTCTGAGTACCGTCGTGGCGTGGTATCCCGGACTGGGAGACCACGGCTCGGAGGGAGCAGACCATGGCGCGAGGTATCGGCAAGGGACTGATCGGCACGGGTGCGGCGGTGGCCGCGGTCGGCGCCCACGACCTGCTGCAGAGGAAGCACTCGGTGCTGCGCAACTACCCGGTCATCGGGCACATGCGCTACCTGCTGGAGGGGCTGCGCCCCGAGCTGCAGCAGTACTTCATCGAGCGCAACTGGGACGGCCGCCCGTACAACCGTGACGTGCGCTCGGTCATCTACGAGCGGGCGAAGGGGATCCACGGCGAGCTCTCCTTCGGCACCGAGCGCGACGTGCACCGGGCCGGCTACGAGCACCTCGTGCACTCCACCACCCCGCTGGACCCGCCCGACGAGCCGCCTCGGGTGCGAGTCGGCGGGCCGGACTGCAGCCGGCCCTACGACATGTCCCTGCTCAACGTCTCGGCGATGAGCTTCGGGGCCCTGTCCGCCAACGCGATCCTCGCCCTCAACGAGGGCGCCCGGCGAGGCGGCTTCGCCCACGACACCGGCGAAGGAGGCCTCTCGGACCACCACCTGGAGCGGGGCGGCGACCTGGTCTGGGAGATCGGGTCGGGATACTTCGGCGCCCGCACCACTGACGGCGAGTTCGACCCGGACCAGTTCCGGGAGCAATCGGCCCACGAGCAGGTCAAGTGCGTCTCGCTCAAGCTCTCGCAGGGTGCCAAGCCCGGCATCGGGGGCGTGCTGCCCGCGGCGAAGGTCTCACCCGAGATCGCCCGGGTGCGCGGGGTGCCCGAGGGGCAGAAGTGCGTCAGCCCGGCCAGGCACACGGCCTTCTCCACCCCGGTGGAGCTCATCGAGTTCATCGCCCGCATGCGGGAGCTCTCCGGCGGCAAGCCGACCGGCTTCAAGCTGTGCGTCGGCTCCCGCAGGGACGTGCTGGCCATCTGCAAGGCGATCCGCGAGGTCGGCACGGCCCCGGACTTCATCATCGTGGACGGCTCCGAAGGGGGTACCGCCGCCGCCCCGCTGGAGTACGAGGACCACGTCGGGATGCCGCTGACGAACGGGCTGATGCTCGTGCACAACGCCCTCGTGGGCACGGGGATCCGCGACCGGATCAAGGTCGGCGCGAGCGGCAAGGTCGCGACCGGCAACGACATCGTCCGGCGCCTCATCCAGGGCGCCGACTACACCAACGCCGCCCGCGCGATGATGATGGCCGTCGGCTGCATCCAGGCCCAGCGCTGCCACACCGGCACCTGCCCGGTGGGGGTGACGACCCAGGACCCGCGCCGGGCGCGCGCCCTCGACGTCGGGGACAAGAGTGCCCGCGTGCACCGGTACCACGAGGCGACCGTCGACCAGGCCGTGCAGATGATGGCGACCATGGGCGCCCGCCAACCGGAGGATCTGACCCCGGACATGTTGCGGCACAACGTCTCCCACGAAGAGGTGCGCTCCTACGCGGAGCTCTACGAATGGCTCGCGCCCGGTCAGCTCCTCGCCGAGCCGCCGCGGGACTGGGCAGCGGACTGGCAGGCCGCCTCGGCGGACCGCTTCCTCCCCTCGCCCGGCGGGGTGCGCTGAGACGGGTCAGAAGACCGGCTTGCCGCCCGTGACCCCGAGCACGGTGCCCGAGACGTAGCCGGCCTCTGCGGGGGCCGCGAGGTAGACGAAGGCCGGGGCGACCTCGGCCGGCTGCCCCGCCCTGCCGAGGGGGGTGTCGGCGCCGAAGGCCTCGATCTTCTCGACCTTCTGGGTGGCCGGCTGGAGCGGTGTCCAGATCGGACCGGGAGCGACGGCGTTGACGCGGATGCCCTGCGGCCCGAGCTCTGCGGCGAGGTTGACCGTGAAGTTGTTGATGCCCGCCTTGGTCGCCGCGTAGTCCAGCAGCGAGGTCGAGGGCTCGTAGGCCTGGATCGAGCTGACGTTGATGATGCTGCCGCCCTCCCCGAGGTGGGGCACCGCCGCCTGGGTCAGCCAGAGCAGCGCGTGGAGGTTGGTGCGCAGGATGCGCTCGATCCGCTCCGGCCCCATCTCGGCCAGCCCTGCGTCCCTGGCGTACTGGACGCCGGCGTTGTTTACGAGCACGTCGAGACCGCCGAGGTCGGCGACGACCTGCCCGACGAGCTCGGTGCACGTCGCGTGCTCGGTCAGGTCACCGGGGCACAGCAACGCCGTCCGGCCGGCCTCACGCACCCAGCGGGCGGTCTCCTCGGCGTCCTGCTGCTCCTCGGGGAGGTAGGACAGCGCGACGTCCGCTCCCTCGCGGGCGAAGGCGATGGCCACCGCGCGTCCGATGCCGGAGTCACCGCCGGTGATCAGGGCCCGCAGCCCCTGCAGGCGGCCGCTGCCGCGGTAGCTCTCCTCGCCGTGGTCGGGCACGGGGTCCATCTCGGCGGTGGCCCCCGGCAGCTCCTGCTGCTGGGCCGGGAAGCCACCCTGCTCGGTCGTGGGCATCCGGGCTGCCCGGCTGCTGGCGGTGCTCTCAGTCATGGGGACCTCCGTGGTGATTTCCTCAGGGACGTGCACCCCGGTCACCTACCCGGGTCGGGTGGGTCCGACACCCGACCGCCCGGAGTCCTCCGGCGACGTCAGCGGCCTCCGGCGGGCGCGTGCCGCCGCTGGTGCCGGGCACCGAGAACGGTCCCGAGGAGGACGAGGGCCACGGACGCGCCGAGGACGCCGACGTAGCCGATGTACTCGGCGGCCGCGAGCGCCACGCCGGCCGCCACGAAGGAGACCGCGAGCGCGATGCAGCTGAGCATCGTGAAGTCGGTGCCCGCGGAGTCCGCCCGCGCGTAGTCCATGTTGATCGTGTAGACGACGACGTTGGCCATCGCGTAGGCCGCCATGAAGACGCAGAGGGCGATCGTCGTCCACCCGGTCGGGGCGGACCCGAGCGCGAGGGGCACGAGGCAGAGGATGGCCAGCGCGAGCACGACGCCGCCGAGGACGAGCACCCGCAGCCGGCCCCAGCGGGAGACGAGGGCACCGGCGCCGAGCGAGGAGAGCACGGCCGGGACGGAGGCGATCGCCCCCGAGACGACCCCGATCCTCGTCAGGGACCACCCGGCGTCCACGAGCGCCGGGGAGACGATCGCGTAGCCGACGGCCGCACCGATGTAGTACAGCGGGATGACGACGAGGACCCAGCTGCGGCAGCCCGGCTGGCCGAAGACGGTCAGCAGGTCCCGGTAGCCCGCCCGGCGCACGCGCACCTCGCGGGCCGGCTCGCGGTAGGCGATGACGACGACGAGCGCGACGGCGGTGAGCGCGGCGAGGAGGATCATCGCCGGGACCCAGCCCCACTGGTCGTGGACGATGACCGCGACTCCCCCGCCGACCACGGTGCCGAGGTAGTTGCCGCCGACCTGGATGCCGTTGCCCAGGCCTCGCTCTCCCGAGGTGAGCAGGCGCACCGCGAGGGCGTCCGCGGCGATGTCCTGGGTGGCCGAGAAGAGCACGAAGAGGGTCGCGATGGCGATGACCGGTCCGAGGTGCTCCGAGGGGGGCGCGAAGGGGGTGAGGGCCAGCAGCGCGAGGACGAGGCCGAGCTGCAACGGCACCAGCCAGGAGCGGTAGTGGCCGAAGCGCGTGCTGCCGAAGCGGTCCACGAGCGGGGCCCAGAGGACCTTGATCGGCCAGATGATGCCGATGGTCTGCAGCAGGCCGAGCGTGGCGAGCGAGGTGCCGCCGTCCCGGAGGATGGCGACCAGCCCGATCGTCAGGAACCCCACGCCGAGGTACTGCGTGAAGTACAGCGCCGTGATGAGGCGGAACCGCCCCGATTCCAGCGATTCGGTCGCTGCGGGGGTGTGTGTGCCGGTGGTCGTCATGGTCACGGACGGCTTTCTGTCGAGAACGCGGTCGGATGTACCTTAGACAAGCCTTGCTTAAGTAAGGTAAGCCTAAGTTCAAGGATTCGTCTGTGGACAGTCAACTTCTCACGCACGACAGCGTCGCCGACTACCTCGCCGGCATGACCCGTGTCACCGAGCTCGTGGCCCGGCACCTGGCGGCCGACTCCCCCTCGACCGGCGCCACCGTCGCCGACCTCGCTCCCCGCGTGGCCGCGGTCGACCTGGACCGCCCGGCCGTCGACCTCGACAGCGCCCTGGCGGAGGTCGGCGATCTCTACCTGCGGGACGCGGTCTGGTTCCACCACCCCTCCTACGTGGCCCACCTCAACTGCCCGGTCACGCTGCCGGCCGTCCTCGCCGAGGGGATCCTCGCGGCGGTCAACACCTCGGTCGACACCTGGGACCAGAGCGCCGGCGGCACCCTCATCGAGCAGCGCCTCGTCGACTGGACCGCCGAGCGGATCGGCCTCGGTGGGCAGGCCGACGGCGTCTTCACCAGCGGCGGCACCCAGTCCAACCTCCAGGCGCTCGTCCTCGCCCGCGGCGAGGCGATGGGCGACCTCCGGGGCGAGGCGGCCACCGCCCACCGGGCCCGGCTGCGCGTGCTCACCACCGCCCACGCCCACTTCAGCGTCCTCAAGGCCACCCGGGTCATGGGTCTGGCCGAGGACGCGGTCATCGACGTCCCCACCGATGCCTCCGGCCGGATGCGCCCCGATGCGCTCCGCCGCGAGCTGGACGCCCTGCGCGAGCGTGGCGAGGTCGCCATGGCCGTCTCGGCCACGGCCGGGACCACCGACCTCGGTGCGGTCGACCCCCTTCGTGAGCTCGCAGCGATCTGCGCCGACCACGGCGTCTGGCTGCACGTCGACGCCGCCTACGGTGGCGGGCTGCTCGCCTCCCGTCGGCGCCGGCACCTCCTCGAGGGCATCGAGCGGGCCGACTCGGTGACCGTCGACTTCCACAAGACGTGGTTCCAGCCGGTCAGCTCGAGCGCGGTCATCGTCGCCGACGGCCGGACGCTGCGCCACGTCACCCACCACGCGGACTACCTCAACCCGCGCACCTCGGTCGCGCCCAACCTCGTCGACAAGTCGATGCAGACGACCCGGCGCTTCGACGCGCTCAAGCTGTGGCTCACCCTGCGGGTCGTCGGCGCCGACGCCGTCGGCGAGATGTTCGACGAGGTCATCGACCGGGCACGGGAGGTCTACGACGTGCTCGTCGAGGACGAGCGCTTCGAGGTGGCCGCCGAGCCCGTGCTGAGCACGGTGCTCATGCGGTACCGCCCGGAGGGGCTCAGCGCCGAGGACGCGGACCACCTGGCCCCACGGATCCGCCACGAGCTGCTCGGGAGCGGTGACGTCATGGTCGCCGGCACGACCATCGACGGGCGGGCGTGGCTGAAGTTCACCCTGCTCAACCCGCACACGCCGCTGGAGCACCTGCGCGGCATCCTCGAGACGATCGCGCGCACCGGGGAGGACCTGCGGGCGGAGGACGCCGCCGACGAGGAGCTCCTCGGCGGGGACCTGTCCGCGGACGACCTCACGGAGGTGATCCGATGAAGCCCTTCGAGACGCTTGCTGCGCAAGCTCCTCAGGGAGCAAAGACGTATGACGTCGTCGGGATCGGCGTCGGCCCCTTCAACCTCGGCCTCGCGGCCCTCACCCAGGACCTGCCCGACCTCGACGCGGTCTTCCTCGAGGCACGGGAGGGCTTCTCCTGGCACCCGGGGATGATGATCGAGGGCGCGACGATCCAGGTGCCCTTCATGGCCGACCTGGTGACGATGGCCGACCCGACGAGCCGGTTCAGCTTCCTCAACCACCTCAAGCAGGTCGGCCGGCTCTACCCCTTCTACATCCGGGAGGACTTCAACCCCCTTCGCGCGGAGTACGACGCCTACTGCCGGTGGGTCGCCGAGCAGCTGGACACCATCCGGTGGGGCCACGAGGTGACCGCGGTCGAGCGGGACCCGGGCACCGGGACCTACACGGTCACCGCCCGTCGCGGCGACGGGTCGCGCACCACCGTGCACGCCCGCCACGTCGTGGTCGGCATCGGCACCTCTCCCAGCGTGCCGCCCGTCCTCGACGGGCTCGACGGCCCCGTGACGCACAGCGCGGACTACCTCACCCGGCGCGAGCAGCTGCGAAGCCGGCGCAGCATCACCGTCGTCGGCAGCGGCCAGTCCGCCGCCGAGATCTACCTCGACCTGCTCGAGGGCATCCCCGAGCACGACTACCACCTGACCTGGATCACCCGCTCGCCGCGCTTCTTCCCCATGGAGTACACGAAGCTCACCCTCGAGATGACCTCACCGGAGTACGCCCGGTACTTCCGGGCGCTGCCGACCGGTCGGCGCGACCGGCTCGGGCGCGAGCAGCGCAGCCTCCACAAGGGCATCAGCGGCGACCTCGTGGACACGATCTACGACACCCTCTACCGGATCCGTGTCGAGACCGGGCAGCCGGTGCCGACGACGCTGCTCACCGGTGGTGAGCTGCGCGAGGCCGCGTGGGATCCCGAGGCCGGCTACACCCTGCAGGTGCACCACCAGGAGCAGGGGCTCGACTACCGCGTCGAGACCGAGGGGCTGGTCCTGGCGACCGGGTACCGGCCGCGGGTCCCCGGCTTCCTCGAACCGGTGCGCGAGCACATCCACTGGGACGAGCGCGGCCGCTACGACACCGCCGCGGACTACAGCGTCGACCACGACGGGAGGATCTTCGTGCAGAACGCCGAGGAGCACACGCACAGCCTGCTCGCGCCCGACCTGGGCATGGGTGCCTACCGCAACTCGGTGATCATCCGGGCCGTGACGGGCAGGGAGGTCTACCCGGTCGAGGAGCGGATCGCCTTCCAGCAGTTCGGGGTCCACGAGCTCGACTCGCCGGTGGCGACCCGCGACGAAGGGGGACCCGTCCCCCTTCGCGCCGACCGGACCCCCGTGGAGGTGGGCCGATGACCGCCACGCACCTCACTCCCCTCGGCCGGATCACCATCGAGCCGGTGCTCCCCACCGAGCACGCCCGGCTGCTGCACACGTGGGTGACCGACCCGAAGGCCCACTTCTGGGAGATGCAGGGCTTCACCCCCGAGCAGTCTCGCGCCGAGTTCGACCAGATCGACGCCGACCCGCACCACGACGCGTGGCTGGGGCGCCTCGAGGGCGAGCCGCTCTTCCTCGCCGAGACCTACGACCCCGCCCGCAGCCCGCTCGCGGCGCACTACCCGGTGGCCGAGGGCGACCTGGGGATGCACGTCCTCGTGGCGCCGGCGTCGGCGCCGGTGCACGGGCTCACCTCGCAGGTCTTCCGGGCGGTGATGCACTTCTGCTTCCGCGACCCCGCCGTCACGCGGGTCGTCGTCGAGCCGGACGTGCGCAACGCCGCGATCCACGCGAAGAACGCGGCCGCCGGCTTCGTGCCCGACCGGGTCATCGGCCTGGCCGAGAAGGACGCGCTGCTGAGCTTCTGCACCCTCGAGGATTTCCTCGCCAGCTCGCTCGAACGCGGCGGCGAGCGCCACGACCCGGACCTGGCCCACCTCGAGCCCGGGGTCGTTCAGCGAGCGCACCGCCACCTGGCCGCGAAGGCTCTCGGGGAGTTCACCCACGAGCGGCTGCTCGCGCCGGAGCCGACCGGTGACGGGCGCTGGGTGGTGCGTGCCGGGCAGGCCCGTTACACCTTCGCTGCGAGTCGGCACGCGCTCGAGCACTGGCGGGTCGAGCCCGCGAGCATCGAGCGGGTCGTGGACGGCGCACCGGCGGAGGTCGACGCCCTCGCGGTGGTCTCGGAGCTGCACGCCGACCTGGGCATCCCGGACCACCTGCGCTCGACCTACCTCGAGGAGCTGAGCGGCACCCTCGCCCACCTCGCGTGGTGCTGGCACCACGAGCGGCACACGAGCCGCGAGCTGCTCGACGCCGACCTGCAGACGATCGAGGCGGCGATGAGCGAGGGGCACCCGGCATTCGTCGCCGGGAGCGGCCGGATCGGCTACTCGGCGAGCGACCAGGCCGCCTACGCGCCGGAGACCGGCGCCGACGTGCGCCTGCAGTGGGTCGCCGTGCGCCGCGGCGCCGCGCACCTCTCGCTCGCGGAGGGGCTGAGCGAGCAGGAGCACTACGCGGCCGTGCTCGGCGAGGCCGAGCTCACCCGCTTCGCCCGACTCCTCGAGGCGAAGGGGGCCGTGCCGGAGGAGTACCTCTACCTGCCCGTCCACCCGTGGCAGTGGGACCACAAACTGGCGGTGACCTTCGCCGCGGACATCGGCCGGGGCGACGTCGTCCCGCTCGGGCGGGGCTCGACCCGGCACCGCGCCCAGCAGTCGATCCGCACCTTCCTCGACGCCGACCACCCGGAGCGCGGGTACACCAAGACGGCGCTGGCGATCCAGAACATGGGCTTCCTGCGGGGGCTCTCGCCCCGGTACATGCGGGCTACCCCGGCGATCAACGACTGGGTCGCCTCGGTCGTCGGCGCGGACCCGGAGCTGGCGGCGTGCGGGTTCGGGGTGCTGCGGGAAGTCGCCGCCGTCGGCTACACGGGTGATGCCTACCACGCCCTCGGTTCGCCGAACGCGCACACGAAGATGGTCGCCGCCCTGTGGCGGGAGTCGCCGGTGCCGCGGCTCGCGACCGGGCAGCGGGCGGTGACCATGGCCGCGCTGCTGCACCGGGACTCCGCCGGCACGTCGCTGCTCGGGGAGCTCGTCGCCGCATCGCCGCTGGGGCCCAGCGAGTGGGTGCGGGCCTACCTGCGGGCCTACCTGCGCCCGGTCGTGCACTGCCTCGGCGTGCACGACCTGGCCTTCATGCCGCACGGGGAGAACCTCATCCTCGTGCTCTCCGAGCACGTGCCCGTCGGCGCCTTCATGAAGGACGTCGGGGAGGAGGTCGTCGTCATGTCCGAGCGTCCGCTGCCGCCGGAGATCGAACGGATCCGCACGGTCCTGGACCCGCAGGTGCAGTCCCTCTCCATCCTCACCGACGTCGTCGACGGGGTCCTGCGTTACGTCGCGGAGATCCTCGATGACGACGGACTGCTGGCCGGCGAGGACTTCTGGGCGCTCGTCGCCGAGTGCATCGCCGACCACGCCCGGGAGTACCCGGAGGCGGCAAGGCTGGACCTGCTGCGCGAGGACTTCGAGCACTCGTGCCTCAACCGCCTCCAGCTGCGCAACACCCTGCAGATGGTCGACCTCACCGATCCCGCCGGCTCGCTCATCACGGCCGGCCGGCTGGCGAACCCGCTGCACACCGCGCAGGCGAGGGTGGCGGTGGGCTCGCCGTGACCCGGCGCTGGCGAGTGGAGCGGGACGCCCACGGCATCCCGCACTGCTGGGGCGCCACGCTCGAGGACCTCGCCTTCGCCCAGGGCTGGTCGGCGGCGATCGACCGGGCCTGGCAGATCGAGGTGGAGCGGCGGCGCTCGGAGGCGAGCGTCGCCGGCCTCCTCGGGGACGAGGACTGGGACGCCTTCGCCACCGCCGCGGGACTGGCGCAGATCGCCCGGTCGGCGGTGACGGGGCTCGACCCGGACACCGAGGCGTGGCTGCTCGCCTTCGTCGACGGGGTCAACGAAGGCCTCGAGGAGGGTGCCTCCCGGTCACCGGAGCTCACCGCGGCAGGGGTCCAGCCGCAGCGGTGGGAGCCGTGGGACCCGGCCGGGGTCTTCCTCGTGCAACACGTGCTCATGGGCTCCTTCGGCCACCAGCTGTGGCGTCGGCGCGTCCGGGCCACCCTCGGGGAGGACGCGCTGGACCTGCTCTCCCACGAGGGCGTGCCGCTCGGGGGCAGCAACGCCTGGGCGCTCACCGGGTCACGCACCAGCACCGGCGCCCCGATGATCGCCGCCGACCCGCACCGCGTCCTCGAGGCTCCCGGCATCTACCAGCAGGTGCGGCTGGGCACCCCCTCCATCGAGGTCGCCGGGCTCGCCTTCGCCGGGGTCCCCGGGGTCGCCCACTTCGGGCACACGGGCTCGGTCGCCTGGGCGATCACCCACGCCATGGCCGACTACCAGGCGATCGGCGGCACGGGGAGGATGCCCGCACCGATCACCCCGGCCGGCGTCGAGCGCGACATCGGGCTGGCCACCATGCGCCGGCTGCTGCTGGCCCGGACCGTCGACGACGTCGATGCGGCGCTCGAGGACTGGGTGGAGCCCGTCAACGCCGTGCTCATCGCGGGCGCCGACGGCCGGGTGCGCGAACGGGTGGCCGGCCGGATGGTGACGACGGACGGCACCGTGCCGGTCCCACCGGCCCGCCGTGACCTCGCCGAGGGCGAGGTCGTCGTGCACGCCAACGACCGGCGCCCCTCCGTCGCCGCGCTCGGCGAGGAGTTCGCCGCACCCCACCGGGCCCGCCGCATCGCGGCCCGGCTCGCCGAGCGCGAGCGCTGGGACACCGCGGGCCTCGCGAGCGTCCAGACGGACACCCACCTCGGCTCCTGGCCGACCTTCCGGCGCCTCCTCGGCGGTGTCACGGCCACCGGCCCCGCAGCGGACGTCCTCCGCCGGCTGCTCGCGTGGGACGGGCGGATGGACGCCCACTCCGCCGAGGCCGCGGTCTTCGCCACCTGGCGCACCGAGCTCGTGCGCCTCGTCGCCGACCACCCCCGTCTCGCCGCGCTGCACACCCCGACCGGCCTCGCCCCGATGTTCGCGCCGTGGACGGACACCGTGGCCCGCATCGGGGCCGGCATCGAACGGGTCGTCCACGTCGGCCACGACTGGGGACTGCCCCTCGGGGAGCTCGCCGCCGAGGCCCTCGCCCGCGCGGCCGAGGCGCTCGACGGGGCGACGTGGGGCGATCGGCACACCGCCCCCTTCGTCCGGACCGTGCCGGGCCACGCCCCGGCCAGCGGTCCCCTCGGCGGGGACGGGGACTGCGTCCTGGCGACGGCCGCTGCACCGGGCCTGAGCGACCTGTGCTGGCGCGGACCCGCCGCCCGTCTCGTGTGGTCCATCGGCGGCGACAGCTCGTGGATCGTGCCGCTGGGGGCCGACGGCGCCCACGACCGGCCCCACGAGAGGGACCAGCACGACCTGTGGCGCACCGGAAGGCTGCTGCCGGTGCGCGACGACGACACCCCACCCCCCGAGGAGACCCGATGACCGACCTGACCTTCCGCCCCCTTCGTCCCGCCGAGGACGCACCGCTCATCCACGACTGGGTCACCCAACCACGCGGCCACTTCTGGGGCATGGCCGACAAGAGCGTCGAGGAGATCCGCGACATCTACGCCTTCGTCGACTCGCTCGAGGCGCACTGGGCGTGGATGGTCGAACGTCACGGCCAGCCGGTCGCCCTGCTGCAGACGTACGAGCCCGAGCACGACCCGATCGCGAGGGCCTACGCCGTGGCACCCGGCGACCTCGGTGCGCACGTCTTCGTCGCTCCGGGGCAGGACCCGCTGGGGGTCGGCGCCGCGATCTTCGACTGGGTCTTCGCCGACCCGACCGTCCAGCGCCTCGTCGGCGAGCCGGACGCCTCCAACCGGGCCATCCTGCATCGGCTGGAGCAGAGCGGCTTCGAGCTCGGGGACCGCATCAGGGTCGGGGAGAAGGACGCCCGCTTCGTCTACCTGACCCGCGAGCGCTTCACCTCGCTCCTCGCGGCCTCCGGTCGTCGCTGAGGAGTCCCGCCACCACCGGCGAAGGGACTCAGCGCCGGTCGGACAGGGCGTAGGAGGCCGCGGCCGAGACGGCGGCGACGCCGAGCACGGACGGCCAGGCGCCGACCTTCTTCGCGAGCGGGTGGGAGGCACCGAAACCGCCGAGGTAGATCGCCGAGAGCGCCGCGGTGGTGGCGGGGTCGGTCTTCGCCGACCAGCTGCGGCCTGCGAAGAGGCCGGCCGCGCCGAGGACGACGCCGCCGAGCGGACGCAGGCCGGTCTCCCGGGCCACGAGGAAGCCGCCGACGAGCCCGAGGGCGGCGACGGGGGCGGTCTGGACTGTCTCGGCGCTGCGCAGTGACATGAGGCTCACGCTACCGAGGTGGCGGCCGAGCCTCGAAGGGTGGCGGGGGACGGGCATCGCCCTTCGCACCCCAGGGGCCGGACGAACGTGTCATGGGATGCTGCCCCTGTCGTCCCACACCCGAGCACGGAGCATGGACATGAGCACCGAGAAGATCATCGTCGTCGACGGAGCCCGAACGCCCACCGGTAGCTTCGGAGGCATCTTCAAGAACGTCCCGGGCCACGAGCTCGGTGCCACCGCGGGCCGGGAGGCGCTGCGCCGGGCCGAGGTGGCGGGCGAGGACGTCTCCGAGGTCGTCATGGGCTGCATCGGCCAGGTCGGCCCGGATGCCTACAACGCGCGCCGCGTCGCCGTGGCCGCGGGCCTGCCCACGAATGTGCCCGCCTACACGGTCAACCGGCTGTGCGGCTCCGGCCTGCAGGCCATCTGGTCCGCCGCGATGGAGATGCGGTGGAACGAGCTCGACTTCACCCTCGCCGGCGGCGACGAGTCGATGACCCGGATGCCCTTCTACGACTTCGGCGCCAGGAGCGGGTACAAGCTCGGCAACCGGACGCTCGAGGACGGCACGGTCCTGATGCTCACCGACCCCTTCCACGACATCCACATGGGCGTCACCGCGGAGAACGTCGCGACGAAGTACGGTGTGTCCCGGCAGGAGCAGGACGAGTTCGCGCTCGAGTCGCAGCGCCGGGCCGCCTCGCCGGAGGCGCAGGCCGCCTTCGCCGAGGAGATCGTCCCCGTCGAGGTCGGTGGCCGCAAGCCCTTCACCGCCGACGAGGACGAGCACCCCAAGCCCGACACCACCCTGGAGACCCTCGCGGGGCTGCGTCCGGCCTTCAGCAAGGACGGCACGGTCACCGCCGGGAACGCCTCCGGGATCAACGACGGCGCGGGTGTCGTCGTCCTCGGCCGCGAGTCGGCCGTCGCCGAGCGGGGCCTGACCGGACTCGTCAGCCTCGAGGCCGTCGCCACCGCGGCGATGGAGCCGGAGCTCATGGGATACGCCCCGACCCACGCGCTGCGGGCGCTCTTCGAGAAGACCGGGACCACCCCCACGGACATCGGCGTCATCGAGCTCAACGAGGCCTTCGCCTCCCAGGCCGTCGCCGTCATCCGCGACACCGGCCTCGACCCCGCGCGGGTCAACCCCTACGGCGGGGCCATCGCCCTCGGGCACCCCGTCGGGGCGACCGGCGGGATCCTCACCGTCCGCGCCGCCAAGCACATGGTCCGCAACGACCTCGAGCTGGGCATCGTCACCATGTGCATCGGCGGTGGCCAGGCCCTCGCCGCGCTCTTCAGGAGGGTCTGATGGAAGAGCCGGTCAACTACTCGGTGGCCGACGACATCGGGCACATCGAGCTCAACCGTCCCGATGCGGCCAACACCATCGACCTGCCGCTCGCCCGTGCCCTGGGCGAGGCCGCCGAGCGCGCCGCCGGCGACACGAACGTGCGCGCGGTCCTGCTCAGCGGTGCCGGCCCGCGCTTCTGCGGCGGCGGAGACGTCGGCCGTTTCGCCGGGGCGGAGGACCCCAGTGGCTACGTCCACGAGCTGGCGATGACGGCGGACGCAGCGATCGAGATCCTCCAGACCATGGCCAAGCCCGTCGTCGTCGCCGTCAGCGGAGCCGTCGCCGGCGGCGGTCTGGGGATCATGCTCGCCGGCGACGTCGTCGTGGCGGCCGCGGGCACGAAGTTCGTCTTCGCCTACCCGAAGATCGGCCTCACCCCGGACTGCGGAACCTCGGTGGCGCTACCGCTGGCGATGGGCCGCCAGCGAGCGCTCGCCTTCGCCCTGCGGGGCACTCCGCTGTCCGCGGACGAGGCCCGCGAGGAGGGCCTCGTCGCGGAGGTCGCGGCGGACCCGCTCGAGCGGGCGCGGGAGCTCGCCACCATCTGGGCCGCCGGCGCCTCCGAGGCCTATGGCCAGGC
This sequence comes from Janibacter corallicola NBRC 107790, assembly GCF_001570965.1. Classification (GTDB taxonomy): domain Bacteria; phylum Actinomycetota; class Actinomycetes; order Actinomycetales; family Dermatophilaceae; genus Janibacter; species Janibacter corallicola. Next base: position 195,457 of record NZ_BCSR01000001.1, on the reverse strand, counting down.
CCGCCGACTGCTGCGGGCCGGTGCCGACCGGCCGCGGGAGGAGAGCCGTCGGGACGAGGCCGACACGATCGCGGCGCGATCGACGAGCGCGGAGGCCCGCGACCTCTTCGCGGCCTTCCTGGGGCGCTGACGTGTCCGGCGCGGAGCGGGCCGAGCAGGCCCTCACCGAGAGTGGCATCGACTTCACGATCACCCGGCACGGGCGGGTCGGCTCGCTCGAGGAGGCGGCCGCGGCCCGCGGGGTGGCGCCCGAGGACATCATCAAGACCCTCGTGGTGCGCCGGGGCGAGGGAGACTTCCTCCTCGTCCTCGTGCCCGGCGGTCGGCAGATCTCCTGGCCGAAGCTGCGCGCCCACCTCGGCGTGAACCGGATCTCCATGCCGGACAAGGAGACCGCCCGCGAGGTGACCGGATACGAGCGGGGCACGATCACCCCCTTCGGCTCGTTGACGACGCTGCCGGTCATCGCCGACGCGACGGTGACCGGCCGCACCATCTCCCTCGGGGCCGGTGACCACGGGGTCGCCGCGACGCTCGAGGCCGATGCCGCTCTCGCGGCCCTCGGCGCGCAGGTCGCGGACGTGACCGACCCCGCCTGACCGCTACCTGTCGGAGACGAGCGCGGCCAGGCGCCGGATCGCGAAGTCGTATCCCTGCGTGCCGCAGCCGAGGATGACCGCGGCCGCGATGTCCGAGAGGTAGGAGTGGGCCCGGAAGGGCTCCCGGGCGTGGACGTTCGAGATGTGCACCTCGACGAAGGGGGCCTCCACCGCCGCGAGGGCGTCCCGGATCGCGATCGAGGTGTGGGTGTAGGCACCGGCGTTGACCACCAGGCCCGCGCTGCCACCACGGGCCCGGTGGATCGCGTCGATGATCTCGCCCTCGCCGTTGCCCTGGAAGCACTCCAGCGCCAGGCCCAGCTCCTCCGCGACCGCGACGCACCGGGCCTCGACGTCGGCGAGCGTCTCGGTGCCGTAGATCCCGGGCTCGCGGGTCCCCAGCAAGTTCAGGTTGGGACCGTTGATGACGGTGATGGTCGCTGCGCTCACGGCAGGCTCCCTTCGGGCCGGGCGGCGATCAGCGCGGGGCCATGCGCAGGGCGCCGTCCATGCGCACGACCTCGCCGTTGAGGTAGTCGTGGTCGATGAGCGAGAGCGCCAGCTGGGCGTACTCCTCCGGTCGACCGAGTCGCTGCGGGAAGGGGACTCCCTTCGCCAGGCCCTCGCGGAACTCCTCCGAGACCGTCGCGAGCATCGGGGTCTCGACGATGCCGGGGGCGATCGTGAGCACGCGGATGCCGTGCTGGGCGAGGTCACGAGCGGCGGGCAGGGTGAGCCCGATGATGCCGGCCTTGCTGGAGGCGTAGGCCGCCTGCCCGATCTGGCCCTCGTAGCCGGCGACGGAGGCGGTGTTGACGATGACACCGCGGGCGTCGTGCTCCAGCGGCTCGGTCCTGGCGATCTCCTCGGCGGCGAGGGTGAGCACGTTGAAGGAGCCGATGAGGTTGATCTGGACGACCTTGGCGTAGAAGCCCAGGTCGTGGGGGCCCTTGCGGCCGAGGATGCGCATCGACGGGCCGATGCCCGCGCAGTTGACGACGGAACGAAGGGGGACACCGGCACCGGCCGCGGTGGCGACGCCCTCGCGCACCTGGTCCTCGTCGGTCACGTCCACCTCGACGTACTGCACGCCGTCGACGGCAGGGGCCTTGCCGATGGAGTCCGGGAGGTCGAAGGCGAAGACCTTCGCGCCCCGACCCGCGAGCTCCGCTGCCGTGGCCGCTCCCAGCCCGGAGGCACCCCCGGTGACGATCGCGGCCGTGTCCTTGACCTGCATGTGCATGCTCCCTCGTGTCGTGGTGGCTGTGCCCCGAGCCTAACGGCGCGCCACCACCCGCGGGCGAGACGCCCGCGCGGGCGATCCCGGCTCCGGATACGGTGCGGGCATGTCCATCGATCCCCCTGCGACGCAGCACGTCGGCGGATCCTTCCCCGGCCCCAGCAGCAACCCCCGCGAGGTGCTGCTCTTCGGCCTGACGCCACCCCGGGTGAGCACCGACCCGCAGCGGTTGCCGGAGATCGCCGAGCGGACCATGGCGCGGGTCGAGGACCTCCCGGTGGACGCCCTCGTGCTCTACGACCTCGTCGACGAGTCGGACCGCAACAACGCGCCACGGCCCTTCCCCTTCGTCGAGACCCTCGACCCGACCGACTACCTGCTGGAGCACCTGACCGACTGGGACCGCCCGGCGATCGTCTACCGCTGCGTGGGCAAGTACGGGCAGGACGAGCTGGGCGACTGGCTGGTCGGGGCGCCCGAGCGACTCCTCACCGTCTTCGTCGGCTCCTCCACGCGCGGCACCCCGATGCGCACGAGCCTGCAGGAGGCACTCGAGCTGCGCCGGCGGGTCCGCCCCGACCTTGCGCTGGGCGCCGTGACCATCCCGGAGCGGCACACGCAGCGCGCCGACGAGCACGAGCGGCTGCTGGCCAAGCAGCGCGCGGGCGCCGGCTTCTTCATCAGCCAGGTCGTCTACGACCTCACGGCGGCGAAGAACCTCGCCTCGGACTACCGCTACTCCGTGGTCGAGGAGGGCCTGGAGGCTGCCCCGCTGATCTTCACCCTCTCGCTGTGCGGGTCCGCGAAGACCCTCTCCTTCCTCGAGTGGCTCGGCGTGCAGGTCCCGGCGTGGATGCGCAACGAGATCCTGCACGCCACGGACCCGCTCACGTGGTCCCGTGAGCACGCGCTGAGCGCCGCCCGTGAGCTCGCCGGCTTCTGCCGGTACCTGGGCGTCCCCTTCGGCTTCAACGTCGAGTCGGTCTCGGCGCGGCGCGTGGAGATCGAGGCGGCCGTCGAGCTGACCCACGAGATCTCGGAGCTGCTCGAGCGCGGCTGACTAGGCTCGTGACCATGCGCGCCGAACGCCTGACCGACTCGATCACCCACCACGGCGAGGGGGCCTGCTGGTGGCCCGGCTGGGGCGGCCTCGCGTGCGTCGACATGCTCGCCGGTGACGTGCTCCACCTCGCCGGATCCGGGCAGGTGACCCGCACCCAGGTCGGTGACGTCGCCGCGATGATCCGCCCCCGCGCCGCCGGTGGCGCGGTCGTCGCGGTGGAGCGGGGACTGGCGCTGCTCGACGAGGAGGGCGGGGTCGACCCCCTTCGTCCCGTGTGGGAGAGCCCCGCGATCCGGATGAACGAGGGCGGGGTGGCCCCAGACGGGAGCCTCTACGTCGGGTCGATGGCCTACGACCAGGCGAAGGGGGCGGCCCGCCTCTACCGGGTGCGGCCCGGCCGCGGACCGGAGACCGCCCTGGACGCGGTGACGATCTCCAACGGCATCGACTTCTCCCCGGACGGGCGGCTGGCGTACTACAACGACACCCCGACGGGGCAGATCGCCTGCTTCGACTTCGACCCGGAGTCGGGCCTGACCGGCCGCCGGGTGCACGCCAGGGTCGAGGGCAACCCCGACGGGCTCACCGTGGATGCCGAAGGGGGCGTGTGGACGGCCGTCTTCGGCGGTTCCAGGGTGGAGCGGTGGTCCCCCGAGGGCGTCCGTGACGCGGTCATCGAGGTCGGGGCGGCACAGGTGACCTCGTGCGCCTTCGGCGGTCCGGACCTGGAGCAGCTCTTCGTCACGACCTCCCGGGAGAACCTCGCCGAGGGCGTGGACCCGGCTGCCGGGTCGGTCTTCGTGGCGCGGCCGGGGGTGCGGGGGAAGCTGGTGACCCCCTTCGCCGGGTGAGGATCCTGGGGCGCAGCACCGCCCACGCGGAACGGGAATGAACCACGCGGGATGCTGGTTGAACGGTCAACAACCTACTGAGAGGCGGGATGACCATGCAGTTCGGGATCTTCACGATCGGCGACGTCACCACCGACCCGACCACCGGGCGCACCCCCACCGAGGGCGAGCGGATCGACTCGATGACCAAGATCGCGCTCAAGGCCGAGGAGGTCGGCCTCGACGTCTTCGCCACGGGCGAGCACCACAACCCTCCCTTCGTCCCGTCCGCCCCGACGACGCACCTGGCCTACATCGCGGCGCAGACGAAGCACCTGACGCTCTCCACCGCGACCACCCTCATCACGACGACCGACCCGGTGCGCATCGCGGAGGACTACTCCTTCCTGCAGCACCTGTCCGAGGGCCGGGTCGACCTGATGATGGGCCGCGGCAACACCGGCCCCGTCTACCCGTGGTTCGGCAAGGACATCCGCCAGGGCATCCCGCTCGCGATCGAGAACTACCACCTGCTGCGCCGGCTGTGGCGGGAGAAGAACATCTCCTGGAAGGGGCAGTTCCGCACCCCGCTGCAGGGTTTCACCGCCACGCCCTTCCCGCTGGACGACACCCCGCCCTTCGTGTGGCACGGGTCCATCCGCTCCACGGAGATCGCCGAGCAGGCCGCCTTCTACGGTGACGGCTTCTTCCACAACAACATCTTCTGGAACATGGAGCACACCGCGGCCATGGTGAACCTCTACCGCCAGCGCTTCGAGCACTACGGCCACGGCGCTGCCGACCAGGCCTTCGTCGGCCTCGGCGGGCACGTCTTCATGGCCGACTCCGAGGCCGAGGCCAAGAAGATCTTCCGCCCCTACTTCGACAATGCGCCGGTCTACGGGCACGGCCCCTCCCTGGAGGACTTCACCGCGCAGACGCCGCTGACCGTCGGCACCCCGGATCAGGTCATCGAGCGCACCCTCGGCTTCGCCGACTCCGTCGGCGACTACCAGCGCCAGCTCTTCCTCGTCGACCACGCCGGGGTCCCCCTGGACACCGTCCTGGAGCAGATCGAGATCCTCGGCAAGGAGGTCGTGCCGACGCTGCGCACGGAGTTCGAGCGGCGCCGTCCCGAGCACGTGCCGAGCGACCCGCCGACGCACGAGACGCTCGCCGCCCAGGGCCCGGCGAGCCCGCACCGGCAGGTCATCTCCTCTCCCGTCGCCATCGCCGAGCAGCAGGCGGCCGCGGAGGAGACCACCGTGGGAGCGGCCCGATGAGCCGGCGCATCGTCGTCGTCACGGCGGGCCTCTCGGAGCCCTCCAGCACCCGACTGCTCGCCGACCAGCTGGCCGACGCCACGCGGGCCGCGGTCGGCGGGCGCGGCGAGGAGGCGCAGATCGACGTCATCGAGCTGCGTGAGCTCGCCGTGGAGATGGCCCAGACGATGGTCTCGGGCAACCGGCCGACACCCGGCCTCGTGGACGCGCAGCGGCTGGTGGCCGACGCCGACGGCATGATCGCCGTGACACCGGTCTTCACCGCGAGCTACTCCGGGCTCTTCAAGACCTTCTTCGACCTGCTCGGCAAGGACGCGCTCATCGGGGTGCCGGTCCTCGCGGCCGCGACCGCGGGCACCGCCCGGCACAGCCTCGTGCTCGAGCACGCGCTGCGTCCGATGCTCGCCTACCTGCGTGCCGTCGTCGTGCCCACCGGCGTCTTCGCCGCGACCGACGACTTCGGCGGGGACACCGGCCTCGATACCCGGGTGCACCGCGCCGCGAGCGAGCTGGCCGCCCTCGTCGTCGCGGACACCGCGGGCTCGGCGGGCTTCTCCCCCACCACGAACGACGAACGCTCCAGCGCCCACGGCCTCGAACCGGTGACGGACTTCTCCTCGCTGCTGCGCGGGCACGACGGGCGGGGCTGAGGGCGCGCGGTGGGGCCGCTGATTCGAGGTCGGAGCGCGCGAATAGCCGGGCGCCCCGACCTCGAATGACCTGCGGCGTCCGTCAGCGACGCCGGCGCAGCGATGTCGGCAGCCCCGCGATCGCCGCGACGCCGAGCGCGGTCTTGGGCTCGTAGCCCACGCGCCACAACCCGCCGTGTGCGGCAGCGTCGCTGAAGAGCTCCTCCGGATGGGAGCGCTGCGGCGCCTCGCGCACCAGGTCCCGCACGAGCAGCGCCGCCATGAGCGGACGGACGGTCTCGGGCTGGAAGACCTCGACCCCGAAACGGTGGGCTCCCCCGTAGGCCGCGCCGAGCACGGGGTTCTTCGTCACCGACCTCGTCCAGGTGGCCGGGGCGACGTTGAAGGAGACCCGCTGCCCGGAGGCCTCGGCCTCGACACCGCGCCAGCGCTGCAGCCGCTTGGCGATGACGTAGTTCGGACCCTGCTGGGGCACGATGACGTCCGCGATACCGAGCTCGCCGTCCTCCGCGCTGCGGTAGGCGGGGGCGAAGAGCCGCCCCCGGGCCATCGCGCGGGTCGGTGCCTGCACCGCCTTGATGCCGAAGCCGCGGCCGGACCACCGGGAGCGCGCCTCCGCGACGACCTCGGGCGGGACGACGAAGGCATCCGTCGGTGTGGCCAGCCAGGCGAGCGCGGTCCGGGGTCCGTCCCCGGTCAGCCGGGACATCAGGGCGTCGACGGCCGCGGACACCCGCACGTGCACCCCGGAGTCGGCGTAGGCGTGCATCCCGATCGCGAGCGGCGCCCCGCCGCGCTCCCGGCGGATCCACTCCAGGACCTGACCGGGCTGGTGGATGACGTCCGCGCCCTCCTCGCCGTCCTCGTCGACGGGGAAGGTCAGGGTGCCCGAGCCCCGGTGGGCCATGGCCTTCTTGTACCGCCAGGCCTTGCTCCGGGGCAGGTCCACGGCCATGACGTCCGCGCCCCAGGAGAGCAGTGTCTCCAGCGGGCCCATCTCTGCGCCGGCGCCGATGAGCAGCACCCGGTGCCCGCCTGCGTCGAGCCACTCCGGGTGGTCGATGACCTCGCCGACCGCGGCCGCGAACGAGGGCTCGACGACGCCGGCGTCCACCCACGCGGCGAGCTGGCCGCGCAGCCGCTCGCCCTCGAGGACGCTGCCGCGGTAGGGCACCTGCAGGGTCTGCACGCGCGGCCCGGTCCCGCGCACCGACTCCGTGGCGAAGGGGGCGCCCTCGGCCGGGAGGTCGGCCGCCTCCAGCGCCACCTCGTCACCGTGCCGGTCGACGAGGACCATCCGGGAGCGCATGGAGGCCAGCCCGTCGGCGGCGATCCGGCGGGCGGCGTCCGCGGAGGTCGCACTCGCGGCCGTGGCCTCGTGGACGAGCCCGACGTAGCCCTTGCGCCAGTCCTCGGCCGTCTCGATCCGTTCGGCCAGGCCGGGGTCGACCCCGCGCACGGAGTCGGCGAGGATCCCCTTCGTCGTGGTGCTCGTCCCGCGCCTCCCCTCGCCGTCGGAGGGGAAGTGCACGCCCGGTGAGGTCTCGCTCATACCGTCATTGTGCGTGACGTGGCTCACAGCGGGAACCGGGGTCAGCCGAAGTGGCCCCAGGGCCGACCGCCATGACGCAGGATCTCGGCGATCTCCCTAACGGCCCGCTCGCTCTGCTCCCAGCCGACGACCTTCGTCTCCCACGCGAAGGTCCACCCGTCGCGCACCTCGACGGGCCAGGGGCTGCCCAGGAGCCTGCCGAGCAGGGTGAAGGGCAGGACCAGCAGGAGCAGCAGCATCTCGAGGAGGATGACCACGCTCCACAGGAGCAGCGGCACGATGAGGACGAGGAAGATGATGCCGTCGATGACCTCGATCCCGGTGCCGGAGGCATTCGACCAGGCGTCAGGCATGCGGCACTTCCGCCGCCACGGCAGCCACCGGCGACTCACCCGCCAGACGTGGTGCTCGTCGTCGCGCACCTTCATCCGCGGCCTCCGGGGGTCAGCTCGGCGACGACGGTGGCGGCGTCGGTCCCGCTGGTGAGCCGCTCGACGCCGACCCCCGCGTAGAGCGGCACGTAGGCGACGTCGCCGCGCTCGCGCCCTGCCGCGTGCTCGGCCCTGGCCGCGGCGTCCATCTCGTGCTCGCGGCCGGCCCACTCCCGCACGAAGGGGGTGGCGACCGCCCGGGCGCCGAACTGCGGCGGCCAGGCCAGCTCCTGGGCGACGTCGTGGACCCGCGAGTACCGCGTGCCCGTGGCCCGCGCGAGCGCGGCCCGGGCGGCCTCGGAGTTGTCCGCCTCACGACAGGTGAGGAAGGCGGTCCCGCACCAGGCCGCGGCCGCGCCGGCCGCGAGCACCGCCGCGACGTCGTCGGAGGTGGCGATGCCGCCCGCGGCCAGGACCGGGCGGTCGGTCGCAGCGAGCGCGAGCCGGAGGATCTCTTCCGTGGGCATCGCGTCACGGCCGTGGCCACCCCCTTCGCCACCGCGGGCCACGAGGCCGTCGACGTCGGCCGCGAGCGCCTCCTCGATGTCCGCCTCGTCGCCCACCTGGCTCACCACGGGCAGACCGGCCTCCCGCAGCCGGGCGACCGGCTCGGCGAGGGGGCCGAAGGAGACCGACACGAAGGCCGGCCGTTGCTCGCCCTCGAGAGCGAGCACCGCCTCGACCTGCTCGGTCACCGAGGGCGGCCACGCCATCAACCCGATGCCGAAGGGAGTGCCCTGAGGTGCGACGGAGTCGCCTCGAAGGGCGGTGCCTCCCGCCCCGGCGATCGCTGCCTGCTCGGCGATCCAGGCCCGGGAGGAGGTGCCGCGGGTCCCGACCATCCCGAGGCCGCCGCCCTCGGTGACGGCATGGGCGAGCCGGCCGCCGGCGGCCCCGGCCATGGGGGCGGACACGATCAGAGTGCGTTCGAGCAGGGTGGCGAGCGAGGTCATGGGGTCATGATGCCGCGCCTGCCACGGTGGGGCCCGCGGACCTTCGTAGACTCACGTCCATGACCCTCCGCCGCCTCGCCCCCGTCGCCGCTGCCGCCGTGCTCGTCCTCGCCGGGTGCGGCTCGGGATCGGACGGCTCGGGCGACTCCTCGAGCAGCGCCTCGGGCGGCTCTTCCAGTGCGGACTCGGCCAGCGGCGAGACGCAGTGCCCGGCCGAGGACGGCTCGTCGCAGCGGACGACGAGCTTCGAGCAGGCGCCGCCGATGTGCATCGACACGAAGAAGAAGTACACGGCGACGCTGGAGACCGACGCCGGCGAGATCGAGATCGCCCTGGATGCCAAGAAGGCGCCGAAGACGGTCAACAACTTCGTCGTGCTCTCCCGATACCACTTCTACGACGGGCTGACCTTCCACCGGGTCATCACGAACTTCATGGCCCAGGGCGGCGACCCGGAGGGCAACGGCACGGGCGGGCCGGGCTACACCTTCGAGGACGAGCTGCCGAAGAAGGGCGCCTACAAGGTCGGCTCGGTCGCGATGGCCAACAGCGGGCCGGACACCAACGGCTCGCAGTTCTTCATCATCACCGGGCAGGCGGGGGTCGCGCTGGCGCCGGACTACAGCCTCTTCGGGCAGGTCACCGACGGGCAGGACGTCCTGCAGCGGATCGCCGAGGACGGCTCCGACGGCGAGGGGGCTCCGGAGGTCGAGCACACGATCGAGAAGGTCACGATCGAGCAGGGGTGAGCATGGACGAGGTGCTCGTGGAGAAGGTGCTGCGGGCGGTGGAGCTGGTGCCCTCCGGCCGGGTGGTCTCCTACGGCGACCTCGCCGAGCTCGTCGGCACCGGGCCACGTCACGTCGGGGCGATCATGCGCGAGTACGGCTCCGGCGTCGCCTGGTGGCGGGTCGTCAACGCGGCCGGGGACCCGCCGAAGTTCAAGCGGGAGACGGCCTTCGAGCACTGGGCGGACGAGGGTCTGCTCGTCAAGCGCAACGGACGCGGCTGCCGGATGGCGGAGTACCGCGCCGACCTGGAGGAGCTGGCCCGGGCCCACGCCGAGGCGGTCGCCGACCTGACCTGAGCGGCGCCCCCTCAGCGCTCGCGGCGGAGCCGGTCCGCTCCCTTCGCCGCCGTGCTCTGCGTCGTCACGGGGATCCACGCCAGCCCGACCCGCCGACAGCCAGGACCTCAGTCGTCGGCAGCCGCGAGCTCGGACGCGAGCTCCACCCACCGTTTGCTGAGATCATTCATCTCGGCCATGATCTCGTCCTTGCGCCGTCGGTTGTGACCGAAGAGGATCCCCTCGAGCTCCACGCGCCGTTCGCGCGCCCGAGCGAGCTCACTCTCCCCGAGGGAGGTGATCTGCACGACCTTGCGGCGGGCATCGATCGGCGACCGGGTCCGGACGATGAGTGAGCGGCGCTCGAGCCGTCGCGCGACGTCCACCATGGTCGAGGCGTCGAGCGCAGCGGCATGGCCCACCGACACCTGGTCGGACCCGTCGTAGGCGTCGAGGACGTCGAGGACCGCGAACTGCGGTCCGGTCAGCTGAGAGCCGATCATGCGCGACCACAGGGCGGTGTAGGACTGGTAGAGCCTGCGGATGACGAAGCCCGGCGCATTGCCCAGCTGGTCAGGTGTCTCCGCCCGCCGAACCTCAGACCTGGTCCCCGTCATCCGGTATCCCTCCGTCACAAGGCGTCGATCGCGCCCAAGGCCTCCCTGAGAGCTTGGTTAGCCCCCACTCGGTTGTCCCAGAAGACCATGTGTCCGGCCTCGGGAACAACATGGGTGGAGGCGGCCGGGTTCCCGCTGGTGACCTCCGCCATGACGCTCTCCGGCACGACGGGACTGTCGGACCCGCGGATGAAGGCGACGGGAGCGGGCACCCGCGGCCACCACTGGAAGAAGTCCTCGCTCTCGAACGCGTCGTGCGTGGCGCCGATCGCCTCGGGTTCGCAGGACCCCAGCCACCGGGCCCGGATCTCCTGCTCCCGCCGGGGCCACGACGGCCACGAGGAGGCGACCTCGTCGGCGCTCGTGCCGCGCAGCGCCTCCTCGACCTGCCCCATGAAGGCCGCCCGGCTCGTCGGGTACGGATCGCGGCCCGGGCCGGAGGTCGGCGGGTCCACAGCGATGACGCCGCCGTGCTCCACCCGCCCCCGGGCGGCAACCAGGGTGACGATCCTGGCACCCATCGAGTGGCCCAGGAGGACCGCTCCCGTCCCGGGCACCAGCGCCTCGACGATGCGCTCGACGTCACCTGCGTAGGCCTCGGTCGAGTAGTCCTCGCCGGACTGGGACAGCCCGCGACCTCGGACATCGGTGACGAGGACCCGCCGGGTGGTGGCGAGGTCCCGCGCGACGAAGTCCATGCCCATCGCAGGCATCGAGATGCCGGGCACGAGGACGACGGGGGCGAGGGTCGCCCGGTCGGGTCCCGGATAGTCCAGGACGTGCAGACCCACCTCGCCGTCGACCCACCGGCTCGACGCTCCGGTCGCCGGCAGGTCCGCCAGCGCTGTCAGGGAGACCGTGCGGTCCGTCATGCTGTTCCTCCTTCGTCCGGTTCACCGGACAGATAAGCGAGCGCGTCCTCGAGGTCGACGACGTCGCCGTACTTTGCCTGGATGTCGAAGAGATTGGCCTCGTGCGGGCCCTGGGCGCGGTCACCGACCGCCTCACGGGGCACGAGGACGGAGAAGCCGTCCTGCACGGCGTCCACGGCGGAGGCTCGGATGCACCCGCTGGTGGTCGCGCCGGTGAGCACGACGGTGTCGCACCCCCGAGCCCGTAGCAGCGCGGCCAGGGTCGTCCCGTGGAAGGCCGACGCCCCCTTCTTGTCGATCACGACATCCGTCGCGTCCTCGACGGGGAGGCGCGGATCGAGGACGATCGCCTCGCTGCCCTCGAGCATGCCGCGCATCCCGGCCGCCTTGGTGAGCCAGGTGACGACGCCGGGCTGCACCTCGGCCCGGCTGTACACGATGCGCGTCACGATGACCGGGTGGCCCTGGGCGTGCGCCGCGTCGATGAGTCCGGAGGTCGCCGTGACGACGTCGGTGAGATCGGAGCCGGCGTCGAACTGCGGCTCGGTGAATCCGCGGGTCAGGTCGATGACCACCAGTGCGGGCCGAGAGCCTCGGTCGACGCTGCCGCCCCACCCGGCACGGTCATAGGTCGCCCGAGTGGTCTCGTCGACCCCATTCGTCGGGGTGCTGGTCATGACCGACCTCCCTGCCGCCGGCCGAAGGCCCGCGTGAGGATCCAGCCCTCGATGCAGCCGGCGACGAAGGTCGCTGCGATCGTCAGCCGACGCCTGGTCGCCTCGTCGAGCAACCCGGTACCAGTGGCAGTACCACGAGGGGGCGAAGGGGGGAGTCCGCTCCCTCTCGTGGTGGTCATGGCACCGACGGGCGAGCGCTGGTCGACCGTGGCCCCGACCTCGTCCGGGACGGCCTCCGCGGGCTCCTCCAGGAGCGAGGCCATGTTCGTGGCGAATTGCGCGAGGATCTTGTTGGAGACCGAGGCGATCGCCCCCTTGCCGAACTGCACGAACTTCCCGCGGATGTTCAGGTCCGTGGTGATCTGCAGCAGCGACCCGTCCGGGTGCTCGACGACTGCGAGCCACACATCGGCCTCTGCGTCCCCGTTTCCCTTGACGTCCGTGCCGCGGCCCACCAGGCGCATGGTCCGCGCGATCTGGTCCACCTCGACGAATCGCAGCACCCCCTCGAAGGAGGCACCGATCGGCCCGACCCGGAGGCCGACCCGACCGCGATAGCCGTCCTCGCCCTCGCGGTCCAGCAGCTCGGCCCCGGGCAGGCAGGAGGCCACCCGCTCCACGTCGTTGATGAGGGCGAAGACCCGCTCGGGGTCAGCCGTCACGACAGCCGTGTTCTCGATCTTCATGCGGGTGCTCCTTCGGAGGTGTCCGGGGTCTCGCCGCGGCGGTGCCGGGCGACCCGGCCGACTGCGTCGACGATGGTCTCGTAGCCCGTGCAGCGACAGAGGTTGGCCGAGACGAGCTCTCGGATCTCTTCCCTGTCGGAGCTCTCCAGGTGGGGGATGCCCCCCTCGGCGAGCATGAGCATCCCGGGAGTGCAGAACCCGCACTGCAGCGAGTGGCAGTCCGTGAAGGCCTCCTGGAGGTCGTTCAGGCCGCCTTCGTCGGCGAGCGACTCGACGGTCCGGACCTCACTGCCGTCGGCCATGACCCCCAGCACGAGGCAGGATCGCGTCGGCTCCCCGTCGACGAGCACGGTGCACGCACCGCAGATCCCGTGTTCGCAGGCGACGTGGGTGCCGGTGGCTCCGACCCGGTGGCGAAGCACGTCGACGAGGGTCTCGCGGGCCTCGACGAGGAGTTCGTGCTCCTCACCATTGACGGTCAACTCGATGAGATGGCGGTCATTCATCGGGTACCTCCTGAGAGTGCGGCCTGCACGGCGCGCGGGGTGATGGGTGTCCGGTCGATCTGGGACCCGGTGCGGTGGAGTGCGTCGTTGACCGCCCCGAGGAGGGCGCCCGGAGCCCCGATGGTCCCGCCCTCTCCCGCCCCCTTCGCGCCGGTCTCGTTGTAGATGCACGGCGTCTCGAGGTGGGCCATCCTGATGTCGGGGGTCTCCATCGCCGTCGGGACGCAGTAGTCCATGAAGCTTGCGCACGAGGGCTCCCCGTTGGCGTCGTAGGTGATCTCCTCGTAGAGCGCTCCGGCGATCCCCTGGGCGATGCCACCGCGGGCCTGCCCCTCGACGACGGTCGGGTTGATCGCCACGCCGCAGTCCTCGACGCAGAAGTAGCGCAGGATCTGCACGGCGCCCGTGGTCGCGTCCAGCTCCACGACAGCTGCCTGGGTGGCGTTGGAGAAGGTGCCGTCGTTGGTGACGTCGAAGGAGGCCGACGCGTGGAGGCCGGGACTGACGCCCTTCGGCAGCCGGTGCGACTGGAGGTAGGCCACGTTCGCGATCTGCTCGTAGGTGAGCCGCTGGTCGGGTAGGTCCCGTCGCTGGACCGCGCCGTCCCGCAGGTGGAGGTTGTCCGTGTTGGTCTCCATCAAGTGCGCGGCGATCTCGACGAGGTCGTCCCCGAGAGCACGCGAGGCGAGCTGCACGGCGCTGGCCCCGATGACTGCCGACCGCGAGGCGAAGGTGCCGAACCCGTATGTGATGCGGTCGGTGTCGCCCTGGTGCAGCTGGACCCGTTCGACGTCGACCTGCAATGCATCGGCGACGACCTGGGCCATCGTCGTCTCGTGGCTCTGACCGTGACTCATCGTGCCGCTCGTGACGGTGATGGTCCCGTCGAGATCCATCCGGATGTCGGAGATGTCGAAGCCGGGGACGACGAGCATCTTGCGAGCGGCGAAGGCCGAGCTGCCGTACCCGGTCCGCTCGCTGAAGCACGCGTAACCGATGCCGATGTGGCGTCCCTGCTCGCGGGCGCGGCTCTGCCACTCGTACCACCCCTCCTCGCGGACCATCTGCTCGCACAGGTCGAGCGACTCCAGGTAGGAGCCGGGGTCGTACGTGATGTTGTTGATCGACGTGTAGGGGAACTCGGTGATGAGGTTGCGCCGGCGCACGTCGAGCGGGTCCATGGCGAGGGCTCGCCCTGCTCGGTCCATGATCTGCTCGAGAAGCATGACGTACTGGGGGCGCGAGACCCCTCGGTACGGGGCGGACGGCGCCTTGTTGCTCGCGACCGCGAGGGCCCGCACGCGGTAGGCGCCGAGTCGGTAGACCCCGGGCATCTCGGCGGAAGCCATGAGGGGTTCGATGCCGGCCGTGAAGGGGTAGCACGAATAGGCACCCATGTCGCAGGCCACGTCGACGTCCAGCGCGAGGAACTCACCGTCCTCCGCGAAGGCCGCCCGCGCCGTGTAGTGCTGCTCCCGGGCGAGGAACGAGGCGGTGAGGGCGTCCTTGCGGTCCTCGATCCACTTGACCGGCTTGCCGATGCGTTTGGCCGCCGCGGCGACCGCCATCTCCTCGCGCCCGACGACGCACTTGATGCCGAAGCCACCGCCCATGTCGGGGACGACGACGCGCACCTGGCGTTCGGGCAACCCCAGGCTGGCCGCCGTGGCGGTACGCACGAGGTGCGGCACCTGGGTGGGGGTGTGGAGCACGAGCTGGGACTCACGCGCGTCCCACTGGGCCAGGGCCGCCCGCGTCTCCATCGGCAGCGCGTTCTGCCGCCCCGTGTCCAGGGAGACCTCGATGACCCGGGCCGCTCGCTCGAAGGCGTCGTCCACCCCGGGTGTGTCGAAGAGGGAGACGTCGACGAGGACATTGTCCGGAGCCCCGTCGTGGATCCGCCGGGCGCCGTCGGCCATCGCGGCGTCGGCGGAGACGATCGCCTCGTACTCCTCGTACTCCACGCGCGCAGCCTCCACGCCGTCCTCCGCGGCGTGCGGCGTCCGTGCGATGACGATGGCGATCGGCTCACCGATGAAGCGCACGACGTCGTGGGCGAGGACGGGCATGTCGGTCGGTCGGAACTGCTCGAAGGGCCGGTCGAGGAGGGCGGTGATCGGGGCCATCACGAGGTCGTCCGCCGAGAAGGCGGCCACGACGCCGGGCACCGCGCGAGCGGCCTCGAGGTCGACCTCGAGGATCCGCCCGAAGGCGACCCGACTGCGGACGAACTGGGCATGGAGCTGCCCGGTCAGGTCGATGTCGTCGACGAATCGCCCGGCGCCCGTCAGGAGCCGGGGGTCCTCACGCCGACGGACCCCTGCACCGATGAAGGCCCCGTCCCGGGACATCGTGGGAGAGCGCAGCGTGGCCTCCCCGCTCGATGGCTGCTCAGGTGTGCTCATCGCTTCCGTGCCTCCTCCACGGCATCGGTGACCATGCCGGTCACCAGGCCGCGCTGGTAGTCGTCGTCCACCTCGAGGTCGTCGAGGTCGGCGCCGACGGCTGTCCGCAGCGCGGCCTCGTCTGCCTCGTCGTCCAGTGCGGACTCGGCCCGTGGCAGTCGGCTCGGAGCCGGAGCGGCCCCGCTGACCACGACCCGGGACCCGGCTGCCCCTCCGGGCGACGGGAGAACCACTCCCGCCGCAGCCAGGGCGAAGTCGCCGTGCCGCAGGCCGTACTCGGCGAACCCGGTGGCCCCCTCGGCCGCGGGAAGGACCACGCGAGTGACGATCTCGTCCATCTCGAGCGCCGTCGTGTAGAGACCGAAGAAGAACTCCTCGGCGGCGATCTCCCGCTCGCCGGTGGAGCCCTCGGCGACGATCCTCGCTCCGAGGAGGACGCACAGGAGCGGCCACTCGGCGGAGCCGTCGGCGTGGGCGATGCTGCCGCCCACGGTCCCGCGGGTACGAATCGGCAGGTGCCCGACGTGGCGCATCGTCGTCGCAACCATGCGATGGCCACGGCTCCCACGGACGATCGGGCTCTCGAGCACCGCCTGGTGCGTGGTCAGAGCGCCGATCGCCAGCTCGTCGTCGACGAGCTCGATGGCATCGAGACCCGGGACCCTGGTGATGTCGACGAGGTGCTCGGGTCGCGCCAGCCGGAAGCTCATCATCGGGACGAGCGACTGTCCACCGGCGATGACCTTCGACTCCTCACCGAACTCGCTCAGCAGGGCGAGCGCATCGCCGACGCTGGCCGCGCGGTGGTAGTTGACGGGTGCGGGTTTCACAGGACTCCTGGGTCGTAGAGGTGTGGCCGTGCTGGGATCTCACATGCGGGTGATCACTCGAACGCGGCGGCCGGCGCGGACGTCGGTGCGGCGTCCACGTCACGGTCGTCGGTCACCGCGTCCAGATCCATCCCCTTGGTCTCGGGGGCGAACTTCACCATCATCGCGACGGAGATGAACACGAGGACCATCAGGACGAGGAAGGTGGTGACCTTGCCCAGGACCGGGAACATCCACGCGCTGAACAGCAGCGGTGTGAGCCCGGTCGCGACCCGGCTGGCGGAGGAGGACCACGCGAAGCCGCTCGCCCTGACCTCGGTCGGGTACATCTCTGCGATGTAGGCGTACAGGACCGGGATCGCCATCTGGATGACGAAACCGAAGACCCCGATGGCGATGAGTGCCAGACCGGTCATCTCGAGGGTTGCCCCGATACCGACCAGGGCGACCGACCCCAGGCTGGCGCTCACTCCCAGGAGCCACTTGCGACCGGTGATGTCGACCAGGTAGGTCGACAGCGCACACCCGAAGATGCCGATGGCGCTCATGATGGTCGAGCCCAGGAAGGCCACCGTGAACGAGGCGCCGGCGTCGGACAGGAGGGTCGGCAGCCAGCTGAGCGCGGCGTAGTAGACGACCATGATGCTCACGAAGAGCATCCACGCGGTGAGCGTGATCATCGGCATCCGGCCCCAGATCATGCGCAGCTGCCGAGCAGCAGCCACGAAGCCGTTGACCTTCGCCTCGACCACCGGCGGCTTGATCTCGTAGTCCTCCGGCGTGGCGCCCGTCGCACGAACGAGCCGATCGATGACCTCGCGCGCCTCCGCCTCACGACCGACCTTCGCCAGGTAGATGGGCGACTCGGGCACACCTCTGCGCACCCAGAACGTGAGGAGGGCCGGGAGCACCATGATGCCGAGCATCACGCGCCAGTTGTGGTCCACACCGAGCAGGGCCCACGCCGACAGCCCCGCCAGGGTCGCACCGATCGGCCAGAAGAGGTCGAGGGCCGTCAGCACCTTTCCGCGCACCCGCTTCGGTGAGAACTCACCGACGATCGCGTAGTCCACGGGGATGCATCCACCCAGTCCGAATCCGGCGATGAAACGGAACGCGAGGAAGACCTCGTAGTTCGGGGAGAAGGCGCCGAGGACGGAGAACAGGGCGAAGATCGCCAAGGTGATGCTGAAGGCCCTCTTGCGGCCGAGTCGGTCGGCAATGCTTCCCCAGACGATCGCGCCGACCGCCATGCCGACGAGATTCGCCGTCGCGACATAGCCGCGGGCTCCCGTCGACAGGTCGAAGTCGAGCGCGACGAGTGGAGTCAGGAAGCCGTTGAGCGCGATGTCCCACGCGTCGAACAGGTACCCGAGTCCGCCGATGAGGAAGATCTTGCCTTGCACATTCCATTTCCAGGGAAGGTCCTGGACGATCTGGTCTCCAGTGCGCATACGTATCTCCATTGATTGATAGGCCCGGAGCCGCTCGAGCAGTCGCTCAGCGACGGAACTGGTAGTGGTATGACTCGGTGTCTGCGTTGTTGAGCGGACTGCCGCTCCAGAGCCAGTCGTAGGAAACGTCGGACTCGCCGTTGAAGGTCGCCAGCTTCTTGTCCCGCTCCTCCTGCTCCGGCCCGTCCGGCAGGTGGTAGAAGTCCTTGTTCCGGAAGGAGGCGTCCTGGACCATGCCCGCGTGCTTGGAGCGGCGCGAGACGTACCGGGCCAGGGCAGCCGGGATGTCCTCACGGGTCACCGCGCCGAGCTCCTCGGCCAGCACTCCCGCATCCTCCATGGCCTGCGAAGCACCCTGCGCCTGGTAGGGCAGCATGGCGTGGCAGGCATCCCCGAGCAGCGCGACATGGTTGTCGACCCAGACCGGGTCGCGGCGGCGGTGGTACATGGCCCAGACGCTGCAATCGTCTCCGGCCTTGGAGAGCATCGCGGCGACACGGTCGTCCCAGTCCCGGTACTGCTCGAGCATCTCCTCGACCGTCGCGGGACGGGACCAGGTGCGGGCGATGTCGTCGTCGGCGGGGACGATCGCCACGATGTTCAGCATGTCTCCGCCACGGATCATGTAGTGGACGAGGTGCCGGTCCGGGCCGTACCAGATGGTGCTCTGGAAGCGGTCGACCAGCCAGCGTGTCGCCGGGTCCTCACGGATCGCGTCACCCGGAACGAGCACCCGGTAGGCCATCTCGCCGGAGAACTCGAGAGTGTCCTCGGCGCCGAGTGCGTCCCTGACCGCTGAGCGGATGCCGTCAGCGCCGACGACGACATCACCCTGGAAGCGGCGTCCGTCGGAGGTGATGACGACCGGTCGGGCCGGGTCGCTCTGGTCGACATCGTTGGCCTGCGCGCCGGTGACGACCTCCACCACGGGCCCGTGACCCGCTGGATCGACGCACGCGTCGTGGATGACCTGATGGAGGTCGGCGCGGTGGTAGTGCCAGTAGGGGGCGTTGTAGATGTCCTTGACGTGCAGGCCCAGCGCCGTGAGGCCGATGACGCTGCCGTCCTTCCACCGACGCCGGACCTGGTCCTGCGGCTCCGTCTTGATCCTCTCCAGCTCCGGCAGCAGACCCAGACCCATCAGGACCCTGGCGGCATTGGGCGCGGTCTGGATGCCTGCGCCGACCTCGCCGAGCTCGTCGGCGCGCTCGAGGACGGTGACGCGCAGGCCCTGCTGGCGCATGGCGAGGGCAGCGGTGAGGCCGCCGAGGCCGCCGCCGACGAGGACGACCTCGAGGGATTGACTCATGGACACGAATGACTCCTTGGACGTGGAGGGGACAGGGGACGGAGGGGGGTGGGTCAGGGCTCGATGAGGGTTCCGTCGGCCACGACGGTGCGCCCGTCGAGCTCCACGGTGCAGCCACGCATGGCGATGTCGAGGTGGGCGTAGGAGTCGCGGTGCAGCACCGGGTGCGGCCCGGTGGACCACAGGAAGTTTCCGGCAAAGGCCCTGGCCTCCATGCCCATGACCTCGTGCTTGGCGTACATCGCCTGGGCGAACCAGTCCGCGCTCTTCATCAGGCCCCACCCCATGTGGGAGAGGTAGCGCGCCCACTTGTCGTCGGAGTCGCCGAAGTAGGTCTCGATCATGTGCGCGTCGGCCCCGCCGCTGACGGTGTCGATGTGACCGCCGGAGACCTCGAGGGTGACCGCCTCGCGGATGTACTCCTTGAACGGCAGGATGATGTCTCCCGGCGCGAGGACGATCTGGCCATCGGAGATCTCCGGCCAGCACAGCACCATCGTGCTCGGCCAGTGGTCCCATCGACCGGGGTCGTCCGCGAACCCGACCTGGAAGTCGCAGCGCACGTTGTGCAGGTCGACGGTGAGGTCCGTCCCGGCCCGGCTCGTGACCCGCATGGTCGTCGACTCGTTCACGAGGTTCTGCCCGGCCAGCACGCGGTCCTTGTCCTGTGCCGTGGGCATGTTGCGGACGAGGACGTCGGGAGCATCGCAGACGAAGAGGATGCGCGTCCCCGCCCCCAGGATCTCGTCCTGGATCGGCGCGTGGATGAAGCCCTCCCGCGTCAGGTCGAGCACGAGGTCGGCCTCCTTGAGCAGGTTCTGGGCCACCGAGTCCTGCAGGACCGAGCTCAGTCCGGGGCCGGCTCCGGTGTGCGTGCTCGGTACCGGGTCAGGGTTCCCACCCGGGACCGTCGCCGCCACGACGTGGGCGCCGCAGGCCTTGGCCGCCGCAAAGGAGGCGGCCACGTAGTCCTGGCGACTCGACGGCTCTGCCAGCACGACGACGTGCTCGTTCGGCTGGAGCTTGCACAGGTGCAGCTCTTCCGTGAACGCCTGAACGAGGTCCGCTGAGGTCAGCTGGTTCATCTCGATCTCTCTCTCAACTCGGCTCTGAGCGAAGTACGAACTCATTTCTATACGCATGATTCGTGCCGAGTCAAGGGGTCACCCGGCTTCGCGTTGCCACCTGGAGCGATGCCGGCAACGACCTGCCGGGGCGTCGCACAGAGCCCCAAAACCCCTTGTTTCTGGCGCTTATATCACCACTTTCGCGCCGTCACCCCACTCTGGCGCCCCCCACCGGATCGCCCGAAAACCGCTCTTCGCCACCCCTTGCCATCGATGCATTTCTTCGTGTACGAATCATCTATGACTCTCACTGACTCGACGCGCCACATCGGCCTGATCGTCCCGAGCTCGAATCTGACGATGGAGACGGAGCTTCCCGAGATCTTCGGGCGCCGCAGCCAGGTGCACCCCGAGGACCGGTTCGTGTTCCACTCCAGCCGGATGCGCATGAAGCACGTGACTCCGGAGGAGCTCAAGGCCATGAACGCCCAGACCGACCGGGCCGCTCTCGAGCTGGCCGACGCCCGGCCGGATGCCGTCGCCTCCGCCTGCCTCGTGGCGATCATGGCCCAGGGGCCCGGCTACCACTGCACCGCCGAGGACCAGATGCGCGCCGCACTCGAGAGCGAAGGAGTGACCTCCCCGGTCATCAGCAGCGCTGGTGCACTGCTCCGCGGGCTCGCAGCCCTGGACGCCCGCCGGGTCGTCATGGTGACTCCGTACATGAAGCCCCTGACCACGCTGGTGGCCAACTACGTCGAGGACGCGAACATCGAGGTCCTCGACACCCTCTCGCTCGAGGTCTCCGACAACATCGCGGTGGCCAACCTCGATCCGACCGACCTCGTCGAGCACTGGAAGCGCCTCGACCCACGGGCGCTGGAGGAGGCCGACGTCCTGGTGCTGTCGGCCTGTGTGCAGATGCCGTCGCTCGCTGCCATACAGGCGGTCGAGGACGCTTACGGAAAGCCGGTGATCTCCGCCGCGGTCGCCACCGCCTGGGCGATCCTGCAGGACCTCGGCCTGTCCACGCACGTCCCCGGCACAGGCAGCCTTCTCGACGGCAGCCACTAGTCACCCCACACGACCTGCGGGGGCGCGAGCGGCGGACGTCGACACCCGGCCCCCGCGGGTCCGTCCAGTGCAGCAAGGTCACCCTGCGCCCGGTTGCCTTGATCTGAACAACGGTTTAGTCTGCTGAACATGAGTTCAGCAGATGACCGCACTGCCCGGGCACGCATCCGCGACACCGCCCTGGAGCTCTTCGCCGAGCACGGCGAGGGGATGGTCACGATGCGCCAGATCGCCGAGCAGGCCGGCGTGTCCCCAGCGCTGGTGGTCCACCACTTCGGCTCGAAGGACGGGCTCCGCGACGCGGTCGTGGAGCACGTGCGCGCCTGGCTGGACGACCTCATCGACCGCAGCTCCCAACCCGACGTCACCACCGACCTCGCGGCCGGGAACTGGGGCTCCATCGCCGAGCTCGTCGCGCCGGAGGCCCTCGACGGCACCCTCGCGGCGATGCCCCGGTACCTGCGCCGCCTGCTGCTCTCCGGCGACCCGGTGGGGACCGACCTCATCCGCAGCTGGCACACCCGCACCGTCGAGGTCTTCAAGGCCTGGGACGCCGCGGGGGTCATCGACGCCGGGGAGAACCCCCGCATCCGCGCCGCGATCTGCATGACCGCGGACTTCGGCCTCTTCCTCCTCGCCGACCAGTGGCGGGAGGTCCTGGGCACCGACCCGCTCGGGGACGGTCTGCCGCAGTGGGCGGCGGAGTCCATGAGCGTCTACGGCGCCCTCTTCACCGGCAGCACCCACCCCTCCGCGCAGGAGTAGGACATGAGCGACACCCCGATCATCCACACCGCCGACCTGCACAAGACCTACGGCCGCACCCACGCCCTCGACGGGCTCGACCTCGACGTCACCCGCGGCGAGGTGCACGGCTTCCTCGGCCCCAACGGCGCCGGCAAGTCCACCACCATCCGCGTGCTGCTCGGCCTCACCCGCGCCGATCGCGGCACCGTGGAGCTCCTCGGCGGCGACCCGTGGCACGACGCCGTCGAGCTGCACCAACGCCTCGCCTACGTCCCCGCCGGCGTGACCCTCTGGCCCGGGCTGACCGGCGGGCAGTGCATCGACGTCCTCGGGCGGGCGCACGGCGGGCTGGACGAAGGGAGACGCGCCGACCTGGTCGAGCGCTTCGACCTCGACACGAGGAAGAAGACCCGCGACTACTCGACCGGCAACAAGCAGAAGGTCTCCCTCATCGCCGCCCTCGCCGCCGACGTCGACCTGCTCCTGCTCGACGAGCCGACCTCGGGGCTGGACCCGCTCATGGAGCAGGTCTTCCAGGACTGCGTGCGCGAGCGCGTCGAGGAGGGCACCACGGTGCTCCTCTCCAGCCACATCCTCGGCGAGGTCGAGGCCCTCGCCGACCGGGTGACGATCATCCGCGCCGGGCGGGCCGTGACGAGCGGGACCCTCGCGGACCTGCGGCGCAGCACGAGCAGCCAGGTGCATGCCGTGACCGACACGGCGGTCGACCTCGACGGCATCCCCGGGGTCACCGGCCTCGCGGAGTCGAGCAGCGACGGTCGTCCCGAGGTGCGCTGCCACGTGGACGCCACAGCGGTCGCCGAGGTCGTGGGCCGGCTGCACGCGGCCGGCGTGCACACCCTGACGATCACCCCGCCGAGCCTGGACGATCTCTTCCTCGAGCAGTACCGCGGGGACGGGCCCTTCGAGGCTCCTCGCCAGGGCTCGTCGCACCCCAGCGACCGGGGCCAGGGGGCCGAGGCGCGATGAACAGCATCAGCACCACCGGCGTCGGGACGAGCCTGCGGGTGCAGTGGCGCACCGGGTGGAAGGGGGCGAGCGCCTGGGTCATCGGCCTGGCCGCGGTCGTCGCCCTCACCGCCGGCTCGATCACCGACCTCTACGACACCCCGGCGAAGCTGCGCAGCTATGCCGACTCGAGCGACTCCCCAGCGCTGCGGATGCTCAACGGCGACGTCGCCGGGCTGGGGACCCTCGGCGGGACGCTCGCCAACGAGCTCGGCTTCGTCTTCGGCTTCGGCCTGCCCGTCATGGCGATCGCGCTCACCGTCCGCGGGACCCGCCGGGAGGAGGAGGCAGGGCGGCTCGAGCTGCTGCTCGCCTCGCGGATGGGGCGCCAGGCACCGCTCGTGGCGGCCGTGCTCGTCGCGCTGCTCTCCTTCCTCGCCCTCGGCGCGCTCACCGCCGTGATCTTCGTCGGCAGCGGCACCGAGGTCGCCGGCGCGCTCGCCTTCGGCGGGTCGATCGTGGCCCTCGGAGCGGTCTTCGTCGGTGTCACCGCCCTGCTCGCGCAGGCCTTCGGGCACAGCCGCTCGGTCTGGGGCGCCGGTCTGGCGATCATGCTCGTGGCCTACATCGTGCGCGGCGCCGGCGCCATCGACCACACCTGGGTCGTGTGGCTCTCCCCGCACGGCTGGCAGGACCAGGTGGCCGCCTTCGGGCAGCTGAGGTGGACCCCCTTCGTCGTGAGCGCGGTGGTGACCCTCGCGCTGCTCGGCCTGGCCCTCGTGCTCTCCGCCCGGCGGGACGTCGGTGCCTCGCTCATCGCCCCGAGCACCGGCCCGGAGCGGGCCGCGCCGGCCCTGCTCCACCCCTTCGGCCTGGCCGTGCGCGACCGGCGTGGCGGGATCCTCGGCTGGGCGGTGCTCGTCGCGATCCTCATGGGCACCTACGGATCGCTGACCCAGACCGTCATCGACGCCGTGCAGGGCAACCCCGACCTCGCGGCCTTCCTCGCCGGCGGCGAGGAGGGCATCGTGAAGTCGATGAGCGCGATGTTCGTGCTGCTCCTCTCCATGCTCGTCAGCGGGTCGGTCCTGCAGTCCCTCGGCTCGCTGCGCACCGAGGAGACCTCCGGTCGGCTCGAGCTGGCGCTGAGCGCGCCGCGCGGCCGGGTCGCCTGGCTGCTCCCCCACCTCGTCGTCGTCGCGGTCGGCACCCTCGTCGTGGCCGTCGTCGGCAGCCTTGCCCTCGCACTCACGACGGCCGCCGCCCTCGGGGACTCCGAATGGGTCGGGACCCTGCTGCGTGCAGGCGCCGACCACCTCCCGGTGGCGCTGCTCCTCGGCGGCCTGTCGGTGGCGCTCTTCGGCTGGCTGCCGCGCCTGCAACCGGTGGTCTGGGCGGTCTTCGCGATCGCGGCCGTCGTCGGCTACATGGGCCCCGGGCTCGACCTGCCCGAGGCGCTCGTCGAGTGGTCACCCTTCGGCCTCGTCGGCAACGTCCCGGCCGAGTCCCTCGACGTCACCGGCGCCCTCGTCGCCGGCGGCCTCGGGCTGCTCCTCGTGGCGCTCGGCCTGCTCGGTTTCGTCCGCCGGGACGTCCCGCACGCCTGACCCTCGCACCCGCTCACGCAGCTCGTCCTGGCTCCGGCGGCGGGACACCTCCCTGCGGGCCCACAGGATCCCGAGCAGCACGGGGACCACGTAGCGGGCCTGGTCGATGATCCGGCCGAGCCACCCGGGCAGCTGCCAGTCCGGCCAGGGGATCGCCGGCAGGTCGGGCCACGGGATGGCAGGCAGGTCCGGGAGCACGTCGGAGGGGATCCGCGCCAGCAGCCAGACGAGCACCGCCGCGCCAGCGACGGGGAGGAGCACCGTGGCCGCTCCGGCGGCCACGTGCCGGCTCGCGTAGAGCACCGGACGGGCGCGCATCCGCTCCTCCCGGAGGGCGGGCGGGGCTACCCGGCTCCGGCTCCAGGTCCAGGCCGCGACGGTTGAGGAGAGCGGCGAGGAGCGCGTCGGCGCGCTCCCCCGAGAAATGGGTGGCCCGCAGCGGCGAGCCGGTGGCGGTGAAGCACACGACCACGGCACCGGCCGTCCCGGCGAGAGGGTCGTCCTCCTCCGGGGAAAGGGTGAGCTCGCGCTCCGGCTCCTCCAGCGACGCGACCTGCTCGCCGTCCCGCCACCAGGTGGCGGAGTTCTTCCACGTCCGCCCCACGGTCCTCTCGACCCGGTGATGGTGCCCGTCGACATCCATCCGGAAGACCTGCTGTGCCACGCCACCAGTGAACCAAGGGTCGATGCCCGTCGGTGCGTCCCCCGGGCGATCCCGGCCCCGTCCACTAACCTCGGGGCGGAGTCGTCACACCCAGGGGAGCTGCTTTCGTGAACACCAACAACGAGTCCGCCGACACCGCGCGCCGACGGATCGCGCTCGTCGTCGCGGTCGCCGTCGTCATCGTCCTGCTGCTCGCCCTGTGGCGGGTCGTCACGGCCGTCGACGAAGGAGGCGAGCAGCAGGCGTCCGCCAGCTCCACGACCTCCCAGACCTCCGGCAAGCAGGATGAGGACGAGAAGAAGAAGGACGCCTCCTCCTCACCGACGACCCCCGACAAGGTGGAGTCCCCCGCGCCGAAGGAGACCCCGGTCGACGAGATCGGCAAGGAGGCGAAGCCCGCGAAGTCCGACCTGATCCAGGTCCAGCGCATCTCCGG
Organism: Janibacter corallicola NBRC 107790; assembly: GCF_001570965.1. Lineage (GTDB taxonomy): Bacteria > Actinomycetota > Actinomycetes > Actinomycetales > Dermatophilaceae > Janibacter > Janibacter corallicola. The sequence goes on along the minus strand of NZ_BCSR01000001.1, from coordinate 169,870 downwards.
GGAGCTCAGCCCGAAGTCGGTCGTGGCCTCGGACAGGGGCCAGGTCTTCGCGCAGAACATGATGTACACCCACACCATGAGCGTCTTCACTGCCGCCGGTGCGCTGCAGAAGACGATCAGCGACACCGTCGAGCTGGCCGACTTCGGCATCAAGGGCCACCCCGGCCAGAGCCAGGGCGCGCCGGTCGAGATGGCCTTCAGCCCCGACGGTGACACCGCGTGGGTGAGCAACTACTCGATGTACGGGCAGAACTTCCTCCCCGAGGGCGCCGACGCCTGCGCCGGCCCGCAGGGCATCTCCAACTCCTACCTGTACAAGATCGACACCAAGAGCCTGCAGATCGAGGACGCCATCGAGGTCGGCGCGGTGCCGAAGTACGTCGCCGCCACCCCCGACGGCAAGCAGGTGCTCGTCACCAACTGGTGCTCCATGGACCTCTCGGTCGTCGACGTGAAGAAGGGCAAGACCGTCAAGACGATCCCGCTGGGCGGGGACAACCCGCGCGGCATCGAGGTCACCGACGACAGCAAGACCGCCTACGTCGCGCTCATGGGCAGCGACCACACCGTCAAGGTCGACCTGGCCTCCGGCGACGTCACCGACTTCGTCTCGACCGGGGACGGCCCGCGCCACCTCGTGCTCTCCCCGGACGGCACGTACCTCTACATCACCAACAACGGCGCGAACACCATCAGCAAGGTGGACGCGAAGAGCGGTGAGGTGGTCGACACGGCGAGCGTCGGCAACCGACCCCGATCGATGACGATCAGCCCCGACGGCGCAGCCGTGTACGCGGTCAACTACGACGACTCCACGATGAGCAAGATCCTCACCGACGACATGGAGGTCGTGCAGACCGTGCAGACCGACGCGCACCCGATCGGCATCACCTACGAGCCGACCAAGAAGCGGGTGTGGGTGGCCTGCTACGGCGGGACGATCCTCGTCTTCGACGACGCGCACGAGAAGAAGTGAGCCGGCGCCGGTGAGGACGGCGATCGTCGCCAACCCGACCCGGGCCGGGTGGGAGCGGGCGCTGGACGGCCTCGCCGACGCCGCGCAGGATGCCGGCTGGCCGGAGCCCATCGTGGCGCTGACCAGCCGCGAGGAGACCGGCCGGTCCCAGGCCCGGGCCGCGACGGAGGCAGGCGCCGAGCTGGTCCTCGCGGCCGGCGGTGACGGCACCACCCGGGCGGTCGCCCAGGGCCTCGCCGGCAGCGGCGCCGAGCTCGGCATCGTCCCGATCGGCACCGCCAACCTGCTGGCACACAACCTCGGGCTGCCCACCGACGTCACCGGCGCGCTGCAGACCGCCCTGCGCGGTACCCCGCGGGCGCTCGACCTCGGTCTCGCCCGGATCGACGAGGACGAGGACGAGCAGCCCTTCGTCGTGCTGGCGGGGATGGGTCACGACGCGGCGACCGTCGCGGCGACCCGCCCGGAGCTGAAGGACCGGCTCGGCTGGCCCGCCTACCTCACGCCCGCGGCCCGGCACGCGCTGCGCCGACCGGTGCCGGTCACGGTCCGCCACGACGGCGACGACCCGCGGGAGATGCTCGCCTGGAGCATCCTCGCGGCCAACTGCTCCCGGGTCCGGGCAGGCGTGACACTCGCCCCCGGCGGGGCCCTGGACGACGGCCTCTTCGACGTCCTCGAGGTCATCGTCCGCCGGCCGGACCAGTGGTTGGCGGTGGCGGCGAAGGGGGTCCTCGGTCACCGCCGCGACGTGGCCGGGCTGCGCACCCGGCCCGCGGCCACGCTGGAGATCACCGCCGAGGACCCGTTGCTGGTCCAGCTGGACGGCGACACCTACGGACCGGTGGCTCGGCTGCGGCTGCGGTGCGAGCCTCAGGCGCTCTCGGTGCGCACCTGAGGGACGGCCGCGAGCGCCCCGGCGCGGGTGAAGTGCAGCGCGATCCGTTGCCCGTCGACGTCGTGGACGCTCACCGGCACCTGGAAGATCTCCTCCAGCAGGTGCGGGTGCATGATCTCCTCGGGACTGCCCGCCGCGATGACCCGCCCGTCGCGCAGCGCGACGATCTCGTCCGCGACGACCGAGGCCGCGTTGATGTCGTGGACGACGACGAGCACCGTCTTGCCGAGCTCGTCGGCCGCCCGCCGCAGCAGGTGCATCATCTGCGCCGAGTGGCGCAGGTCGAGGTTGTTCAGCGGCTCGTCGAGCAGCAGGTAGTCGGTGTCCTGGGCGAGCACCATCGCGACGAAGGCCCGCTGCCGCTGCCCGCCGGAGACCTCGTCGAGGTAACGCCCCTCCAGCTCCTCCAGCTCCAGCAGCCCGATCGCCCGATCGATCTGGGCCACGTCCTCCGCGTCCGGCCGCAGCCCCCCGATCCGGGAGCGCCCCCGCTGGTGGGGGTAGCGGCCGAAGGCGACGAGGTCGCGCACGGTGAGCCGCACCGCGAGGTGGTTGTCCTGGCGCAGGATCGCCAGGCGCCGGGCGATCTCGTCCGAGCGGGCGGTGAAGACGTCCAGCCCGTCGACGGTCACCCGCCCGGAGTCGGGCTGCAGCAGCCGGGCGATGCACGAGAGCAGGGTCGACTTGCCGGCGCCGTTCGGTCCGACGAGGGCAGTGACGCCGCCCTCGGGCAGGTCGAGGCGCACCCCGTCGACGACGACCGTGCCGTCGTAGGACTTCGTGACATCGGTCAGGGAGATCATGCGCGGCTCCGTCCCAGTAGCAGGGCGATGAAGAGGATGCCGCCGAGGAACTCGACGACCATGGACAGCGACCCCTCGAAGCCGAGGACCCGCTCGAAGAGCAGCTGCCCCCCGACGAGGCAGACCACCGAGGCCAGCGCGGCGGCGGGCAGCGTGTGCTCGTGCTTCGTGCTGCCGACGAGCCGGTAGGCCAGGTGGGCGACGAGGAGCCCGAAGAAGCTCGTGGGCCCGACGAGCGCGGTCGCGGTGGCGACGAGCAGCGCGACCGCGGTCAGCGAGAGGAGCACGACGCGGCGGTGCTCGACGCCGAGGCTCGTGCTCACCTCCCGCCCGAGCGAGACGACGTCCAGCGCCCCGCGCCCGCGCCACAGCAGCAGGCCGGTCCCGGCGACGATGATCGCCCCGATGAGCAGCAGGCCCTGGTCGCGCCCGGTGAAGTCGGCGAAGAAACGGTCCTGCAGCACCGCGAAGGCGGTCGGGTCCATGACCCGCTGCAGCAGCTCGGAGATGCTGCGGAAGAGCCCGCCGATGACGACGCCGACGAGGACGAGCAGGTGCAGGCTGCGGCGCAGGTCCAGCAGCAGCCACGTGTAGAGGAGCAGCGAGAGGCCCACCATGATCACCGTCTCGACGCCGAACTCCACGACCGTGGGGACCCCGTGGATCCCGCTCACCCCGAGCGTCGTGACCGCGACCGTCTGGATGAGCACGTACAGCGCATCGAAGCCCATGATGGAGGGCGTGAGGATCTGGTTGGCGGTCACGGTGTGGAAGACGACGGTCGCGGCCCCCACCGCGACGGAGACGAGCACCATCGTCGCGAGCGTCGTCGCGCGCCGCTCGAGCAGCCAGGCGATGTTGCCGCTCAGGTCGATGGTCAGGTAGATCCCCACCGAGACGAGCGCGGCCGCGAGGAGACCGAGCAGCGCCCGCCGCGGGCGAAGGGGGTCGGCGCCCCCCTTCGCCACCGGTCGGGTGGTGCCCACGTGGTCAACCGACACGACGGGTCCCGGCGAGGAGCATGGTGACGAAGGCGATGCCGCCGACGACGCCGAGGATGGTCCCGATCGGCAGCTCGTAGGGGTAGCGCACGGTGCGGGCGAGGATGTCGCAGAGCAGCACGAGGGCGGCCCCGGTCAGGGCCACCCACGGGATGGCGCGGCGGGCGTTGGACCCGATGAGCAGGGCGATGAGGTTGGGCACGACGAGGCCGACGAAGGGGAGCATCCCCGCGGTGACGACGACGGCCGCGGCGACGATGGAGACGATCGTCATGCCGAGCGCCAGCGCGCGGCGGTGGTCCAGGCCGAGGTTGGTCGCGATCTCCTCCCCCATCCCGGCGACGGTGAGCCGGTCCGCGACGAGCAACGCGATCCCGGTGAGGACCGCGGTGACCCAGAGGATCTCGTAACGGCCCTCGATGACCACCGAGAAGTCCCCCGTCGTCCAGGCGGTCATCGACTGGATGAGCTCGGCGCGGTAGGCGATGAAGGTGCTCACGGCGGCGACGATCCCGGCGAGCATGATGCCCACGAGCGGCACGACGAGGATGTCGCTGACCTCGATCCGGGAGATCACCGCGAGGAAGAGGGCGGTGCCGATGAGGGCGCAGACCGCGCCGAAGCCCATCCGCACGATGACCGGTGCGCCCGGGACGAGGAGTGCCGACAGCAGCAGGCCCAGGCCGGCGAACTCCATCGTGCCGACGGTCGAGGGCTCGACGAAGGGATTGCGGGTCAGCAGCTGCATGATCAGGCCGGAGACGGCCAGGGAGGACCCGGCGAGCACGAGGGCGAGGCTGCGGGGGATCCGGCTCGTGGCGATCAGCTCGAGGGCCTCCCCCCGGGTGGCCTCGTGCAGCAGGTCGGCGGGGCGCAGGTCGGCGACGCCGACGAACGTGGACAGGAGGAACAGCACGAGGAGCAGGCCGAGTGCGGACACGGCGAGGCCCGCCGACCGGCTCCTCCGGTCGGCGGGCGCCGTGGCCACGCGTGCCTCACTCACTGACGGGCCTCACTCGATGCCGGATGCCACCTCATCGAGCATGCGCGGCAGCGCATTCAGCCCCGAGGAGACGAGGTACCAGTCGGTCGCGTCCAGGTAGGTCACCCGGTCCTGCTTCCAGGCGGGGGTCTTCGCGACGAGCGGGTTGTCAAGGACCTGCTTCGCGGTCTTGCCCTCCTCGCCGATCGCGGCGTCCCGGTCGATGACGAAGAGGGTCGAGGGCTCCTTGTCGGCGACGAACTCGAAGGAGACCGCCTGCCCGTGCGGGTCCTTCTTCAGGTCCGAGGCGGTCGGCTCGACACCGGCGGTGTCGTGGATGATCGACCCGGAGCGGGTCCCCGGCCCGTAGGCGGAGATCTTGCCGCCGCTGACGAGGAGGATCATCGCGTCCTTCGCCCCCTTCGCGTCCTTGCGGACCTCCTCGACCTTGTCCTCGACGTCGGCGTAGGCGTCCTTGGCCTGCTGCTCCTTGCCCAGGACGGTCCCGATCTGGTTGGTCTGCTCCTTGAACTCCTTGAGGTAGTCCCCCTCACCGAGGGTCAGGTCCACCGTCGGCGCGATCTCGTTGAGCTCGTCGTACTTCGCGGCGCTGCGGGCGGCCACGAGGATGACGTCCGGGTCCGCCTCGGCGACGGCCTCGACGTCGAACTCCTTCACATTGCCCAGGTCCGTGACGTCGTCGCCGGCATAGTCCTGCAGGGACTTCGGCAGCCCGGTCTTGGGGACCCCGACGACGCCGTCGCCGCCGAGGGCATCGACGCTGTCCAGGACACCGAAGTCGAGGACGACGACCCGCTCCGGGTCGACCGGCACCTCGGTGGTCCCCTGGGCGTGCTCGACCTTCGTGGTCTCTTCGCCGTCTCCCTCCTTCGCAGAGCTGTCACCGGCACAAGAGGAGAGGGCCAGCGCACCGGTGGCGATCAGTGCGGCGGCGGGAAGGAGGCGCATCATCGAATCCTAGGGTTAGGCAATACTTACTTGGGTTACCTTAGCCATACCTTAACGGGAGTCCAGCCGGGGCCCAGGGACTGGAACCGTCAGGCCCCCCGGGCACGACGCGCTCGACGCACCTCCCGGCGCTCCTGCACGGTCAACCCACCCCAGATGCCGTGGTCCTGCCCTGTGGTCAGAGCGTAGTCGAGGCACTCCTCGCGCACCGGGCAGCCGGCGCAGATGGACGTGGCGCGCGCGATCTGCCAGAGCGCCGGACCGGCGTCCCCGACGGGGAAGAAGGTGTCCAGGTCCTCCCCGAAGCAGGCGGCATCCTCACGCCAGCTCGGCAGGTCGCGGCGGCGCTCCCGGCGGCCGCGGACGAGCGGGTTCAACAGCAGCCACGCTCGGCCCGGGGGTCACCCTGCTGGCGCCCACTGATCTCCTCCGCCCGGATCCGCACCCAGAAGGCCTCCTCGACGTCCCCCAGCCAGGGCATCCCCAGCAGTTTCTCGAGCCGCCGACCGGTGGTCTCGTCGCGGATGCACTCGGCGATCCCCCGCACGAGCACGCTCCACCCCGTCCCGGTCGCGGGGTCGTAGTCATCGACCTCGAAGGCCACGGGTCGGCCGTCGACGGTCGATGCCAGCCGCGAGTCCCACCGGGTACGGAAGACCACGCTCGTGCCGTCGAGCACGTGGTTGACCGGCAGCACGGCGAGTCCACCCGCCTCGTGGAAGGCGACCCGACCGATCGGGCAGGAGCCCAGACGCGCGAGACACTCCTCCATGTCCAGCACGCGCAGACCCCGGTGGTCCACCACCGCGGAGTCACGCTGCCACGGGTGCTGTGTGGTTGTCATGACCGACCTCCTTGCGCTGCGACCCCCGGGACGCTCGACTCCGGGAGGACTGGCTCCTAATTTACACGGTTTATAGCGTTAAAAATAGGTCTGCTGCGCCGGTCAGGCGGCCGTGCGATAGTCGGGCCCATGCGACCACGACGGAGGTACTGGCGATGAGCGACGAGGTCAGGTCCGAGGACGCCTTCGACGTCCCGACGGTCGCGGCGTGGGTGCGCGAGCACGCACCCGAGGAGGTCGCGGCCGACCTGGCGGGCGAGCCCGAGGTGCGCCAGTTCTCCGGCGGGGCCTCCAACCTGACCTACGAGCTGATCTGGCCGAAGCGCTCTCTCGTGCTGCGGCGACCGCCGCACGGCGCCCTGGGCGGCAGCGCCCACAACATGCAGCGCGAGCACGACCTGCAGGCCGCGCTGGCCCCGGTCTTCGACCACGTGCCACGGATGATCGCCCTGTGCACCGACACCTCCGTGCTCGGCGCCGACTTCTACGTCATGGACAAGATCGAGGGGACGATCGTCGGCCGGGACCTGCCGGGCGGCATGGAGCTGGCACCGGCGGCGGCCCGGCGGCTCTGCGAGAACGCCTTCGACGTGCTCGTCGAGCTGCACGACGTCGACGTCACGGCCGTCCCCGAGCTGGCGCGGCTGGACCGCGGCGACGGCTTCGCCGAGCGCCAGGTGCACCAGTGGATCAAGCGCTTCCGGGCCGCCCGCACCCCGGACGTACCGGACCTCGAGGAGACCATGACCTGGTTGGTCGAGCGGATCCCCGCAGACCACCCGCACACGCTGATCCACAACGACTTCCGGCTGGACAACCTCGTCCTCGACCCCGGCGACCCGACCCGCGTCGTCGGCGTCCTCGACTGGGAGCTGGCCACGGTCGGCGACCCCCTCATGGACCTCGGCGGGGCGATGGCCTACTGGACCGAGGCGGAGGACCGCGAGGCGATGCAACGGCTCCGGCTGCAGCCGAGCAACCTGCCGGGAATGCTCACCCGCGGCGAGATCGTCGAGCGCTACTGCGAGGCCCGCTCCATCACGCTCACCGACGAGGAGTGGACCTTCTACGAGGTCTTCGGGCACTTCCGCCTCGCCGGCATCGCCCAGCAGATCTACCACCGCTACCACCACGGCCACACGACCAACCCGCGCTTCGCCGCCTTCGGGCCGATGGTCACCTACCTCGACGTCCGGTGCCGGGACCTCATCAGCGGCTGACCCCCTTCGACCACCTCAGGAGACGCACATGCCCTTCACGACGCTCATCACCGGCGCCAGCTCCGGCCTCGGCGCCGAGATGGCCCGCCAGTTCGCGGCCCTCGGCCACGACCTGGCCCTGACCGCGCGGCGCACCGACCGGCTGGACGCGGTCAAGGCGGAGATCGCCGCCGCCCACCCGGGGGTCCGGGTCGAGACCTATGCCCTCGACGTCACCGACGACGAGGCCGTCGCGGCCGTCTTCGCCCGCGCGAAGGGGGACTTCGGTCACCTCGACCGCGTGGTCGTCAACGCCGGGCTCGGCAAGGGAGCGCCGTACGGCAAGGGGAGCCACTACGCCAACCGGCAGACGATCGAGACCAACGTCCTCGGGGTGGCGGTCCAGACGGAGGAGGCGATGGCGATCTTCCGCGAGCAGACCGCCGGGCACCTCGTGCTCATCGCCTCGATCACCGCACTGCGCGGCATGCCGAAGTCGATGACGACCTACGGGGCGAGCAAGGCCTTCGTCGCCGGTCTCGGCGAGGGCATCCGCTCGGAGATGATGGGCAAGCCGGAGCTCGACATCGACGTGAGCGTCCTCTACCCGGGCTACATCCGCTCGGAGATGAACGAGAAGGTCGAGCAGAAGACGAAGTTCATGGTCGACACCGTCCCCGGCGTGCGCTCCATGGTCGAGGCCATCGAGGCCCGCAAGGCCAAGGCCTACGTGCCGGCGAAGCCGTGGCTGCCGCTCGGCAAGGCGATGGAGCACCTGCCGCTGTCGGTGGTGCGCCGGCTGCTCTTCTAGTCGGTTGGGCCGGCGGCACGCCGGACGAGGCGGGCGGTGAAGTCCTCGACCGCGGCGGAGAACTCGGGCGGGTCCAGGACCGTCATCCGCGCGTCGAGGTCGGCGGCGGCCAGCACGAGGTGGCGGGCGAGCATGCCGAGGTCATCGGCGGAGCTGACCACCTCGGTCAGGTCCGGGCCCACCGCCCTCGCCTCCCCGTAGGCCGCGGGGATCCGCCGGCGCACCGAGGCCAGGTCGGTCGCGTACCGCACCGTCACCCGGTGCGCGTCGCCGGTGTGGGTGACCGCCGCCGCGACCCGGGCGAGCGCATCGGGTGCCTCCCGCGGCCTGAAGCGGAAGGTCGAGGCACGCACGCCGGCCATCCGGTCCAGCCGGAAGGTGCGCCAGTCCTCCCGCTGCAGGTCCCACGCGAGCAGGTACCAGCGTCGACCGGTCGCCACGAGCCGGTAGGGCTCGACGTCCCGATCGCTGACCCGGCCGGTGCGCCCGGTGTAGCCGAAGCGTGCCCGCACCCGATCGCGGATCGCGTGGGCGAGCACGACGAGCACCCCGGTGTCGACGTCGTCGGTCGCGCCCGGCAGCAGCGCGGTCGCCTCGGCGAGCGCCGCCACCTCACCGCGCAGCCGCGGGGGCATCACCTGGTCCAGCTTCGTCAGGGCGCGCACGGCCGGCTCACCGATCGCCGAGAGCCCCTGTGCCCCGACCCGCAGCGCCACGGTGACGGCGACGACCTCGTCCTCCTCGAGCAGCAGCGGTGGCAGCTTGCCGCCCGCCCCCAGCCGGTAGCCGCCTCCCACGCCGGGCGTCGCCTCGACCGGGTAGCCCAGCTCCCGCAGCCGCCCGACGTCACGGCGCAGCGTGCGGGTGGTCACGCCGAGCACCTCGATCAGCTCCGGCCCGGTCCACACCGACCGGGTCTCGAAGAGCCCGAGCAGGCGCAGCAGTCGTTCGGTCGTCTCGGCCATGCACGCAGTCTGCTCCCCATCGGTGACAGCTCCTGTCCGCATGTGCCGGGAGTCTGGGAGCACGAAGGGGGCGCCCGCCCCCGTCGCCACCGCCGAAGCAGGAGGAGAGCACCATGTACCACCCGGCCGTCCACGACGAGGCCACCGGCCTCGCGGAGTACGTCGACACCCAGCTCGAGGCGCTGCGTGCCAGCGCCCACGGCCTGAGCGAGGAGCAGGCCCGCCTCAGCCCGACCCGCTCGGCCCTCTCGATCGGGGGCATCCTCAAGCACGTCAACTTCGTCATCCGGCCGCCCGAGGCGCCCGAGCGCACGAGCATCACCGTCGAGGAGGGCGGGGCGATCAGCGAGGAGGCCACGACGGCCTTCATGGACACCTTCGCCCTGGGCGAGGACGAGACCCTCGCCGGCACGATCGCCGTGCTCGACCAGCGGCGCCCACGGGTCGTGGAGTGGATCCGCTCCAGCGACGAGGACGAGGAGATGCCGGTCGGCCCGGCGCCCTGGTACGGGCGGATGGACAGCCGGCAGGCGCGGCTGCGCTACGTGCACGTCCACTTCGTCGAGGAGCTCGCCCGCCATGCCGGGCACGCCGACATCATCCGGGAGCAGATCGACGGGGCCACCTCGATCGAGCTGGTCCTCGCCGACACCGGAGGCGACGCCAATCCCTTCGCCCGGCCGTGGAGCGCGTGATCGGACTACGATCACGGAGGCATGAGGATCAATGCCATCAGGCTGACCACACCCGACGTCGACGCCACCCGCTCCGCCTACCGACGGCTCGGCGCCGGCGGGGTGCGGGTCGAGGTGGTCGAGGGACGCACCCACGGACTCGACGCGGTCGTCCTCGGGGTCGACGACGTGGCCGCCACCGAGCGGCTGCTCCAGCGGCGCGGGCTCGAGGGTGACTCCGCCGGCTTCGACATCGGCGACACCACCTGGCGCCTGGCCGCGCAGGCAACCAACACCGCCGGCGGGGAGGTCCGGCTCGACCACGTCGTCGTGCGCACCGACGACGCCGACCGGGCGGCGGCCGACTTCGGCGCCCGGCTCGGGATGGACCTACGGCTGGACCGCACCATCGCCGACCGTGGCGTGCGCGGACTCTTCTTCCGGGCCGGCTCGACGGTCATCGAGGTCCTCGTGCCGCTCGATCCCGGCGGGCCGAGGGAGTTCGGCGGTCTCGCCTGGGAGGCGAAGGACATCGTGGCCACGCGTGAGCGCCTGCTCGGCGAGGGGGTCGAGGTCACCGAGATCCGGTCCGGGCGCAAGTCGGGCACCGTCGTGGCCACGGTGCGCGACCCTGCCCTCGCCACGCCGACACTGCTCATCGCCAACGCCTGAGCGGGTGCAGACTGGGCGCATGGCGACCACTGCTGATGCCGTGCTCAAGGAGCTGGACGCTCTCGTCCCCCCGCACCTGGAGCTCTACGAGGACCTGCACCGCCACCCGGAGCTGAGCTTCCAGGAGGAGCGCACCAGCGGCATCGTGGCCGACCGGCTGCGCGAGCTGGGCTACGAGGTGACGACGGGCATCGGCCCGACCGGACTCGTCGGGGTGCTGGCGAACGGCGAGGGCCCGACCGTGCTCGCCCGGGCGGACATGGACGCCCTCCCGGTGCAGGAGGCGACCGGGCTGCCGTACGCCTCGACCGCCACCGGCACCGACGCCTCGGGCGAGGAGGTGCCGGTCATGCACGCCTGCGGTCACGACATGCACGTGACCTGCCTGCTCGCCGCGGCCCAGCTGCTCGCCGAGCACACCGATGCCTGGTCGGGGACCTTCATCGCGCTCTTCCAGCCCGCCGAGGAGGTGGGCACCGGCGCGCAGTCGATGGTCGACGACGGTCTGGCACAGGCGATCCCGACCCCCGACGTCGCGCTGGGGCAGCACGTCATGGGGATCCCCCACGACACCGTCGCCTCGAGGCCCGGGCCGGCCCTCTCGGCCGCCGACAGCCTCCGGGTCACGCTGTACGGGCGGGGCACCCACGGCTCGATGCCGCACGCGGGCACCGACCCGATCCTGCTCGGCAGCGCGATCGTGCTGCGGTTGAACGCGATCGTCTCCCGCGAGCTGGACCCGAACGAGTTCGGTGTCGTGACGGTCGGCAGCTTCCGCTCCGGCTCCAAGAGCAATGTCATCCCCGGGACCGCACAGCTGCAGCTGAACCTGCGCTCCTACGACGAGCGCACCCGGCTGCAGCTGCGGGCGGCCGTGGAGCGGATCGTGCGCGCCGAGTGCGAGGCCTCGGGGTGCGAGCGCCCACCGGAGATGGAGTACTTCGACCCCTTCCCGCTGACCGAGAACTCGCCGGAGGTCCACGAGAAGGTCTCCGCCGCCTTCACCGAGCAGTTCGGGGACAAGGCGATCGAGATGACCCGCTCGACCGGCAGCGAGGACTTCAGCGACATCCCTCGGGCGCTGGGCGTGCCGTACCTCTTCTGGATCTGGGGCGGCTTCGACCCGCAGACCTACCACGAGGCGCAGGCCGCCGGGACGCTGGCGCGGACCATCCCCGGCAACCACGCGGACACCTTCGCCCCCGTCGCCGAGCCCACCCTGCGCACCGGGGTCCGGGCCATGACGAGCGCGCTCCTGGCCTACCTGGCGAAGGGGGACTGAGCTCGCGCGAGCTCGAGCACGATGAGCCTTCCCGAGCTGACCGCACCCGTCTCGCTGACCGACGCCGACGGACGCCTCGACCGGGCGGCCGTCGGGTGGGCCCGCCACCCTCTCGTCGACACGGCCGGCATCGGTCGCGGTCGTGGGCGCAACAAGCGGTGGGAGTACTGGGGCGTCGTCACCCCGACGCACCTGCTCGGCGTGACCGTCTCGCACATCGACTACGCCGCCGTGCACGAGGTCTGGGTGCATGAGATCGGCTCCGGCCGCGAGTGGCACCGCACGGCGGCGCTCGTCCCGCCGCGCGGGGTCGTCCTGCCGCAGAGCCTGGGCGACGGCCCGGCCCGAGCCAGGGCCCGCAGGCTCGCGGTCGACATCGAGGACGTCGACGGCGGGACCCGGCTACGGGGTCACGTGCCCGGCGCCTCCTTCGACGTCGTCGCCGCCCTGCCGTCGGGCCACGAACGGCTCTCGGTCGTCGTTCCGTGGAGCGATACCCGCTTCCAGTACACGGTCAAGGACGTCGCTCGGCCGGCCACCGGGCACCTCGTGCTCGACGGTCGTCGGCTGGACCTGCCGGAGGGAGCGAGCTGGGCGGTGCTCGACCACGGACGCGGACGCTGGCCGCACGACGTGCGGTGGAACTGGGGAGCCGGTTCGGGCACCACCGAGGGTCGCACCATCGGATTGCAGGTCGGCGGCCGATGGACCGTGGGGACGGGATCGACGGAGAACGCCGTCGTGGTCGACGGGCGCCTGCACCACATCCCCGTGGAGCTGACCTTCGACTACGACCTGGCCCGCTGGCGCCGACCCTGGCGGGTCACCGGCGGGGGGCTCGACGCGACCTTCACCCCCTTCCACCGCAAGGAGTCGCACACCGACCTGTGGCTCCTCGCGTCGCACACCGACCAGTGCTTCGGGCACTGGTCGGGCACCTTCACCGACGAGGGCAGGACAATCCCCTTCGTCGACCTGGTCGGCTGGTGCGAGGAGGTGCACAACCGCTGGTGAGTCGCCGCTGACGATTTGGATGCGTGCATCACGCAGACATATACTTGCCACATGCACGCAACTGATGTCGAGCTGGTCCGCCTGCACCTGCAGGAGACCCTCGGTGAGGTCTTCGGGCTCTTCGGCCGGCTCGTCGCCCGCCGCCAGGCCGAGGACCCCAGGGCGATGAGCCGCACCGACTACCTGCTGCTCGCCACCCTGCAGCACTGCCGGGCGGGTCAGCGCACCTCGCAGCTGGCCGAGGCCCTCGGCAACGACGCCTCCACGATCAGCCGACGCCTCACATGGCTGGAGTCCCACGGCCTCGTCGAGCGCCTCCCGGACCCCAGTGACGGGCGCGCCTCGATCGTCCGGCTGGCCGCCGCGGGCTCGGACGCCCTGGCCGTCGAGCGCACCGCCCGCACCGGCCTCCTCGCCGAGATGCTCGTCGACTGGCCCGAGGAGGACCTCGTCGAGCTCGCCCGCCTCATCGACAAGCTGGCGATCGACCTCGGCCGCGGCACCGGCACGCCCTCCGTCCCCACGACCTCCGGGAGCGCCTCATGAGCGCCACGACCACCCCCTACCGCATGAGCCCCGAGCACCGGCGGGTCTTCGTCGGGCTGATGCTCGGCATGCTCGTCGCCTCGATCAGCCAGACCATCGTCGGTCCCGCGCTGCCTCGTATCGTCGCCGAGCTCGGCGGCATGGAGCACTACAGCTGGGTCGCGACCGCGGCGATGCTCGTCTCCGCGGTCACCGTCCCGATCGTCGGCAAGCTCTCCGACCTCTACGGCCGGCGCAGCTTCTACATCGCCGGGATCTCGGTCTTCATGCTCGGCACCGTCTTCGCCGGCTTCGCCCAGAGCTTCTGGATGCTCATCGCCGCCCGCGCCATCCAGGGCCTCGGCATGGGGACGCTGATGCCGCTGTCGCAGACGATCATCGGCGACATCATCCCGCCCCGGCAGCGGGGGAAGTACCAGGGGATCATGGGCGCCGTCTTCGGCCTGACCTCCGTCGCCGGGCCGCTCGCCGGCGGCTTGATCACCGACCACCTCGGCTGGCGCTGGCTCTTCTTCGTCACCCTGCCGATCGGGCTGCTCGTCCTCGTCTTCATCACGAAGTTCCTCCACCTGCCCCACGAGCCGCGCCGGGCGAAGATCGACTACCCCGGCATCGCGACCCTCTCCACCGCCCTGGTCGCCCTGCTGCTCGCGGTCTCGATGGGCGGCAGCTCCTGGGCCTGGGGGTCGCACACCTCGCTGGCGCTCTTCTCGCTGAGCGTCCTCTCGGCCGCGGCCTTCGTCTTCATCGAGCTGCGGGCGAGCGAGCCGGTGCTCTCCCTCCGGCTGCTCACCGACCGGACCATCGCCCTGAGCCTGGTCTCGGCCTTCGGCATCGCGATGGTGATGTTCGGCGCGATCATCTACATCCCCGTCTACGCCCAGGGCGTCATCGGGGTCGACGCGACGAACTCCGGCCTGATCCTCATCCCGCTGATGCTCGGCTTCATCACCTGCGGCATCCTCACCGGCCTCATGGTCACCAAGACCGGGCACTACCGGCCCTTCATGCTCACCGGCATCGCCGTCATGGGCCTCGGCGTGCTGCTGCTGACCCGGCTGGACCACACCGCGACCGAGGGACAGCTGACCTTCGCGATGGTCGTGCTCGGCATCGGCCTCGGCATGGCGATGCAGCAGTACACGATGGTCGTGCAGAACGTCGTCGCCCGCTCCGACATGGGCGTGGCCACCGCCTCGACGCAGTTCTTCCGCAACGTCGGCTCCACGGTCGGCATCGCCGTCTACGGCGCGGTCATGACGAACGGCCTCGCGCAGCAGATCGCCGGCCACCTGCCCGCCGGGATGGCGAAGGGAGCCTCCTCCGGCATGGACGTCGGCTCCGTCGGCTCGGTGCTCGACCCGAGCACGCTGGACGAGCTGCCCGACGCGGTCGCCACCGCCGTGCGCTGGGGCCTGGCGGAGAAGCTCGGTGACGCCTTCTCCCTCGGCCTGCCGATCCTCCTGGTCGTCTTCGTCGCGACCTTCTTCATCCCGCACACCCCGCTGCGGGAGAGCACCCACGAGCACCCCGTGGAGGACGCCGGCCGGGAGGTCCTCGACGCCGACGGCGACGAGTGGGCCGAGCACCACGGGGAGACACACCTGCGAGACGGTCTCGCAGCCCCCCGCGGAGGATGATGCGGACCATCCCCCGCGCCCGCGCCGGCTCCCTTCGCGAAGGGGGCCGGCGCGCAGGGCTACCATCGGCCGCTCCGGTGCGCACTTCTCCGACCCCAGGAGGCCCGTCATGACCACCCACCCGTTCGACCTCTTCGGGCTCGAGACACTCCTCGACCCCGACGACCGCGACATGCAGCACACCGTCCGCTCGGTCCTCCGGGACACCGTCCGCCCCCACCTGGCGGACTGGTTCGAGGCGGGATCGGTCCCCGCACGCGAGCTCGCACAGGAGTTCGGGCGACACGGGCTGCTCGGCATGCACCTGGAGGGCTACGGGTGCGCCGGCACCTCGGCCACCGCCTACGGCCTGGCCTGCCTCGAGCTGGAGGCGGCCGACTCCGGCATCCGGTCCCTGGTCTCGGTCCAGGGGTCGCTCGCCATGTTCGCCATCCACCGGTGGGGCAGCGAGGAGCAGAAGCAGGAGTGGCTGCCGCGGATGGCGCAGGGGGAGGCCATCGGCTGCTTCGGCCTGACCGAGCCGGACTTCGGCTCCGACCCCGGGGGCATGCGCACCCGGGCCGTGCGTGACGGCGGTGACTGGATCCTCAGCGGCACGAAGATGTGGATCACCAACGCCCCCGTCGCCGACGTCGCCGTCGTCTGGGCCAACACCGACGAGGCACCGGGCGCCAAGGGCATCCGCGGGTTCGTCGTGCCCACCGACACCCCGGGCTTCTCCGCCCCCGAGATCACCCGGAAGCTCTCCCTTCGCGCCTCGGTCACCGGTGAGATCGTCCTGGATGACGTGCGCCTGCCCGACTCCGCGATGCTCCCCGGCGCCGCCGGACTCTCCGGGCCGCTGTCCTGCCTGGACGAGGCACGCTTCGGCATCGTCTTCGGCGCGGTCGGCGCCGCCCGGGACTGCCTCGAGACCGCGCTGGCCTATGTGGGTGACCGGGAGATCTTCGAGCGCCCCCTGGCCGGCTACCAGATCACCCAGACCAAGCTCGCCGACATGACCCTCGAGCTCGGCAAGGCCATGCTCCTGGCCATCCAGATCGGCCGGTTGAAGGACACCACCGGGGTGCGCCCGGAGCAGATCTCCCTCGGCAAGCTCAACAACTGCCGCGAGGCCATCACCATCGCCCGGGAGTGCCGCACCCTGCTCGGCGCGAACGGCATCACCCTCGAGTACCCGGTGCTGCGCCACGCCAACAACCTCGAGTCCGTCATGACCTACGAGGGCACCACCGAGGTGCACCAGCTGACGATCGGTCGCGCACTCACCGGCGAGTCCGCCTTCCGCTGAGCACCGTGGTGGAATGTTTGATTTTCAACTATAGTTGTCGGTGGTGAGCAACGAGCGAAGGAGCGCACCATGCCGGCCGTGACCGTCGAGAACATCCTGACCCTCCCCCGTGTCAGTCAGCCCCTGCCCGAGACCTCCCGCCCCGTGCTGTCGGTGACGACGGCGCCCCAGGGCCACGAGGGCGAGGGTTTCCCCGTGCGGAGGGCCTTCGCCGGCGTCGACACGGGTCGGCTGGACCCCTTCATCCACATGGACCAGATGGGTGAGGTCGAGTACGCCGCCGGTGAGGCGCGCGGTACCAGCTGGCACCCGCACCGGGGCTTCGAGACCGTCACGTACATCATCGACGGGACCTTCGCCCACGAGGACACCCACGGCGGTGGCGGCCTGATCACCAACGGCGACACCCAGTGGATGACCGCCGGGTCCGGGCTGCTGCACATCGAGGCGCCGCCGGAGGACCTCGTCGTGAAGGGTGGCCTCTTCCACGGCATCCAGCTGTGGGTCAACCTGCCCTCGGCGCAGAAGATGACCGACCCGAAGTACCAGGACATCCGCTCCGGCGAGGTCACCCTGCTGGCCAGCCACGACGGCGGCGCACTCGTGCGCATCATCGCCGGCGACCTGGACGGGCACGAGGGCCCCGGCATCACGACCACCCCGATCTCGATGCTCCACGCGACCGTGGCACCCGGCGCCCGGATGCACCTGCCCTGGCGTGCGGACTTCAACGGCCTGGCCTACGTCCTCTCCGGGCGCGGGCTCGTCGGTCCCGAGCGCCGCCCCGTCCGCGAGGGTCAGCTGGCCGTCTTCGGCTCCGGAGGCTCAGTCGAGGTCGCGGCCGAGGACGCCCAGGACAGCCGGAGCCCGTCCCTCGAGGTGCTGCTGCTCGGCGGCCGCCCGATCCGCGAGCCCGTCGCCGCCTACGGCCCCTTCGTCATGAACTCCCGCGACGAGCTGATCACGGCCTTCGAGGACTTCCAGGCCGGCCGGCTCGGCGTCATCCCGAAGACCCCGCGGGTGCGCTCGGCCCTCGAGGTCGTCGATGCGCTGAACCGGGGCGGGCACCCCGGGCACGACGTGCTCTGAGCACTCGTCAGCCGAAGGGGTCCTCGCCCCGCTTGAGGATGGCCCGCCGGCGCCCCTCCCTACCCGTCGCTGCCCACTGCTTGCGGGCCGCCGCCCGGGCCACGGGGTCGGCCCGGCGGGCGATCCACTCGGCCTCGCGCTGCAGCTTGACCCAGCTGTCGTAGCGCCGCTGCTCCAGACTCCCGTCCTCGAGCGCCGCCCGGATCGCGCACCCCGGCTCGGTGTCGTGGGCGCAGTCGCTGAAACGGCACCGGGCCGCCAGCTCCTCGACGTCGGGGAAGGTGCGCGCGACCCCCTCGCCGTCCTCGTGCAGGCCGGCCTCCCGCAGACCGGGGGTGTCGATGAGCACCCCGCCACCCGGGAGCGGGATCAGCTCGCGGGCGGTCGTCGTGTGCCGGCCCTTGCCGTCCTGGCGGGTCTGCGCGACGAGCTGGTCCGCGGAGCCGCTCAGGGCATTGACGAGCGTCGACTTGCCGGCGCCGGACTGCCCGATGAGCGCCGCGGTACCGCCGGCGAGGACCTCCCCGAGCTCCTCGATGCCCTCCCCGGTCTCCGCGGAGACCGACCGGACCGACGCGCCGGGGGCCGAGACCGCCACCTCGGCGAGGGTCCCCTCGGGGTCGTAGGCGAGATCGGCCTTCGTCAGCAGGACGAGCGGCTCGGCGCCGGACTCCCAGGCGAGCGCGAGGTAGCGCTCGATGCGGGCGAGGTTCACCCGGGTCTCGAAGGGCACCGCGATCACCACGTGGTCGAGGTTGGCCGCCATCACCTGCCCGGCAGAGCTCTTGCCCGCCACCTTGCGCACGATCGCGCTGCGGCGGGGCAGGACGAGACGGACCACGTCGCCGTCGTCGCGCCGCTCCAGCCCCACCCAGTCACCGGTGGTCGGCGCCTCCTCGCGAGCGCTGCCCGATCCCAGTCGGACCAGCGCCGGGGAGGTGCCGGTGGCGGTGTGCACCGTGACCCTCCCCCGGTCCACCCGACCGACCCGACCGGGCTCCAGTGCAAAGGGGGCGTCCGCCGCCGCCTCGCGGAAGGCCGCGGCGGTGGCCGGGTCCCACCCGAGGTCGATCAGGTGCGTGCTGGAGGTTTCCACCCGACGAAGGTGGCAGGTCGGCCCCCTTCGCCGCCAGTGATTTATCGCCGGCGCACGATCCAGATGATGAGGCCGATGATCACGACGACGCTGCCGAGGCAGCACAGCGCGCCGCCGATGCTCGCGGCGACGATGCCCGCGACGGAGACGCCCTCCCCTACGACGAAGGGAGCCGTGCAGTTGATGGTGTAGTCACCGCTGCCGTCGGCGTCGATGGCCATCACCCGGTGCAGGTCCCGGTCACCGAAGGAGACGTTCTCGTCGGCCACCGCGGTGTTCTCGACGGGGCCGTTCGGCCCGCTGGCGGTGCACGTGGCCAGCTCGTCCTCGGAGAAGACGCTCGTGCTCTCCCCGTCCTCGAGCGCGACGGTGTAACTGCCGTGGTGCATCGGCTGGTCGACCAGATCCTTGGCCGCGTTGAAGGCCCCGAAGCCACCGAACGCGCACAAGAGCAGCGACAGCAGCACGAGGACCCCGCCGATGCCGAGCACCCAGGCGTGGGCGCGGGACTTCTTGGGGGGCGGTTGGTAGGCGGGGGGGACGCTCATGCGCCGATCCTATGGTCGACTGCCACCCGGTCAGGTCCCGACACGTCGGCGGGACGGTCCCCCGAGAGCGGCCCAGACGGTCGTCTGCTTCTCATCGCGCAGCACCCCCCACTCGTGGGCCAGGCTGCGCACGATCCGCAGGCCCCGGCCGGAGGTGGCCCACACGGCCCGGGTCGCCGGGACCGGCTGGGTCTCGGCGCCGCCGTCGCTGACCTCGACCTCGACGCAGTCGCCGCGGGCCTTCCAGTGGATGCGGACCGTACGGTCCGAGAGCGGCTTGGCGTGGCGCAGCGAGTTGGTGACGAGCTCGGTCGTGACGAGCTCGGCCTCGCTGATGACCTCCTCGGAGACCTCCCTGGCGCGCAGGTCCAGCGCGACCGCCTCCCGGATCCTCGTGACCGTCGGCAGCTCCCACCGCGCACGGACGGTGCGGGCCTGTCCCCGCCCGATCTCTCCCCCGAAGGCGTCCGTCGTCGGGGCGGCGGCGCTGCCTCCCTGTGCTGCGACCATGTAGCTGGTCATCCTCCCTCGTGTGTCGTACGCGGCCATTGTCACCTCATCGACCGGTCCGGCCCAACCCCCGCCTCGACGAACGCCTACGCTGAGCGACCATGGGCAAGGCATCACGTCGCAAGAAGGAGGCGCGGGGCACCCGGACGAAGGTCCGCCCCGCACCGTACGTCGCGCGCCCCTTCGAGGGGCTCCCGAACGAGCGGGACTGGGTCGCCACCTACGAGATCCTGCCGGCGGCGACGGCCACGGTGACGCTGGACCCGGCCGCCGTGCCGGAGGGCTCCCCCGAGACGGTGACCCTCGCGACGGTGCTCCCCATGGCCTGGCCCGCACTGCGGCGGGAGCAGGGTGAGGTGCTGGTCGCCAGCCAGTCCGGCTCCTCCAGCGGCGACCCCAGCCGGGACCTCGCCCAGGCCCTGCTCTCGGCTCTGGCGAGCGAGCCCGGCGCCGCGGTCCAGCAGCTGCCGCGCAGCACCGCGGAAACCCCCCGCCTGCAGGACCTCGTGGTGGCGGACGCCCCCTTCGAGGTCACCGTGCACGAGGGCTTCGACTTCTGGGTGGACGACCAGGACCTCTCCGGTGAGGCCGCGACGTCCCTGGAGCGGGCCAACGAGTCGGTCGTGCCGACCGTCGTCCTGCCGGCCACCCCTTCGACCTACTGGTGCCGCATCGGCGAGCGCACCTACATCCGGCACGTCCTCGCCGAGGACGAGGAGTCCGCGACGACCGCGCTCGCGCGGCTGCACGCGAAGGGGGAGGCCCACCTCGACGGCGACGGCCGGCTGCTCGGCGCCTTCCGCGCGCAGGGCCTGCTCGTGCCGGTGTGGGAGGTGCCGGCCGACTCCGAGCCGCAGGAGCACGACCGGGCGGTCGCCGACTTCGCCGAGCGCTACGCGGACGCCCTGGCGGTCACCGACGAGCTGACCGCCGAGGAGCGCCGGGCCCGCTCGGGGCTGCTCTCGCGCCAGGTGACGCTGCGCTGATGTCCGGGTACGCCTACCTCGGGCCCGAGGGCACCTTCACCCAGCAGGCGCTGCTCAGCTGGGGACCCTCCGAGGACGCCCCCCAGGTACCGCTCGGGTCGGTCGACTCCGCTCTGGAGGCGCTGCGCTCCAAGGAGGTCGACGCGGCCGTCGTCCCGATCGAGAACTCCGTCGAAGGGGGCGTCTCGGCCACCCTCGACGCCCTCGCCTCCGGCGGCCCGCTCGTCGTCGTCGGCGAGGTCCTCGTGCCGATCACCTTCGTCGTGTGCGCCCGTCCCGGGACGTCGCTGGACTCGGTGCGCGCGGTCGGCACCCACAGCCACGCGTGGGCGCAGGTGCGCGGCTGGGCGGAGTCGACCGTGCCCAAGGCGATCTACGTGCCGACGCTCTCGACCGCCTCGGCGGCGAAGGACCTGCTCGAGCACCCCGAGGAGGTCGGGTACGAGGCGGCAGTGTGCGCGCCGGTGGCCGCGGAGCGCTTCGGCCTGGAGGTGCTCGCCTCCGACATCGGCGACATGGCCAATGCGGTGACGCGCTTCGTGGTCGTCGCGCGGCCGGAGTGGCTGCCCGCGCCGACGGGCCGGGACAAGACGACCGTCGTGCTCTACCAGCGCTCCGACCGTGCCGGTGGCCTGCTCGAGCTGCTCGAGCAGTTCGCCGTGCGCGGGATCAACATGACCCGGCTGGAGTCACGGCCGACGAAGGAGTCGATGGGCTCCTACTGCTTCTCGATCGACTTCGAGGGACACGTGCAGGACGAGCGGGTCGGCGCGGCGCTGATGAGCCTGCACCGCGTCTGCGCCGACGTGCGCTTCCTCGGCTCCTACCCCGCGGCCTCCGGGGCGGAGATCCAGGTCGACCCGATCACCACCGATGAGGCCTTCGTCGAGGCGCGGGGCTGGCTGGACCGGCTTCGTGCGCTCGGCGAGTAGGGCGAGCCTCACGCATCGGTCTCCCACGGATCGAGCACCTTGACCCGCGAATCCGCGAAGTCGCGCACATTGCGGGTCACCACCGTCAGCCCGTGCACGATGGCTGTCGCCGCGATGAGGGCGTCACGCTCCGGGCGAGGATCCGGCACATGGAGGTCCGCCGCCTGCCGGGCCACTGCAACGTCGACCGGCAACACCCGACCGGCGAAGGCGTCAAGCACCTCCTCCTCGAGCCACGCCAGCAACTTCGCGGCCCGGCCCTCGTCCCGACAGGCCAGTCGCCGGATCCCCAGCTCGATCTCGAGCACCGTGATGCTCGAGAGGTACAACCCGGACGGTGACTGCGCCGCCGTCCATCGCCGCACGCCCGCGTCGGCACGTCCCTCGGGCTTGCGCAGCTCGCTGATGACATTGGTGTCGAGCAGGTGGCTCACAGGTCGGGTACTCGCAGCCCGATCTCGACCGGCGTGAAGTCGAGGTCGTCCTCCTCGGGCATGCTCAGGCGATCGACGAGGTCTTCCCCGTCCTCGCCGAGCTGCCGGTAGGCGTCGATCGACAGCAGCACAAAGGCCGGCTCGCCCCGATCGGTGATGACGACGGGGGACTGGGTCGCCGCACGCTTGGCTGCACTCACGTCCTGGTTGAACTCCCGCGCACTCATCGTCGTCACGCCGACCACCTCCGTAGGTACGTACCTACGTTACGTCTCTACGGGCTGGGCGACAAGACCTCACAGGTACTCCCGGTCACTGATGCGCTCGGCCACCCAGCCGTTGACGCCGGTCCACTGCTCGTCGAGCCACCGGGCGACCTCCTCGGGCCGGTCGGGCACCTCCTCGCCCCGGAAGAACCGCCCCCGCAGCAGCAGCCGGTTGCGGAAGGGCACGGCGCGCACGACCTTCCACGGGCCGGCGAGCATCTCCAGCCCGGTGTGGGCGATGACGAGCACGTCGACGTCGGGGGCGTGCTCGCGGATGGCGGCCACCCCCCGGGAGCGCGGCTCCAGCACCCACGGGCGCCTCGCCGCGCGCTCGGCCGCCTCGGTCCGGCCACGCTGCTGCAGCCGCTCCACCTGCTCCTCGAAGCGGTCCGGTGACCAGTTGCGCCCCTCCGGGAAGATGAGCATCGCGTCCTCACCCCTGAGGGACTTCGCGAGCTCGGCGACCCCCTTCGTCCGGTCGTCGCCGGCGCCGGAGCGGGAGGGCACGAAGTAGGAGTGCAGCCGGTGCAGCACGGTCGCCACGCCCGGGTCCCAGAGCATCGCGTCGGCGAGGACGATCCGCGGGATCCGGCCGGCCCGGGCGAGCAGCCACCCGAGCGCGAGCGAGTCGGCCGGCCCGGCGTGCCGGGAGATCACGACGAGGGGCCGTCCCGGCCGGCCGAGCTGCAGCTCGCCCTCGGTCTCGATCCGGAAACCGACGAGCACCCGCGCAGCGTGCATGACGCTCTTGAGGGTCTCGACGATCGCGTCGAGGTGGTCCTGCTCCCAGGTCCTCGACCTGCCGAAGGGAGAGCGCACCCGCAGCCACCAACACCGCGCGACGATGCCGATGTCCTCCCACATGAACCACATCGTCAGCAGCAGGCACCGCGGCAGCGCGAGCCGCCGGTCGATCGGCCACAGCAGCAGGGTGACCGCCGCCAGCCCGATGAAGACGAGGGAGAGCACCGCCCCGACCACCGGGTAGGCGACCTGCATGAGCACCCGGAGCCAGCTCGGCGGCGCCGGGAGCGAAGGGAGTGAGCTGATCCTCATCGACGCCCCGCCAGATAGGCGCTCGAGGCGGTGAAGGCGCGCCGCATACGCTCCCGGGGGTCCTCGCGACGCGACTGCCCGAGGATCGCGCTGGTCGGGATCGGTCCGCTCCCGCTCGGGAGGACGTGCAGCTCGATGCCGTCAGGCACCTGCTCGACCTCCTCGACGAAGCGGTGCCGTCGGGCGATCTCGAAGGCCACCTCGGCGACCGCCAGGGGGCCCGTCGGCACCTGCAGCGGCTGCTCCACCCGGCCGACCTGCAGCACGTGGATCTCGGTGGCGCCCAGGGCGATCGCCCGCCCCACGGGGATCGAGTGGACGAGCCCGCCGTCGTAGTGGTGCCCGCCCTCGACCTCGACGGGGGCGAAGAGCCCGGGCACGGCGCAGCTGGCCGCGACCGCCGGCGCGACCGGCCCCTCGGTGAACCACCGGGACGCGGCGGTCTCGATCTGCGCGGCCACGCACTGGAAGGGCACCGTGAGGTCCTCGATGCGCTCGACCTCCAGGTGCTCCCGCACGAGGTCCGGGATGAGCGAGGGACTCATGACGTGCGTGCGGTGGCGGGCGAAGCGCGCCGCCCGCCGGGTCCGGGACTCGTCCATCTGCCCGGAGGCGAAGACGTGCTGCCAGAGCAGCTCGAGGCCGGCAACTCCCTTCGCCGTGGGGTCGGCCGCGACGAAGGCGCCGTTGACGGCCCCGATGCTCGTCCCGACGACGAGGTCCGGCGTGATGTCCGCGGCCAGCAGGGCTTGCAGCATCCCGACCTGGCTGGCTCCGAGCGCACCGCCACCACCGAGGACGAAGGCGACGGTCGACATGCGCCCCAGATTACTGGCCGGGCGGGTCGCGCCGGATGACGTCCACCCCGACGTCGAGCGAGCTGCCGCCGCCGTCGGAGAAGATCACGCCCTTGAGCGGGGAGACGTCACGGAAGTCGCGCCCCCACCCGGTGACGACGTAGCGCGAGTCGGCGAAGTGGTCGTTCGTCGGGTCCAGGTCGACCCAGTCACCCTCCGGCGTCATCGCCGAGACCCACGCGTGCGAGGCGTCGGAGCCGGCGAGCTTCGGCCTGCCCGGCGGCGGTGTGGTCTCGATGTACCCCGAGACGTAGCGCCCCGGCAGGCCGACGGCGCGCAGGCAGCCCAGCGCGAGGTGGGCGAAGTCCTGGCAGACGCCCGTCCGCTGCTCCAGCAGCTCGGGGAGGGTCGTGCGCACGTTCGTCGTGCCCTTCGCGTACTCGAAGTCGGCGTGGATCTCGCCGTAGAGCGCGGCGAGCGCCTCCCCGAGGGGGCGCTCCGGCGGCAGGATCCGCGCGGCGTAGGCCTCCACCTCCGGGGCCGTGACGTCCACGAGCGGGGAGGGCAGGCGGTACTGCGAGGCCTCCACGCGGTCCACGTGCTCCCCGGCGTCGATGAGCTCGGCGGCCCCGCCGACGGTCCAGGCATCCAGCCGCGCCAGGTCCGGCGGCGGCCACTCGATCTCCAGGAGGCTGACCTTGCTCACCTCGAGCACGGTGTGCGGGGTGCGCACCTCGTAGAAGCTGGAGTGGTTGCCGAAGTGGTCCACGTGGTGGGTGAGCACGTGCGGCTCGGGAGTGATCTCGACCTCGTGGCTGACGACGCGCTGCTGCTCGGTCTCCCTGGGCCGCAGCAGCGCCCGCCCGAAGGAGTCGGTCACGTACTCCTCGTAGGTGTAGGTGGTGCGGTGGCGCACCTCGTAACGACGGCGGGTGTGGTGCTCCGGCTGACGAAGGGGGTCGCTCACGTGCTCACCTGCCCACCGCTCCACTGCACCGGCTGGACCGGGCGGCCGCGCGTCTTGCGCACGAAGTGCGCCCGGTCGACCTCGGCGTGGATCTCCCGCAGCCGGGCGCCGACCTCGAGCAGCTCGCGCGCCAGCGGCGTGCGCCCCTCCTCGAAGAGCAGATCCAGGTCGAGGCCGGCGATCCGGGTGGCGAGCGAGCGCGCCTGCGCCAGTGCGGTTTCGTCGCCGATGACACTGAGCGCCTCGACGAGACGCTCGATCTGGAAGGCGACCGAACGCGGGTTCGTCAGGTCCCCGAGGATGAGGTCGAGCGCCGCCTGGAGCGAGGAGAGCGGTCCCAGGCCATTCGCCAAGCGGCGGCGGAAGGTGATGACTGACTCGGTCGCGATGAGCGCGGCCTCCGTCGTGCTCCCCTCGACGACAGGCGTACGTTCGACCGCGATGACCGAGCGCAGCAGCCGGATCGTCTGCTGCGCTCGCTCGACCCGCTTGCCGGCGTCGGCGAAGGCCCAGGCGGGGTCACGCACGAGGGACTCGACGCCGATGCCGGCGAGGGCGAGCAGCCCCTCGATGGTCTCCATGAGCAGCTCCTGCAGGTCGTCGTGCGGGACGGCGTGCTGCAGGGTGCGCTCGAGGCGGGACATGATCAGCCAGGTGTCGACGGAGAGGACCTGGCGCACCGCCTGGGCGGCGTTGACCGCGCGGCGGGTGCTGTAGGCGACCGACCCGGCGATCCGCGGGTCGAGGGTGAGGTCGCGCAGGTGCGGCAGCGGGTCCGCGCGCCGCTCGCTCCCTTCGTCACCGAGGAAGCCGGGGCGCACGCCCATCACCTCGGTGACCGCCTCGAGCATGACGGTCATCGCCGTGTGGCCGGTGGTGCCGGGCCGCCCGACGTGGTCGTCGACGAGGTCGTCCGCGACCCGCAGCAGCCGGGCGGCCGCCTCGGCCCGTTCGGTGTAGCGGCCCATCCAGTACAGGTCGGCCGCGACGCGTGGTGCGGGCGCCGCGGAGGTGACCGGCGCCTGCCCGCGGAAGGCGGTGGGCAGGTGGGGCAGGCCCCCTTCGCCGTCGGCACCGGTCTCGACCCGCACCCACACGTCCTTGCTCATCGCGCCGGTGAGGCTGGAGATGTCGCCGGAGTCGGGGCGGGTGGCCAGGCGCGCGAGACCGCCCGGGAGCACCGCGTAGTCCTCCTCGTCGGCGACGGCGAAGGTCCGCAGCACGACGTGCCTGGGCTCCAGTCCCTCGGCGGTGACGACGGGGGCGGTGGACATCGTGAGCGGGTCCTGGGCGGTCCAGCGCCACGGTTCGGCCTGGATCCGCAGCGCGAGCCGGTCCCGCTCCTGCCCGCTCAGTTCCCAGCCGAAGTACGGGCGCTCGTCGGCGGTGCGGGAGGTCGGCTTGACCACGAGGCTGGAGAGGTTGGTGACGATGTGGCTGAGGTGGGTGCGTTCGCCTCCCCACCACGTCTGGGTCGAAGGGAGCGCCAGGTCCTCGTCGAGCAGGTGGCGGCAGATCGCGGGCAGGTAGGGGATGAGCGCCGGGTTCTCCAGGACGCCGGAGGTCACCGGGTTCACGATCGAGACGTGGCCGAGGCGGGCGGCCTCGAGGACGCCGGGCAAGCCGAGGCGGGAGTCGCTGCGCAGGTCCAGCTGGTCGATGTCGCGGCCGGCGAGCCGGCGCAGGATGACGTCGACCGGGGACAGGCCGCTCGTGGTGCGCATCCAGATCCGCCCGTCGCGGCTCACGAGGTCCTCGGACTCGACGACGGGAATGCCGAGCAGCGTGGACTGGAGGGCCTCGTCGAAGGCGGCCTCGCTGAGCGCGCCGGGGGTGAGGATGACCGCGCGCGGCGGGTCGTCGGTCTGCGGGGCGACCCGGGTGAGGGTCTGCTGCACGGTGTGGAAGAAGCCGCGCAGGTGGGCCAGGTCGAGGTCGCGGTGCAGGCCGGGCAGCACACGGGCGGTGATGCGGCGGTTGGCCATCGCGTAGCCGGCGCCGCTGGGGGCCTGGGTCCGGTCGGCGAAGACCCGCCAGGTGCCGGCGTGGTCGCGGGCCAGGTCCATGGCGGGCGTGACGAGCTGGCGGGGGCCGGGCAGCCGGATGCCGTCGGCCTGCGGGAGCCAGTCGCCGTGGCCGTGGACGACGGCGCCGGGCAGCACGCCGTCGCGGACGAGACGCTGCGGGCCGGTGAGGTCGGTGAGGACCTGGTCGAGGAGCACGGCACGCTGACGGACCCCGCGCTCGAGTCGGGCCCACTCGTCGGTACCGAAGGTGAGCGGGACGGGGTCGAGTTGCCAGGTGCGCGGTTCGCTCGGCGCGCGGCTGCCGGGCGTCTGCTCGTCCTCGTCCTCGGCGACGCCGCCGCCGTAGGTGATGCCCTCGTCGGCGACGAAGCGGCGGGACTCGGAACGGGCGAGCAGCAGCCCGGTCAGGCCGGTGTCGGTGATGGTCTGCGCGAGCTGCTCGGCCGGCTCGCGCACACCGTCGAGGGTGACGACCTCGTCCACACCCTCGGTCGTGGTCACGACCTCCCGGTAGGCGTCCAGAGGGCTCGGGCGGCCCCCTCCGGCGGGCAGTGCGGACATGTGGACGAGACTAACCGCGTGCCTCCCCTCCGACGAAGTGTGAAGGCTTAGTGCACACACCCCTTTGCAAATGGTTCTTTGCGGTCTACGCTGGTCGTCATGGACCCGGTCGTCCCCGACATCACCCAGCTCAAGGCGCTCAGCCACCCCGTGCGCATGCGCATGCTCGGGCTGCTGCGCACCGCGGGCCCGGCCACGGCGAGCGGGCTCGCGCGCCGGCTCGGCCTGAACTCCGGGGCCACGAGCTACCACCTGCGCCAGCTGGCCGAGCACGGCTTCGTCGAGGAGGCCGAGGGCCTGGGCACCCGACGCGAGCGCTGGTGGCAGGCCAGCAGCCAGGTCACCTCCGTCCCGGAGCCCGAGGACGCGGGGGACGAAGGGAGGGATGCCACCGACGCCTTCCACCAGCTCGTCGTCAGCCAGCTGGCCCATCGGCTGCAGTCCGCCGCCGAGCGCCGCGGCGGTGACCTGCCCCAGTGGCGTGCCGTCACCTCGCAGAGTGATGCCACGGTCGCGGTGACGGCCACCCAGGCGAAGGAGATCCAGTCCCGCTTCGAGACCCTCGTCTGGGAGGTCATGCACGAGTACGGTCGGCCGCCCGGACCACTCGGGCCGGAGGAGCGGCGCTTCAACGTCGTGGTCTCGACCTTCGTGGACGCGGACGAGCCCGCCTGGGACCGCACCGACGATGGTCGAGGTGCGACGAGCGCCAGCGAGGAGCCTCGAGACTCATGACCGAGCCACTCTCCCCCATGGCCGCCCGCCGGGTCTTCCTCACCCTGACCGCGACCCGGTGGATGCCGGTCGGGTTCATCGTCGGGATCCTCGTGCTGTGGATGCTCGAGCGGGGGCTCTCCCTCCCCAGCGCGATGTCGGCGATGGCCGTCATCGGCTTCGTCGTCCTGCTCCTCGAGCTGCCGACCTCCGGTTTCGCCGACGCCCTGGGGCGACGACCGGTGCTCATCGTCGCGGCCGTGGCCAACCTCGCCTCGATGGTCGCGCTGATCCTCGCGCACTCCTTCACCGGCTTCGTGATCGTCGCCGTGCTGACGGGGGTCTTCCGCGCGCTGGACTCCGGGCCGCTCGAGGCCTGGTACGTCGACGCCGTGCACCACAGCCATCCCGGCGCGGACGTCGACCAGGACCTCTCGCTCGCCGGGACCGTCGTCGGCATCGTCATGGCCATCGGCGCGGTGCTCTCCGGCGGGCTCATCGCCTGGCACCCCGTGACCGCCTTCTCCGCACTGTGGTTGCCGGTGCTCATCTGCCTCGTGCTCTCCGCGCTGCACGTGGTCGCGGTGGTCGCCCTGCTCAGGGAGCCGGTCACCCACGTCGACTCGACCGGCTGGTCCCGCGCGCTCACCTCCGCGAAGGAGGCCCCCTCGATCGTCGCCTCCGGCCTGCGCCTGCTGCGGGACAACCGGGTGCTGCGCGGCCTCGTGCTGCTGGAGTGCTTCTGGTCCACGGCGATGATCGGCATGGAGAACCTCACCCCCGTGCGGATGGCCGAGATCCTCGGCAGCGAGGCGCAGGCGGGCGTCATCATGGGCCCGCTCGCCGCGGGCGCGTGGGCCGTCTTCGCCCTCGGGGCACGGATCTCCGGGTGGATCTCCGCCCGGTGGGGGGTGGCCCGGTCCGCGATCGCGGGCCGGATCGCCCACAGCCTGCTCAGCGTCGGGCTCGCCCTGGCCGTCGGACCGATCGGCCTCGTCGTCGCCCACCTGCTCGTCTACACCGGCCACGGCATGCAGGGGCCGACGTACAACGCGCTGCTGCACCGCGAGGCCAGCTCCCGCAACCGCGCGACGGTGCTGTCCATGGCCTCGATGTGCGGATTCGGGGCCTTCTCGCTCGTCATGCCGCTGGCCGGACTGCTCGCCGACGCGACCTCGACCCGGGTGGTCATGGCCGTGACGGGCGCCATCGGGCTGGGCGGCGTCTGGTGCCTGCTGCCCGCTCTCCGGGCCGAGCGGTCCCGTTCGGGTCGAGGTTCCAGCGCGCGGATAGGCGAGCGCGGCCACCTCGACTCCTCGCCACCTTCGATCGGGTAGAGGTTCCAGCGACCGGATAGGCGAGCGGGGCCACCTCGACCGGGGAAGGGCCAGAGGTCACAACGTCCGGGAGATCAGCTCCTTCATGATCTCGTTGGTCCCGCCGTAGATCTTCTGCACGCGGGCGCCGGCGTAGAGGCGCGCGATGGGGTACTCGAGCATGTAGCCGTACCCGCCGAAGAGCTGCAGGCAGCGGTCGATGACGTCGCACTGCACGTCGGTCGTCCAGTACTTCGCCCGGGAGGCGGT
This sequence comes from Janibacter corallicola NBRC 107790, assembly GCF_001570965.1. Lineage (GTDB taxonomy): Bacteria > Actinomycetota > Actinomycetes > Actinomycetales > Dermatophilaceae > Janibacter > Janibacter corallicola. The sequence continues at coordinate 139,734 of NZ_BCSR01000001.1, read as the reverse complement.
GGCTGCGTCGAGCGCGCCGTCGACGTGCAACTGCACGCAGTGGTCGAGGAAGGTGCGTGCCGCGAGCACGTCCGTGCCGACCTCGGCGAGGGTGAAGCGGGTGTTCTGGAAGGCGCCGATGGGCCTGCCGAAGGCCTCCCGCTCCTTCGTGTAGGCCAGCGCCAGCTCGTAGGCCAGCTCGGCCGAGCCGACGGCGCCGACGGCAATCGCCAGGCGCTCCTGCGGCAGCTGCGTCATCAACTGGTAGAAGCCCTGCCCCTCCTGGTCACCGAGCAGGTTGGCCACCGGCACCCGCATGTCGGTGAAGGCCAGCTCGCGGGTGTCCTGACCGTGCTGCCCGATCTTGGCCAGGACCCGCCCCCGCTCGAAGCCCTCCAGCTCGTCGACCTCGGCCACGATGAGCGAGATCCCCTGTGCCCCTTCGCCGCCGGTGCGCGCGACGATGACGACGAGCCCGGCGTGCGAGGAGTTGGTGATGAAGGTCTTGGACCCGTTGATGACGTAGTGCTCGCCCTCGCGCCTGGCGGTGGTCCTGATGTTCTGCAGGTCCGATCCGGTGCCGGGCTCGGTCATCGCGACGGCGCCGACGAGCTCGCCGGAGGCCATCCGCGGCAGCCACTTCTGCTTCTGCTCCTCGGTGCCGTAGGCGAGCAGGTAGTGGGCGACGATCGAGGAGTGCACCGAGTAGCCGAAGGCGTCGTCACCGGCCTTGCCCTGCTCCCACAGCACGGCCGCCTCGTGCGCGAAGGTGCCCCCGCCCCCGCCGTACTCCTCGGGGACCGAGATGCACAGCAGTCCCGCGGCACCGGCGGCGAGCCAGGTCTCCTTGTCGACCTGGTGCTGCTCGGCGAAGCGCTCCTGGTGCGGCGTCACCTCCCGCTCGAAGAAGGTGCGGGCGAGGGTCACCACGTCGGCGACCTCGTCCTTCATCCACGGGGAGACGTAGGGCTGGGGCTGGAGGATGTCGGGCATCGTTGCCTTCCTTGAGGGGGTCCGGCGATCCGAGGCGGACCGGCGGGGTCGCCGGTCCGCCTCGGTGATCTCAGTCGGCGTCGACGAGGCTCCCGGAGGCGACGCGACCGCGCAGCCACTCCGACGGACGGAAGCGCTCCCCGTAGGCGTCGGCGAGCTCGTCGGCCCGGGCCACGAAGCCGGCCAGCCCGCCCTCGTAGTTCGTCATGAAGGTCGCCGGGCCGCCGGTGTGCGGCGGGAAGCCGATGCCGAAGATGCCGCCGATGTTCGCCGACTCGGCGTCCTTCAGCACCCCGTCCTCGAAGCACCCGGCGGTCTCCAGCGCCATGATGAAGAGGTAGCGGTCCTCGATGTCGCGAAGGGGGACCTCCGTCCCCTTCGCGTAGCGCTCCCGCAGACCGGGCCAGAGCTTCTTCGGGCCGTCGGCCGGGTAGTCGTACATCCCGGAGCCGGCGGCGCGGCCCTTGCGACCCAGCTCGACCATCTCGTCGATGAGCGACTCCCCGGGGGTGGCCTCCAGGGTGCGCCCCTCCGCCTTCGCGGCCTTCTCGGCCTCGGTGCGGATGTGCTGGGTGAGGGTGAGCGAGACCTCGTCGAGCATCGCCAGCGGCGGCGCGGGGAAGCCGGCCTTCGTCGCGGCGCGCTCGATGACCATCGGGTCGACGCCCTCGGCCAACAGCTGGGCGCCCTCGGTGATGAGCGTGCCGAAGACCCGGCTGGTGTAGAAGCCGCGCCCGTCGCCGACGACGATCGGGATCTTGCGGATCTGCTGGACCAGGTCGACCGCGCGGGCGGTGGCCTCGTCGGAGGTCTGCTCGCCGCGGATGATCTCGACGAGCTTCATCTTGTCGACGGGGCTGAAGAAGTGCAGCCCGATGAAGTCCTTCGGCCGGCCGGAGAAGCCCTGCAGGCTCGTGATCGGCAGCGTCGAGGTGTTCGAGCACAGCAGCGTGTCGGGGCCGACGACGCCCTCGATCTCCTCGAAGACCGTCTTCTTCAGGTCGTAGTCCTCGAAGACGGCCTCGATGACGACGTCGACGTCCGCGAGGTCGCCCGCGTCGGCGGTCGGGGTGATCCGGGCGAGGACCTCGTCGCGCTGGGCCTCGGTGGTCCGGCCCTTCTCGACGCGCTTGGCGAGGAGCTTCTCGGTGTAGGCCTTGCCCTTCTGCGCGCCCTCGAGCGAGACGTCCTTGAGCCTGACGTCGAGCCCGGCCATGGCGGCGGAGAAGGCGATGCCGGCGCCCATCATGCCCGCGCCGAGGATGCCGACGGAGCCGACCTTGCGCTTCTCGATGCCCTCCGGGCGAAGGGAGCCGGAGCCGATGGCCTGCAGGTCGAAGAAGAAGGCCTGGATCATCGCGGTCGACTCCCGACCGGAGGCCAGCTCGGTGATGTAGCGGGACTCGATCCGGCTGGCGGTGTCGAAGTCGACCTGGGATCCCTCGACGGCCGCGGACATGATCGCCCGCGGGGACTTGGTCGGGGCGTCCTTGAGCGTCTTGCGCAGGTTCGCCGGGAAGGCCGGCAGGTTGGCCGCGAACTTCGGGGAGCTCGGGGTGCCGCCGGGGATCTTGTGTCCCTTGACGTCCCACGGCTTGACGGCCACGTCCTCGTCGCCGGAGTGCTCCCGGATCCACGCCTTGGCGGCCGGCACGAGCTCCTCGCGGGTGGCGACGAGCTCGTCGATGACGCCCTTGTCCTTCGTGGCGGCCGGGGTGCGCTGCTGGCCCTGCAGCAGCCAGCCCATGAGCGCCTCCTGGATGCCGAGCATCCGCACCAGACGGGTCACGCCGCCACCGCCGGGCAGCAGGCCGAGGGTGACCTCGGGCAGGCCGATCTTGATCTTGTCGTCGTCGACGGCGATCCGGTGGTGGGTCGCCAGCGCCAGCTCGAGCCCGCCGCCGAGGGCGGCGCCGTTGATCGCGGCGACGACCGGCTTGCCGAGCTGCTCGATGCGGCGCAGGTCCGCCTTGATGCCCTCGATCCCGGCGAAGAAGTCCGCGGCGGTCTCGGGGGTGACCGACTGCAGGTCGGCGAGGTTGCCGCCCGCGAAGAAGGTCTTCTTCGCGGAGGTGAGCACGACACCGGTGATCTGCTCGCGCTCTGCCTCCAGGCGGTCGATGGTCTCCCCCATCGACCGCACGTAGGTGTCGTTCATCGTGTTGGCGCCCGCGTCCGGGTCGTCCATCGTCAGGGTGACGATGCCCTCGTCGTCGCGCTCGTAACGAATCATGTTCTCGCTCATGTCAGTTCGATTCCTTCTTCGCGATCAGACGCGCTCGACGATGGTGGCGATGCCCATGCCACCGCCGATGCACAGGGTGGCGATGCCGCGCTCGAGGTCACGGCGCTCGAGCTCGTCGACGAGCGTGCCGAGGATCATCGCGCCGGTGGCACCGAGCGGGTGACCCATGGCGATGGCGCCGCCGTTGACGTTGGCCTGCTCCTCGCTCCAGCCCATGTCGCGCAGCAGCTTCAGGGCGACCGCGGCGAAGGCCTCGTTGATCTCCACGAGGTCGATGTCACTGGCCTTCATGCCGACCCGGTCCAGTGCCTTGCGGCAGGCCGGGGCGGGACCCGTGAGCATGATCGTCGGCTCGCTGCCGACGACGGCCGTCGAGACGATCCGTGCCCGCGGGGTCAGGCCCATCTCCGTGCCGACCTGCTCGTTGCCGACGAGCAGCAGCGAGGCACCGTCGACGATGCCGGAGGAGTTGCCGGCGTGGTGGACGTGGTTGATCTCGTCGACCGAGGGGTACTTCGAGGTGGCGACGAAGTCGAAGCCGCCCATCTCACCGATCCCGGCGAAGGAGGGCTTCAGCCCGGCGAGGGTCTCCGCGGTGGTACCGGGGCGCACGGTCTCGTCGTGGTCGAGGATGGTCAGGCCGCTGGCGTCCCTGACCGGGACGATCGACCTGTCGAACCAGCCCTGCTCCTGGGCGTGGGCGGCCCGGGCGTGGGACTGCGCGGCGAAGCGGTCCACCTCGGCCCGGTCGAAGCCCTCCCGGGTGGCGATGAGGTCGGCCCCGATGCCCTGCGGGACGAAGTCGGTCCCCAGCGCGGTCGCGGGGTCCATCGCCCACGCGCCGCCGTCGCTGCCCATGGGCACGCGGGACATCGACTCCACGCCGCCGGCGATGAAGAGGTCCTCGAAGCCGGACCGCACGCGCGCTGCGACCTGGTTGACCGCCTCGAGGCCGGAGCCGCAGAAGCGGTTCAGCTGCACGCCGGCGACCGGCTCGGGGTAGCCGGCCTTGAGGACGGCGGTGCGCGGCAGGACCGCCCCCTGGTCGCCGAGCGGGGAGACGATGCCCATGACGAGGTCGTCGATCTGGGCGGCGTCCAGGCCGGGGTTGCGCTCCCGGATCGCGTCGAGGAGCCCGACGGTCAGGTCGATCGGCTTGACCTCGTGGAGGGAGCCGGACGACTTGCCCTTCCCTCTGGGTGTACGGACGGCGTCATAGATGACGGCCTCGGGCTGCGCGGGCATGAACCGGCTCCTTCGTGGGGGGAGACTTCGCTACACCTCGCACGATACGTATCGTTTGAACACCTGTGCAATAGTGCCTGACGTGAGGTAGCCGACACGAAGGGAGGCGCCGTGACCCCGCCGACCGAGCAGCCCTCCGCGAGCTCGCGGGAGCGGATCCTCTCCGCGGCGCTGCGCCTCTTCGCCGAGCGGGGGGTCGCCGCGACCAGCCTGCGCGAGGTCGCCCGGTCCGCCGGGGTGGCCCCCGGCCTCGTGGGCCACTACTTCGGTGGCAAGCCCGGCCTGCACGACGCCGTGGACGACCACGTGCTCGAGCTCTTCGGCGCGGCCCTGGAGTCGGTGCCGCTGGACGGCCCGGCGGGCGAGGTGGCCGCCGCGCGCGACGCGGCCGTGACCCGGATGTTCGAGGAGAACCCGGAGGCGATCGACTACCTGCGGCGGGTGGTCGTCACACCGGACCCGGGGGACGTGGGTCTGGCACGCAAGCTCGTCGAGCACACGATCGAGCAGACCCGGGTGCTGCGCGAGCACGGCATCGGCAGCAGCAACCGGCCGGTCGACGAGCACGGGGTCGCTGTGCTCATGCGCCAGATCGGCAGCCGGCTGCTGCAGCCGGCGCTGCACCGGATGTGGGAGCTGGCCGAGATCGAGACCGACGAGCCCCGGGTGTGGGTGGACCTCAGGCGGTGACCGGGGTGGCGCAGGTGCACCAGTCCTCGGCGCGGACCTGGGCCCGCACCTCGGCGACGTGCTCGCCGCAACCGGTCCAGGTGGTCTTGCCGCAGTTCTGGCACTGGACGGGCTTGCACATGGTGGGGTACCCCCTTCGTCGACGTCGTGGCCAAGGATAGTGGCCGGGCGCGGGTTCATCATGGGGCATGGCACGAGAACACCCCTGGAATGTGACGCTCACGATCGGGCACGAGGAGCTGCGCATCCGCGGCGTCTACGAGACCATCTCGATCACCAACGACTTCCTCGCCGGGGTGCTCTTCCTGGTCGGGAGCATCCTCTTCTTCAAGGAGTCGACCGTCTACGCCGCGACGTGGCTCTTCACGATCGGCTCGGTCCTCTTCGTCGCCCGCCCGTCGATCCGGCTGGTGCGTCGCTTCCACCTGGGGCGGGTCGGCGACGCCGCGTCGGCCACGGCGCGGGACTTCTGAGGGCGGGTCGGCGCTATAGGCTCGCCCCATGGCCGATCGCACCACCTACCTCCTCGTCGACGGCGAGAACATCGACGCCACCCTCGGCGTCTCCGTCCTCGGGCGCCGACCGCAACCGGAGGAGCGACCGCGCTGGAACAAGCTGCTCGTCCACGCCGAGGAGGCCTGGCGGCAGCCGGTCAAGGGCCTCTTCTTCCTCGCGGTCTCCGGTGACCTGCCGGCCTCCTTCGTCCAGGCGCTGCTCGCGATGGGCTACCGGCCGGTGCCGGTCAGCGGTGAGGGCAAGGTGGTCGACATCGCCATCCAGCGCACCGCCGATGCGCTGCTGGAGCGGGACGCCGACGTCATGCTCGTCAGCCACGACCGTGACTTCGTGCCGCAGATGGAGGAGCTGGCCGAGGACGAAGGGCGCCGCGTCGGCATCGTGGGCTTCGGCGAGTTCATGGCCACCGGCCTGCGGGAGATCGAGGGGATGGAGTTCTTCGACCTCGAGTACGACGTGCGGGTCTTCACCAGCCGCCTGCCCCGGGTGCGGGTCATCCCGATCGAGCAGTTCGACCCGCTCGAGTTCATCTGATCCCGCGGTGAGCGGTCCTACGCTGCAGGGGTGTCCAGCCAGGTCCCGCCGATCCTCATGGGGGTCTACCGGCAGCGGTCTCTGCTCTCGCTGCGGTCCGAGCCGGCGGCCCTCGGCGCGGAGCCGGGCCACGTCTGGCTGACGGGCCCGACCGGCGTGCTCCTCGACGCCCCGGCGCAGTCGATCCGGGCGAAGCTCGACCCGACACCACCCGGCCTTCGCGCCCGAGCAGCTGGCGCGGCTGGACTACTCCCGCGCGGCGATCGACGCGGATCCCCGTGCCCGGGCGCTCATGGCGGGGCGGGCGCTGTACCTGGCGACAGGAGGACCGCCCGAGGGTGACTTCGCCGTCGAGGCGCGATACCTGCACTCACGCCCCTCGGCCGGCTGGTCGACTTCGGCGCGGCCCTCGAGGAGCTGCTGCGCGCGGTCGGCGTCGCCCTCTGAGGTGCAGGGCGTCGGTTGTCGCGGCCTCGGACTTCCTCTCCCGCTCTGTGGCGTCGCAAGTGACTCGCGGGTAGTACACCACTCTCCCCGGCCCGGGGTGACGGGCACCGTGCCAGCGGCGCCCGGCGCCTCTGGTGGCCTCCGACGGGGCGAGCCCGGCTGACCCACGGCGGTTGGCTCACTCCGCGGGCTCTTCGTGCAGGATAGGCCGTGCGATGGACCAGAGTCGTAGCCCCAGACACAGGAGTACCGCATGACCGCTGCACCCGTGCCCCCGATCCTCATGGGCGTGTACCGCTACCCGCGGATGATGACCTCGAAGTCCGAGCCGGCCATCCTCGGGGTCCTGCCCGGACGGGTGTGGCTCACCGGCCAGCAGGGCGTCTTCTTCGACGCGCCCACCCAGCAGATCTCCGCGAAGGCGAACAAGACCGTCGGCCACGTCACCCTCAAGGTCGGCGGCGACAAGCACGTGGTCTCCGGCCTCGGGAGCGCGAGCGGGGCCCCCTTCGCCCCGCAGCAGCTGCAGGAGCTCGAGGCCTCGCGCGCCGCGACCCGGGCAAACCCGGGCGCCCAGTCGCTCATGGCCGGCCGCGAGCTCTACATCGGGAAGGCCGGCAAGGCCGACGGCAGCGTCCAGGGCGGGCTGGCGTCGGTGGCGCAGAACGAGATCGGCCAGCAGCGGGACTTCGGTGCCGCGCTGCGCGAGCTGCTCGCGGCGGTGGGCGTCAGCCTCTGATCGGGCAGGTCTCCGGCACGTCGCACGGCAGTTCGTCGGGCCCGCCGTCGGGGGCCCCGGCACAGCGTGGCCGCGGTGCGCCGAGGAGGATGAACTGCCGCGCGACATGCCGCGGGCCCAACGAGACGAAGCCCCGCACCTCATGGTGCGGGGCTTCGTGGTGGGTGCGAGAGGGGGGATTTGAACCCCCACGCCCATAAGGACACTGCCACCTGAAGACAGCGCGTCTGCCGTTCCGCCACTCTCGCGTGAGTGCCACCCGCGGGCCGACGGGCCCACGAGCGGTCTCATTCTGCCCCATGACCGGTCGGATTCCCAAAGTGAGGGCTCAACCCCCTTCGCTCACCGCCAGGTGCTGCTGCGCGAGGCGGCGCAGCAGGAGCAGGACGCGGTCCAGCAGGACGGTGCCGATGACCACCTGGCGCACCGCCCCCTGGGGATCCGCCGGGACCGAGGCGAGGTCCACGGCGGCCACCCGGAGCACCGCCTGCGCGTAGGCGGCCATCCGTTCCTCGTCGACACCGAGATCCGCCGCCTCGCAAGCCGCCCAGGCCGTGTCGAGCTCGTCGATCGCCGGGTCCGCGGGGTGGACCTGCCAGCCCTGCTCCGCGAGCCACGCCCGGGCCCGGTTCGTCGGCCGCAGCGCTCCCCCTTCGCCCGGGTCGGACACGTACTCCTCCCCGAGCAACGCCCGCTGGGCCGCCCCCATGACATCGGCGCGCGAAGTCCGTGGCGCCTCGGTCGCCTCGAGCACCCTGCGGGTGGTCGCCAGGCTGAGCCCGCCGACCCCCGTGAGCGCCCGCACGAGCCGGACCCGCTCGACGTGCTCCTGCCCGTAGTCGGCGCTCGTGCGTGTGCGCGCCTGCCCGGAAGGGAGCACGCCCTCGCGCAGGTAGTACTTCAGGGTCGCGACCGGCACGTCCGTGGTGGCCGCCAGCTCCGAGATCCTCATCCACTCACCTCTTGCGCTGGATAGTACTGGTACCCAATACTGGATAGCACAACTATCCAAGGGGGAACGATGACCAACCTCACCCACGCGCACACCGGCGGCCTGGCCGTCTTCCACATCGGCATGACGATCCACCGCCCCCTCCGGGTGGACCTGTGGTGGCCGGTCTTCACCGCGATGCCGCGGATGCTCGCCGAGCTCGAGCGCAACAGGGCCGCGGCCAAGCGCGGGGAGGCCGAGGACATGGGCTTCCTCGGGGCGCACACGCTCATCGGGGCCTCCGGACCATGGGTCGTGCAGTACTGGCGCTCCACGGACCACCTCATCGACTACGCCAGGAACCAGGATGCCGTGCACCTGCCGGCGTGGCGCCGCTTCAACCAGGTCGCCCGTGCGCACCCGGGCGCGGTGGGCATCTGGCACGAGACCTTCGACGTTCCGGCAGGGCACTGCGAGACCTTCTACGGCAACGGCGCGCTCGTCGGGCTCGGCGTGGCGACGGGGGCCGTTCCGGTCGAGCGCCGCGGCCGGGCGGCCCGGGACCGGCTCGGCCCCACCTGAGCCACCGGCGCGCCCACGGCTGCGCCGCCAACCGCACGTCGATTCCGGGCGCGTGCAGTGACTTTGCAGTGTCGATAGTTAGGATCACGTGAGCACGGGTGTGGCTGGATGCTGCCCGTGGGACACGGACCTCGGCACCGAGCGAAGGGAGGGACCCGTCGATGAGCCTCTTCCAGCGCATGGAGCGCAAGCTGGAGCGCACCGTCAACGGCGTCTTCGCCCGCGCCTTCCGCTCCGAGGTGCAGCCCCTCGAGCTCGCCTCGGCGCTGCGCCGGGCCATGGACGACCGGGCGACCATGCTCGGGCGGGGCCGCACCGTCGTGCCCAACCTCTTCACAATCGAGCTGGCGGCCGAGGACCACACCCGCCTCACCGAGTTCGACGAGGAGCTCGAGGACGAGCTCGTCTCCGCCGCCCAGGAGCACGTGGAGTCCCAGCGCTACCAGCCGGGCGGGCCGCTCCAGGTCCTCTTCGTGCGCGACGACGAGCTCGAGACCGGGGTCTTCCGGGTGCGTCCCGCGACGGCCCGCGAACACGTCCCGCGCGACCCGCAGTCCCCGGGCCCCTACCAGGGGGACGACGACCGCTACGCGGACTACCGCGAGGAGGCCGGCTACGACGAGTACTCCGGCTCCTTCGAGGCCGGCGCCTACGACCAGGGCGACGCCGCGCCACCCGCTGCTCCCGCCCCCGTCGCAGCGCCGGCACCGAGGCCGGCGCCCGCCCCCGAGGCCCGGCAGGCTCCCCCTTCGCCCCCCGCACCCGAGGAGGAGGAGACCACGGTCGTGCGGCGACAGGACTCCACCCCCGGGCCGCCCGCCGCGTCCGTGCACGAGCGCCCGTGGCTGGAGGTCGGCGGCGAGCGCTACCCGCTCATCGGTGCGATGACGGTGATGGGGCGCGACCAGTCCGCCGACATCGTCCTGGAGGACCCGGGCATCTCCCGCCGGCACTGCGAGCTGCGCATCACCCACGACGGTCCGCGCCTCGTCTCCCACCTGCGCGACCTCGGCTCGACCAACGGCACCTACGTCAACGGCGAACGCACCGACGCGACACCGATCGCGGATGGTGACAGGATCACCGTCGGTCGCACCCACGCGACCTTCCACACCCGTCGCTGAGTCCCGGCGCACAAAGGAGCACCCGTGAGCGAGCTGACAGTGACCGTGCTGCGCCTCGGCCTGCTCGTGCTGCTGTGGGTCTTCGTGCTCTCCGTGGCCTCCGTGCTGCGCTCCGACCTCTACGGCACCCGGGTGGTCACCCGCCGTCCGGAGCGGGCGAAGGGGGGCCGCTTCGGCCGCCGGCCCGCGGCACCGCCGGAGTCCCGCCCCGCCCAGCGCGCCCCCCGGCTGCCCACGAAGCTCGTCGTCACGACGGGACCGCTCGCCGGCACCTCGCTGCCCCTGCGCGACTCGGGGATGCTCATCGGGCGCAACCCCGAGTGCGACCTCGTCCTCACCGACGAATTCGCCTCCGGCCGGCACGCCCGGATCCTGCGGGCACGCGACGGCTGGTACGTCGAGGACCTCGGCTCGACCAACGGCACCTACGTCGGTCAGTACCGCGTGGGCGACCCCGTGCCGCTGCAGACCGGTGGGCAGGTGCGCATCGGTCGCACCGTCATCGAGCTGAGGGGCTGACCGGTGTCCCTCTCCTTCCACTTCGCGGCACGATCGGACGTCGGGCTGGTCCGCCAGGACAACCAGGACTCCGGCTACGCCGGCCCGCACCTGCTCGTCGTCGCGGACGGGATGGGCGGGCACGCTGGCGGTGACATCGCCTCCGCGACCGCGATCACCGAGCTGGTCTCGATCGACCACGACTCGCTCACCGCGGACGAGGCCTCCACCCAGCTGCAGCGGGCGATCCGCACCGCCAACGAGGAGATCGCCCGAATCTACGCCGAGGACACCGCGCTCGAGGGCATGGGCACGACGGTGACGGCGATCATGCGGGCTCGCAACAAGCTCATCCTCGCCCACATCGGCGACTCCCGCGCCTACGTGCTGCGCGACGGCCGGCTCAGCCAGATCACCCGCGACCATTCCTTCGTCCAGTCCCTCATCGACGAGGGGCGGATCACCGAGGACGAGGCGAGCACCCACCCGCAGCGCAGCGTCGTGACCCGGGTCCTCACCGGCGCCCCCGACGACGAGCCGGACATCGGGGCCCGCGAGGCCCGCCGGGGCGACCGGTACCTGCTCTGCTCGGACGGCCTGTCCGGGTTCGTCGCCGCGGACACCATCGAGGAGATCCTCGGGGCGCCCTCACCTCCCGGCCGGGCGGCCGAGGACCTGATCTCGCTGGCGATGCGGGCCGGTGCGCCCGACAACGTCACGGTCGTCATCGGCGACGTCGTGGAGTCCAGCACCGCACCCTCCACCCAGCCCCAGGTCGTGGGCTCCGCCGCGCTGCGCAGCCCGGTCCGGCGGGTGGACGACTCCCCGGCCTCCCGCGCCGCCGCCCTCACCCAGCAGGAGGAGGACGAAGGGGTCGAGCTGGCCGAGGAGGGCCGGCGCGGCGTCGGCGGGCGCTGGCTTCGCGGCATCGGCGGCCTCGTCATCGCGCTGCTCCTCGTCGGTGCCGTCGTCTACGGGGGCTACGCCTGGACCCAGCAGCAGTACTTCCTCGGGGTCGACGACGACCGGGTCGCCGTCTACCAGGGGGTGCCCTCGGACCTGGGGCCGATCACCCTGCACTCGAAGGTCCGGCAGACCGACATCGGGCTGGACCAGCTGCCGCCCTTCTACCGCGAGGAGGTCATCACCACCATCTCCGTGGACTCCCGCGAGGCAGCACAGGAGCGCGTCCGGAGCCTGCGCAGTGCCGCGGAGAAGTGCACCGACCTGCGCGCGGCGGGGGAGCCCTGCAGCCGATGAACCGAGCCGTCGAGACGATCAAGCCGGTCCGCGGGCGCAACATCGAGCTCGTGCTGACGCTGCTCGCGATCGTCGTCGTCGTCGTGGCCTACACCAACGTCGCCGTCGCGACCTCCGGCGAGGTCCCCCCGGACCTGCTCTGGCACACCGGTCTGCTGTCGGCCATCGCCATCGGGGTGCATCTCGTGCTGCGGTGGCGCAGTTCCTTCGCCGACCCGCTGATCCTGCCGATCGTCACCCTGCTCAACGGCATCGGCCTGGTCATGCTCCACCGGCTGGACATCGCCCAGGGCAAGGACTTCTCCGAGGGAGACGCCCTTCGCCAGCTGGTGTGGACGGCACTCGGCGTCGCCATGGCCCTGGCGGTGATCATGCTGCTGCGCGACCACCGGGTGCTGCGCGGCTACACCTACACCTGCGGGGCGCTGGCCCTGGTCTTCCTCGCCCTGCCCCTGTCTCCCCTGGGCACCTCCGTCTACGGCGCCCGCATCTGGATCGCCCTGGGCCCCTTCACCTTCCAGCCCGCGGAGGTCGCCAAGATCATGTTGGCCATCTTCTTCGCCGGCTACCTGGTGCAGACCCGCGACCTGCTGGCACTCGCCGGCCGGAAGTTCCTCGGGATGACCTTCCCCCGGATGCGCGACCTCGGACCGCTCCTCGTGGCCTGGGTGGCCGCGGCCCTCGTGCTCGTCCTCGAGAACGACTTCGGCACGACCCTGCTGATCTTCGGTCTCTTCGTCGCCATGCTCTACGTGGCCACCGAACGCACCTCGTGGATCGTGCTGGGCCTGGGCCTGGCGGCCGCCGGCGCCTACATCGTCTACCAGTTCGCCGACCACGTGCAGACCCGCGTGCTGTGCTGGACCGACACCTTCTCCGACAAGGGCATGGAGCAGTGCGGGCAGCTGGCGACCGGGATCATGGGGATGGCCGCCGGCGGGCTCTCCGGCACGGGGCTGGGCCGCGGCCGCCCGTGGCTGACCCCGCTGCCGAAGTCGGACTTCATCTTCACCAGCATCGCCGAGGAGCTCGGCCTGATCGGCGTCATCGCGATCATCCTGCTCTACGTCCTGCTCATCGAGCGCGGGCTGCGCTCGGCGATCGGGCTGCGCGACGGCTTCGGCAAGCTGCTCGCCACGGGGCTGACCTTCGCCCTGGCGATCCAGGTCTTCGTCGTCATCGGCGGCGTCACCCGCGTCATCCCGCTCACCGGGCTCACGCTCCCCTTCCTCGCCTACGGAGGGTCCTCGCTGCTGATGAACTGGATCCTCATCGCCCTGCTGCTGCGGATCAGCGACCACGCGCGCCGCCCCGACCCGGAGTTCGACCCGGCGTCGATGGACGCCCCCACCGAGATGGTGAAGGGCCGATGAACCAGCCCATCCGACGCCTGTCCATGGTCGTGGCCGTGATGTTCGTGCTGCTGCTCGCCTCCAGCACGTGGATCCAGGTGCTCGACGCCGGCGACATCAACGACCGTCCCGGCAACCGCCGCACCCAGCTGGAGAGCTATGCGCGCGAGCGCGGCCAGATCCTCGTCGACGGGAAGCCGATCGCCATCTCGAAGGAGACCGACGACGACCTGCAGTGGCAGCGGACCTACCCCGAGCCGACCCTCTACAGCCACATCACCGGCTTCTACTCCTTCACCTACGGCGCCGGCGGTGGGATCGAGCAGGCCTCGGACGGACTCCTCTCCGGGCAGGACGACCAGCTCTTCTACGACCGGATCACCGGGGCCATCGCCGGACGCGAGCCCACCGGCGCCAGCCTCGAGCTGACGATCGACCCCGCGGTGCAGAAGGCCGCGGACGACGCCCTCGGCGACCAGGCCGGCGCGGTGGTGGCGATGGACCCCCGCACCGGCGAGATCCTCGCGATGGTCTCCCACCCCTCCTACGACCCCAGCCCGCTGGCCAGCCACGATCCGAACGTCGAGCAGGACGCCTGGGAGAGGCTGCAGGAGGACCCCAGCAACCCGATGGTCAACCGCGCCATCGGCGGTAACCTCTACCCGCCCGGTTCGGTCTTCAAGATCATCACCGCGGCGGCCGCGCTCGAGGACGGCGAGTGGACCGAGGACTCCCAGATCCCCGGCCCGGCGACCCTCGACCTGCCGCAGACCAGCGCCGACCTGCCCAACTCCCACCCCGGGGCCTGCGGTCCGGGTGGCGAGGTGAGCCTCGCGGTGGCGCTGCAGGACTCCTGCAACACCGCCTTCGGCTGGCTCGGCATGGAGATCGGTGGCAAGGACCTGCGGGACCAGGCCCAGTCCTTCGGGTTCGGCCAGGACCTGGACGTGCCGATGAGCGTGACCCCGTCCACCATCCCGAGCGACCTCAACGAGCCCCAGGAGGCGCAGGTCGGCATCGGCCAGTACGACGTGCGCGTCACCCCGCTGCAGGTGGCCATGGCCAGCAGCGCCGTGGCCAACGACGGCGTCGTCATGAAGCCGCACCTCATCGAGTCGGTGCTCGGCTCCGACCTCTCGACGCTCGACGAGACCAAGCCGGAGGAGCTCTCCACCGCCATGAGCTCGGACTCGGCGGACCAGCTGAACGACATGATGCAGCTCGTCGTCGAGAAGGGCACCGGGACCGCGGCCGCCGTCCCTGGGACGAGCGTCGCCGGCAAGACCGGGACGGCCGAGCAGGGCGAGGGACAACCCCCGCACGCGTGGTTCACCGGATTCGCCCCCGCCGACAACCCGAAGGTCGCGGTGGCGGTCGTCGTCGAGGACGGCGGCCGGGCGGGCAACGAGGCCTACGGCGGCGCCGTCGCCGGCCCGATCAGCGCAGCGGTCATGAAGGCGGCGTTGGAGGAATGAGCACCGTGTCCACTACCCGAGCCGACGCCCGGTCACAGGAGGCATCATGAGCAACTCGGCGCCGCGCCTCCTCGGAGGACGCTACGAGGTCGGTGAGCTCATCGGCCGTGGCGGCATGGCCGAGGTCCACCTCGGGCACGACGCCCGCCTGGGGCGCCCGGTCGCCATCAAGATCCTGCGCACCGACCACGCCCGGGACACCGCCTTCCTCACCCGCTTCCGTCGCGAGGCCCAGTCCGTCGCGGGCCTGAACCACCGCTCCGTCGTCGCGGTCTACGACTCCGGCGAGGACCGGGTGCAGGAGGCCGGCGGCGGCACCCTGGACGTCCCGTACATCGTCATGGAGTACGTCGAGGGCCGCACGCTGCGCGAGGTGCTCAACGCCGAGGGGACCCTCGAGCCGCGGGAGGCCGCGCGCATCGTGCAGCAGGTCCTCGAGGCCCTCGCATACAGCCACGACATGGGCATCGTCCACCGCGACATCAAGCCGGGCAACGTCATGGTGGCCGATGACGGTGCCGTCAAGGTCATGGACTTCGGCATCGCCCGGGCGGTCGCCGACAGCCAGGCCACGATGACCGCCACCCAGGCCGTCATCGGCACCGCGCAGTACATCTCCCCGGAGCAGGCCCGCGGCGAGACCGTCGACAAGCGCAGCGACGTCTACTCCACCGGGTGCCTCCTCTTCGAGCTGCTCACCGGTCGCACGCCGTACACCGGGGAGCCCATCTCGCTGACCTACCAGCACGTCAACGCCGACATCCCCGTGCCGTCCGCGCTCAACGAGGACGTGCCCCCGGAGATGGACGCCATCGTCGTGCACTCGCTCACCAAGGACCGCGACGCCCGCTACCCGGACGCCCTCGCGATGGCCGACGACCTCGGTGCCTTCCAGGACGGCATGCCGATCAGCCCGGCCTCCCGCGGCAGCCTCCAGGAGACGATGGCCCTCAGCCGTGCCGCCGTCGGCGGGGCCGCCGCCGCCCGGGGGCCGGTCCCGCGCAGGGACTCGGACACGGCATCCATGCCCGCGGAGGGCGGGCGCGCCCGACGACGTCGCCGCCGGATCTCCTGGCTGCTCGTCTTCCTCGTGCTCATCCCCCTCGCCCTGCTCGGGTGGTTCGTCTACGACACCGTGGGCGGCAACAACGCCGCCTCGGTCAACGTGCCGCGGGTGGTCGGCCTGAGCGAGGAAGAGGCGACGGCCAAGCTGGAGTCCCTCGATCTCGTCACCAGGACACGCACGGTGGCCGACGACTCCCGCAGCGGCCAGGTGGTCTCCCAGGACCCGACGGAGGGGACCAGCCTGAACCCCGGTGACCGGGTGACGCTCACCGTCTCGTCCGGCCCCTCCGACTCCACCATCCCCTCAGTGGTGGGGATGACCCGCGGCGACGCCGAGAAGGCCCTCGAGGACGCCGGGTTGGAGGTGGGCGACGTATCGAAGGAGGACTCCGCCGACCAGGCAGCCGGCCGGGTCATCCGCTCCGACCCCGAGGCGATGTCGAGTGCGGCGAAGGGGACCAAGGTGGACCTGGTCCTCGCCTCCGGCAAGGTCGAGATCGATGACTACGTCGGCCAGGACATCGACGACGTCCGGGTCGCGCTGTACGACCTCAACCTCGAGGTCGAGGTCCAGGACGTGCCCTCCGCCGAGTCCGAGGGCACGATCCTCGAGCAGGACCCCGGCGCCGGGAAGGTCGAGCAGGGCTCCACGGTGACCCTCACGGTCGCCCGCGCACCGGACCAGACGGAGACCGTCACGACGACCCCGAGCCAGTCACCCACGCCGACCCAGCCCAGTACGCCTCCGTCGAGCAGCTCGACGCCCGACGAGCCGACGTCGACCTCCACGAGCGAACCGACCACGCCGACGTCCAGCTCCACCGAGTCGCCGACCTCGACGGAGTCGCCGACCGAGACCGAGACCTCGCCCGGCAACGGCAACGGGGGCGGGAACGGCAACAACGGCGGGGGCGGCAACAACGGCAATGGCGGCAACGGCGGCAACTGACCCCGGCGCCGAGCGGGCGCAACGGGAGCGGTCTGCGGTTCAGGAGCCCTCGTCGGGTTCGGGATCCGACGGCTCGAAGCGCACGTGCACCCGCTGGAAGCCCTTGAGCCGCTGTGCCTGGGAGAGCCGCGCGTAGGCGCGCTCGTCGGCCATCGTCAGCACGACGCGGTCGGTGAAGGGGGTGAGCAGCGCCCGTGGCCAGAGCCGTTCCTTCCACACGACGTTGACCTCGATGCTGAGCAGGAGCACGACCGAGAGCGTGTAGAGGAAGATCAGCAGGCCGAGCACGAACGCGAAGACCGACGTCAGGTTGCTCGCTCGCTCGATCACGGCGCCGACGTACGTGGCACCGACCACCTGCATCCCCTGCCACGCGACGGCGGCCACGACCGAGCCCGGCAGGACATCCCACAGCTGCAGCGGGCGACTGGTCGCGATGCGCAGGACGAGGGCGATGACCAGCATGTTGATGAGCACCGAGCCGATCGTCAGGGACCAGGACGCCGCCCCCTCGGGCACGAGGCCCCGAAGGTAGGCGCTCAGCCCGGTCGTCACCACGATCGTCAGCCCCGCGACGGCGAGGAGGAGCAGCCCCCGCCCCCTGCTGGCGAAGGGGTTCGGCCGCGAGTTGCGCGGGACCATCCACGCCTGGTTGCAGACATACTGCAGCGCCTGACCGACACCGAGTGCGCCGTAGAGGGCACCGACACCACCGACGACCAGACCGGTCGTGCTGCCGCCGAGGGTGCCGGTGTCCCGCAGCTGGTCCCCGACGATCGGGAACTCCGAGACCGCCGAGTCGAGGATTCGCTGGCTCCAGTCCGGGTGGTCCTGCAGCACGATGCCCAGGGCGGTGGAGAGCAGCATCAGCGCGGGGAAGAGGGAGAGGAAGGCGTAGTACGTGAGCAGCGCGCACATGTAGCCACCGAAGTCGTCGATGAACTTGTAGACCACCGCCACCGGGAAGCCCAGCACGGAGTGCCGGCGCTGCCAGGCGTCCACCGGACCGATGCTCGCCCCGGCGGGCCCGCTCCCTTCGCTCACCCTGCGCTGGCCCGGGCGATTCCCTCGACGTCGCGCACCAGCGGGGACATGTCCGCGCTGCGGTCCACGACGTCCCGGTCGCCGGTGAGGGCAAGCCAGTTGGCGAGCATGCGGTGTCCCCCTTCGGTGAGCACCGACTCGGGGTGGAACTGGATGCCGTGCAGCGGGAGCTCGCGGTGGCGCAGGGCCATGATGACGCCGGACGCGCTGTGTCCGTTGGCCAGGAGCTCCTCGGGCAGGTCGCCCGGCTCCACGGCCAGGGAGTGGTAGCGGGTCGCGGTGAAGGGGTCCGGCAGTCCGGCCAGCACACCGGTGCCGTCGTGCTCGATGCTGCTCGTCTTGCCGTGCTGCAGTTCCGGCGCGCGTGAGACGGTCCCGCCGAAGGCGACCGCGAGCGCCTGGTGGCCGAGACACACGCCGAGCATCGGCTGGGCACGCTCGGCGCACCCCCGGATCGTCTCGATCGACACGCCGGCGCCCTCGGGGGTGCCGGGGCCCGGGGAGATCAGCACCCCGTCGTACCCGACGGCGTCCGCGGCGGACACGGCGTCATTGCGCACCACTGTCGTCTCCGCCCCGAGCTGCTGGAGATAGCCCTCGATGGTGAAGACGAAGCTGTCGTAGTTGTCGACGACGAGGATCCTGCTCACGGGAACAGTATGTCCTCACTGCCCGTCGGGGGCGGGGCGGGCATGCTCCAGCCGGATGTCACCGGAGAAGGCGGGCAGGGTCACCTCGTCCTGCACGCTCACGTCGTAGCCGAGGCCCACCGCGTCGACGTACTCGCGGTAGATGCTCACCGCGGGGTCCTCATCAAGCTCGGTCCGCATCCCGTCGGTGTCCCCGACGGCGGTGATGGTGAAGGGGGGTGAGTACACCCGTCCCTGGAGGATCAGGGTGTTGCCGACGCAACGCACCGCACTCGTGGAGACCACCCGCTGGTCCATGATCTGCATCGCCTCGGCGCCGCCACGCCAGAGGGCGTTGACCACGCCCTGCACGTCCTGCTGGTGGACCACGACGTCGTTGACGCCGTACCCCTCGGGGATCTCGTCGCTCCCCAGGTCCGCGTCGTCGAGGCTGACGGTGACTGCCGGGCCCTTCACCGCGCTCAGGCCGGCCGCGCGGGTGCGCTTCTGCACGAGGCGGTCCACCCCGGCGTGCTCGGGGTCCTTCGAGTCGCGGTCGCTGAGCCGGTCGACCTGCGAGCGCACCTCCTGCACCTGCTCCTCGGACCGCTCGTTCTCGATCGTGCGGTCGCGGATGACCTCCGAGAGACCGGTCTGCTCGGTCCGCAGGTCGGTCCCCCTGGCCGCGGTGCCGGAGGTGGCGAAGAGCACCCCCGCCCCGAGGGCGATCACCGGGACCAGCGCGGACCAGGCCGTGGGGCGCCGGGTCAGCCAGGTGCGCGGGTGAGGTGGGCGGCGGCGACCCGACTTCTCCGGGGTGTCCGCACGCTGCTGGGACATGGCGGCTCCACCCTTCCATCGACCCGGACGCCGTCGCATCTACGCTATGCCACGAGATCACACTTCACGAGGAGCATCGCAGTGGCCAAGTCAGACGCCAGCAAGTCGTCCCGCAATGCCCGCTCCGGGGACCCGAGCAAGCGGGCCGCCAACGAGAAGGCGATCAAGGAGGCCGAGGCCCAGGAGCGTCACAAGATGAAGGCGCAGAAGCTGGGCAACCCGAGCTGGTTCGTGCCGGTCATGCTCGGCCTGATGATCATCGGTGGCCTGTGGGTCGTCACCTTCTACATCACCCAGCAGCAGTACCCGGTCCCGAGCCTGGGCAACTGGAACCTCGGCGTCGGCTTCGTCCTCATCATGGCCGGGTTCCTGATGACCACGCGCTGGAAGTAGCCCTCCCCGTCATCCCCACAACCCTGTGGACAACTCGAGTTGTCCACAGGGTTGTTCACATCTGGGGACAAATGACACCGGTGTAACTCGCCCTAGGAGGCGAGGAGGTACTTGCCTGCCCACAGCGCCAGGACGACCACGAGGACCAGGGCGATGGTGGCCCAGGCGAGCACCGGTCGGCGCTGCTTGGCCGAGGCCGTCAGGCCGAGGGCGATCAGGGCCCCCACGACGAGCCCGCCGAGGTGGGCCTCCCACGCGACCTGGGGGACGACGAAGCCGATCACCGCGTTGATGGCGATGATCCCGATCATGCCGGAGGTCTCCCGCCCCAGGTGGCGGTGCAGCACGACGACCGCGCCGAAGAGGCCGAAGACCGCACCCGAGGCGCCGACGATCGGGGCCCAGGAGCCGGGGTCACCCGGGTCGACGGGCTGGACGAGCAACCAGCTCACCGACCCGGCGAGCGCGCAGACGAGGTAGACCGCGAGGTAGCGGGCCCAGCCGAGCATGCGCTCCAGGTAGCCGCCGACCATCCACAGGGCCAGCATGTTGAAGCCGATGTGCATGATCTGGTGCGGGCTGTGGGCGAAGGCGGAGGTGAGCAACCGCCACGGCTCGCGCATCCCCAGGGCCGGCGCGAAGGCCACCTCCTGGAAGACCCACGGCGAGAGCTGCTCCCCGATCCAGACCAGGACGCACACGACGATGATCGTGATCGTCAGGTAGGGCGTGTCGGCCCCGAGGCGCCCGCCCATCACGGTGACCTGGCGGCGCTCCCCCTTCGCCTGCTCGCGCAGGCAGTCGACGCACTGGACGCCGACGGCGGCGGTGCGCTGGCACTCGGGGCAGACGGGCCGACGGCACCGCTGGCAGCGGATGTAGCTGACCCGGTCCGGGTGACGGGGGCAGACCGGGGCCGCCTCGCCGTCCCCGGCACCGGGCTCTGTGCCCCAGCCGGTGGGCGGCTGGGTCATGCGCTCAGTCCTTGACGATCTCGACGGACTCGATGGTCACGGGCTCGACCGGCTTGTCCATGGCGCCCGTCGGGACGGCGGAGACCTTGTCGACCACCTCACGGCTGGCGCCGTCGGCGACCTCGCCGAAGATCGTGTGCTTGCCGTTCAGCCACGGGGTCTCGCCGACGGTGATGAAGAACTGCGAGCCGTTGGTCCCGCGGCCCATCTGCTTGCCGGCGTTGGCCATCGCGAGCAGGTAGGGCTTGGAGAACTGCAGGTCCGGGTGGATCTCGTCGTCGAAGGCGTAGCCGGGACCGCCGGTGCCCTGACCCAGCGGGCAGCCGCCCTGGATCATGAAGCCCGGGATGATCCGGTGGAAGCCCAGACCGTCGTAGAACTTGGTCGGGTTGGTGCGGCCGGCGTCGTCGTGGTACTCCTTCTCACCAGTTGCCAGACCGGCGAAGTTCTCGACGGTCGTCGGTGCCTGGTTGGGGAAGAGCTCGACGTTGATGTCGCCGTGGTTCGTGTGCAGGATCGCCTTCATGGGCGCCATGCTAATCAGAGCGGGCGTGAATCTTGCCACCGCGTCCTCCTCTGCGGTTGGGTTGAGGGCCCATTGGGGGCAGGATGGGAACAATTCACCCAGCGCAGGAGGAATGTGTTGCAGACGAACCACAAGGTCGAGGACGGGCGCGTGCGCGCCCACGAGACGGCTGAGGCCGCCACGGACAAGGTCCATCTGATGATCGACAAGCTGGCGGAGCAGGCGGTGGTCGGCAGTGACCGGGCGCAGGCGCTGCAATCCTCCGCCACCGAGCAGGCCGGCGCCGTCCGCGAGCAGGCCACCGCCCGCGCGAACGATCTGCGGGAGCAGGCCAAGGACGCGCGCAAGCAGGCCACCAAGGACGCGAAGAAGAAGCGCAAGCAGGCCCGCAAGACCGTCAAGGGCGCCAAGAAGGACGCCAAGGGTGTGAAGAAGGACGCCAAGGCCGACCTCTCCGCCGCCCGGGAGCAGGCCCGCAAGACCGCCGAGGTCGCCGCTCAGGGCTTCCGCGAGGACGTCCTCCCGCGGGCGCAGGAGACCGCGAGCGGTCTGGCCGCCGCGGGCCGCAGGGCCGCCGACGAGGCCGCCGTGCGCGCCCCCGAGGTGGCCGCCGCCTGGCGCTCCGAGCAGGACCCCAAGGCCGTCCTCGCCGCCGCCCGCGGTGAGCAGGCCGCCAAGCCGAAGAAGAAGCGCGGCAAGCTCGGCCTCCTGCTGCTCGCGCTCGTCGTCGGTGGCGCGGCAGCGTGGATCGCCAAGAGCAAGTCCCGCCCGAAGAAGGACCCGTGGGCCGTGCCCGCCGGGGACCCCTACCAGGCCCCGACCACCGGCCGCGACTCCTCGGTCCCGGCGACCGGCACCGCCACTGCCGACACCACCGCCGCGAGCGGTGGGGCTGCATCGGGTGCCGCTGCCACCGGCAGTGTGGCCGACACCCCGCAGACCGACGCCGCGGCGGGCGAGGGCACCGAGTCCACCGGCGACGCGTGGAGCTCCGCTCGGGACTGGGCCGACAGCTCCTCCGTCCCCTCGACGACCGGCCACGTGGACAGCCCCGATGACCTGTCCACCGAGCACCTCGGTGACGAAGAGGGCTCCGGCCAGGCCTGACCACGAACGGATCCTCGGCCCCACGCTCCGCGTGGGCGGTGTGAGCCCGCCCAGCGGGCGAACCTCGAAGGACGAAGGGGGCCGGACCGCAGCGCGTGCGGTCCGGCCCCCTTCGTTCGTATCTCAGGCCGTGACGCGGACCGGGTCCTCCTCCGCGGCCGTGAGCACCTGCTGGCGGGGAATGAGCAGGCACACCAGGCCGCCGACGAGGGCGGCCGCAGCACCGACGAGGAAGCAGATCCGGAAGGCGCTTTCCTCGGGGATGATGTGGCCGCCGAGGGTGACCGTCCGGCTGGTGAGGATCGCTGCCATGACGGCGCCGGCGATCGTCGTGCCGACCGCACGCATCAGGCTGTTCAGGCCGACGGCGGCGCCGGACTCCTCACCCGGGACGTTGTCGAGGATGAGGGTCGGCATCGCGGCGTAGCCGATGCCGACACCGGCGCTGGCGACGAGCGTGGCGACCATGAGCTCCCACGGGGCACTCATCAGCATCAGGGCCACGAGATAACCGACGCCGAGCACGAGCGCACCGATCAGCAGGGTGATCTTGGCGCCGACACCGTTGATGAGGCGACTGGAGACGGGCGCGAAGACCATCATCATCAGACCGCCCGGCGCCATCCACAGGTCGGCCTCGAGGACCGTCTGGCCCAACCCGAAGCCGGTGGCCTCGGGCATCTCGAGCAGCTGGGGCACGACGATCATCTGGGCCATCATCCCGAAGCCGATGAGCAGCGCCGCGACGTTGGTCATGAGCACCGGACGCCGGGCGGAGGTCCGCAGGTCGATGAGCGGGTCGTGGTGACGTAGCTGGTACCAGCCCCACACCAGGAGCACGAGCAGGCCGCCGACGATGCTGCCGACGGTCCTGCCGGAGTCCCAGCCCCACTCCGAGCCCTTGCTGACTCCGATGAGTGCGGCCGAGAGACCCAGGGCGAGCCGGATGATGCCCGGGACGTCGATGTGGGAGGGGTGTTAGTCATGGACGGCGGGTACGACGACCCAGGTCGTCGCGAGGACGACGACGGCGAGCGCGGCGGAGAACCAGAAGAGGTCGTGCCAGGAGAACTCCTCGGCGATCCAGGCCGCCAGCGGCAGGCCGATCGCACCGCCGACACCCATCGTGGCGCTCACCGCGGCGACCGCGCCCGCCTTGCGCTCCGGCGGTGCGATCTCGCGGACCATGCTGATCGCGACCGGGATGTGGCCCATCGCGACGCCCTGGAGCACCCGGCCGACGAGGAAGAGGGCGAGCCCACCTCCCAGCGCCGCGAGTGCCGAGCCAAGGGCGAGGTTCGCCGCGGAGACGACGAGCACCCGCTTCTTGCCGTACATGTCGGCGAGGCGTCCGGTGACCGGCATCGTCACCGCACCGGCCAGGAGCGTGGCGGTCACGGCCCACGAGGCGTTGCCGGGATCGGTCTCGAGGAGCCGGGGCAGCTCGCTCTGGATCGGGATGACGAGGGACTGCATGAGCGCGCCGCTCAGGCTGCACGAATGGCGATCCCACATGACCTCCCTCACGCCCGAGGCCGGGCCCGCCTGGACCGCCGTGCGCATCTCGGCGTACTGGGAACGCGCCCGCCGCGGCGTCGAGGCGGGGTTGGAGCTCAAGGTCGCCGACGGGCGGCTGCTGTGGCTACTGCGGGACGGGCGGGCACGCACCCTTCGACAGGTGGCCGACGAGCTCGGTCTGGAGCAGTCCACGGTCAACCGGCAGGTGCACGCTGCCCTGGAATCCGGGGTGATCCGCCGGTTCCGGGAGGAGGGGCACTCCGCCTGGCTGCTCGAGATCACGGGCGAAGGGCGCCGGCGTTTCCGCACCGACCTGGACCGGCAGCTCAAGGTCCACCAGCGGGCGCTCGACGCGGTCCCGCCGGAGCATCGGGAGACCTTCCTCGCTCACCTGTCGGCCTATGTCGAGGCCTTCGGTGAGGCCGCGGACGAGATCGGGCCGTGACTCCCGATGCGGCCACGGCCGTGCCAGTCTGCGGGTATGGGTATCGCTGACGACCTGCGCGAGCACGCGCTCTCCCTGCCCGGCGCCTGGCGGGACGAGCCGTGGGAGGGGGACCTCGTTGCCAAGGTCGGGCCGGAGGCGAAGGGGAAGATCTTCGTCTTCTTCCACGAGACCTCCGTCGGGGTCAAGGCCGCGACGACGCGCGAGGAGGCCGACGAGTGGCTCGATCGCTATCCCGACGACGCCTCGGCCATGCCCTACATCGGCCGCAGCGGGTGGAACACGCTGTCGATCGGCGGCGCCATCTCGCGACAGGAGCTGCTCGAGGCGATCGAGGACTCCTACGCGATGGTCCTCGAGCGGCTGCCGAAGAAGTACCGCCCCGCGTGATCAGTGGCAGGTGGGTTGCCGAGCCCGCAGTGGTTGAAGCCTGATCGCGCGCCCGGGCACGCGATCGGCTGTGAACCGGTCTCCAGGGCACATGAAGGTCATCGTTCTCCTCCGCCTGTCGGGAATACCCCCTAGGGGTATACGGTTCATGCGCGTACCGGCGGCCGGCGCTCCGCGTCGCCACACGCACGGAGAACAAGGACGACGGATGCCATCGACGAAGACGCAGCCCAGCGGCGGGCTCGTACCCCTGCTCGTGATCGCCACGGCACAACTGATGATCGTGCTCGACGACTCGATCGTGAACATCGCCCTACCCAGCATTCAGTCACAACTGGGGGTCGACCCTGTCCACCTGCCGTGGATCGTCAATGGCTACATCTTGGCGTTCGGCTCGCTGCTGCTGCTCGGTGGCAGGGTCGGTGACCTGTGGGGACGCAAGCGGGCCCTCCAGGTCGGCCTCGCCGTCTTCGCCCTGGGGTCGCTGGCCGGCGGACTCGGCCAGAGCGCGCAGATGCTCATCGCCGCCCGCGCCGCCCAGGGCATCGGGGCGGCCATGACGGCGCCCAATGTGCTGGCGCTCATCGCCACGACGTTCAAGGATCGAAGGACCCGGGACACGGCGCTGTCGCTCTACGGCGCGATGTCGGGGATCGGCATCGTCGTCGGCCTGGTCCTCGGTGGCTTCCTCACCGACGCACTGAACTGGCGGTGGGTCTTCTTCATCAACGTCCCGATCGGACTACTCGTGCTGTGGGGCAGCCGCACGCTCGTGCCGCCGGCCCAAGGCACAGGACGCCTGGGCCTTCTCGTCGGAGCCCTGGGCACCGCAGGCATGGTCTCGCTGGTGTACGCGGTCACCAGACTCGGCGAGGATGGTCTCACCGACCCCATCGCCTACGGTCTGATCGCGCTCGCGGCCGTGCTGCTCGTCTCCTTCACACTGATTCAGCGCCGCAGCCAGACACCGCTGGTGCCGCTCGGTCTGTTCAAGGATCGCAATCGCGCCGGTGCCTACCTGACGATGCTCGGCCTGGCCATTGGTCCGATGGGGATCCTCTACATCGTCACGCTCTACCTGCAGCAGGTACAGGAGTACTCACCGCTGGTCACGGGCCTGTCCATGCTGCCGTTCGCCGTGGGCATCATCCTCGGCGCGGGCTCGGCACCGAACCTCCTGCTCAAGCGCTCCCCCAGGCTGGTCACTACCGCGGGTGGACTGTTGAGCACCGCGGGCGCTCTGTGGATCGCATGGGCGATCTCCTCCGAGGGCGGCTGGCTGTTCATCGCGCCCGGATTCCTCGTCGTCGCCCTCGGGTTCGGGTTCGGGGTGATGGCCCTGACCCAGGCCGCTGTCTACCGGGTCGATGCCGACACGGCAGGCATCGCCTCAGCTCTGCTCAACTCCGCCCAACAGATTGGGGTCGCCCTCGGCTGGCTGTGTTGGCAGGTGTCGCCGCGACTGTGACCTCCGCATCCGAGACGATGAGCGCACCGACGGTCATCGACGGCTACAGCACGGCTCTGGTCGTCGGCGCGGGCATCCTGCTGGCCGCCGCCGTGCTCGCTACGCGGACACTGAGCCGACGAGTGAACGACGACGCTCACGCTGCGCAACGGCCCGAGGTCGCGAAGACCTCATAGCCAGCAGCGCTGCCACGCTCCGTCGACACCGCTGACGAGCTCGTCCATCGTGGCCACCAGAGGCGCAAGCGATCCGCAGTGGTTGGTCAAGGACCCCCGGAGATCGAGTAGGGCGCGCTCCTCGTCGGGGAAGTACAACCTGCCCTTGCTCTCCCAGTAGTCGACGTCACGGTGCGGGAGGCCGCGCGGTCAGGAAGGTGCACAAGGAGCACCTGGGTTCTGCTACCAGCACGATGCAGAGCGACATCGCGCCATGTGACGAGCGGGAGTCGATGCAGGATCCGTACAGCACCTCTGACCTGCGCAAACGTGCGGACGTGGCCCACGACGGAGGGCCGACCCGCTCCTGCGGGCCGGCCCCTTCACTCGGTGGAGGCGATCGGACTCGAACCGACAACCCTCTGCTTGCAAAGCAGATGCGCTACCAATTGCGCCACGCCCCCGAGGGCTGGTGGATCAGGACGGGCGGTCCGAGGCGGCCGCCCAGGCTCCGCGACCCTGTGGTGCGGAGCGGGTGAGGCGGGAGGTCGCGGCGTAGAGGTCCTTCTCGGACTGCTGCTGGTCGTACCGGCGCTTGGCGTACACCGCACCGACCGCGGCGGCGAGGACCGCGAGGAGCTTCTTCATGTCCCTCCCGTCTTCACAGTGGTGGGCCTACCTGGACTTGAACCAGGGACCTCTTCCTTATCAGGGAAGCGCTCTAACCGTGCTGAGCTATAGGCCCTTCTCGCGTCGGTGACGCGACGCCCGAGATTACCCCAGACTCGACTGCGTCACCAAAACGACCCTTCGAGGCTCCTTCGTCGCACCTCAGGAACCACCCTTCGCGGCTCCTTCGTCGCACCTCAGGAACCACCCTTCGCGGCTCCTTCGTCGCACCTCAGGGAACGGCGGCGGGGGCCGTCAGTCGTCGGTGAGCGTGAGGTGCACGCCCCCGACGAGGCTGGCGACGATGTTGTACAGGAAGGCCCCGAGCGTCGCGATCGCGGTGATGAGGAAGACGTCGATGACCGCGATGACGATCGAGAGGGAGAGCACCCGACCGAAGCCCATGAAGTCCATGACGTCGAAGGACTGGCCCGAGTCCTCGCCGATGATCGAGGTCGCGAGGTCGTTGAGCGACCCGAAGACGCCCATGGCCGACATCAGGGCCCACAGCACCGCGGTCATGACGACCATCGCGATGCCCATGGCCACGGACACGAGGAACCCGACCTTCATCACGGAGAAGGGGTCCACCCGCGAGACCATCAGCTTCACGCGGCGACCCGTGCGGGGCACCGGGCGACTGGCTGCGGCCGCGACCTTGGGGGGTCGCTTCGCCTCCGCGGCCCCCGTGCTCGTGCGCACGGCGGTGTCTCCTGTCGAGCTCACTCCTGGTCACCTCCGGGGGCCTGCCCCTGATCAGCGTCATCCGACGACGTCACGCCGCTCTCGGGATCCGACGGTACATCGTCAATCTGCTCGTCCTCCGCAACGCCGCGGTCGACGTTGCGTGCCACCGCGACGATGGCGTCGTTCTTGCGCGGCTTGGCGAAGGACACGCCTTGGGTGTTGCGGCCGGTGCGGTGCACCTCGCTCACCGCGGAACGGACGATGTTGCCCTTCTCCATGACGACCATGACCTGGTCCTCCTCGTCGACGACGAGCGCTCCGACGAGTTGACCGCCCTTGTGCCCGTTGGCCGCCACGACGCCGATGCCGCCGCGGTTCTTCGGGGTCCACTCCGAGGCGGCGGTCCGCTTGGCCACGCCGTTCTCGAAGACGGCGAAGACGTCCGGGTCGCTCCCTTCGGGGATGACGTTGAGCGCCAGCAGCGAGTCCTCGTCGCGGAACTTCATCCCGGTGACGCCGCTCGTCGAGCGGCCCATCGGCCGCAGCTGCCCGTCGTCGGCGTGGAAGCGCACCGACATCGCGTTGCGCGAGACGAGCAGCAGATCGTCCTCGGCCGCCACCAGGCCGGCGCCGACGAGCTCATCACCGTCGCGCAACTTGATCGCGATGAGACCGCCGCTGCGGGGGGAGTCGTACTCGCTGAGGCGGGTCTTCTTCACGAGGCCGTGCTTGGTCGCGAGGACGAGGTAGGGCTGGACCTCGTAGTCACGGATCGCGTAGACCGAGGCGATCTCCTCGCCGGGCTGGAAGGCCAGCAGGTTCGCCACGTGCTGGCCCTTGCCGTCACGCGCCGCCTCCGGGAGCTCGTAGGCCTTGATCCGGTAGACCCGGCCCATGTTGGTGAAGAAGAGCAGCCAGTGGTGGGAGGTCGTGGTGAAGAAGTTGCGCACGACGTCCTCGCCCCGGAGGGTGGCACCACGCACCCCCTTGCCCCCGCGCTTCTGCGCGCGGTACTCGTCCACCCGGGTCCGCTTGGCATAGCCGCCACGGGTGATCGTGACGACCACGTCCTCCTCGGGGATGAGGTCCTCGATCGCGACATCGCCCTCATAGGGCTGGATCAGGGTGCGCCGGTCGTCGCCGTAGCGGTCCACGATCTCGGCGAGCTCGTCCTTGACGATCTGCCGCTGCCGTTCCGGCCGGGCCAGGATGTCCTTGTAGTCGACGATCCGGGCCTCGATCTCGTCGTGCTCGTCGATGATCTTCTGCCGCTCCAGGGCGGCCAGCCGCCGCAACTGGAGGTTGAGGATCGCGGTCGCCTGCACCTCGTCGATGTCGAGCAGCTGGATCAGCCCGTCGCGGGCCTCCTCGACCGTCGGGGACCGACGGATGAGGGCGATGACCTCGTCGAGGACGTCGAGCGCCTTGAGGTAGCCACGCAGGATGTGGATCGCGGCCTCGTCCTTGCGCAGCCGGTACTCGGTGCGCCGGATGATGACGTCGATCTGGTGCTCCACCCAGTGCCGGATGAAGGCCGAGATCGGCAGCGTCCGCGGCACCCCGTCGACGAGGGCCAGCATGTTCGCGCCGAAGGTCGTCTGCAGCTGGGTGTGCTTGTAGAGG
This sequence comes from Janibacter corallicola NBRC 107790, assembly GCF_001570965.1. Lineage (GTDB taxonomy): Bacteria > Actinomycetota > Actinomycetes > Actinomycetales > Dermatophilaceae > Janibacter > Janibacter corallicola. The sequence continues at coordinate 110,642 of NZ_BCSR01000001.1, read as the reverse complement.
TTGTTCAGCACCACCTTGGCCACGGCGTCCCGCTTGAGGACGATGACGAGGCGCTGCCCGGTGCGCCCGGAGCTCTCGTCGCGCAGGTCGGCGATGCCCGAGATGCGCCCCTCCTTGGTCATCTGGGCGATCTTCTGGGCGAGGGTGTCCGGGTTGACCTGGTAGGGCAGCTCGGTGACGACCAGGCAGGTGCGCCCCTGGATCTCCTCGACCTCGACGACGGCCCGCATGATGATCGAGCCCCGGCCGGTGCGGTAGGCGTCGTTGATCCCGCGCTGCCCCATGATGTAGGCGCCGGTGGGGAAGTCCGGGCCCTTGATCCGCGCCATGACCGCCTCGATCGCCTCCTCGCGGGGCGCCTCCGGGTGGTCCAGCATCCACTGCGCGGCGTCGGCGACCTCACGCAGGTTGTGCGGCGGGATCTGGGTGGCCATGCCCACCGCGATGCCGGCGGAGCCGTTGGCCAGCAGGTTCGGGAAGCGGGCCGGCAGCACGTCCGGCTGCATCGTCTTGCCGTCGTAGTTCGGGACGAAGTCGACCGTCTCCTGGTCAATGTCGCGCACCAGCTCCAGGGACAGCGGCGCCATCTTGCACTCGGTGTACCGCGGGGCGGCGGCGCCGTCGTTGCCGGCGGAGCCGAAGTTGCCCTGCCCGTCGATGAGCGGGTAGCGCATCGACCACGGCTGCACGAGGCGGACCATGGCGTCGTAGATCGCGGTGTCACCGTGCGGGTGGTACTGGCCCATGACGTCGCCGACGACGCGGGAGCACTTGTTGTAGCCGCGGTCGGGACGGTACCCGCCGTCGTACATCGCGTAGACGATGCGGCGGTGCACCGGCTTGAGGCCGTCGCGCACGTCCGGCAGGGCGCGGGAGACGATGACGCTCATCGCGTACTCGATGTAGCTGCGCTGCATCTCCGCGTTGAGGTCGATCGGCTCGGAGCGATCGGTCTCCGGCGTGGTGGGGATGTCGGTCATGTGGTGGGGTCACCTCGGGGTCGTGGCCGAAGGGGGAGTGAGTGGGCCTGGTCGGCGCTCTCGGGGGGAGGACGTGTTCTCGGGGTCTCCGGGAGGGGCGTGGCCCCGGTACTAGATGTCGAGGAAGCGCACGTCGCGGGCGTTCTTCTGGATGAAGGTGCGCCGGGACTCGACGTCCTCACCCATGAGCACGGAGAAGATCTCGTCGGCGGCGGCCGCGTCGTCCAGGGTCACCTGGAGCAGCACCCGGCTGTCGGGGTTCATCGTCGTCTCCCACAGCTCCTGGTAGTTCATCTCGCCGAGGCCCTTGTAGCGCTGGACGGCGTTGTCCTTCGGCAGCCGCCACCCCTTCGCCTGCCCCTCGGCCAGGAGGGCGTCGCGCTCGCGGTCGGTGAAGGCGAACTGGTGGTCGTGGTTGGACCACTTGAGCCGGTAGAGGGGCGGCTGGGCGAGGTAGACGTACCCCGCCTCGATGAGCGGCTTCATGAAGCGGAAGAGCAGCGTCAGCAGCAGCGTACGGATGTGCATCCCGTCGACGTCGGCGTCGGCCATGAGCACGATCTTGTGGTACCGCGCCTTGGTGATGTCGAAGTCCTCGGCGATGCCGGTGCCGAAGGCCGAGATCAGCGCCTGGACCTCCATGTTGGCCAGGATCTTGTCGATCCGTGCCTTCTCGACGTTGAGGATCTTGCCGCGGATCGGCAGGATCGCCTGGTTCTCCGGGTTGCGGCCGGCCTTGGCCGAGCCGCCGGCGGAGTCACCCTCGACGATGAAGACCTCGGAGACCGTCGGGTCCTTGCTCTGGCAGTCCGAGAGCTTGCCCGGCAGCCCGCCGGACTCGAGCAGCCCCTTGCGCCGGGTGGCCTCGCGGGCCTTGCGGGCGGCCATCCGCGCCGCGGAGGCCTGGATGGCCTTGCGCACGATGTCCTTGCCCTCGCTCGGGTGGGTCTCCAGCCAGTGGCCGAACTCGTCGGTCATCGCCCGCTGGACGAAGGTCTTGACCTCGGAGTTGCCGAGCTTGGTCTTGGTCTGGCCCTCGAACTGCGGCTCGCCGATCTTCACCGAGATCACGGCGGTCAGGCCCTCACGGATGTCGTCGCCGGTGAGGTTGTCGTCCTTGTCCTTGAGCATGGACTGGCGCCGGGCGAAGTCGTTGACGAGCTTGGTCAGCGCGGCGCGGAAGCCCTCCTCGTGGGTACCGCCCTCGTGGGTGTTGATCGCGTTGGCATAGGTGTGGACCGACTCGCTGTAGGCGGTGGTCCACTGCATCGCGATCTCGAGGGAGAGCTCGCGCTCGACGTCCTCGGTCTCCATGTCGATGATCTCGTTGTTCACCGGCTCGGCGCTCTTGGAGCCGACGAGGTGACCGACGTAGTCCACGAGACCGTTGTCGTAGCGGTAGGAGACGCGCCGGGCCTTCTTCGGGGCGGAGCCGCGCTCCTCGGAGTCGACGACGTCGGTGATGTCGGCGTCGACCTCGTCGAGGTCCTCATCGCGCTCGATCTCGGTGGGCTGCTCGACCCGCTCGTCGACGAGGTTGATGGTCAGTCCCTTGTTGAGGAAGGCCATCTGCTGGAAGCGGGCCCGGATGATCTCGTAGTCGTAGACCGTCGTGTCGAAGATGTCGTCGTTGGCCCAGAAGGTGATCGTGGTCCCGGTGGTGTCCGCCTCCTCCTCCTCGCGGAGGGGGCCGGTGGCCGCCCCGTCCTCGAAGGTCATCCGGTGGGCGTGGCCCTTCTGCCGCACGCACACGTCCATGCGGGAGGAGAGGGCGTTGACGACGGAGGAGCCGACGCCGTGCAGACCGCCGGAGACCTTGTAGCCGCCGCCCCCGAACTTCCCGCCCGCGTGCAGCTGGGTGAGCACGAGCTCGACGGCGGAGACGCCCTCGGCCTCGTGGATGTCGGTCGGGATGCCACGCCCGTTGTCCTTGACCCGCACCCCGCCGTCGTCCATGAGGGTGACGTCGATGGTGTCGGCGTAGCCCGCCATCGCCTCGTCCACGGCGTTGTCGACGATCTCCCACACGAGGTGGTGCAGACCGCGCTCGCCGGTGGAGCCGATGTACATGCCGGGGCGCTTGCGGACCGCCTCGAGGCCCTCGAGCACGGTGATCGCACTGGCGTCGTAGGCGACATCGGTGCCGCCGGGGTCCGGGGTCGACGGATTCTCGGACGGCAACGGATGCTCTGCCACGGTGCTCCTCTGAGCTGGTGCGCTGACACGGATCGCCGCGGCTCTGCCCCAAGGGCGAAGCACGCGGCCTCAACCCGTCGATTCTACCTCTCCCGGGCCGGAAAACGCGCATTTTCCCGGCCCGTGGACGCGGTTCTCGCCGCAGCAAGGGCCCCTCGACGACTCCCGGTACACGAGCGGTCTCCGAGACGCTCTCCGCGGCGCTCAGCAGGATCCGGTCGGAAGCTGCCCGGAATGCTCCCGGAGCACGACCGCGAGCTCGTCGGCCACGGCGGTGTCCGCCGCGTGGTCGCCGCCCCGGACCTGCAGGGCGATCGCGGTGTCCCCCTTCGTGCCGGGGACGATCCCGAGCTGGCGGACGACGTACCCCTCCGGGGTGGGCCCCCAGCCGCCCTTGAAGCGGGCCCCTTCGATCGTGCCCAGGCCCCAGCTCTGGCCCGGCAGCACCCGGCTCATCGCGGAGGTCACCGTGGTCGATCCGGCGAGGCAGGGGAGGGAGGCGGTGAAGGTCGCCTGGTCCGCCAGCCTCCACCGCGACTGGCCGAAGGGGGAGAACCCCGGCGCGGTGACCTCGGGCGGGACCTCGGTGCGGGTGTCCCCGCCACGGCGCAGCTGCGCCTCGGTCGCGTCCGAGGCCTTCCGGCCCGAGCCGAGGCGCTCCCAGAGGTCGGCCGCGGCCTCGTTGTCGGATGCCGTGATCGCGGCCTCGACGTCCGCGGCGGCCTTCTCGCCCAGCCCCGCCCGCTCGATCGCCAGCGCCAGGGGCACCTTGATCGTCGACCAGGCGACCAGGGTCGGTGCCTCGCCGACGGTCCGTGGTTCGTCCCCGCCCACGGGGACGACCGACACCGAGGCCTCGAGCTCCTCGTGCCGATCGAGCACCCGGCGCAGGTCCCGGGTCAGGTCGCTCGGCAGCGGGTCCGTGGTGCTGGGGAAGCGGTCTCCCTCCGCGCCGGTGGTCGGGGCCGGGGACGCGCCACGGGAGTGCCCGGTCGACGTCGCGGTGTCGGTCGCGGACTCCCCGCTCTGCCCGCCGCCGCCCGAGCAGCCGGCGAGCAGCACGCAGAGGGCGACGATCCCGGTCCGGACCCGCACGTCAGTAGAGGACGACGACCGCGTTGTTCCCACCGGTGCAGGTGGTCACCGACCCGCCGGAGCAGTTCATCGTGTAGCTGCGGTCGGTCACGGGGCTACGGACCCTGAGGCTGCTCGCGCTGCCGCCGGAGGCGACGTAGGCATCGCGGACCGCCGTCGCGAAGGGGCAGCTGGTCAGCGCGGTGGCCGAGCCGGCCTTCACTCCGCCGGCCTCGCCGCCGCACGCGCTCACGCCCCGGGGGAGCTCACCGCTGCGCTCGGCGGCCACCGTGTCCGACTCCGTGCTCGAGGGGGTGCTCGAGGACGAGGTCGAGGTGGTGCTCGGCTCCTCGGTCGTGCTCGAGGAGCTGGGCTCGCTCTCCTCGCTCGTCGTCGAGGTGCTCTCGGTGGTGGACTCCGTGGTCTCCTCGGGCGTCGACTCCGTCGTCTCCTCGGTGGTGGCGGAGTCCTCGTCGGCGTCCGTGCTGCTCTCCTCTGAGCTGCTGGAGCTGGAGGAGCTGGAGGAGGGGCCGCTCGCGGTCGGCTCCTGCGTGCTCGTCGCGGTGCTCGGGGCCGCGGTGGGATCGCCGCCGCCTCCGGAGAAGAGGTTCATCGCGCCCGCGACACCCGCGCCGCCGAGCAGAACCCCGCCGAGCAGCAGCGCCACGAGACCGGCGGCCGAGACCCGACGCGACGGTGCCGCGGCGGGGACGGGGCCACCGGAGGTGGTCCAGGTGGCGCTCGTCGCGGCTCCCGCGGCGCCCGAGCCGGCGGCACCCGACCACCAGGACTCGGGCAGGGCCTCCTCCTGGGTGGACTGCCCCGCTACGCCGCGACCGACCCAGACCTCCTGGGTGGGCTCCTCCTCGGATTCCGGGTGCTCACCCGAAGGGTCGCCGAAGAAGGCGTCGAAGGCGTCTCCCCCACGCTGGCTCTCCGGTCGGTTCACTGGGATCTCCTCGGTGCTTCGATGGCGTGCCCCACTCGTGGAAGCATCGATCCACGATGCCACAGCGCTCCGAGCAGGTCACAATCGTGCAACGAAGACGGGGTGACCCGGCCGGGTCACTTCGCCCCGGGGACCTCCCGATCGATCTGCATGACCACGGCCTTGGGCTCGGTGAAGAACTCTCGACTGAAGTCGCCCCCTTCGCGCCCCACGCCGGAGTCGCCGACCCCGCCGAAGGGGGTGCGCAGGTCGCGGATGAAGAAGCAGTTGACCCAGACGGTGCCGGCCCGCAGGTTCGAGGAGACGCGGTGGGCCCGGGAGAGGTTCTCCGTGAAGAGCATCGCGTTCAGCCCGTAGCGGGTGTCGTTGGCCAGGTGCACGGCCTCCGCCTCGGTCTCGAAGCGGTTGACGACGCAGACCGGCCCGAAGATCTCGTCGCGGTACTGCGGCGAGTCCAGCGGCAAGCCGGTGAGGATCGTCGGCTTGACGAGCCAGCGCCCCTCCTCGTCCGGGCCCCCGGTGAGGACCGTGCCGCCCTGCTCCTCGATGCCCTCCAGGTAGCTCGAGACCTTGTCGAAGTGCTTCTTGGAGGAGAGGACGGAGAACGTGACCTCGGGGTCGAAGGGGTCGCCGATCGTCAGCGCCTCGGCGGCCGCCTTGAAGCGCTCCATGAACTCGTCGTAGATACCGTCCTGGACGAAGAGGCGAGAGCCGGCGAGGCAGATCTGGCCCGAGTTGCGGAAGATCGCCTCGACCGCCCAGTGGACGGCATTGTCGATGTCGGCGTCGTCGAAGACGATGTTGGCGCCCTTGCCCCCGAGCTCGAGGGAGACCGGGGCCAGGTGCGAGGCAGCCGAGGCCATGACCGTCTTGCCCGTCGTCGAGGAGCCGGTGAAGGTGACCCGGTCGACGCGGTCGTCGGCGGTGAGCGTCGAGCCGGCCGGGGCGCCGTGGCCGTTGAGGACGTTGAGGACGCCGGGCGGGAAGCCGGCCTCGAGCGCCAACCGGCCGAGCAGCGTCACCGAGGCGGGGGTGTCCTCGCTCGGCTTGATGATGCACGTGTTGCCCCAGGCGATGGCCGGAGCGATCTTCCACGAGGCCATCATCAGCGGGAAGTTCCACGGCGAGATCGCGCCGACGACGCCGACGGGGCCGAACTCGCTGTAGGTGTGGTGGCCCGAGGGCATCGGGTAGACCTCGCCGGTGTGGTCGCGCTGGTGGTCGGCGAAGAAGCGGAAGTTGGCCACGGAGCGGCCGACGTCGTGCTTCGCCTGGGCGTAGGGCTTGCCCATGTTCGTCGTGTCGAGGGTGGCCAGCTCCTCGATCCGCTCCTCCATGAGGTCGGCGAGGCGGTGGATCGCCGTGGCCCGCTCGGGACGGGTCATCCGGGGCCAGGGCCCCTCGTCGAAGGCCTTCCGGGCGCTGGCGACGGCCCGCTCGGCATCCTCGGCGCTGCCCTCGGCGGCCTGCGCGAAGACCTCCTGGGTCCACGGGTTGTAGACGTCGAAGCGCTTCCCGTCGAGGGACTCGACCTCTTCGCCTCCGATGACGTGGCCGAAGAACTGGGTGCTCATGCCCGACCCTCCTTGCTCTCGTTGTCCGCTGCGGCAGCGTGCCGCTCCGCGATGGTGGTGTCCCCGGCGGCGAAGTGCTCGGTGGGGATCTCGTTGACGAGGACCCGGACGTTGGCCTTCGGGGCGACGCCGGCGTCGACGACGGCCTGGGTCACCGCGGAGATCATCGTGCGGATGGTCTCCGGCGAGCGGCCCTCGGTGAGGGTGACCTGGACGACGGGCACCTCACTCGCCCCCGTTGATGCGCACGGACCCGAGGTTGGTGAAGTGGCAGGAGATCGACGTGCCCGGGGTGGCGAAGTAGGCGTCGGTCATCCCCCCGGTCAGCACGATCCAGCCGGGCTCGATCGCGTGGCCGCGCGTGGCCAGGTCGTTGGCCGCGAGCGCCAGCGCCTCGGCGGGGTGGCCCTGCACGGCGGCGCCGGTCGCGGAGTCGACGACGTGGCCGTCGACCTCGACGAGCACCGCCTCGAGGGAGAGGTCGAGCTCGCTCGGGGGGAGGGCGACCGGTCCGGTGACGTAGGCACCGGAGCTGGCGTTGTCGGCGATGACGTCACCGGCGGCGAACTTGAAGTCCTTGTACCGGCTGTCGATGACCTCGGCGCCGCCGAGGACGTGGTCGACGGCGGCCATCGCCTGCGCAGCCGTGACGCCCGGGCCCTCGAGCCGCTCACCCATGACGAAGACGAGCTCCGGCTCGACGCGCGGGTGGATCAGCTTCTCCTGCGGGATCGGGTCACCGGCGGGCAGGACCATCGCGTCCGTGAGCCAGGCGACGAAGGGGGTCTCCACCCCCATCCGCTGCTGCTTGGCCCGGGAGGTGAGGCCGAGCTTGATGCCGACCAGCTCCTCGCCGCGGGCGAGCCGACGCTGCAGGGTCAGGTCCTGGACCTCGTAGCCGGTGGCGACGTCCAGCCCCGGCCACTCGTCGGTGAACTTCACACGGTCGCGGCGCTCGTCCTCGCAGGCGAGCAGCTCGGTGGCGACCGACTCGACGTCCCAGGCGGTCATCGGGTGGCTCCCGGGGTGCGCTTCATCGTGCTTCCCTGTCCTTGCTTGGCGGAGTCTTGGTTGGCGAACAGCGCCGTGACGCTGCCGAGACCGGCGAAGGTCGCGGTGAAGACGTCCCCCGGGGCGACCGGGACCATGCTGGTCACCGAGCCCGGCAGGACGACGTGGCCGGCCTCGAGCCGGGTGCCGAGGACGCCGACGGTGTTGGCGAGCCACACGAGGCTGGTCAGCGGCGAGCCGAGCACCGCACCGCCCGCGCCGGTCCCCACGATCTGGGAGTTGCGGCTGAGCACACAGCCGAGGAGGCGCAGGTCGAGCGCGTCCAGCGGGGTGGGGGTGGAGCCGAGGACGAAGCCTCCGGAGCTGGCGTTGTCCGCGATGGTGTCGCCGATGGTGATCTTCCAGTCCGCGATGCGGCTGTCGACGATCTCCAGGGCCGGCAGGACGTAGTCGACGGCGTCGATGGCCTGGGCGACGGTGACCCCGGGGCCCTGGAGGGGCTTGCCGAGGACGAAGGCGATCTCCGGCTCGATCCGCGGCTGGAGGTAGCTCTCCAGGGGGATCGGCTGGTGCTCCAGGTGCGCGAAGTCGTCCATGAGGTGACCGAAGTCAGGCCGGTCCACGCCCAGCTGCCGCTGCATCGCCACGGAGGTCAGGCCGACCTTGTGACCGATGACGGTGCGTCCGTCGCCCACCCAGCTGCGGACCTGCGAGAGCTGGATCTCGTAGGCCTGCTCCATCGGGACCGGGCCGTGGGTCTCGGTCAGCGGGGGGATGGGTGTCCTCGTGCGGTAGGCCTCCAGCAGGTCGCTCACGGCCCTGGTCTCGTCCATGCCCGTCACGCTATGGCCTGCACCACGGCCCGGGACCCGGGCGTTCCGCGGTATGGAACGACCCGGGAGCGCCTGCTTGCTCAGGCGCGGTAGTCCCGCGAGATGCGCGCGGCGCCGGCCACGAGCATCGGCAGGAGCTTGCCGATCCGGGGGTTGATGACCTCTCCGGGACCGAAGAAGGAGACCGAGCCCAGGACCGCTCCTTGGTGGCGGATGGGGACCGCGACCGAGGCGCTGCCGTCGTAGCTGGCGTCCCGGGTGCGGGCGTGGCCGTTGCTGCGCACCCACCGCAGCTCGGCGTCCCAGTCCTCCTCGCGGCGGATCGTCTCCCGCGCCCGTGGCGGGAAGCCGGCGATCCGGCGCTCCTGGTCCAGCTGTTCGTCGAAGGCGGCGATCGCCTTGCCGGAGCTCGTGGTGTGGGCGGGCAGCCGCCGGCCGCTGTGGCCGAGGAAGCGCACCGAGTCCTGGGCCTCGATGCGCTCGATGAAGACGACGTCCGCGCCGTCGGCGACACCGAGGTTGACCGTCAGGCCGGTCTGGTGGGCCATCATCCGCAGCGTCGGCAGCGCGGCGTGCCGCAGCTGGTTGCGGGCCAGTGACAACGTGCCGAGCTCGTAGAGGTGCAGGCCGAGGCTGTAGAGGCCGGTCTCCTCGTCCTGCTCGATGAACCCCCGACTGGCCAGCGTCGTCAGCACCCGGTGGGCGGTCGACTTGGCCACGCCGACACGACGGGCGATGTCGGAGACCCCGAGTGCGGAGTCGGTGGCGAAGCACTCGAGCACGTCCAGTGCCGTGCCCACCGAGCGCAGCCCGCCGACGTCACGTCCGGGGGAGACCCGCTTGGGGGTGGAGGCGATCCATGCTCCACCGTGAGCGCCCCCGTGGGGGCGGGCACCGGACTCCCGCATCGCCGTCATCGCACCGTCCTCCTGAAGCCTCGTGGGTCACATTGTCTGCCGCTTCATCGGGCGGCACAAGCGCGGGTCACCGCTTGATCAGGGGAGACTTCAGGCCGCCGCTGTTCTTGTCCGACTCGTCGAAGAAGTCCTCCCGGAGGATGTCCCTGGGGAAGAGACGACGACCCATCATCGTCTTCAGGGCCGCATCGACCATCGGCGGGGGGCCGCACAGGTAGCCGCGGCACCCCCCGAGGCGGGCGTGGTCCTCCTCGATGACCTCGGTCACGAGGCCGTAGGCGTAGCCGTCCGGGTCCTCCCCGTCCGCGGACACCTGCTCGGCGGTCTCCTCGGACAGGCAGGGCCGGTAGGTGAACTGGTCCTCATGCTCCTCCTCGAGGGCCCGGAAGGCGGCGACGTCGTAGAGGTGGGCCCGGGTCCGGCCACCGGCGTAGAGGGTGATCTCGCCCTCGTACTCACCCGCCTCGAGGGCGTGGCGCACCATCGACTTCAGCGGGGCGACACCGGTCCCGCCGCCGACGAGGATGGCGTGCTTGTCGTCGGTCGTCTTGAGGACGAACCGGCCGTAGGGGCCGGAGAGACGCACCTGGTCCCCTTCGGCCAGTCCGGCGAAGACCCACCCGTCGGTGCCGCGCCCGCCGGGCACGTTGCGGATGTGGAACTCCAGCCGGGTCGCCTCCCCGGGCGGGGAGGCGATCGACCAGGTGCGGTCCACCTCCTCGAGGCCCTCCCCGTCCTTCTCCGTCGCCGGGACGGTGAACTTCATGTACTGCCCGGCGTTGAAGCCGATCTCCCGGTCCAGCTCGACGACGAGACGCTTGGTGTCCTGCGCGATGTCCTCCAGGAGCGCCACCGTGCCGGTGAAGTCCTGGACCGGGTGGACCTCCATGTCCTCGTCCACGTCGAGGTCGGCCTCGATCGTGACGTCCGACTGCGGCTTCGCGCAGCAGGCGAGGATCTTGTCGTCGTCCCGCTCGAAGTCCATGAGCGCGAAGCTGCTCGCCTCGCCGAGGTCGACATCGCCCTCGAGCTTGTCCAGCTTGCAGGTCGCGCAGGTGCCGTGGGTGCAGCTGTGCGGCAGCCAGACCCCCGCGCGCAGACAGGCTTCGAGGATGGTCTGGTCCTCGTCGCACTCGACCTCGCGGCCGACCGGCTCGACGGTGACGGTGTACGTGCTCATGGTGATACTCCTGGCGGGGCGAAGGGGGCGGGTCAGGCGGCCACGCGGGTGCGGATGACGTCCTTGTGCCGGACACCGAGCTCGGTCAGCGTCTGGTCGTCGCGCGGCTCGAAGACCTCACCGTGGAGGGTCCAGGCCCGCGGCGCGGACGGGTCGTGGTCCGGATCCCCCTCGATGAAGGGCCGGAACACCTGGTCGCGGAAGTCCGCCCAGGTCATCGCCCGCGGCGCGCGGAACATCACCGGCGAGCAGAACCACATCGTGTCCTCGACGAGGACGGTGACCAGCTGGTCCTCGCCGTAGTTCTCCTGCGCGGAGCGGGAGGGGAACGTGTAGTCGCCAAGGCTCTTGACAGCCATGTCAGGCACCTGCCTTCGTCTCGTTGCTCGGGGCGGCGGTGTCGGCAGCGGCCTCGCCCTGCCACGCCACCCAGTTCTCGTGGTCACGGGACCCGAGGTACTCCCCGGAGTCGCCGTCCTGCAGGCCGTACCAGTCCAGGACCTCGGGCACGCTCGGTCCGCCGCAGTTGCCGGCGAGGATCTGGTGCACCGGCAGCCACGCCTGGACGTACTTCTCCGGCTCGCGCTCGAAGATCCACTGGCACCCGTTGGAGCAGGTGTGGAAGAGCTCCCCCTGGTACTCGGACTCGCGCTGGCAGAAGGTGGTCGGGTCACCGGGCTCGGTGAAGAGCATCGGCACCTGGCAGACCTGGCACAGCTGCGGCAGACCCGTGGCGAAGTGCCGGCCACCGTTCTCGAGGTTCTTGGCCTCCTTGTCCCACAGCGGCTTGTAGTACTTCTCGAAGGTGTCCGGGTAGGACTCGGCGAGCCACTTCTGGTGCTCCTCGTTCGGCATGCTCGTGGTGAAGCTGGCTGCGAAGGAGTACTGGTAGAAGGTCCAGTACACCTGGTGGGAGAGCAGCTCCTTCTCCGCGATGGCGTCCTCGACGTGGCGCGGCGGCTTGATGCCGTAGAAGGCGAGGTCCTCGAAGAGGCCGCCGAGCATCTGCTCCTCGAAGTAGAGCTCGAAGGACTCCTTCCAGCTCATCACCTTGCGCGGGAGCATGTAGTCCAGCATCTGCGCGACGAGGGCCGTGACGCGGTAGGAGCGCCAGAACCACTTGTCGATCCAGCCCTGGACGATCTCGACGTTGTCCTCGTCCTGCTCGAGGAGGAACTTGATCGCCTCGAGGCCCAGGGTCATGTGCCGGGACTCGTCCGACTGCGCGGAGAAGCCGAAGGTCATCGTGGGCAGGTCGCCGTTGAAGGACGAGCCGGACATGAAGGGCACGAAGAGCAGGTTGGTCAGCAGGTACTCGAAGGAGAACCCGACCGCGATGAGGAACTCGAACGGCCCTGCCGAGGCCGCGTCCTCGAAGAAGCTCTTGGGCACCGAGAGGTACCAGACCCGGTCGAACTCCTCGGGCCAGTTGTGCATGCCCGAGTACAGCTTGTTGTAGTTGCTCAGCGTGTGGATCTCGGTCTGCATGTGCCGGATCTCGTCGATCGACTGGCACAGCGCGGCGAACCGCGGGCCGGGCCCGGCGAAGTGGCGCGCGAGGTAGGCGAAGTGGCGGTGGGCCGCGTACTCCAGCGGCGTCACGCCCTGGAGGAAGATCTTCATCGCGTTCAGGTAGCTGGCGTCGGTCAGGCTCAGGTGCCCCTGGCCCTGCGCGAAGCCGTCCAGGACGGCGTAGAGCCGCTTGTCCTTCTCCGCCTGGTACTTGCAGTAGGCGTCGATCGTCAGTCGGAAGGGGTCCTCCCAGGCCGCCCAGTCGTGGATCTTGATGCCCTCGTAGTCCAGGTGGGGGAACATCTCGTCCTTGTCGACGTAGCTCGGCTCCCAGTCCAGGCCTCGCGTGAGCGCCTCGTACCGGGCCTTCATCGACAGCTTCTTGGTCTTCTTGGTCTTCTTCTCGGGTGCGAGAGTCATGTCTGTCTCCTGTGGTGGTCGTGGTCCCTGAGGTGCGAGCTTGCGAAGCAAGCGAGCCTCGAAGGGTGGTCAGTGGTCCCAGGCGATGACGATCTCGTCGTCGTCCCACTCCTGGATGTTCCCGAAGTAGGAGACGATCGACATCTGGAACTCGTGGGTCTCCCACTCGCGGCCGAGCTTCTCCTCGACCGTCTCCTGCTGGATGGTGATCTGGCCGGGCGCGGTGATCCGCACCAGTCCCGGGGTGTGCCCGATGCTGCAGTTCGGGTTGTCCTGCTCGATCGCCTCGATGATCGGCCGGTTGTCCTCGGACTCCTGGAGGATCACTCCGACGTCACGCGTGCTCTTCTCGGTCTGCTCGGTCATGGCGCTACCTTCCTCAGGCCCCTGCGGGGGCGGGGGCGTACACGGACTTCAGCTCCTCGGCCCGGGCGGTGACCCGGTCCACGGCGCCGGCGTCGATGAGCTCGTCGACCCGCTCGGCGAAGGGGGTCACCGCACCGAGTGCCGCCCGGACGGCCGCCGCGCCGTGCTCCTCGAGGAGGCCGGCGTTGGTCTCGGCCAGCTCCTCGTCCTCACGCCAGGCCTTGTAGAGCGCGTCGATCCACTTGCGGTTGTCGAGGAACCACTCGGACAGGTGCTGCGAGACCAGGGAGTAGGCGGGTGCGCCGAGGGTGACGGCCATGTCGTCCAGGTGGCTCCAGAGCAGGTCGTAGAGCAGCTGGTCGGTGGCGTCGAGCCGGATGAGGGCGATGCCCCAGTCCTTCTCGCAGATGGTCTCCTCACTGAGCTTGCGCAGCCCCTGCAGTGAGGCGTCCTCCAGCCAGTGGTCCTTGGCGGCGTCGAGCAGCGAGGTGGTCTGCTCGCCGAGGGCGATCCCGACCCGGCTGAGCACCTGGGCGTTGCCGACGCGGTCGAAGGCCGAGTAGGCGGCCGCCTGGGTGACGGTGGAGCCGTAGGCGAAACGAGCCATCCCGCACAGGGTCAGCTGGCCACCGCTCTCGTAGTGGCGCAGCGGCAGCACGAGCTCGGCCACGACGTCGCGCCACTCCCGGGGGAGTCGCCCGAGCAGGCCCCGCTGCTCGATGTAGGCCAGGCTCGTGGCGAAGGCCTCGTGCAGGGTGGACCGATTCGTCACGTACGGCGCGTAGTAGTACTGGCGCGGGTCGAGGTAGGAGTACGGGTCGGTGAGCTTGAAGACGCTGTAGTCCTCGTCGTAGAGCTCGTGCTCCGGGTCCCATGTCGGGCGGTAGTGGAAGTGCTCGCGCGGCTGGACGCCGACGCTGCCCTCCAGGTAGCGGGAGGCCGGCTTGTCGCCGTACCGGTTGCTCAGGTGGGTGAAGGTCGAGCGCTGCGGCTCGATCACCTGGGTCTTGAGTTCGTACTGCACGGGAGGATCTCCTGTCGTTCGGTCGGCGAAGGGGGTCTAGTTGCCGGACGTCGTCGGCTCGGGGGCGTCGACGCCGGCCTCCATGAGGCGGACCAGCAGGTCGGGGAGGGCGTCGGGGCCCTCGAGCTCCCGGCTCTCCTCGTCCTCGAAGAAGCTCCCGACGAGTCGCCCGAAGGCCCGACCGTCCTCGAAGGTGGTCGAGCAGCGGGCACCCTGCTCCTTGTAGGTCACGGTGAAGGCGAGCTCGTGGGGGAGCGGCTCGTCCACGAGGTCCAGGTGCGCCCGGGAGGCGCCGAGGACGGCATTGGCCTCGCAGACGTACTGCTCGGCCAGGGAGCGCAGCGCCACGTGACGGTCGGCTCCGGTCCCGGTGGCCACGCGCCGGCTGATCCGGGTGTCGGGCACCGTCGTGCCGCGTGGTGCCACCTGCGGCACGTCGTCCTGCTCGGGCGTGCCGACGAACTCGGCCACCCGCGTCATGAAGGGCGTCATCGCGTCTCTCCTCGATCGCTCGGGAGGCCGGCCGTGCCCACCACCCCGATGTGATGTGAATGACCAGCAACGTAGGACGGGCCCAGGAGAGCCACTATCCGTTGGACGAAGCGCCTGTCCGCTGAGCGCACCGAGGCCGTGCGGCGTGGTGCGTTCCTTGCTGCGGAACGGCGATCCCTCCGGGGAGGAGGCACGGGCACCGTGGTGAGCACGCATGAGTGCAGAGAGGAGTGCAATGAGGCACCTTCTTGAGTCCCGCCCCGCGTTCGATGACTGGGAGGGGTTGCACGACGCCCTGTCCGACGCGTACTTCCCGCATGCGCTGAGCCCCCGGTCCACTCCCGATGCGGCCGCGGAATCCGGCCTCGAGGTGGTCGACCTGGGTGCCTGCCGGCTCGCCCACATCAGGTTCGGCGCCACGGTCGGGATCGACTCCGAGCACCCCGGCGCGACAGCGGTGAACATCCCCCTGGCGGGTCACCTGCCCTCCCGCATCGGCAACCGGACCTTCGACGCCGGTCCCGGGCAGGCGACCGCCTTCCCGGCCGACACCCCGGCCCACATGCCGGCATGGACCCCCGAGCTGGACGTCCTCGGGCTGCGCATCGAGGTCGATCAGCTGCGCCGCGAGAGCGAGCGGGTCTTCGCCCGCAAGGGCGTGGGGCTACCGACCGAGATCGACCTGCGCACCCCCGCCGGTGAGGCGTGGTTCCGGATGGCGCGCACGACCTTCGACAACGCCAGGGAGTGCGGCGGGCTGCTCTACCAGGACCCCTCGGTGGCCGCCTCCGTGGCCAGCATGCTCGTCACCGGGCTGCTGCTGGCAGCCGTGCCCGAGGAGCCCTCCTGCGAGGACGCGCTGCGTCCCCGTCCGGTCCACCGGGTCATCGAGGCCATCGAGGCCGACCCGGCCCGTGCCTGGTCACCGGCCGACCTCGCCGAGGTCGCCGGGGTCAGCGTGCGCCGGCTGCAGCAGGCCTTCCGGGAGCACCTGGGGGCCACCCCCTTCGGCTATCTGCACGACGTGCGGCTGGAACGCATCCACGAGGACCTTCTCGAAGGCCGGGGGGCGAGCGTCACCGACATCGCCCTCGGGTGGGGCGTCTCCCACCTGGGTCGCTTCTCGGCGGCCTACCGCGCGAAGTACGGGCAGCTCCCGAGCCACACCCTGACCCGGAGCGCCTGAGGTCGTCTCAGCCGGCCACCGCGGCGGCGCCGGCGGCGGCGACCCGCGTGTCCTCCTCGGCCGAGCCCCCGGAGGCACCGACCGCGCCGACGAGCTCGCCGTCGACCCGGACCGGCACGCCGCCACCGAAGGCGGCGATCCCCGGTCGGTTGGCGATGCCGCGGATCACCGCGTCCTCGGCGGACAGCTTGGTGTAGAGGTCGGCCGTGGGGGCGCCTCCGAAGCCGACGGTGGTGCGGGCCTTGTCGATCGCGATCGGCCCCGAGTGGGCGAAGGCGCCGTCCATCCGCGCGAAGGCGAGCAGCGCCCCACCCGGGTCGAGCACCGCGATGTTCATCGCGAGCCCCTCGGACCCCGCGTACTCCAGGGCAGCGTCGAGTGCCGCCCTGGCCCCTGCGAGGGTCAGGACGGCACTGCTGCGGACGTGCTCCATCAGGTCAGCACCGTGGTGAAGTTCTCGTTGAGCTCACGGTCGTGGTAGAAGATCCCCTTCCCGAGCTGGTCGACCGTCCACACGTTGGTGGGCCGGTCGGGGAAGGCGAGGTAGCCACCGGAGAAGACCTCGTTGCGGTTGCCGCTCGGGTCGAAGAAGTAGACCGTCTGCCCCCGGGTGATGCCGTGACGGGTCGGGCCGATGTCGATCGGCACGTCGTCCATCGTCATCAGGTCGGCCGCCCGGCCCACGGAGTACCACTCGTCGAGCCGGAAGGCGAAGTGGTGCAGCTTGCCCTGCGGGCCGCCGATGACGGCCAGCTGGTGGATCTGGTTGTTCGAGGTCATCCAGGTCCCGACGCACTCGTGGTCGTCCTCGAGACTGGTCTGGACCCGCTCGGTGGCGTAGAAGCCGAAGACGTCCTGGAGCATCTTCTCCATCGTGCCCACGTCCTCGGTGGTGATCAGCGAGTGGTCCAGGGCCGGCACACCGACCCCGACGAGGTGGCGGGGGAAGGCCTCGGGGTTGTGCGTGCCCACCTCGGTGCCGATGGAGGTCGCGTGGTGGTACACCTCGAAGACGTGCTCGCTGGGGGTGATGAAGCGGATCCCGTCGCCGATCTCGGGGTTCTCCCCCTTCGACATCCGCTCGACGGTCAGACCGAAGGCCTTCGCCTTGTTCTCGACGTCCTCGATATCCGCCTCGTGCTCGACCTTCCAGCCGTACTTCACGACGCCGACGCCGCCCTCCTCGAGGACGACGGAGTGGTGGTCCCACTCGTCCCATCCCTTGTAGAAGACCCGCTCGTTGCCCTCCGGAGAGGTGTCGGTGAGGGTCTCGTACAGACCCATCGTCGAGGCGTAGTGGTTCTTCGCCTCGGTCATGTCGGTGACACGCACGTGCGCGTACCCCAGTCGCATGATGCCCATGTCTACAACTCCTTCGGTGCAGTGCTGCCGGCCTCGGCGCGCTCACGCGCCTTGTCGTTGATCTGGCGCAGCAACGGGTTGATGAGTCGAAGCGAGCTGTCCCGCATCCGGATCGTGACGTCCTGATCGGGCACGGCACGACAGCTGAGACACGTGCCGTCGGAGAGCTCCTCCGGGGTGATGACGCTGTCCGCGACCGGACGGTTGTGGGTGATCGATCCCTCGGTAACATCGATCTTGCAGACGCCGCAGCCGCCGCGACGACAGCCCACCGTGTACGCGAAGCCGGCCTTGTACAGGCCGGAGAGGATCGTCTCCCCGTCCTCGACGTGGATCCTCTCCCCGTTGCTCGCCACGGTGATGATGGCCATCCTGACTGACTCCCTTGCCGTCCACGGGCGTCACACCCGTTGATGGCTCCACTGTCTCCCACGTGGCAGGGCCCACAGCCGTGGCGTTCCCGCCCGCGGAACGGCTACCCGTTGTTGCGCCGCTCCTTGGTCCGGATCAGCTCCAGGGCGATGACCGCGCCGATCGTGCCGAGCTTCTCCGGGGTGGGTACCTGCGGCACGAAGCCCAGGACGTAGCTGTCCCGCCCCGTGAGCATGTCCGCGAGCCCGGGCCAGGACCGGCTGCACGTCGCCGCGCGCCCGCCGGGACCCACCACCTCGAACTCGCCGTCGAAGATCGATCCCGTGAGCCGCAGCTGGGGGCCGGTGGTCAGCTCGATGCGCAGCGACTTCTTGAAGAAGGTGAACTCCTTGACCACCTTGGCGACGAGGGTGCCCTGCCAGTCCTGGACCTCGAAGGTGTCGAGACCGAAGTCCGGCGGGTCGACCACCCGGATGAGCAGTCGTTCGTCGGCGTCGACGACGGCCAGCTGACGGCTGCCCATGAAGAAGCGCTGCATCCCACCGCCCTCGGTGACGATGCGCCCGACCGGCCGGCCCGTGAGGTCGTGGATGCCGAAGTCGTTGGACATGAAGGTGCTGACCTGGTCCAGCACGATCGTGTCGGTCTCGAGGATCCCCATGGCCTAACCGTACGTGTCGCGCGGCCCCCGCCCGTCGCTCGTGCGCCGCGGCCCCCGCGACCAGGAAGGGGCGCTCGGGCCGTGGACGCGCAGCTCGCTGACGACCTCCGGGCCGACCGCGGTCTCGATCGCACCGAGCAGGGTGCTCGTGAGCAACCGGATCTGCGTGGCCCACGCGGTGGAGTCGGCGCGGACCGAGAGGATGCCGTCCTCGAAGCTGACCGGCTGGCAGTGCTCGGCGACCTCCCGGCCGACGATCTCATCCCACCGGCCCATGACGGAGCCGGCGGCGACGTCGACCTGCCACCCGCGGTCCCCGACGAGGCGCTGGACCTGGTCGCCGATGGTCTGCGGGTCCCGGCCGCCCCCCTTCGTCCGGGGCTCGCGGTGGATCCGACGCCGGGAGCGGGGGCGCATCCCCGGACGCAGCCCCTTCTCCGCGGCCTGGGCGCGGGCCCGGGCGAGCGCGGAACGGGCGGCCTCGACCACCCCTGCCTCGAGGCCCCCCGACGCGCCGGACACCGGCCCGCCGACCTCGCCGGCCTCCTCGGGAGTGTCGCCGGACGTCTCGTCGCGGCCCTGGGCGTCCCCCTTCGCACTCACGCCGGCGCCACCTCACCGAGGGTGACGACGAAGCGTGCGCCGGCGAGGGACTCGGGGACGTCGTCGGGGACGGCCGCGGTGATCAGGACCTGCTCGCAGTCCGCGATGAGGGTCGCCAGGCGCTCGCGGCGGCCGGAGTCCAGCTCGGCGAAGACGTCGTCGAGCACGAGCACCGGGTCATCGCCCAGGTCCCTGCGCAGCAGCTGGTAGGCGGCCAGCCGCAGACCGAGCGCGAAGGACCACGACTCGCCGTGGCTGGCATATCCCTTCGCCGGCATCGGACCGAGACCGAGGACGAGGTCGTCGCGGTGCGGTCCCACGAGGTTCACCCCCCGCTCGATCTCCTGGTCGCGGACC
Organism: Janibacter corallicola NBRC 107790; assembly: GCF_001570965.1. GTDB lineage: Bacteria > Actinomycetota > Actinomycetes > Actinomycetales > Dermatophilaceae > Janibacter > Janibacter corallicola. The sequence continues at coordinate 91,573 of NZ_BCSR01000001.1, read as the reverse complement.
CGGGCGAGGGACTCGCGGACCATCGTCTGCAGCGCCTCGACCTCCGGCACCTCACCCGCGGCGATGGCCTCCGCCGCCTCCTCGTGCAGCGAGGAGCGGTAGACCGCCGTCGCCTCCGACTGGTTGGCGCTCACCTCACGGTAGGCCTCCTGCAGCAGCGGCGTCAGGTCCCGCAGCAGCCGCAGCCGCGCGTAGAGCAGCTGGCTGCCGACGGTGGCCAGGTGCTCGTCCCAGACGTCGAGGGTGCGCACCGCGTCCGCGGTCGCCTCCGCCGGGTCCACCCCGTCCGGGAGCGAAGGGGACCGGCGTCGCCGTCCCCTCCCGGACCCCAGGAGCGCGGAGGCAGACTTCAGCAGTGCCCCCCGCTGACGCAGGATCTTCTCGTAGTCCGACCGGACCCCGGCCCACCGCGGCTGGCGCTGGACGAGCAGGTCGTCGAGGAAGCGCCGACGCCCCCCGGGGTCCCCCTTGACGAGGGCCAGGTCCTCGGGTGCGAAGAGCACGGTGCGCAGCGTGCCCAGCACGTCGCGGGTGCGGGGGAGAGGGGAGCGGTTCAGCTTCGCCCGGTTGGCCTGGCCGGGCGTGATCTCCAGCTCGACGAGCGTCTCGCGCTCGTCGCGGACGACGGCCGCGCGCACGATCGCCCGGTCGGTGCCGAAGCGCACCAGCGGCTGGTCGGTCGCGACCCGGTGGCTGGAGAGGGAGGCGACGTAGCCGATCGCCTCGACGAGGTTGGTCTTGCCCTGGCCGTTGAGGCCGATGAGGGTGGTCGCCCCCGGCTCCAGCGGCAGATCGGCCGTCTGGTAACTGCGGAAGTCACCGATGCTCAGGTGCCGAACGTGCACGGCGGCCCTCAGGGTCGAGGCGGCTGCGGGCCGTCGAACCCGACGAGGAGGCCGAAGACGCAGGCGAAGATGCTGACGAGGACGACGCAGAAGAGGACCGGCCCCCAGATCCGCAGGTGGATGGGGAACATCGCCGGCCGGTCGCCCACGGGGGCGATGAACACGTCCGGCTCCTCCGGGTGGACGTGCACCCGCACCTCCATCCCGGTGCGGTCCGGCAGCGAGGACTCCACCAGGGCCGGCTGGGCCCGGCGCGTCCGACCGTCGCGGGCGGTGTACTCGATGGTCTCGACCCGCTTCCGGAAATGACGCCTGTCGACCGGGGTGGGGTCGGCTCCCGGGGTGTCCATGCCACCGCTGCTGATGTAGAAGGGGGACTCCACGATCCCGGAGCCGATGACCCGTCCGGTCACCGGAGGGGTCTGCACGAGCAGGTTCGCCAGGGACTGGGCGCGAAGGCTGCGGACGATGCCGTAGGCGAGTCCGATGACGACGACCAGACCGAGGATGGCCGCCACGAGGATCATGGCCGGCACGTCAGGTGGTCCCCTTCGCCGCCTCGTCCCGCAGCTCCTCGCCCTCCGCGACGGTCATGACCTGGTGTCCGCCGAACTGGCCGCGCAGCGCTGCGACCGCCTGCATGGCGGAGCTGGCCTGCTGCCGGGAGGCGAAGCGGGCGAAGAGGGCCGCGGAGATGACCGGCATCGGGACCGCGTGCTCGACCGCCTCCTGCACCGTCCACCGGCCCTCGCCGGAGTCGGCGGTGTAGTCGCTGACGTCCTCGAGCGTCGGGTTCTCCTCGAGGGCCGCCACGAGGAGGTCCAGCAGCCAGGAGCGCACGACGGTCCCGCGGCTCCAGGCCTTGAAGGCGCCGGGCACGTCGGTGACGATGTCCTTCTTCTCGAGCAGCTCGTAGCCCTCGGCATAGGCCTGCATCAGCCCGTACTCGATACCGTTGTGGACCATCTTCGCGTAGTGCCCGGCGCCGACCTCGCCGGCGTGGACGAAACCCTCCTCCCGCGGGCCCTCGGGTCGCAGCGCGTCGAAGATCGGCATCGCCTTCGCGACGTCCTCGCTCGATCCCCCGCACATGAGGCCGTAGCCGTTCTCCAGGCCCCAGATGCCGCCGGAGACGCCGCAGTCGACGAAGCCGATGCCGCGCGAGCCGAGCTCCTCGGCGTGCGGCTGGTCGTCGGAGAAGCGGGAGTTGCCGCCGTCGATGACCAGGTCGCCGGGGGAGAGGCGCTCCCCGAGGTCGTCGATGACCGACTGGGTGACCTCACCGGCCGGCACCATGACCCACACGACGCGCGGGGCCTCGAGGGCGTCGACGAGCCCCTGGACGCTCTCGACGTCCGCGACCTCGGGGTTGGTGTCGTAGCCGATGACCTCGTGGCCGGCGCGGCGGATGCGCTCGCGCATGTTGCCGCCCATCTTCCCGAGACCGATGAGTCCGAGCTGCATGGGTACTTCCTTCTTCCGGTGACGAAGGGGGTCTCAGCCGGCCAACCGGACCGGCTGCAGGACGTAGCGATAGGTGGTGTCCAGCTCGCCGTCCCGCTCCTCCTGCCCGGTGATCATCGCGGGCTTGAGCGGTGCGGTGAAGGAGAGCCGGGTGAAGGTGGTTCCGAGGACCCCGAGCCCGTCGAGCAGGTAACCGGGGTTGAAGGCGACCTCGATCTCCGGGCCGTCGACGGCTGCCTCGACGGCCTCCGAGGCCTGGGCGTCGTCGCCGGTCCCGGCCTCGATCGTCAGCTGGTCGGGCGTGAAGCGCAGCCGCACCGGGGTGTTGCGCTCGGTGACGAGGGCGACACGCTTGACCGCCTCGATGAGCATCTCGGTGTCGACGACCGCGTCGGTCTCGCTGTTCGTGGGGAAGATCTTGGCGACCTTCGGGTACTCCCCGTCCAGGACCCGGCTCGTGGAGTGGCGCTGACCCGCCTCGAAGCCGACCAGGCCCGAGCCGCCGGCGGCCTGCCCGAGGGAGATGTCGATGGAGCCGGCCGCGCCGAGGGACTTGGCCGTCTCCGCGAGCGTGCGTGCGGGGATCAGCGCCACGTGGCTCGCGTCGGCGGCGTTGGGGCTCCAGGTCAGCTCCCGCATGGCCAGCCGGTAGCGGTCGGTCGCGAGGAGCGTGACCTTCTCGCCCTCGACCTCGACCCGCACGCCGGTGAGGATCGGGAGGGTGTCGCCCCGGTCGGCAGCGATCTGCACCTGCTGCACGGCCTGGGTGAAGAGGGTGCCGTCCACCGAGCCGCTCGGCTCGGGGGAGCTGGGCAGGGTGGGGTACTCGTCGGCCGGCATCTGCAGCAGCGCGAAGCGGGAGCTGCCGCAGGTGACCTGGACTTTCGAGCCCTCCACGGCCACGTCGACCGGCTTGGCGGGCAGGTTGCGTGAGATGTCCGCGAGCAGGCGGCCGAGGACGAGGACCGTGCCCGCCTCGGCGACCTCCGCCGCGACGGTGATCCGGGCCGAGACCTCGTAGTCGAAGGTCGAGAGGGTGATCGTCCCGTCATCCCCTGCCTCGAGGAGGACGCCCGCGAGGACGGGGACCGGGGGACGGTTCGGGAGGCCACGGGCCACCCAGGTGACGGCCTCGGCCAGCACATCGCGCTCGACGCGGAACTTCACGACAGACCTACCTTCGCTGCGCCTCGGGTGCGCTGAATGACATCGATGCACGCGTCGAGACGCGTGGATCACCGACATTACGCGGTCGGAGCGCTTGGGGGGAACTTGGTGGCCGTCCTCGGGTGCTCGAGGTGGTCCGTGGGGTCTTGGTCCACAGCTCGTGGGCCAGCCATGCGTGGGGGAGGATTCATGTGGTTCTAGGTCCCGTAGCAGTCACAGGGACTGGGGACAGTGTGGACAACCCCGTGCGAGCCGCGTGTCCCGGGCGTCGGGACCTGGGGAGAACCCGTGGACGTCCGTGCACATCGTCGCGGCCGGCTGTGTGGTTCGGGTCGTCCTCACCAGGGCGTCGCCTCCGTGCACAGGTCGTGCACACGATTCTCCGCAGGCTCCTGTGGTTGACTCACGCGAAACCGAGGGTGACCGGAGGAAACGGGCGGTGATGTGGGGAGGAACGGTGGATGACACGCCCCCTTCGCGCGCTGAGCTGTGGACGAGCCCGGGCGTGTCCCCCGGAATGTCGCGATCCGGGGATACCCACAACTTTGTCCACAAGCTGTGGAGGATGGGGACGGCGAGGCGTCCGGGGGAGCCGGCCGGGAGGTCACGGGAGCGTCGCGTCTTGCGCACAGGTGGGGAGAACCCTGTGGACAACTGGGGATGCCGAATTCTCCGGATGTCTTGCCTCAGTGCAAGACACTCGGATATTCGGGCAGCGAGGCGCGGCCGGTCAGCCGGCCTGCTGCTTGATGCGGTTGGTCAGCTCGGTGACCTGGTTGTAGATGGCGCGTCGTTCGCCCATGAGCTCACGAATCTTGCGTTCGGCGTGCATGACCGTCGTGTGGTCCCGGCCACCGAACTGCTGGCCGATCTTCGGCAGCGAGAGGTCGGTCAGCTCGCGACACAGGTACATCGCGATCTGCCGTGCCGTCACGAGCAGCCGGGTGCGCGAGGCCCCCTGCAGGTCCTCGATGGTCAGGCCGAAGTAGTCAGCCGTCTGCGCCATGATCGAGGCGCTGCTGATCTCGCTGGACTGCTCGTTGGGCATGAGGTCCTTGAGCACGATCTGGGCCAGGCCCATGTCGACCGGTTGCCGGTTCAGGCTGGAGAAGGCGGTGACACGGATGAGGGCGCCCTCGAGCTCACGGATGTTGGTGCTGATCCGGCTGGCGATGAACTCCAGCACGTCGGCCGGCACGGAGAGCTTCTCCTGGATCGCCTTCTTGCGCAGGATCGCGATCCGGGTCTCCAGGTCCGGTGGCTGGACGTCGGTGAGCAGGCCCCACTCGAAGCGCGAACGCATCCGCTCCTCGAAGCCGGAGAGCAGCTTCGGCGGGACGTCGGAGGTGATGACCACCTGCTTGTTCGCGTTGTGCAGCGTGTTGAAGGTGTGGAAGAACTCCTCCTGGGTCTGCATCTTGCCCTGGAGGAACTGGATGTCGTCGATGAGCAGCACGTCGACGTCGCGGTACCGGCGCTGGAAGTTGGCCGCCTTGTCGTCGCGGATGCTGTTGATGAAGTCGTTGGTGAACTCCTCGGAGTTCACGTACCGCACCTTCACGTGCGGATAGAGGCTGCGGCTGTAGTGACCGATCGCGTGCAGCAGGTGGGTCTTGCCCAGCCCGGACTCGCCGTAGATGAAGAGCGGGTTGTAGGCCTTCGCGGGCGCCTCGGCGACCGCGACGGCGGCGGCATTGGCGAAGCGGTTGCTCGAGCCGATGACGAAGGTGTCGAAGGTGTACTTCGGGTTCAGCCGGGTCAGCTCGACCTGCTCCGGCTCCGGCCGGCGGCGCGCCGCGGGAGTGGGGGTCGGCGGCTCCGGGTCCTCGTCGACGAGGCCGTCGTCGCGCTCCTCGACCGGCAGCGTGGAGGAGAGACCGCGCGGCTCGGGTGCCGGCTCCGGGGCCGGGTCAGTGTCCACCCCGCGGGTCGCCGGGGCCGAGTCCTCCTCTGCCAGATCGGTGTCGACGGTCACGGCGAGGCGGATCTCCCGGCCGAGCTGGTCGGAGAGGGCCTGGGTGACCGGCATGCGCAACCGCTGCTCGACGAAGTTCTTCGAGAAGTCGTCGGGGACGGCGATCACCGCGGTGTCATCGAGCAGACCCACGAGGCGGGCCAGGCTGAGGAAGGCCCTGCGGGTGACGGGAACGCCGTCGGCGTCGAGGGTTTCGAGAGTGGTGCGCCACACCTCATCGAAGTCCACCTCGGCCTCCGCCACGTACGCACTCCTTCGCTCGTCGCGGCTCGCCGGCCGTGGGTCCAATGACGTCGCCCGGGATCCACAAAGTTGTCCACAGACTGTGGGTATCCACCGGTGTCAACGTGATGAGGTGCGACGCTAACAACAGAACCGAAGACGTGGCAACTGGCGGGTACACAATTCCGTCGGCGTCCGGCGTGTCGTGCACGTCCGGACGCCGCGTCGGTGGCAGGGTCGGTCGGTTCCCGTCGGCCCGCTCTCGCGGGAGGGTGGTTTGCTCCCGGAGTGCGCCCTCGCGTACCTTGTGATGAGGTCACTCGGCCGCTTTCGCATGCCCATGTCGGTCCGGCACGTCCGGAGGCTCGCTGTGGGCTTCCGATTGCGGCCGATTCCGGCCGTCGTCATGCCCAGGGTCCGTGGGACCCACCGACCAACGGAGTCTGCAATGAGCAAGCGCACCTACCAGCCGAACAACCGCCGTCGGGCCAAGAACCACGGCTTCCGCCTGCGCATGCGCACCCGCGCCGGCCGTTCCATCCTGGCCAACCGCCGCGCCAAGGGCCGCGCGAAGCTCTCCGCCTGAGCGGTTCGCGGTGTTGCCCGCGCGGCACCGGATGACGGAGCGCGCGGACTTCGCGGCGACCATCCGTGGCCGCGGCACGGCCCGCCACGGCAGCAGGCTCCTCGTGGTCCACACCCGGTCGGCGGACCCGTCCCGGACCGACGCGTGGGCGCAGCATCCGCCACGCGTCGGTCTCGTCGTGTCCAAGGCCGTGGGCAATGCGGTGACCCGGACCCGGGTCAAGCGCCGGCTGCGGGCCCAGATGTCAGCGCTCGTCGATGGCTTGCCTGCGGGGACCGACGTCGTCATCCGGGCCAATCCGGCCTCGGCCACGGCCACCTCAGCGGAACTGGGCGCTGCCCTGCGCCGTTGTCTGCGGCAGGTGCTCGTGAAGGAGGGCGCGTGAAGATTCTGGCGATGCCCTTGATCTGGCTCGTCCGGGCCTACCAGGTGCTCATCTCGCCGCTCCTGCCGCAGAGCTGCCGGTACTACCCCAGCTGTTCCGCCTACGGGGTGACGGCGCTGCAGCGCTTCGGCCTCGTCCGGGGCGGCTACCTGACCGTGCACCGCCTGCTGCGGTGCCACCCCTGGTGCGCCGGGGGCATCGACCACGTGCCGACGACCTGGGCCGAGAGGGGCTCGCCCGAGCTGGCGAAGCCACAACTGGCCGAGGTGCCCGCGCACGACCACGGCGCCACGGGCGTCACCGACCGAAGGACGTTCACCGAGTGAGCTTCAGCGACATCATCTATCCCTTCGAGTGGCTCGTCGCCTGGATCATGTATCTGTGGCACGAGGGGCTGACCATGATCGGCCTCCCGGCCAACAACGGATGGACCTGGGCCCTGGCCATCGTGGGCCTGGTCGTCATCATGCGCGCCGCGCTGATCCCCCTCTTCGTCAAGCAGATCCATGCATCGCGCAAGATGCAGCTCATCCAGCCCGAGATGCAGAAGATCCAGGCGAAGTACAAGGGCAAGACCGACCCGGACTCCAAGCAGAAGATGACCGAGGAGACGATGGCGCTCTACAAGGAGAGCGGCACCAATCCGTTCTCCTCGTGCCTGCCGATCCTCGCGCAGTCACCCTTCTTCTTCGGCCTCTTCCGGGTGCTGAACTCCTTGGACGAGATCGGTTCCGGCAAGGCCGACGCCATCGGTCCGATCACCCAGGCGGTCGCCCGGCACGCCGAGTCCTCCTCGATCCTGGGGGCGCAGCTCTCCGACCAGTTCATGGGCTCGGAGACCGTCACGGTCAAGATCGTCACCGCCGTGCTCATCGTGCTGATGTCGCTGACGACCTTCACGACGCAGCACCAGCTGATGCGCAAGAACATGCCGGCGTCCGCGCTGGAGGGGCCCTTCGCCCAGCAGCAGAAGATGATGCTCTTCCTGTTCCCGATCATGTTTGCCGTCTCCGGTGTCTTCTTCCCGATCGGTGTGCTCATCTACTGGTTCACGACGAACCTGTGGACGATGCTGCAGCAGTTCTACGTCATCCGCCGCATGCCGGCGCCCGGGTCCGCGGCGGAGAAGGCCATGCACGAGCGTCGGCGCAAGGCGGGCCGTCCCGTCGACACCTTCGAGCAGGAGCGGGAGCTCGAGCACGACGAGGAGATGCAGGACGAGCTGCGTGAGCGGGGCGTCATCTCCGGTCAGCGCAAGCAGCCGGTCTCCAAGAAGCGCGCGAAGAAGAAGTCCAAGTAGCCGGGGAGGGCCCAGGGCCCGCCGGAGACGTCCAGAACCTGTGTGGAACGAATGGGTCGACGACCCGCATGAGGAGAAGCCATGAGTGAAAGCATGACGGCCGGCACGGGCTCGGAGGAGCCCGTGGAGAACGCCACCAAGACCGCCGAGAAGCGGTCCGGCCGGAGGGCGGCTCTGGAGCGCGAAGGGGAGGTGGCCGCCGACTTCCTGGAGACGCTGCTGGACATCGCTGACCTGGACGGGGACATCGACCTGGACATCGACGGCGACCGGGCCGCAGTGGCCATCGTGGATTCGGACGAAGGGCGCGTGCCGCGCCGCCTGGTCGGGCAGGACGCGAAGGTGCTCGAGGCCCTGCAGGAGCTGACGCGGCTCGCCGTGCAGTCCGCCACCGGCGACCGGAGCCGGCTGATGCTCGACGTCGCGGGGCACCGTGCTGCACGTCGGACGGCCCTCGTCGAGATCGCGGCGGATGCCATCGCCCGGGTGCGGGAGTCCGGTGCGGCCGAGGAGCTGGAGGCGATGACCGCCTTCGAGCGCAAGGTCGTCCACGACGAGGTCCTCGCCGCAGGTCTGGTTTCGGACTCCTCCGGTCAGGAGCCGAACCGGTACGTCGTCGTGCACCCGGCCGATGAGTCCGGCGCCGACACGGACCGTGCGGCGTCCTCGGCCTCGGAACAGAGCCAGGACTGATCGAGCGATGGCGTTTCACGTGAAACAGCTGGCCCATGACGGCTGAGCCGCCCATGGCACCGGAAGGCGCTCACCGACTCTTCGGTGAGCGCCTTCCGCGTGCGGAAACGTTCGCCGCGATCCTTGCGGACACGGGTGTCAGTCACGGCCTCATCGGGCCCCGGGAGGTGGACATCCTCTGGGAGCGACACATCCTCAACTGCGCCGTCATCGAGGACTCCTTCCCGACCGGGTCGCGGGTCATCGACGTCGGGGCCGGCGCCGGGCTCCCCGGCTTGGCCCTGGCCATCGCCCGACCGGACCTCGAGCTGCACCTCGTCGAACCGATGCTCCGGCGTACCGAGTGGCTGACCGAGGCCATCGCCGATCTCGGACTGGCCAACGCCAGTGTGCATCGTGGTCGCGCCGAGGAAGTCCACGGCAACCTGTCGGCGCCGTGGGTCACGGCCCGAGCGGTCGCCCGGATCGACAAGCTGGCGCGGTGGTGCTTCCCCCTCCTTGATCCTGAGGGGACCCTCGTCGCCATCAAGGGTCGGTCGGCGCCCGAGGAGCTGGCCAAGGCGGAGAAGGTCCTGCGGAGGCTGGGCATGGTCCGGGCTCGCGTCACCGAGCACGGGGTCGGCGTGGTATCGGAGCCGACCCGGACGCTCGACTGTCGGGTCACGTGACCCGAACCAGGTTGGCTGTGGACGCGCTGGCGAGTCGTCGGCCGTCGACGACCAGCGTGGGTTGCGGGGTTTCACGTGAAACGGAGACTGCGTCGGTTTCACGTGAAACCCATGACTCGTCCACAGGCCCCTGGCACCCCAGTCCGCGGCCCGACACGAGAGCGAACCGCGGCACATCGCACTACGGTGACCCCGCACAGGCGACTGGCCCCACGTACTCACAGGCGTTGTCCACCGAGACCTGTGGACAAAAATTGCCCGCCAGCGAAGGCCGGAATGCCCGATGGGCACTGCGCCGCGTTGCACGTGAAATCACCCCATCCCGGTTTGGCGAGTCGGCCCCCGGTGGGGTTGGATGGATTGGCTCGCACACGAGGAGGCACACGACCGGTGAGCACCCCCACACGAGATGTCGTCAGCGGCATCGGCTGGCCCGCGGTGGACGGACCGGGTCACAGCGCACCCATCGGTTGGTTCGGTGTCCCCGCGACCGTTCCCGACGCAGACGTGGAGCACGAATCGGCCACCGGCCAGGAATCCACAACGGCGGACCAGCCTGACGATGAAGACGACGGAGGATCGAGCGCGATGCAGTCCGAGCAGGCGCGAGGAGCGGGCGCTCCCCCAGCAGAGCAGGCAGCCACGAGTACCCCGGATCGCGGCGGAAGCGCCGCGGAGGCAGCGCCGAGGACGGCAGGACCTGCGGTGACGGTCCGATCCACGGGACGTGATTCCTCAGCCGCAGACCGCCCGGCGCCGCCCCGACCCCGGGAGACCCGAGTCCTCACGGTCTCGAACCAGAAGGGGGGCGTCGGCAAGACCACGACGGCGGTGAACCTCGCCGCGGCGCTGGCGGACCAGGGACTGCGCGTGCTGCTCATCGACACCGATCCACAGGGCAATGCGAGCACCGCCCTCAACGTCGACCACCGCGCGGAGATGCCGAGCATCTACGACGTGCTCGTCGACGGCACACCCATCGCCGACGTCGTCCAGCCCTGCCCGGACGTGGCACACCTGTGGTGCGTGCCGGCGACGATCGACCTGGCCGGCGCGGAGATCGAGCTGGTCTCCCTCGTGGCCCGGGAGAGCCGCATGGCGCGGGCACTCGAGGCGTGGCAGGTGGCGCGCAACGAGGCCGGGGAGGAGCGCATCGACTACGTCATCATCGACTGCCCCCCGAGCCTCGGTCTGCTGACGGTCAACGCCTTCGTGGCGGCGCAGGAGGTGCTCATCCCGATCCAGTGCGAGTACTACGCACTCGAGGGACTGAGTCAGCTGCTGAGCAACATCGACCTCATCCGCACCCACCTGAACCCCCGGCTGCACGTGTCCACGATCCTGCTGACGATGTACGACGGGCGCACGAGACTGTCCGCGCAGGTGGCCGACGAGGTGCGCACGCACTTCCCGGAGCAGGTCCTGCAGACCACGGTCCCCCGATCGGTGCGAGTCTCCGAGGCACCCAGCTTCGGCCAGACCGTCATCACCTATGACCCGCAGAGCACCGGTGCCCGGTGTTACCAGGACGCGGCGGCCGAGATCGCCCGCCGCGCAGTCCCGCTGGAGGAAGACTCATGAGTGAGAAGCGACGCGGCCTGGGCCGCGGACTCGGTGCCCTCATCCCCGACTCGGGTGCCTCCGCCGGAATGCGCGCCGAGCGGCCCGTCGACGTGTGGTTCCGGGAACGGGAGGAGTCGGAGCCGGTCCCGAACACCGCGGCGGGCAAGGTGGCGGGCGATGCCGCGTCCGCGACACCTCCCACCGTCGGGGGCGCCGGGGTCTCCGACGAGGGCAGCGAACGGACGTCCCCTCCCGCGGCGAGCGACACGACCGACGAAGGGGGCGACGCTCCAGGTGGCGTCGAGGAGTCGTGGCCGACGGCCGCCGAGCAGGCTCCAGCGCCCGCAGCGGAAGCAGTGGGCGAGGAGGCAGCGGGTGAGGAGCTCGCACCGGTTCCCGGAGCGAGCTTCGCCGAGGTGCCCCTCGATGCCATCCGACCGAACCCCAAGCAGCCGCGAGGGGTCTTCGACGAGGACGCGATGGCCGAGCTCGCCCATTCGATCTCCGAGATCGGCGTGCTCCAGCCGGTCGTCGTGCGGCGGGTCGCGCCGAGTGACGGGGTCGAGTACGAGCTCATCATGGGTGAGCGGCGCTGGCGGGCCAGCCGCGAGGCGGGCCGTGACACCGTCCCGGCGATCATCAAGGACACCGACGAGGACGACCTCCTGCGGGATGCGCTGCTGGAGAACCTGCACCGCACCGACCTGAACCCCCTGGAGGAGGCCGCGGCCTACCAGCAGCTGCTGGACGACTTCGGGTGCAGCCAGGCCGAGCTCTCCGGGCGCATCGGACGCAGCAGGCCGCAGATCTCGAACATGCTCCGGCTGCTTCGCCTCCCCCCGATGGTGGCCCGCCGCGTGGCTGCCGGCGTCCTGAGCGCCGGCCATGCCCGGGCCCTCCTGGGGCTCGAGGACGCAGCCCAGATGGAGCGCCTCGCCCAGCGCATCGTGGCCGAGGGGCTCTCGGTGCGCAGCGTCGAGGAGATCGTCACCCTCGGCATGGAGCCGGAGGCCCAGAAGGGCACGTCACCCCGCAGTGCCCGGGAGCGTGACCCCCAGCTGGACGAGCTCGCGGGTCGCATCAGTGACCGGCTCGACACCCGCGTCAAGATCGACCTGGGCAAGCGCAAGGGCAAGATGACGATCGAGTTCGCCTCCCGCGAGGACCTTCACCGGGTGCTCGGGCAGCTCGGCGTGGACCACGCCGAGGACTGACTGCCACCGCGCGGGGCAGGGCGAGCGCATGCGAAAGGCGCCGCGGCCCGGACCTCATGGTCTCGGGCGCGGCGCCTCTCGACGTCTTGTCAGGGCGAATTTACTTCTGCCCCAACGGGATTCAGCTGACGAACTGCTCCAGGTCCTTGACCAGCTGCGGCTTCGGCTTGGCGCCCACGATCGTCTTGACGACCTCGCCGCCCTGGAAGACGTGCATGGTCGGGATCGAGGTGATGCCGTACTTGGCGGTGATCTGCGGGTTCGCGTCGGTGTCGAGCTTGACGATCTTCAGTTTGCCCTCGTACTGGCCCGAGAGCTCCTCGAGGATCGGGGCGACCTGGCGGCACGGGCCGCACCAGGTGGCCCAGAAGTCCACGAGCACGGGGGTGTCGCTAGCGAGCACGTCCTGCTCGAAGGTGGCGTCGGAGGTGGGGGTGGTAGCCATGTCAGTGGTCCTTTCGGTGGGGTGTTCGATGCTCAGCGGGCGCCGACGGTGTCGACGACCGGGTCCTCCTGGGGGGTCTGCGCCTGCTCCGGCGCGGGAGCCCCGGCCTCGTCGCGGGCGGCGAGCCAGCGCTCGGCGTCCAGTGCGGCGGAGCAGCCGGAGCCAGCCGCCGTGATGGCCTGGCGGTAGGTGTGGTCCACGAGGTCTCCGCTGGCGAAGACGCCCGGCACGTTCGTCCGGGTGGAGCGGCCCTCGACGAGCACGTATCCCTCTGCGTCGAGGTCGACGACGCCCTTGATGAGCTCGTTGCGCGGGTCGTGACCGATGGCCACGAACAGGCCGGTCGCCGCGATCTCGCGGATCTCCCCGGTGACGGTGTCCCGCAGGGTCAGTCCGGTCACCTTCTCGTCCCCGTGGATGTCGACGACCTCGGAGTTCCAGGCGAAGGAGATCTTCGGGTTCGCATGGGCGCGCTCGGCCATGATCTTGCTGGCCCGCAGCTCGTCCCGGCGGTGCACGATCGTCACGGACCGGGCGAACTTCGTCAGGAAGGTGGCCTCCTCGACGGCGGAGTCCCCGCCCCCGACGACGACGATGTCCTGCTCCCGGAAGAAGAAGCCGTCACACGTGGCGCACCAGCTCACGCCGTGGCCGGAGAGGCGCTTTTCGCCCTCCAGCCCGAGCTCCCGGTAGGCCGAGCCCATCGCGAGGATCACGGAATGACCGCGGTGGGTACGCCCTTCGCCGTCCGTGACGCCCTTGACCTCGCCCTCGAGCTGGACGTCGACGACGTCGTCCGTGATGATCTCGGCGCCGAAGCGCTCCGCCTGGGCCCGCATGTTCAGCATGAGGTCCGGACCCATGATGCCCTCGGGGAAACCGGGGAAGTTCTCCACGTCGGTGGTGTTCATCAGCGCGCCACCGGAGGTGACGGACCCCTCGATGAGCAGCGGGGCGAGGTTGGCTCGGGCCGCGTAGACCGCCGCGGTGTAGCCCGCGGGGCCGGAGCCGATGATGATGACGTTGTGGATGTCTGTGCTGGTGCTGGCGTCGGCCACGAAACGCTTCCTCGGGTCGGTGGAGGGCAGGAGCCCGGCTTGCTGGGAGTTCCAACGCAATCCTAGGCCCGGCTGTTCCCGGGGCCGACGTCGCGGCTCAGCCGGTGGAGACCTCGCTCGGACCGGACCAGATGGGCTCGCAGCCGGTCGTCACAGCGAAGGCCTTCGCCTCACCGTCCGGAGGGAGCTCGGCGACGATGGCCACGCCCCGCCTGCCGTCGAAGGTGGCGATGTCGAGGGCGACCGGGACGAGCTCGGGGCTGCCGAGGCGGCTGAGGCAGTCCCTGGCGCCCGCGGCGGTGTCCATGGTGCCCACGAGCTCCTCGCCGGGCGTGCCGTTCAGGCCACTCGGTCCCTTCAGCAGCGGTGCGGCCTGATCGCCGAAGTCGCTCTGGGTGTAGTCGGTCCCGCTGCGCGTGATGACGAAGGCGGGGACGTTCTTGGTGTTGCTCGTCGAGGCGGTCGTGGTCACCGAGGGCTGCGGTGAGCTGCCCGCGCCCTTCCCGGCGTCCTCGCCACCACCGAGCACGCCGATCAGGAGGCTGCCCACGGCGGCAACCCCGACGAGACCTGCCGCACCGAGCAGGACCACCCGGCCCATACCCCGGCGGTCCGGCTCGTCCTCGAGCAGGCTCTCGTCGCCGGCCTCCCAGAAGCCGTCCTCGCCCTCGGAGTCCTCGCGCGCCACCTGCTCCTCGTCGAGGCTGGTCCGGATGCGCTGGACCAGGTCCTCGGGCATCGGTCCGGTCTCGCGCAGGCCGGCGAGCAGGCGCGAGATACCGGTGGGGTCCTCGTCCTTGCTCATCCTCGGCCTCCCTTCGGCTGGTGGTCGCCTCCAGTGTCAGACGCAGGAGCCGGCCCGGAGGTTCCCGCGTCGTCGGCCCCGGCATCGCGCAGGGCACGTGCCAGGGTCTGACGACCGAGGGCGCAGCGGGACTCGATCGTCCCCGCGGGCACGTGCAGGACGTGGGCCGCCTCGTCGGTGGGCAGCTCGTGCATGTCGGTGAGCACGAGCGGCAGGCGCTGCTCCTCCGGCAGTCGGCGCAGCTCCTCGTGCAGCAGCAGCGTGGGCTCGAGAATGCGTCCGCCGCGGCCCGCGGGCCGGCCGACCGGCTCGGCCTCCTCCGTGCCTCGCGCCACCCGGGCGCAGGCCTGGACCACGAGCCGCAGCAGCCAGGTGCCCACGGCGGTCTCTCCGGTCCAGGCCTCGCTGCGGCGGAAGGCCGTGACGAGTCCCTCCCGGACGCCCTCGGCGGCCACCTCGTGGTCGCCGCTCACGCCCACGCCCACGGACCAGAGCCGGTCCCGGTGACGCAGGAAGAGCTCGTTGAAGGCATCGGGGTCACCTGCCACGTGCCGACGGACCAGGACGTGGTCCTCGGCCTCCTCGAGGGGCGGCTGCTGCGTCACGTCCTCACCGCACCGTGATCTCGGAGAGGGATGCACGGTAGCGACCCTCGTCGTCGGGGGCGAGGCTGGTGAACCACACGGTGACGTAGCGGCCTTGGATCGCGTCGTCGCTGTCGATGGTCACCTCGCCGCTCTCGTTGCTGAAGCTGCCGAGCTCGCCCTGCTCGTGGGTGGGGCCGTCGGCGACGTAGACATTGCCGTCCAGCGACTCCGGCAGGTCCAGGGTGACCGAGCTGACGTCCTGGGTCTGGCCGAGGTCGACGGTCACGCCGGCACCGGACTTCAGGACGAAGCTGGAGGACTCGTAGCCCTCCGTCTGCCACATGGTGTCGGGGTCGCCGTCGTAGACCAACGGCGCCTCGGCGTTGTGCTCCACGGTGTCGCCGTCCGGGTCGTAGCCGACCGCGCCGAGGATGGCGAAGGGCTCGTGGCCGTCCTCGGACGAGTCCTTCTTGTCGGAGTCGCCGTCCCCGGACGAGGAGGAGCTCGGCGTGCTGGCAGCGACGGGATCGCCACCGGCGAGGATCTTGCCGAGCTGGCTGCCGTCACCGATCTTGGTCACCCCGAAGGCCCCGCCCACACAAGCGACGAGCACGATGCAGACCATGAGGAGCATGACGAGGTTGGACTGGCTGCGGCTCGGCGAGGCGCCGGCGTCCGTGGGCAGCAGCGGGGCGGGGGCCTCCAGCTCCGCCGAGACCGGGGCGGCCCCGAGGGAGCTGCGGGTGCGTTGGTCGGCCCGGATGGCCTCGCGGCGCAGCCGGGCGTCGATGATCCGTTGCCGTGAGCGTTCCTGGGCGGTCTTGGCCGCCTTGCCGAGCCGGTCCCCGACGACGGTGCCGGCGGTTCCCACGGCGCCGGCCGCGGCGGCGGCAGCGGCAGCGGTCCGGCGGCGGGCCTCGTGGCTGTCCTCGTCCCGCGACTTCTCGCTCGCGGAATCGCCACGGTGGATCGGGATCTCGCTGGTCTCGGGCTCCTCGGAGGTGCTCCCGGCGGCGGAACCGGTGGCTGCGTCGCCACCCCGCGTCGCGCCCGCACCGGCGGCAGCACCGGCCCCGGCAGCGGCGCCGGTCGCGCCCCGACCGGCGTCCTTGTCGGCACCCGTCCCTCGGGCGCCGTCGGCCCGCTTCGAGGTGGACTCGCCGGCCCCCCCGGTGGTGCGGACGGCACCGGTCAGCGGGATCCGGGACCAGGGGGCGATCTGGGCGGCGTAGTCGCCCGGGGACTCGGGACCCTGGTCCTCGACGAGGGTCTCCCGGCAGATCGTGTCCAGGTCGCCGGGGACACCGACGACACCCCGGGACGGAGGAGGGACCTCGCCCCCTTCGCGCGGGGTGGCCGGCAGCGAGGTGGTGCCCTCGAGAGGCCAGGTGGCGGTCAGGCCGGCGTAGGCGAGGGCGACGATGGCCCGGGCGTCCTCACGGTCCGCCTCCTCGCCCTCGGTCTCGATCCCGGCGAGGGCCGCCGTGGTCGCGAGACCCCGGACCTTGATCCGGCCGTCCGGGGTGATGAGCACGTGCTCGGGGCTCAGGCCGAGGTGGTGCAGTCCGCGGGCGCGGGCCCCCTCGACGCCGGTGGCGATCTCGCCGGTGATCCGGCGGACCTCCTCGGCGGGGAGGGCGTCGGTGCCGATGACCTCGCCGAGCGTGCGCGAGCCGCTCACCCCGTCCTCGGCGATGAAGGAGTAGTCACTGCCGTCGCTGCCGACGTCGAGGATGCGCACCAGCTGGGGCGCCTCCACATTGGCCGCCCGCCGCGCGGCGTCGAGTGCGGCGTCCGTCTCCTCGGCGTCGATGGGCATGACGAGCAGGGAGACGTCCCTCTCGAGCGTGGAGTCACGGGCGGTCCAGCGCTCGCCGCCGCGGATCTCCTCGATCCGTGCCTCGAGCGTGTATCGGCCGAGCTCCGTCCCCGGGTTCACCCCGTGCACGTGGCCCCTCTCGTCGATGTGGGTCTGCGGCGACATGCTACGTGCCGACGGCCCCCTGCTCCGGTAGCCGGGCCGGGAAGCGCGTCACCCACGGGAGAGCCGCCGGGTGATCGGTTGGAGCAGCTCGGTGACCTCCTGGACCCGCAGCGCGGCACCGATGCCCAGGGTGACCAGGAGGACGACGGCCCCGATCACGGCGCAGCGGACCACCGCGAAGGCCCACGTGGCCGGCAGGAACGGCTCCAGACCCTGCAGGGCGAGCCAGGCGAGGACGACGCCCACGACGGCACCGAGCACGAGCCGGGCGTTCTGACCGACGACCGAGGCCAGCCCGAGACCGCCGATCCGGCGGCGGAGCAGGAAGAAGCCGATGGCGGCACCGAGCAGGTTCGAGACGGACTGGCCGACCCCGACCCAGGTGGCGGAGTGGGTGGCGGCGACCGTCGAGGCGAAGAGCGTGAAGAGCACCGCCACCCCGGTGACCACCAGCTGCAGCCCGAAGGGGGTCCGCCCGTCCTCATAGGCGTAGTAGGCCCGCTGGACGAGGAAGAACCATCCGTAGGGCACCAGGCCGACCGTCATCGCGACGAAGACGCCGACGGCGGCATTCGTCACCTCGAGGGGGTTGCCGGGCAGGACCACCTGCAGCAGGTAGGGGGCGGCGACGATCATCGCGGCGGTGCCCGGGATGAGGATCACGGCGGGCAGGCGCATCCCGCGGCGCAGGTCGGCGGTGACCGCGGCGGTGTCCTCGTCGTGCACGGAGTGGGAGATCCGGGTGAAGATCGCCGTGACGAAGGAGACCGTGACGATGCTGTGCGGCAGCATGAAGAGCAGGAAGGCGTAGGTGTAGGCGAACATGCCCGCCGCCGCGACACCGTCCGCGGTCGCCTGGTCGGTCGCGCCGGTGAGCACCCGCGAGGTGACGAAGTACCCGAGCTGGCCGATCGCGACCGCACCGAAGGCCCACATGGCCACGCGCGAGGCCGACCCCAGACCGGAGCCGCGGATGCCCCACACGGGACGGAAACGGAAGCCGATGGCCCGCAGCGACGGGATGAGCACGATCGCCTGGCAGGCGATGGAGAGGGTGGCCGAGCCGGCGAGGATCGCGACCATGGCCGGAGTCCACGCGTCGACGTCCGTGACCGTCGAGTTCCCCTGCAGCAGCAGCCACCCGAGCCCCGCGATCGCGACGACGTTGGCCACCGCGGGGGCCCACATGAACATCGCGAAGCGGCTGTTGGCGGTCAGCACCTGGCCGAGCAGCGTGTACAGCCCGTAGAAGAACATCTGCGGGAGGCAGATGAAGGCGAAGGCGATGGCCAGCCCCCGCGGGCCGGGTCCCCACGAGCTGTCGATCGAGAGCCAGACGAGGAAGGGGGCCGCGAGGGTCAGCGCCACCGTCGCCACCGCCATGGCGGTGATCGCGATCGTCAGCAGCCGGTTGACGAAGACCTCGCCGTCGTCGCGGCGCATCGCCCCGGTGATCTGCGGGACGATCACGGCGTTGAGGACGCCGCCGGCGAGCAGCAGGTGGAAGATGTTCGGCAGGGCGTTGCCGACGGTCCACGCATCGGCGACGAGGCCGGTGCCTCCGACGACGGCTGCGGTGAGCAGCTGTCGCAGCAGCCCGAGCACGCGTGAGGCGAGGGTCCCTCCGGCCATCACCGCCGATGACTTGGCGATGCTGGTCGAGTCGCTCATCCGTTCTCCTCGGTGGGCTCTGGTTCGGTGCGCGGGGCCCCCTTCGTCCGGCGACCGCCCCGCACGGTACGCCAGGTGCCCACCACGAGCAGCAGGGCGGCGGCGCCACCGATGATCCAGTAGACGACGTTCCCCGTCGGGCGGACCAGCACGTGCAGGGTGGCCGGCGCGGTGAGGTCGGTGCCGTCCGGCGCGTAGACGTTGACGTCGACGGGCACCCTGGCCGCCGCGAGGGCGGAGGCGCGCACGGTGATCGTCTGCCGACCGTTCGGGCCGATCGTGAGCGTCTTCGGCGGCGAGTCGAAGCGCAGCGAGGGGTTCGCGGGCTGCAGGTCCACCTGCAGGTTGGTCAGCTCGACGTCGGTCTTGTTGATGACGGTGATCTGCAGCCGGCCGGTGTCGGCGAAGAAGTTCACGTCCCCGGAGGAGACCTCGAGCTCGTCCTCGGTGAGGGTGACCTCGTCCGTGAGGTGGTTGTGCAGCTCACGGAGGTCGTCCGCACCCCGCCAGCGTGCGGAGGTGACCTGCATCAGCTGTGGTCGGATCCAGGGCAGCCACGCCTCGCCGTCGGTGCGTACGGAGGCGAAGGTGACGAGGGACTCCAGGTTGCGCACCAGCCGGCGTGACCGGGCGGCGTCGAGCGCCTGCTTCGGACCCCTGACGTCGGCCTCGGCCAGCTGCGAGCTCGTGCGGGGGGTCCAGGACTCCTGGCCGTCGGTCCGGGCGGAGTCCAGCATGCGCGTGACGTCCCCGCTGCGCAGCCAGGGGATCTCTTCGGCCTGGGTGCGCAGCCGCGCGTAGGCCGTCGGGTCGGGAGTGGTGTCGCGGTCCGGGACGATGAGGACCGTCCGTGGCGTGCCGGGCCGCTCCCCGAGCAGCGCGGCGGTCCCGGCGATGAGGCGCTGCCGTGCGAGGGAGGGGTTGGTCTGCGCATCGAGGTCGCCGACGAGCTGGGAGAGGTCGGAGTCGCGCACGAGCACGGGCGTGTCGCTGGTGGTCCTCGTCCCGCCCGTCGGGGTGAAGCCGGAGGGCTGGAAGCTGGTGTCCGAGGTCAGCACCGTGGGACGTGCCTTGCCGGGGTAGAGGCGGTTGTAGCCGCGGCTGCGGTCCTCGGTGGCGTTCTCGTCCGCCGGCCAGGCGACGTCGCCGACGGCGTCCAGCCGCTTGGCGAGGCGGGCACCGTTGTCGACCTGCGGCTCGACCACCCGACGGGCGCTCTTGCTCGTCGTCCCGGCGGCGGTGTCGGCGTCACCCCGGGGCAGCACGATCGTCTGCTTGCCGACGAGCGTGTCCCGGATGGCCTCGGCGCGCTCGCTGCGTACCTGCTGCTCGGCGGTGGCCGCCTCGGCCTCGTCGGTCGGCAGGTCGTCGGGCGGCTCGGGCGGCTCCCGGACGAGGGTCGGGTCGAGCAGCCAGGCCTCATTCTTCGCGGGCGGCTCCGCGGTGAGCTGAGCGATCCGGGAGTCCTCGCCGACGGTCTCCTCCCACGCGTCGGCGCGCGAGGAGCCGGCCTCGCCGAAGAGACGGGTGTCGGCGGGCAGCAGGAGCGGGACGCCCCAGACGACCTCCAGTGGTTCGTACTCCTTGGCCCGGTGGATGCCGATGAAGGTGTGCACGGCGGTGTCATGGGTCTGGATGCTGATCCAGGAGGCGCCGACGGTCACGCCGGGAGCCAGGTCGGCACCGTCGACGGTCAGGGTGAAGGGCACCGACTCACCCGCGGGCACGTCCTCGAGGGTGGCCTCGGCGAGGAGCGTGCCGGAGATCGGGTCCTCGTCCTCGGACCACTCGCGTACCGCCCCGGCGGAGCTCTCCGGCTCCCTCGGGATGGCCGAGACCGTCGTCGAGGCCAGGTCCTCGTCCCCGGTGTTGGTCAGCTCTCCCTTGACGACGGCCTCGTCGCCGGTGCCGACCATCGGGGTGATCGAGGCGACGGTGATCTTGGTGGAGGTCTGCCCCTTCGCAGCCCGTGCAGAGGGGGACGCAGGGGAAACCGGGCCGGTGGGCACGGCGGTGGCGGCGGCGACGGGCAGCAGCGTGAGCAGCGCGATCGTGAGGATCGCGAGCACGGTGGGCCTCAGTCGTCGCCGGCGAGCCGCTGCCACGCCTCCCTCGCGATCCGGCGCTCGTTCGGGAAGGTCAGGTGGCGGTGGGCCTCATGCAGGGGCAACCACGCCACGTCGACCGCCTCGTGGTCCGGATCGTTCTCGATGGTCAGATGCCCGCCGGTCGCCTCGAGCAGGTAGTGGTGCACGAACTTGTGGATCCGCCGGTCGGGGGTGGCGAACCAGTAGTCGATGGTGCCGAGCTCGAGGAGCACCCGGGACTCGATGCCCGTCTCCTCGGCGACCTCCCGCTGGGCGGTCTCGACAAGGGTCTCCCGACCCTCGATGTGGCCCTTGGGCAGGCACCACTCGAGCCGGCCCGCCCGGTTGAGCCGGGCGATGACCGCGATCCGGGCGCGGCCCTCGTGCACGTCCACGACGACGCCCCCCGCGCTGCGCTCCTCGACCGCAGGCAGGCGCCGCTGCGAACCGGCGGCGGGGGCGGCATGGGACATGTGGTCACTGTAGCCAGCCGCTCTGGGTCTGCGACTCCTCCCTCCGGAGCAGGCGTGTGGGGCCGCGAGATCCCGGCGGATCTGGTTGGGTGTCGTCCTGATGGGACCCGATGACACCTCCTCCGCCCGCGGCGCCCGGCTGGCCCGCCCTGCCGCGGCGCTCCTCGTGGTGGTCAACCTCGTGCTGTGCCTGATCGCCCTGACGATGGGCTTCCACATCGAGGGCACGAGCGAGGCGATCGAGGAGGCGCAGCGGGGCCAGCACGTCGCGCTCGCGGCCGTCCCGGGCCTCCTCCTCGCCGGCGCCGCGTTCGGCTGGCGGAGGCGTGCGGCGGTGCTGACCCTGCTCTCGGCGGTGTGTGCCGTGGTCGCCATCCTGCTCGTGGCGGCTGGGTAGGAGCGCTGGACATGCCGCTGCTACTGACCGCACTGCTCGGTGCCATCGGGACGGGTGTTCCTGCTATCGTGGCCCGGCGCGTGCTGGAGTCGGGTGTTCACCGGTACCAGGACGAGGAAGAGATACGCCGCCTCAACCTCAGCTGGCTCGTGCCGGTGGCCGTACTCGTCGGTGCCCTGGTCGCCCTGGCTTGGCGTGAACGCCCCGCGCTGGCCGTGGTGCTCGTGGCGGCGAGTGCGGTACTGCTCGTGCTCGCCGCGATCGACATCGATGTCCGCCGCCTGCCGGACCGACTCACATACCCCCTGTTCCTCGGGGGTCTGGCGGGCCTTTTCGTCGTGGGACTCATCGAGGGCGACCTCGAGACCGACTGGGTGCGAGCGCTGCTGGGCGCAGCGGCACTGGGCGGCTTCTACTTCCTACTCATCCTCATCGGCGGCGGAGGCCGGATGGGGCTCGGTGACGTCAAGCTCTCACCCTCCCTCGGCCTCCTTCTGGGGTACCTCTCGTGGAGCCATGTGGTCCTGGGGACACTCGTGGGCTTCCTCAGCGCCGGTGTGATGGCTCTGGTCCTCTTGGTGCGTGGTGCCGGTCGCACTTCGCACCTGGCCTTTGGTCCCCACATGGTGGCGGGGGTGCTGGTGGTGCTCGCCCTTCCCGCGATGGGGTGGGTGGTCTCCTGAGGGCCCCTGGGCCCACGACCCACTCCTGAGGGTGGGCCCGGAGGTGGGGCCGTGGACCCTGTCCCTGGCCCATGTAGCGACCTAGCGTCGAAGGTCGTTGGCCGCGAGGCAGGTTCGCGGCCGGGATCAGGAGTTCGGGCGATGGCCGATGGGTTGCTACGGACCGCTCTACGAGGGCGAGCACGGGCAGTGCTCGTGGGCTCGCTTGCCGGTCTGGTGTGCGTCGTGAGTGCCTGTGGGTCCGAAGGTGGCTCGGCCGGGACCGCCGGCGGCTCCGCCACCTCCAGCAGTTCCTCCTCCGGAACGGTGGAGGAAGCCGACCTGCGTGCCTGGATGGTCCGTGCTGAGGACCTGCCCGGCCGCTGGCGCAGCAGCGAGCGGCCGACCGGAGGTTTCCGCCAACAGGTCTGCGGTGTCGACATCGAGCCGACCCCCCCGACCTCGGGGGACAGGGTGCGATTCAGTCAAGGGGGTCTCGGGCCCTTCCTCGCGCAGTACGTGCGCCTACACGACTCGGCACGGGTCCCGCAGCGGGTCGTGGGGGATCTGCAGGGGGCCCTGCAGGGGTGTGACCACTACACGACGAAGGGGGACGGAAGCGGGCAGAGCGCTCGCTTCCGGGTGGAGCCACTGCAGGTCGATGGCCTGCCCGATCACGCCGTGGCCTGGCGGCAGACGGCCACGCGCGGTGCGCGGATCACGACGGACATGGTCCTTGTGGCGAAGGGGGAGGGGCTGGTCGCCTTCGTCTCCTACGCAGTACGCGAGGACCCGAACCCCCAGGTCGTGGCCGACGCGGTGGCCGCCCTCGAGCGCAAGGACCTGCCATGAATGCCCGTTCGGGCGCCACCGCAGGAGGGCGGAGCTCTCTCGAGAGAGGTGCCTCGGCGCTGGAGTACGTGGGTCTGATCGTGCTGGCCGCGATGGTTGTCACCGGAGTCTTCGTCGCGGTCTCGGACTCCCAGGTGTCCCAGCGGGTGGAGGCCGCTGTCTGCACGATCGTCACCGCAGGGCAGGGGGAGTGTGCGTCGGGCTTCGGGGGGGACACCCGCACCCCGCTGGAGCGGGCGACCGCTGGACGGTACGTCGCCCTCGGGGACAGCTACTCCTCTGGGGAGGGTGCTGGCGACTACGACTCGGACACCGACTACGACCACGGCGATGACTGGGACTGGGACAACTGGGGGGACGACGAGCGCAACCGGTGCCACCGGTCCGACAACGCCTACTCGAGGATCATCGCCCGGGACAACGACTTCGCGGGCGGGTCGGAGTCGGTGGCCTGCTCCGGAGCCGAACAGCCGGATGTCGAGGAACCGAATGGCTCCAATGACCACGAACCGGCACAGACCGACGCACTGGACGAGGACACCTCCTTGGTGACCATGTCCATCGGGGGCAACGACATCGGATTCGCCGATGTCGTCAAGGACTGCATCGTCAACGGCGAGCGGGGAGTCCCTTTCGCCGACTCCTGCCAGGAGAAGCACGACAAACGGCTCCAGAAGGACCTGCCCGCCCTGAAGAAGAAGCTGGTGGAGCAGTACCGCGACATCCGCAAGAAGGCCCCCAATGCCCGCATCGTCATCGTCGGTTACCCCCAGCTGTTCGAGGAGAACCCCAGTGACAACTACAAGAACCTCCTCTTCAAGGAGGACCAGGAGTGGATGAACGGCAAGGCCACGGAGCTGAACTCGGTCATCCGGGAGGCGGCCAAGGAGGCAGGTGTGGAGTTCGTCGATCCCACGGAGGCCTTCAAGGGGCATGGGATCGGCAGCGACGATCCGTGGATCAACGACCTGAACTTCGGTGGGCCCGGCCTGTCAGTGACGGATCCGGGCTCATTTCACCCCAATGCCGCCGGTCACGCGGCGGAGGCCGACCTCATCCAGCAGCAGCTGGAGGACCCGGTCTACCCATGAGGCGGAATGGGTCAGAAGTTGCCCACGTACACGAACTCGTAGGGGCCGTCGCAGGCGAGGGTGACCGGCGGCTCGTAGTCGGTCAGTTGACCGATGGGATAGAGCGTGGTCTTGTCCAGCGTGCCCGTCTCGGTCTCCTCTGGTGCCGAAATCTCGCCCGTGCCGGAGCTGATCTTGCAGGCGCTGGGGTCCGGTGTCGAGCCAGCTCGTGGGTCGGAGCTCAGGTCGGAGGAGCTGGCCCAGATGGTTGCGTCCCCGACGTCCGGATGGATCACCATTTCGGTCCCCGGAGTTGCCTCACCGAGCAGTCCGCTCTTGCCGTCATCGTCTCGCAGGGCCAGGTAGAGCGCCAGCACTGCCACGACAGCGAGGGCTCCTGCGGCCATGGCCCAGCGCAACAGAGAGTTCACCGATGCGGTCGGCGACATGATCAACTCCAAGAAAGGGTGTGTGTCATCCAGCGGTCTCACGCTATAGCGCAAGGATGGGCCGGCGCATTGCGAGCGGCACCGACCGGGACTCCGGGCGTCCGCTCGGAGGCCGGCGCATGAGTTGGTACGACGTGCAAGTGGACCTCAGCGGGGCGGGGCCGCGGCGACGTCGCCCGCGGGTCGGGGGCCTCCTCATGCTCGCGGTGGTGCTCGCCGTCGGTGGCGGGGTGGCCAGCCTGGTGGGCTCGCTGACGGGCGCCGCCGCGGACTCCAGGACGCTCGGACTGGTCCTGCGCACAGCACTCGTCGCCGCCTTCGTCTGCGTCACGACCCACCTCGCCTGCCGACGTGATGCCCATGGTCTGCCCCGCTCCGCCGCGTGGCTCGCCGGCTTACTCGGGTATCTGCTCGCCCCGACCTCGTGGGTCGGTGAGACGATGCTGGCGGCCGGACTCGGTCTGGACGGCCTCGTCGCGGCGGGTGGCGACCTGCTCCTGTGGCTGGGGTGCCTCGCCGTCGGGGTCGTGGCTGCGGTGCCGGACGAGCGGCGCAGTGGTGACCCGGTCGTCGACTCTTTGCTGCGCCGGTGATCGCGATGTGTGCAGAGCGCTTAGGAGAAGCGCACGAGGCCGCGGGTTCGGGGGTGGACGAGCACGCTGAGTCCGATGCCGCCGATGCCGGCGATGACCAGGGACAGCGGGATCTGCGGCGGCCCGGTGTCGGTGGGCAGGGCCCACACCTCGCCCTCCTCGGGCAGGCTCGTGCAGCTGATGACGGCATCGTCCCCGGTGACACCGGCGTCCAGTGCCGGCAGCAGGGACTCGTCGTCATGCACCCGCGACCCCGCCTGCTCGATGTCCGCCCGGTGGGTGAGGCGGGTTCGCGCGCCATCTTGAGTCAGGACGCAACCCCAGTCCAGGGCCCCGCCGTCGGGAACGATGGCTTCGGAGCCGAAGAGCGTCACCCCGGAGTCGAAGAGGGGGGTGGCGGCAACACGGTGCCCCTCCGTGCCCGAGATCCGCACCGGAGCAGGACGGTCCAGGCTCCATGCGTAGCCTCCCACGCCGACCGCCAGCACCCCTGCGATGCCGAGGAAGGTGCTGACGAGGACCGCCGCCTTGTGGGCCCGGTCCTGGTTGGTGCGTCCCCGCGGTCGGGAAGGTGGGTTCTTCCGCTTCGTGCGCACCAGGTGCACTCCCTCGGTTGGTCGTGGGGGTCCAATTTCCCTTATGATGCCGAATCGTGTCATGAGGGAGGAATGGCACCTCGTTCCGAGTACGCAGGGGATTCTCCATGAGCTGCCTGGCAGTCATGATCGTTGATCCGTCACGGGCCAAGGGTCAACCGGGTCCCGTGGACGTCCGCCGCCCCGGGGTGGTGGCGGTGCCCTCCGGTGACCCCACGTGCCTCGCCCGCTGGTTGTCGGCGGCCCAAGAGGTCACCCACGTGGTGGTCCTCAGTAGGCCAGAGATGGGCCGTCGGGCCCGGCTGCTGGCCACGGTCGCGAGCGGACAACACCCTTCGGTGGCCGTCACGGTGCACGTCGAGGACGCCAGCCAGGTGGCTCTGGTGGCCGCCGCGCACCGGGCGCTGGAGTCGCCGTGCGAGCCGGGCGTTGGCTACGACCGGATCCGGCAGATCCTCGCCACCACCGTCTCAGGCGCTCTGGTGGCGTCCGTGACCAAGCTCAACCGCCCGCGTCCGTCATTCGGACAGCACCTGCGCTCGATCCTCCCCGGAGGGCAAGGATTCGTGGCCTACCACGGCGGCTCCGTCGTGAATGCCACGGAGCTTTCCTCGCGACACCCCCACGGGGCCGGAGACGTGGTCGTGGCGGCGGGTGCGCCGGACGAGCTCGCCCGCCTCGGTGGCCTCGTCCAGCGCCAGGTCCTGCCGGCAGCCACAGTCGGTGACCCGAAGACCGTCTATGGTCACGCCGCCACGGAGTTCGCCCAGTTGGGTGTGACGCAGGCGGACCCGGGCCGGGAGTGTCCCGTCTGCCAGGAGCGCAGCAGCGCCTCCGTGTGTCCTTTCTGCCGAGTTGTCATCGATCGAGAGAGCGTCCCCGCACAGTGAATCCCAGACAACGTCGCGGCCTTGTCCTCATGCTCGTGGCTGCCGCCGTCGCCGTGGCCACCTTCTTCGTGGTCACCGGATACGTCGCATCGGTCAACAGCAAGGTGGGCTCCCGGGTCACCGTCTTCCGGGCGGTGGAGGGCATAGATCCCTACACCGCACTGACCCGGGAGAACCTCGAGCCGGTCGAGGTCCCGGCACGCTGGGCATCAGACTCCGCGCAGCTGAAGCTGAGTGACTTGGAGGGCCGGCGCATCGGCTTCCGGGTCAATGCGGGGACCACGATCAGTTCGGACATGCTCGTTCCGAGCTCCAGCCTGGACCCCAACGAGCGCGAGATCGCCATCAACGTCGACGCCGTCACCGGAGTGGCAGGTCGGGTCAAGCCGGGCGACCGGGTCGACATCTACGCCACCTTCGCCGAGACCCCCGGTCTGCCAAAGTCGGTGCGGGTCCTGCAGCGTAACGTGCGGGTGGTGACCATCGCCGGCAAGCAGACCGTCACACAGAAGGGCGAGGGCGGTCTGAGTGAGGAGGAGGTTATCCCTGTGACCCTCGCGTTGCCGCCCGACGAGGCTCTGAGCGTCACCTACGCGGACTCCTTCGCCGAACAGGTTCGACTCGTGGCCCTGCCGACCGACACGGGCGTGACCCGTGACGGCGAGATCAATGACTTCGACGCCGGTGATCTCGGCGGGAAGGCCGTGAAGGAGCAAGCCGAATGACACGAGTCATCGTGGCCAGCCAGGACGCCAACCTCGTCGCGGACCTCAAGGGGATCCTCACCGAGCTCGGCGATATCGACGTGCGCGAGAGCACCGGCGGGGGGGACGAGCTCGTCGAACTCGTCGGCCGGACCCAGCCGGAGATCGTCTTCGCGCACGAGGAGATGGGGCTGCGGACGATCCGTGACATCACAGCGCACCACCCGGGCACGTCCGTGCTGGAGATCGCCGAGCCACGCACCCAGGCCAAATTGGTCCGGGCCCTGGAGTCGGGTGCTCGCGGTGTGGTCGGATACCCCTTCGCCTACGAGGACGTCGCCCAGCAGATCGACAATGCGAGTGGTTGGTCCGATGCCATGCGCTCGGTCCTCGAGGGAGCGGCGGTCTCGACCGGTCGTCGGGGTGCCCTCCTGGCGGTCGTCGGCGCGAAGGGGGGCGTGGGCACGACGACCCTCGCCACCCACCTGGCGCTCAACGCGCTGGCGGAGAACCCAGACAGTCGGGTCTGCCTCATCGATGCCGACGTCGAGAAGGGGGATGTCAGCGGGATCCTCGACGTCCGGCAGTCGGTGTCCATTGCGACCGTCGCGCGGGTGGCGGACGACATGTCGGCCCGGACCGTGGGCGATGCCCTGGTGCACCACGAGAGCGGTCTGCACCTCCTGCTCGCTCCGGTGGACGTGCGCGAGGCCGAGGATGTGACGCCGGAGGCGATGCGGGCGATCCTCGACCTGCTGCGTCGCGAGTTCGACCTCGTGGTCGTCGACGGTGGTGGCCACATCACGCCCACCCAGGCCGCTGTATTGGAGCTGGCCGAGCACCGGTTGGTCGTCTCCACTCCGGATGTGCTCTCGGTGCGAGCGATGCGGCGTCGGATGCAGGCGTGGGAGAAGCTCGGCGTGGCAGAAGAGGCCGAGTGCTCCGTGGTCGTCAACCGGGCGACGAAGGGGAGCATCTTCCCTGCCTCCTCAGTCGGACAGCTGACCGTGGCCCGGGTCCTGGACACCCACGTCCCCGACGCCCCACGGGCGCTGGAGCCGGCGATGAACGACCGCGACCCGCGGTCGGTCACCGAGCAAGCGTGGTGGAAACTCATGCGGGAGATCCGGGTCGACCTCGGACTGGGTGGACACAGGGGGCGCCACGGCAAGCAGGGGGTCGACTCCGGGCGTGGGGGAGGTAAGCCTGAACCCTCCAATGCGCGTCGAGGACTCCTCCGACGCAAGAAGACCATGGACAAGGCGTCATCATCGAACTCCTCGTCTTCCGGCGAGAGCACGGACCAGCACGGTGCGGGCGCCCCGCAGGAGTCGGTGGAGGTACCGGCTACCGAGCGCGGGGCCGTCGCCCTCGAGAACGCGGCGATGATCCCCCTCGTCCTCCTGCTGGCTGTCCTCTGCTGGCAGATCGCGGTCATCGGGTTGACCTTCATCTACTCGGGTCAGGCCACGGCCGAGGCGGCCCGGGAGTACTCGATCTCGCAGGATGCCGGCAGGGCCACGCACGTGGCCCACGATGCGGTCCCGACCCCCTTCGAGAAGTTGTCCGTGACGGCCCACGACCCTGACGAGATCTCCGTGACCATGCGGGTGCCGATGTCCTTCAGCGCCGTCCCCGGCGTCCCGGACAGCCTGACGACGACGCGCTCCGTCGTCGAGGAGCCGGCGTGAGCAGGCAGCGCAGGAGTGAGCGGGGAGCGGCAGCGCTGGAGACGGCGTCACTGGTACCGATTCTCATCCTGTCGGCGCTCATCGCCCTTCAGGTCGGGGTCGCCGGGTGGGCCATGGCCGCGACGGGTCAGGCGGCTCGGGACGCGGCCCGCGCCGCGAGTCTGGGTCAGGACCCGGGCGCCGCCGCGGACCGGGCCCTTCCCGGCATCCTGGACGTCGATTCGGTGAGTACGAGTCGACCCGGTGATGGGCGGCGGGTCACCGTGACAGTCGAAGTGCCCTCCATCGCGGGTCTGAAGATCGGCGAGGTCAGCCGGACCTCCGAGATGCCGGCGGTGGGTTGATGGCACGCACCTTTGAGTCCTTCGCCCAAGGTGACAGCATCTCGGGGACCACCGAGGACGAGTCCCAGGTTGCGCTCTTCCGTCGGCTCCTGCTGGAGGAAGTCGATCTGCACGAGCTGAGCAAGCTCGATGCCAATCAGCGGCGCGCCCGCTTGGAGCGCGTCATCGCGCACCTGATCTCACGCGAGGGCGTCGTCGTCTCGGCCAGCGAGCGGAACCAGCTCATCCGGCGCGTCGTGGACGAGGCCGTTGGCCTCGGCGTCCTGGAGCCCATTCTCGCCGACCCGAGCATCAGCGAGATCATGATCAACGGGCACGACACGATCTACGTGGAGCGTGCGGGTCAGGTCGAGCGATGGCCGGCCCCCTTCAGCAGTGAGGAGCAATTGCTCCAGACCATCGACCGGATCGTCTCGACGGTGAACCGTCGAGTGGACGAATCCAGCCCGATGGTCGACGCCCGACTCCCGGCGGACAGTCGTCTGCCGCGTGGCGCGCGGGTCAACGTCATCCTTCCGCCACTCTCGCTGGGTGGACCCACCGTGACGATCCGGCTCTTCCCTCGGTCGATCTCGCTGCAGACCCTGATCAGCGAGTACGGCAGCCTGGACGAGCGCACTGCCCAGTTGCTCGAGGCCTGCGTGGAGGCGCGCCTCAACGTCGTGGTGTCCGGTGGGACCGGATCGGGCAAGACGACTCTGCTCAACGCCGTCTCCAGCTTCATCGGCCGGGACGAGCGCATCGTCACCATCGAGGACGCTGCTGAACTCAGCCTCGACCAGCCGCACACGGTGCGTCTGGAGACGCGTCCGCCCAATGTCGAGGGTAGGGGCCAGGTCACTATCCGCGATCTGGTGCGCAACTCCCTTCGGATGCGACCGGACCGGATCATCGTCGGCGAGTGCCGCGGTGGGGAGGCTCTGGACATGTTGCAGGCGATGAACACCGGCCACGACGGCTCGCTGACCACGGTGCACGCCAACTCACCGGATGATGCGCTCTACCGTCTCCAGACACTGGCCTCGATGAGCGATGTGGAGGTACCCTTCCGGGCGCTGCGGGACCAGGTCAACTCGGCGATCGATGTGGTGGTGCAGCTCGGGCGGCAACGCGACCGTAGCCGCAAGGTCACCGAGGTCTCCTGGGTGCGCAGCAGCCGGGAGCAGGACTACGACCTCGTCCCGGTGATGAGCTACGACCCGCTGTACGTCGATGAGCACGGGGTGGAGGGTCGATTCGTCACCCACGAGGTCCCTGACGGCCTGCTGGAGCGGCTGCGCTTCGGTCATGTCGACACCAGGCTGTTCGAGGGCCCTCAGGCAACGGGAGGGATGTCGTCGACATGACGGCACTGATCCTCCTCGGCAGCATCGCCACCGTCCTGCTCGTGCTCCTGGCAGGTCGCGAGTTCCTGCTCGGGACTGCCGAGCGGCGCACGGCCGTGTCCGCGGCCGGCAGGGATGCCTTCACCGAGGAACGCGAGTCCTCGATCGAGCAGCTGGACCGGCGGTTCCGCGGCACACGAGTCGGCCGATGGCTGGAGCGTGAGCTCGACATCGCCGGGGTCAATCAGCGACCCGTGGTGCTCTTCATCGGTGGCGTAACCGTCGCCGTCGTCGCGACGTACGTCATCTGGCACCTGTTCGCGCCGGTCCTTGCCCTGCTCGGGGTCCTGGGGGGGTATGCCGCCGTGCGGTGGTATCTGAACCGTGAGCAGAGTCGCCGCCGGGAGGCCTTCGTGCGGCAGCTGCCGGAGGTGGCCCGCATCCTCGCCAATGCGAGCTACGCCGGCCTGTCCCTCCCCACGGCTCTGGCGATCACCGCGGACGAGATCAGTGAGCCCGCCCGCAGTGAGCTCACCCGCGTCGCGACTCGGACCAAGTTCGGTGCGCCGCTGTCCTCGGCGCTCGACGAGCTGCAGTCGCGGATCGGCACGCGCGAGACGAACGTGCTCGTCTCCACCCTCGTCGTGTCCTCCCGCAGCGGTGGATCCTTGGTCAGCGCGCTGCAGGACATCGCCGGCACGCTGGACCAGCGCAAGGAAACCCGCCGCGAGGTCCAGACGACCCTTGCGCAGGTCACGGCAACCTCCCACATGGTCCTTCTCCTGGGTGGGCTCATGCTGCTCCTGCTCAACGGCCTCAAGCCGGGGACGGTGGAGAAGATGACCACTGACATCGTGGGCCAGGTGGGACTGGCCGTGTCTGCCACTCTGTTCATCGGGGGCTTCGTCCTGATGAGACGCATGTCCAAGGTGGACGTATGAGCGTGCTCATCGGGGCCATCCCGGGGATCGTCGCCGTCCTCGCGGTGGTCATCTTCTTCCGTGGTTACCACCTGCTGCGAAGCGACCCTGCCGACCAGCTCCAGGCCTCGGACCTGGAGCTGCTCACAGGGATCGAGCGCGAACGCGCCGAAGGCCAGAGCCTGCTGGGTCGAACAGCAGACCGGCTGGGCGTCCGCCTGCGCAGGGCCCTGCCCGACCGCATCGTCGGCATGCTGCAGCGCCAGATCGACCTCGCCGGCCGCCCGGACGGCATGAGCGTGGACACGCTCACGGCCGGGGCTATGCGCTGGCTGATCATCCTCAGCCCAGCCGTCCTGATTTTCGTCCTGCAGGGTCGCTGGATCTTCCTGCTGCTCGCCGCAGTGGCTGTCGTGATCCTCCCCTTGGCGAACCTTTCCGCCAAGGCGAGGAAGAGGACAGAGCAGATTGACCGCGACCTGCCTGATTTCCTCGACGTCCTCGCGGTCACGGTCAGCGCCGGGCTCGGCTTCCGGTCCGCCCTGGCCACGGTATCTGATCGTTTCGGCGGCCCTCTGGCTGCGGAGATCCGGCACACGCTGCACCAGATGAACAACGGGGCATCGTTGCGCTCCGCCTTTCTCGACCTCCGGGCCAGGACCGGATCCGAGCCGATGGAGGAGTTCATCACGGCCTATCTCCAATCGGAGGAGCTGGGTGCACCACTGGTGGACACTCTGAACCAGATTGCGGGTGACATCCGTCGGGCCGATGCGCAACGGTTGCGACAGGCGGCGGCCAAGGCCGAGCCGCAGGCGACCTTCATCGTGACCGTCGTCATGGTGCCCGGGTGCATCATCCTCCTCGGGACCGGAATGTTCATCGCCTTCGGTGCCGACCAGCTGGGATCGGTGCTCGGTGGCTGATGGAATGGGCTACTCGCACGTCCTGACCACGATCACCAAGGCCGCACTCGTGGTCCGGCTCGCGGGCCTGCTGATGATCCTGCTGGCATCCGTGGGCCGACCGCTTGGGCCGGCTATCGCCGTCGGCATCTGCGTGGCCGGCGTAACGTCCTACGCCGGTCTCACTCGTCGCGAGTTGCTGCACGTCGTCCAGCGGCACCCGAGTCTGGCCCTGCTCGACCTGTTCATCGTCACGGCACCCGCGGCGTTGAGCGGCGTCGACAGTCCTTACGTGTTGGTCCTTCTACCCAGTGCTCTGCTCCTCGGGTTGTGGGTCGACCTCTGGGCGGGGGTGCTGGTGACGGTGAGCCTCGTGGGGCTGTACCTCTTGTCCCTGACGTCGAAGGCCCTGCCCCAGGAGCAGCTCTTCATATCGGTGATCGTGCTCCCCTTCGTCTACGTCTCGCTGTGGTATCTGGGGCTGACGATCCGTCGGACGGTGGAGAGCGAGGCAGCCGCGCAACGCGTGGTCCACGATGCGGTGGCGAGTAACGCCGCCGTGGGCGAGCGGACGACGCTCGCGCGCACGCTGCACGACTCTCTGGCCAAGACGATCCAAGGGCTCGTCCTGACGGCTGCCGCTCTGCCGACTCTCATCGAGCGGGATGCGCCACGGGCGGTCGAGACTGCACGGGAGTTGCAGTCTGCTGGTACCCAGGCCGTCCACGAGCTGCGGGTCGTCATGGGTTCGTTGCGGGAGCGCACCTCGGAGGAACCACTCTCGGTGTCATTGGTGCAGGTAGCACTCGCGTGGGAGAGGCGCACCGGCCGTGATCTGACGCTGGACATCCCGGACGGCGTGGACACTGCCGACGAGGCCATCCGATACGAGGTGCTCGCCTGCGTGACCGAGGCCCTCGAGAATGTGCACAGACACGCCGGACGGTGTCAGACCCGGCTGACCATGGAGGTTCAGGACGGCGACCGGCTGCTCGTCACGGTGGCCGACGACGGCAC
This sequence comes from Janibacter corallicola NBRC 107790, assembly GCF_001570965.1. GTDB lineage: Bacteria > Actinomycetota > Actinomycetes > Actinomycetales > Dermatophilaceae > Janibacter > Janibacter corallicola. The sequence continues at coordinate 57,966 of NZ_BCSR01000001.1, read as the reverse complement.
GGGTATGGCGCCTGAGGAAGGCGAGCGGGCCCGGGCGGCCGGGCACTACGGTCTCAGCGGGATCCGGGAGCGGATGGCCCGTGTCGGTGGTACGACGGATGTTGACTCCTCACCCGGCCGGGGAACTCGCGTGATCCTGCGAGTCCATAGGGAAGGGCTGATCGAGTCATGAGTCGAACGAACGAGATCGGGGTCGTCATCGTCGACGACAGCCCGATCGTGCGAGCGGGCCTGCGGGCACTCCTGGACGTGGAGGAGCACCTGAGCGTCGTCGCCGAGGCAGGCAGCGCGGACGAGGCTCTCTGCACGGTCGCAACCCACCGGGCCGACTGCGTCCTCCTGGACGTACGCATGCCCGGAAGGGATGGGCTGTCCGTCGTGGCCGAGCTGAGCAGTCGAGCCACAGTGATCATGCTGACCTTCAGCGACGAACCGGCCACGATCCAGGGGGCTCTCCGTGAGGGAGCGTCGGGATATCTCGTCCACGGAACCTTCGACGCGGACACCTTGGCCTCGATGATCCGGCAGTGCGTCGGCGGCGGCGGCGCCTTCAGCGGGCCGGCGCTGTCGGCCCTGCGCGGTGGCGGTGTGGCCAGTCCGGCACAACCCCCTGTCGTGGAGGGAGCAACGTCACCTGCCGATGTTCCGGGCTTGAGTGCCCGACAGGTGGAGGTGATGGATCTCGTGGCTGCGGGCCGCAGCAACGGTCAGATCGCAGGGGAGCTCTTCGTGGCCGAGAAGACCGTCAAGAACCACATCAACGCGATCTTCGCGGCGCTGGGAACGAGCACTCGGGCCGAGGCGATCGTTCTCTGGCGGGACAGGCGTGGGCCCAGGGGCCCACGCTGAACTTGGGCCCGGGAATGGGCCTTCGGGCCCTGCGACTGTGCGTTCGAGTTCCGTAAATTCATGGGTGTCAGCAGGGGAAGGGCCCGGAGGGGTCGCGACCACAGACCAAGAAGCAAGGAGCATGACAATGACCGCACGGATGGCAGCCAAGTACACGACCACGATGCACGTGCTCGGTGAGCGCATGGGTGACCGGAGCCGTGGAGCCTCGGCCCTCGAGTACGTCGGCATGATCCTGATCGCCGCCCTGATCGTCGGTGCCGTGTGGACCGCGGTCAAGGACCAGGCGATCGGGGAGAAGGTGTCGAGCGCGATCTCCAAGATCCTCACGGGCAGCGGCAAGTGATCGACAAGCTCTGATCGAGGTCGGGGTCGGGACGATTCAGGGCGTCCTGACCCCGACTTTCGCAATGAGTCGGGAGTGGGAGATGGAGCGGGACGATCGGGAGACCGGACAGGTGGCGACCGCAGTGGTCGTCCTGGTGTCCGTCCTGTTGCTGGCCTTTGCCATGACGGTCGGTATCCGGCTGAGCAAGGCCACCGATGAGGCCGGTGAGCTGCAGCGGAGTGCGGATGCGGCGGCACTGGCCGGTGCCCAGGCGGTGCTGCACGAGGCGCCCGGTCAGATCGTCAGCGCCATCAAGAACGGACGCGAGATCCCGTGTGGGTTGGGTCAGGAGAAGGCGAGCCAGTTCGCCGACCGGAACGGCGCGAACCTCGTGAGCTACTGCTACTACCCGGCCAATGACGAGGTCCACGTCACGGTGCGCAGCCATGACCGCCTCGAGTCGGGGGAGCACGAGGAACGTCAGGCGGTGGCGCAACTCGGTGTGGCCCTTGGCCCTTGCGAACCGTTGGAGCCTCCGACGCCCAGTCCCTCGTCGTCCACTTCGAGGCCCTCTCCGACGAAGCCGTCACCCTCGAAGCGCTCCCCCTCGCCGACGAAGGAACCACCGGAGGAGGACGAGGTTGCGTGCGGTGACCTCGACATCCCGGTGATCTGGCCGGGAGACGACGGTGACATCAAGATCGACGCCGGCGACATCGCGCTCGGCGACCACGAGCCCTCTCTCGTGGACTGAGTCGGCCATCAGCGGGGGGGAACCGCAGTGAAGGGTGCTTCGCGCAAGCCCGAAAGTGGGGCCAGCGCGCCCGAGTACGTCGGCATGATCATCATTGCCGCGATGATTGCCGGCGCCGTCTTCTTGGCCATCAGCCCAGCGGGTAACGACGTACGCGGGGCCGTGTGCCGGGCCGTGGGGACCATCCTGCAGACGGACTTGGGGTGCGCAGCCAAGGACGACGGGTCGGCGCCGCCCGATGACGCAGACTTCGAACCTGACAAGTGCACCGTGCACAAGAAGGGCGAGAAGACGAGCTCGGTCGTCAAGATCGGCTTTATCGAGATTGGTGAGAACGCCGGCTTCGTCGTGACCGAGTACAGCGATGGAAGCGTCACCATGACCGCGACGGATGGTGGTTCTCTGGGCGCCACTGGCGGGTTCGGGGCCGACGCCTCATGGGGATCCGGCTCGGCGGGAGCTCGTGTGGACTTCGGTGGGGGTGTCGAGTTCGATTATGGGAGTACTTGGTCCTTCAAGGATGCCGATCAGGCCGAGCAGTTCCGGGAGCAGCTGGACGACTATCTCTACGACCAGTGGGCCATGAAGCACCCGGCGTGCGGCGGTGGAATCTGCATGCCGAGGCCGACGACGGGTGCGGATCCCCCGCCTGTCCCCTCGACAACCTTCAGTGGCGTAAAGGTCACCGGTGAGGTGAACGGCGACCTGGGGATCTCCGCCACGGGCGGTAAGTCTCCGATGACCGAGGCGGAGATGACAACGCAGGGTGTCGCTGCCTCGATCAAACCCTCGGGCAAGTGGGTCACGACAAGCGACAACAAGGGAACTGCCGATGACGAGTCGGATGACACGAGAACTTATGTCACGGACCTGCAGCTGAACTCCGAGCTGACCGGCCAGATTGGTCTCAAGACCGGCGGTACGGGATCGGTCCAGGGCATGTCGATGTCGATCACCAAGGACGCCAAGGGCCGTGTCACCGAGGTCAAGATCACCACGACTTCAGAGGTGACTGACAGCGACGGGGCCGGTGCCGATGGTGGAGCGAGCAAGGGCAAGGGCAAAGGGAAGAAGGCCGGTGGCGGGAGTGCCGGTTCGGGCACGACCGAGGGCGACATGGTGGTGGAGGAGACGACGCTGCCCGTCGACCCCGAGAACGCGCAGGAGCAGAAGACGGTCACCGACTGGCTCGGTGGGAATGGCAACCACGAATGGCCCGGCGTCCTGCCGATGAATGCGCTGGACCCGTCGACCGTCGCCCCGGACGACCCTTTCGGCCAGATGCTGTACGAGCAGGCGACGAGCACGAGCATTGCCTACGACCATGTGAGTGACACCCAGCAGTTCGGTCTCAACGTCAAGTTCGGCCTGGCGCTCGGGGCGGACTTCAGCATGGCCTCCGAGGAGACCACGGCCACCGAGGCCACCTATCTGGGAGCCCCGCGGCCCGACGGCACGCGGCCCGTGCTGGACTACACCGACTGCGTAGAGTGATGCAGATGTCGAGAGGATCGAGTAAGGCGCTGGGACGAAGGGGGTTGCTCATGGCGAGCGCTGCCCTTGCGCTGACTGCTTGCTCGGATGGCGGCAGCGGGCAGAAGGTCACGGTGGGGCATCTGACCGTGACCGTCCCGAAGGGGTGGACGGAGAAGAAGGCCAGCGGCAAGTGGGACAAGAAGTTTGTCGGTGATGGACTCGAGCTGCAGATCTCGGGGACGTTCAGCGACGACCCGACCGCCTCGGCCGCCTACGGACGGCTGGACCTGCCGGCGACGCTCGGTCTACAGGACTACCAGAGCCAGGGTGTGCACCAGCCTGACATTGAGGTGGAGGGGGCCGACACATCCATGCGGGGCGACTTCACCTACACCGATGATGGAGTGGCGAAGGAGGGGTGCTGGGTCATCGCTGGGCAATGGCCGGATCCGTCCACCGCTGTGATCGCGTTGACCGGGAAGTCCTTGGACGCCGCCGCGGTCACCTCGATCATCGAGAGCCTGCAGTTCGAGAAGAGCACGAACGAGTAGCCTTGATGACCCAACTGCGCAGCCGTACGGGCACCATTGTCGTCACCGTCGTGCTGGGAGTGATCGTGATGCTCCTGGTGCAACGGACCTTCTTGGTCATCCCACTCGTCTCGTCGGTGCCGGCCGCCGTGGTCGCTGGGCTGTTCGCCGCCGGTGCCCGACCGCACGACACGCCGTTGACGCGGTTCGGCACTGCTGGGTCTTCGGCCGCGCTGACTGCGGTCGTGGTGGGCTTGTGGATGAGTCCCGCGACTCCTTCAGGCCGTGTGCTGCAGGTCGTGCTTGGCTGGGTGGTGGTGGCCATCCTGCTGACCGTGGTGCACGGAGTCCTCGCCCTGGGATCATCACGAGTGCTCGCGCGGACACGACGGGACCCTGCCGGACGGCTCCGCTGAGCCCTAGAGCCGCCTCAGCGGCTCACGTTGACCGTGACCGGCTCGAACCCGCGACCCACGATGGAGTTGGTTGCCTCGTAGCGGACCTGGACCTTGTCCAGGTCGTCGGGGAGTGACTCGTAGAGGACGTACTGGGGCATGGCGTCCTCCCTGGCGAGCACCCGGGCCGTACAGAGGCAGATGCGTTGCTCATCCTCGCCCGCGAAGGCGGTCTGTTGGAGGGTGATGGGCTGGTAGGCCGTCCCGGAGTCCTTGTCGGCGAGTACGGGGTAGCTGGCCCACTCCGTCCCCGCCAGATCGAGCTGGGTGATGTCGTCGTCCGTCATCCGGAAGCTCAGCAGCGTCCCGTCGGGAGTGTCCTTCACCTCGAGCACGTCGAAGGTCATGCCTTCCTTGTTCGTGGTGGACGCGAGCGGCTTCGGCGTGCTGTAGGCGTCGAAAACAGCCTTGGACTGGTCGGTTCCGGGTGCGTCGTCTTGACTGTCGTTCGTGGAGCTGTCGCCGGAGTCCTGGTTACTCGACGGTGGGTCTTGCGAGTCGTCGGTGCAGGCGGCCAGGCCACCGATGGCCAGTAGTGCCGCGGCGGCCGTGGCGGCGAGGCGGGTGGCGCGGGGGGTGGGGGTCACTTGTTGCCTCCGGGGACGGTGATGGTCACGCGGCGGTTCTTGGCCTTGCCCTCATCGGAGTCGTTGGAGGCGATGGGCTCGCTTTCGCCCTTGCCCTCGGTGGTGACGTCGACTCCCTTCGGCAGGAGGGGCTTGATCTCCTTGGCGACGGACTCGGCACGGCGCTCGGACAGCTTCTGGTTGTAGCCATCGGCGCCGTCGGAGTCGGTGTGACCGGTGATCGTGATGGTGCCCTCGGCCTCTGCCTTGCGGATCTGTACGGCGGCGGTCTTAATCTCGCTCTTGGCCTTGCTGGACAGGCTGGCCTTGTCGAACTTGAAGAGGACGTCGGCGGCGATGTCGATCTGGGTCTGGTCCCCTTCGTCGCGGGTCGCGACAGCGGAGTCGAGGATCTTGGAGTTCTCCGAAACGGGGTAGATGAACTTCTCGACGTTCTTGACCTTGTCGACGCGCTCGGGGTCGGCCTTGGGCCAGCCCTTCCCAACGAGGGTCGGCCCGTTCCGGGGCTTCTCCGGCGTCATCTCGCCGTCCTCGATCGGGACGTGGGGGAAGACCTTCCCCGCGACCTTGACTGTCGCCGTATTCAGGTTGTCGGGCAGCTTGGGCAACACGGCGTACATCACGTACGCCTTGCCCGCCTCGGGCTGGTAGGGGAGGACAGCGGAGGAGTCGCTGCAGAGGCAGGTGTCCTTCGGCCCGAAGACCGTGGTGTAGGCTTTCTGCCCCTTCATGTCGACGACGGCCACGTCGGAGGTGTCGGCCGTCGGGTCGAGGTTGTCGCGGGAGGCGGCGACCGTTGCGCCCCCGAAAGACGTCGTGATGTCGACGTTGTCCCCGGTCCTGGCGTCGGGGGCGTAGCCGGTGGACCAGTAGACGACGGTGGCGTCGCCGGCCCGGCGGACTCCGTGCAGGGATACGAGGACGGGCCCGGGACCGAGCTTCGAGCGCCCCACACCCTGACCGAGGATCGGTACCTCGGGCTCCGGCGCTGCCTGAGCCGGACCTCCTCCGAGGACGAGGCCGCCGGTCACGGCGGTGAGCACGGCAAGTCGTGCGATCGTCGTTCCCTGATGTCGCATGGCACGACACGATATACATCCAGACCTCGCAGCGCAGGAACTGACCGCGTGGGTCGGCCGCGTACTCTGTGTCCCCATGTCCACCCCTGCACTGCCCCCCGAGATCCTCCGTGGCGCGGTGGCCCATCTGGCCCCGGTGATCCCGCTGCTCGGCGACCTCGGCACGGCCTTCGCGAAGGGGGGCCACGAGCTGGCCCTCGTGGGTGGGCCGGTCCGTGACGCCTTCCTCGAGCGGACGAGTGGGGACCTGGACCTGACGACCTCCGCCCGCCCCGAGGAGACCGAGGCGATCCTCGCCGAGTGGGGCGATGCGACCTGGGACATGGGCCGGGAGTTCGGCACCATCGGCGCCCGCAAGGGCGACGACATCGTCGAGGTCACCACCTACCGGGCCGATGCCTACGACCGGACCACCCGCAAGCCGGTCGTCGCCTTCGGGGACAACCTCGACGATGACCTGGTGCGGCGGGACTTCACGGTCAACGCGATGGCGCTGCGTCTGCCCGACCTCGAGCTCGTCGACCCCCACGGTGGCCTGCTGGATCTGGCCGCGAAGCGGCTGCGCACCCCCTCGGCCCCCGAGGTCTCCTTCAGCGACGACCCGCTGCGGATGATGCGGGCCGCCCGCTTCGTCGCCCAGCTGGGGCTCACGCCCTCGCCCGAGGTGGTCGAGGCGATGACCGCTGCCGCCGACAGCCTCGAGATCGTCTCGGCCGAGCGGATCCGGGACGAGCTGACCAAGCTCGTGCTCGGCGAGGACCCCGTCGCCGGGCTGCGGCTGCTCGTGGACACCGGTCTGGCCGAGCGGATGCTTCCGGAGCTGCCCGCCCTTCGGCTGGAGATCGACGAGCACCATCGGCACAAGGACGTCTACGAGCACTCGCTGACCGTGCTGCAGCAGGCGATCGACCTGGAGGGCCCGGCCGGGGCCGAGGACCACCCCGTCCCGCGCCCGGACCTGGTTCTCCGGCTCGCGGCCCTCATGCACGACGTCGGCAAGCCGCGCACCCGGCGCTTCGAGGCCGGCGGCGGTGTCTCCTTCCACCACCACGACGTCGTGGGCGCGAAGCTGACCGCCAAGCGCCTCAAGGCCCTGCGCTTCGACAAGGAGACGACCAAGTCCGTCGCCCGCCTCGTCGAGCTGCACCTGCGCTTCCACGGGTACGGCGACGGTCAGTGGACCGACTCCGCGGTGCGCCGTTACGTCACCGACGCCGGCCCGCTGCTGCAGCGGCTGCACCGGCTCACCCGGGCGGACTGCACCACCCGCAACCAGCGCAAGGCCGCCCGGCTGCGGCGCGCCTATGACGACCTCGAGGAGCGGATCGAGGTGCTGGCCGAGCAGGAGGAGATGGACAGGGTCCGTCCGGAGCTCGACGGGCACGAGATCGGCGAGGTCCTGGGGATCGAGCCGGGTCCGCAGCTCGGCCGGGCCTACAAGTACCTGCTGCAGGTGCGTCTCGACGAGGGGCCGATCGGCAAGGAGGCAGCCGCGGAGCGGCTGTGGAGCTGGTGGGGTGGCGAGGCCGAGTAGGGAGGACAACGTGAACGGCCACTCCCACTGCAGAAATGGCAGGGTTGACCGTATGGACTTCAGCGACGTGACCGATCGTCCCCGGCGGGCGGTGCTCGCCGCGGCTGGCGTGGCGCTCACCGGTGTCGTGACGGGCTGCTCCGACGGTTCCGGCTCCGACGCCTCGGGCGGTTCGAGTGAATCAGATGGGTCAAGCGACTCGGGTGACGGCGACGCTGCAAGCCCGAGTGGGGGCTCGGCCGATGGAGAGCTCACCCCCACGGAGACTCCCACCGCCTCCCTCGAACCGTCCGACGTACCGACGCGGTGGCGCACGGTCGAGGGCGAGGGATTCACCATCGGCGTGCCCGGTTCCTTCCGGGAGGACACGGAGAAGGCCTCCAACGGGACGACGATGTACCTCTTCGACGCCCCGGGTGCCTCGGGGAAGGCCTCAGACCCGGCCCGAGTGGCGGTGGTGCGCGACGTCAAGCCAACGGCCGGTGTCATGCCACTTTCCCAGGTGCTGGTGGAGAGCAAGGCGGTTGAGAACGAGAAACCGCCGGTGCGCTCGCAGCTGACCTGGCCGGGTGTGGAGAAACCTGCGGTGCTCGTCCAGTGGATGAGCCCGATTCGTGGAGGCCACGGCGGGACTCAGGAGACGTGGCAACTGATGGTGCAGGTTGACCCCGACCTCATCATCAATGTCCTCGCCGTCGCGCCCGAGGGGACCCTCGAGAAGAAAAAGCTCGCCCAGGTGATGTCGACCTTCAAAGTAGTCTGACCGAGGACGCGTCAGGGGACTCGGCGGAGCGCTCGGCGCCGAGATGGCGGCGCCTCTCAAGGTCGAGTTCGACTACTCCGGGTCCGCCAGCGATGCAGCGGTCGTCTCCCCCAGTATCTTGGAACACCGGCAGGCGGTACCTGAGCGATGGGCCCTACACAAGTGCACCCCGTGAGGTGGGGGAAGCCGTGAGTACGAGCACTCGGAGGTGCAGGTGGACGAGGACGAAAAGCCGGCGGATGAGGAAGGGGGCGTCGTGAGAGTGGCGGTGGCACTCGTGGCGGCCATCGTCGCGGGCTTGATCACGTTGTTCGCCGTCGTGTCCGTGATCCTGGCCATCGAAGACACGTCCACCCTGACGACCCAGTTCATCGTCGGCTACTCCCTCATCGGGGCCGCGATCGGCGCGGCCAGTGGCTGGTTCGCCCCGTCGACTGTGTCGGCCTCGGTCGTGGCTTTCGTGGTGTCGCTGCTCTTGTACTCGGACATCCCCGAGGATTGGTCGCGCGCGATCCCCCAGATGCTCGGCACCCTCGTCGCCGCAGGCGTGATGGTCTTCGTCATCCGGTGGCTGCGCGCTAGACCGGCACGCGACGAGACTCAGCGGCTGCGTTAATTCTGCAGGTCGACCGGTGACGTTGCCGTCCTGGAGGGCGTCACCGGTGGTCACCGATTGCGCGGCGCTCACGTGCCTCGTGGGACGAAGGCAACCAGGTCCGGCTCATGTCGCGCCTCCCCGGTGGGTCCGTGGGCCCACCGGCTTGGGTCCGGGGAGGGCCCGTGGTCCCTTCGGTTTTCGGGGCCTCCTTTCGTAGTCTGTGCGGACGAGACATCGCCGACCGTCGGCGGGCGATTCGGAGGGGACACATGCAGGGGCGAGGGCACACCACCGAGCGCGGTGCGTCGGGCCTCGAGTACGTCGCCATCATCGTCATCGCCGCCCTCGTGGCGGGTGCCGTCTTCGTGGCGCTCTCTCCCAGGGGGGCCGACGTTCGGGCCGCCACGTGCCGGGCCGTCGGCACGATCCTGGACACCGATCTCGGTTGTGCAGGGGGCGGCGAGGGGGACCGCACCGCCCCGCCGAAGGACTCGGACTTCCAACCAGGAGCCTGCACCGTGAGTCAGTCGGGCGAAGGCTACAACTCGACCGTCTCGATCGGATTCATCGACATCGGGGAGGACGCGGGCTTGGTGCGCAAGGAGATGAGCGACGGCAGCGTGACCCTCACGGCCACCGACGGGGCGGGGCTGGGTGCTTCCGGAGGTGCCGGGGCCGAGCTCCGGACGGGTGGAGGCGTCGAGCTCGGGGGGTCCGTCGACTTCGGCGGTGGTGTCACCCTTGGCTCCGGCGACACCTGGACGTTCGATGACGGTGACCCGGCCGAGAATCGCAAGGCCGCCGAGAACTTCGAGGACCTGCTGCGCGATCACCGGATGCGCGACCGCGCCTACCGCATGCCTGGCCACGGCGGACTGGTGGCAGACGTCATCGATCCCCTTGACCCGCTGCCGCCTCCGGACTCGACCTCCGTCGACGTCGGAGTCGCCGGCGAAGGGCAGGGCCAGCTCGGGGTCGACCTGACAGGTAATGACGACGGGACCGGGTCCAACCTGCAGGCGAACGCCGTCGCGGGCTCGGTGGCTGCGGACGCCCACTGGGTCAGGACGACGAACACGAACGGGACCGAGACCGGTGAGGACGACACGAAGACCTACACGGTGGACATGTCGATCACTCCGAGTGTCTCCTCGGACATCTGGTCCGGGGACATGGGCCTGGGTGACACGGAGGGGATGAGTATGGCCATCACCGAGGACGCCCAGGGCCGCATCATCGAGGTCGCCATCGTCACGACGAGCAAGGGGGCGATCAACGGCGGGACCAGCCTCGATGCGGGGGCCAAGGACGGCACCGATGACGACGCGAACTCCGGGTCCGGCTCGGTCTTCGCATCGTCACAGGACACCACGGCCACGGTGACGGAGACCAAGCTCACCCTCGACCCGGACGCTCCCGGTTACGACGAGGATGTGGACGTCGTCCAGAACTGGATGGGCGGTGACGGCAGCGGCTACGAGTGGCCAGGGACTGTCCCGATGGGGGCGGTCAACCCTGCCCACAGGGGCTCGGACCCGTTCAGTCAGCTGATGTACGAGCGCGCCACCGTCTCGGCGATCACCCGGGAAGGGGTGACTGACACCGCGGGGCTGGCTGCCGAGGTAAAGGTGGGCCTCAAGCTGGGGTTCGACTTCTCGGGGTCCTCCAGCAGCTCGGATGCCGTCTACGCCGCGTATCTTGGGGCACCCTCCGGGGGGAGCCGCGAGATGGTCCCCGACACCGACTGCCTACCGTGAGTGAGGAAGATGTGACTATGCGAGCCCCCCGAGTCCGGGCCGCCGCCGCGCTCGCCGCTTTCCTCGTCAGTGCCGGCGCGGTGTCGGCGTGCTCGGATGCCCCGAGCGACGGGTGGAAGCGGCTTGAGGGAGACCGGCTGACGCTGGAGGTGCCCCAAGGCTTCACGGAGGGTGAGGGCGCCAGCGAGAAGTGGAACCTGGCAGTCAGAGATGACGGGGTCAGCGTGCAGGTCGCCGACCCGTACGACAACTCCCGCATCCTCTCATCCGCGCTGGGCAACATGCAGTTCGCGGCGAACAGGCAGATGGAGGGCTTCACCCCGGGCAAGGTCCAGGACATCGAGGTCGAGGGCGCCGATACGGCTCTGTTCCAGGAGTTCAGCTACAAGGACGAAGGGAAGCCGGCCACGGGGGCGTGGATCGCCGTGGGCCAAAGTCAGCCCCCGACCACCGTCATCGTGACCGTCTCCGGGACGGAGGCGGATGATGACCTGATCACCCACGTGAAGGACTCGCTGGAGTACGAGCACTCGGACGTGGTGCTCGACACGGACGGCAAGCCGGTGGACGAGTCGTGAGGTGCCGCTGGTCCTGGATGACTCGCGCAGGAGTCAGTCGGTGACCTTGACCGTGATGGGGGCGAAGCCCGAGTACCGGACCTTCACCTCGTCCACGTCATCGGGCAGCTGTTCGTAGAGGACGTGCTGGACCTTCGGCGCCTGTGAGATGTGCAGCTGTCCGCTGCAGATGCAGGTTTTTTCGATGTCGCTGCGGAACAGGCGGTTGACGGTCAGGGGTTGCAGCGCGGTCTGGCTGCCCTTGGTTGCGAGTGTCGGGTACTGGGACCAGTCCCAGCCCGCCAGTTCCACGGAGGCGCTCTCCGGGCTCGTGACCTGGAAGGTCAGGTCGGTGAGGCCGTCGGTGTCCTTCACGGCGAAGACGTCGAATGTGACGCCGTCCTTGTTCGTGGCGGAGCCGACGGGCTTGGGCGGGGTGTAGGCGTCGAAGACGGCTTTTGACTGGTCGGTGCCGGGGGCGTCTTTGCCGGAGGCCTCGTCCTTGTCGCTGCTCTTGTCGTTGTCGTCCTGGGAGCTCTGGCTGCTCGCCGGTGGGTCCTGGGAGTCGTCGCTGCAGGCGGTCAGGGCGCTGATGGTCAGCAGGGCGGCGGCAGCGGTGGCGGTCAGGCGGGTGGCGCGGGTGATGGTGTGGGTCACTGCTCGCCTCCGGGGACGGTGATGGTCACGCGGCGGTTCTTGGCCTTGCCTGAATCGGTCTCGTTGGAGGCGATGGGCTCGCTCTCGCCCTTGCCCTCGGTGGTGACCGTGACTCCCTTCGGCAGGAGGGGCTTGATCTCCTTGGCGACGGACTCGGCGCGGCGCTCGGACAGGTCCTGGTTGTAGTCCTTGGCCCCGTCGGAGTCGGTGTGGCCGGTGACGGTGACCTTTCCCTGGGGTTTGGCCTTGCGGATCTGGTCGGCTGCGGTCTTGATCTCCTTCTTCGCCTTGCCGGTGAGGGTGGCCTTGTCGACGTTGAAGAGGACGTCGGCGGCGATGTCGATCTGGGTCTGGGCACCCTCCTCGCGGGTGGCGACGGCGGAGTCGAGGATCTGCGAGTTCTTGGAGACCGGGTAGATGAACTTCTCGAGGTTCTTGACCTTGTCGATGCCTGCCGGGTTGACCTTGGGCCAGCCCTTCCCGACGAGGATCGGTTCGTCCTTGGGCTTGGCGGGGGTCATGAGCCCGTCCTCGACGGGCACGTCGGTGAAGACCTTGCCGGCGACCTTGACCGTCGCCTCGTCAATGCCCTCGGGCAGCTCTGGGAGCACCGCGTGCATCACGTAGGCCTTGCCCGGCTTGGGGTCAGCGGGGAGCGCGTACGACGAGTCACTGCACTTGCACGTGTCGTCCGGGCCGATGATCGGGGTGTAGGCCTTCATCGCCCGAGAGTCGATGACCGCCACGTCGCCCAGCTGGTGGACTTCGCTGTGCCACGCCAAGCCCGCGTTGTACCCCCAGGTCCCCACCAAGGAGGCATTTTCGCTGTCGGTGGTGTCGGGAGTCCACCCCAACGACCAGTAGACGACGGTCGCCCCTTCGGCACGCCGGACGCCGTGCAGCGTGACCAGCCCCTTGCTGACGTCGGTCTTCGTCGCGGTGTCCGAGCTGCTGAGTCCCTGCCCGAGGATCGGCACCTTCGGCTCCTGCGCCGCCCGAGCCGGCCCACCACCCAGCACCAAGCCGGATGTCACCATCCCCAGCACGGCCAATCGGGCACACATCGATCCCTGATGTCGCATGGGAAGACAGGGTATGCGGCCGCCCCGTCACGTGCAGCGTCGGTGGATCCGGGCCCGCGAGCTCATGCGCGCCCCCGCCCGTTCACCTACCATCCCAATGCGAGGGCCTTCAGCTGATGCACCGGGCACACGCTGGTAGGAGGGACCGGCGGACGGAGGGAGAGGATCGTGAGGGCCGGGCGGTATGTCGGAACGGTGTTGCTCCTGGGCAGCTGCTGCGCGCTGATCGCCGGTGTCCTGGCCCTCGCGGCGGGGGCGTGGATGCTGGTCGAGGCCCGCTCCGCTCCTGAGCTGACCGTGGCCGGTGGTCAGGTCGTGACCATCCCGCAGGGAGGCCTTCTGCGTGACTCCGTCCCGGTGTACGCCGACGTCGACGTCGCCGGCCTCGACACCGACCCGGGGTGCCGGCTCACCGGACAGGCCGCTGGCGACACCCTGCGGATCGACGACCTGTTCTTCGCCACCGGCGAGGAGGTCACCGTCGAGGGGATGACCTGGTACCCGCTCGTCGAGGTCTCCCTTGCCGACGACGGGCCCGGCATGGAGTGCCCGGGCCTGCCCGACTCGGCGACGGTGGCCGTGGGCGAGCCGCGGACCTTCGGCAGTTCGATCGGCTTCGTGACGCCGTCCGTCCTGGTCGCAGGTCCGCTCTTCATCCTCTTGGGCCTCGGCGGCGCCGTCGTCGGTGTGCTGTTGCTCCGGGACGCCCCACGCACTGCGTCGGCGAGGTGGCAGGCTTGATCGCCACGGACGCGTCCGGAGACCCAGGTGCCCGCCGGGGCCCATCGAGGTGCCGACATGGTGGTACACCGTGTCGGCACGGAGGAATGATGAGATGAGTGCGATGCCGCAGACGAACCACGAGCCCGGCCCCACCGTGCGGTCCGGGCTCGCCACCGACGTGGGTCGGGTGCGCCCGCACAACGAGGACGCCGCGCTCGCCGAGGGCGAGGTCTTCCTCGTCGCCGACGGCATGGGCGGCCACGCCGCCGGTGAGGTCGCGAGCGGGATCGTCATCGAGGCCATGCGCGAGCTCGTCGGGTCCGCCCCCAGCCGCGAAAAGGTGATCTCCCAGCTGCTCGAGGCCAACTGCCGCGTCCTGGAGTCCGCGGCCCAGCACGAAGAGCGCTGGGGCATGGGGACGACTGCGACCGGACTGGTGCGCGTCCGCGACGGCGAGCGCGAGGACTGGGTGGTGGTCAACGTGGGGGACTCCCGGACCTACCACCTCCAGGGCGGTGAGCTGACCCAGGTGACCGTCGACCACTCCGAGGTCCAGGAGCTCACCGAGGCGGGGGTGATCACCGCCGAGGAGGCGAGGGTGCACCCGGCCCGCAACATCGTCACCCGGTCCCTGGGGACCCAGCACGCCCACCTCGCCGACTCCTGGGTCCTCCCGTTGCTCCCGGGTGAACGTTTCCTGCTGTGCAGCGACGGGCTCACCGGTGAGGTCGAGGACGGCGACATCCGTGACATCCTGCAGGAGCACCCCGACCCGCAGGCGGCGGCGGACGCCCTTGTCCGCGCGGCCGTCGAGGCCGGGGGGCGTGACAACGTGACGGTCGTGGTCGTGGACCTCGACGAGGGGGCCGGTCCGGCGCCCGAGGGCCGGACCCGGGAGGAGTGAGCATGGAGACGAGGATCGAGGCCGGAGTCGGCTGGATCGAGGTCACCCGGGGTGGGCTGTCCGTCCTGGCGAAGGGGGATGACGCCCTTCGTGACCGGCTCATCTCCGCCCTGGAGGCCGCGCCCGAGGACGACCCGGTGGACGTGGTCACCGACGAGCTGACGACCGGTGGTGTCCGCCGCGCGCCGGACTTCGCGATCGCCGACGAAGGGAGCCGCCGGCTCCTCGTCCGCGGCAGCGCCCTCGCCCGCGTGGCGGGGCAGGCCGAGCGTGAGGTCGCTGCCCCCGCTCGCGGCCCGTGGAGCGAGGAGGACATCGACGACGGGGTCGCGTCGGTCACCCTGGTGGGCGGTGAACCCGAGGTCCCGGCCGGCCACCCGGAGCACGCCGCGGAGGACGACCAGGCCCCGGAGGAGCAGTCCGAGGCCGCCTACCCGGAGCACCCCCAGTTCCACGACGGCCACCTGATCAGCCCGCTGTTGGTCCCAGGGGCCGAGGAGGAGCCCCAGCCCGAGCAGGGCGCGGAGGAACCGCACCACGACACCGGCGATCTGCCGGCCGGGCCGATGGTGCTGGCCGTCTCCTGCTCCCAGGGTCACCCCAACCCGCCGGACGCCAGCAACTGCCGGGTCTGCCGCGAGGCGGTCCCCGAGCAGCAGGCCCAGATGACGGCCCGGCCGTCCCTCGGGGTCCTCCACCTCTCCACGGGGGAGTCGGTCACGCTCGACCGCGACGTCCGGCTCGGGCGCGCGCCGAAGGCCGGCGAGGACGCCACCTCGGAGCCGCACCTGATCCGGATCTCCAGCCCGGAGAACGAGATCTCCCGCACCCACGCCGAGGTCGTGCTCGACGGGTGGCGGGTGCTCGTGCGCGATCTCGGGTCGACGAACGGCACCTTCGTCACGGCCCCCGGCGGGACGCCGGAGGCGCTGCAGGCCGGTCAGGAGGTCGCGATCGGGCCGGGCGCGACGATCACGCTCGCCGACCGGGTCTCCCTCGTGCTCGAGGTCGCCGGCCAGGAGTGACGCTAGTCGTCCAGGACGAGGAGGACCTCGCCCTCCTGGACGACGTCACCGTCGGTCACCTTGACCTCGGTGACCGTCCCCGCGAACTCCGCGAGGACGGGGATCTCCATCTTCATCGACTCCAGCAGGACCAGCTCGTCGCCGGCGGTCACCGACTGCCCGGTGCTCACGTGCACCGTGAGGACGTTGGCGACCAGCTCCGACTCCACGCTGTGACTCATGCCACGCATCCTATCCGTGGCACGAGTCACGACGTGGCGGGTCTCAGCGCTCCTCGGTGCCGGCGATGAAGGCCTCGAGGCGGCGCCGGCCCTCGGAGTCCTCGCGCTGCTCCGGCGGGGACTTCATCAGGTAGGAGCTGGCCGAGACGAGCGGGCCGCCGATGCCGCGGTCCTTGCCGATCTTGGCCGCGCGCACGGCGTCGATGATGATGCCGGCGCTGTTCGGGGAGTCCCAGACCTCGAGCTTGTACTCCAGGTTCAGCGGGACGTCGCCGAAGGCCCGGCCCTCGAGCCGCACGTAGGCCCACTTGCGGTCATCGAGCCACTGGACGTAGTCCGAGGGGCCGATGTGGACGTTGCGGTCCTCCTTCTTGCCGGCGAGGCTGCCGGAGAGGTTGGAGGTCACCGACTGGGTCTTGGAGACCTTCTTGGACTCGAGGCGCTCGCGCTCGAGCATGTTCTTGAAGTCCATGTTGCCGCCGACGTTGAGCTGGTAGGTGCGGTCCAGCACGACGCCGCGGTCCTCGAAGAGCCGGGCCATGACGCGGTGGGTGATCGTCGCGCCGACCTGGCTCTTGATGTCGTCACCGACGATCGGGACGCCGGCGTCCTGGAACTTCTGGGCCCACTCCGGGTCGGAGGCGATGAAGACCGGCAGCGCGTTGACGAAGGCCACGCCGGCGTCGATGGCGCACTGGGCGTAGAACTTGTCCGCCTCCTCGGAGCCGACCGGCAGGTAGGAGACGAGGACGTCGACCTCGGCGTCCTTGAGGGCCTGCACCACGTCGACGGGCGGCTGCGAGGACTCGTCGATGGTGTCGGCGTAGTACCTGCCGATGCCGTCGAGGGTGTGCCCTCGCTGGACCTCGACCCCCTTCGTGGGGACGTCGCAGATCTTGATCGTGTTGTTCTCGCTGGCGTTGATCGCCTCCGAGAGGTCCTTGCCCACCTTCTTGTCGTCGACGTCGAAGGCGGCGACGAACTGCACGTCGGAGACGTGGTAGTCGCCGAAGGTCACGTGCATCAGACCCGGGACGGTGCCGGCGGGGTCGGCGTCCTTGTAGTACTCGACGCCCTGCACGAGCGAGCTCGCGCAGTTGCCGACGCCGACGATCGCGACGCGGATGCTACTCATGGGTTCTCCTTGCTGCCGGACTGGTCCGGTGGGTTGAAGGCGGGGTGGTTGGGGTCGGTGAGAGTGCCGGGCCGCGCGGACGGACCGCTGCGTTCGGCCGCGATCAGCTCATCGAGCCACCGCACCGCGGCCATGGTCTCGTCCTCACCGTGGGCGTGGAGGGCGGCGGTCCAGGAGTCGATGACCCCCAGGCCGGCCCGGTCCTCACGCATGACGGCCATCCGCTCCACGAGACGCGCGCGGCGCCCCTCGAGGATGCGCAGGCGGACCTCACGCTCGGTGCGGGCGAAGAAGGCCACCCGCACGTCGAAGGCGTCGTCCTCCCAGCTGCCCGGATCGACCCGGTCGACCCGGTCGGCGAAGGCCGCGCGGCCCTCGTCGGTGAGCCGGTAGGTGATCCGCTGCCGCCGGCCGGTGGCCCGGCCCGCGGAGTCCTGGGTGGGGCTGACCAGACCCTGGGACTGCAACCGGGCCAGGCACGGGTAGAGGGTGCCGAAGGAGAGGGCCCGGAAGGCCCCCAACCGGCTGTTGAGCTGGCGACGCAGCTCATACCCGTGCATGGGGCTCTCGTGCAGCAACCCGAGGACGGCGAACTCGAGCATCTCGCGACGACGCACGTGAACTCCCTTCGTGATCCTCGGTTACGCCGAGGACTCTACCGATGTATCGAACCGATATATGGTGCGACCCCCACGAGGTGCATCCACAGAGGTCATACTGGGGGCTGCTTCCCGCCCGATCCACCCGAGGTGCCCATGTCCCCGAGAAAGCGCACGCGGCCGCGCCGCGGTGGCGTGCGTGCGGTGGTGCGCAAGGGCCTGTGGGGGCTGCTGTGGCTGGTGCTCATCGGGGTCGTGGCGGTCGTCATCGCCTACGTCCTCATCGACATCCCGAAGCCCAACGACCGGGCGGTGGCCCAGGCCTCGATCCTCTACTACGCCGACGGCGAGACCGAGATGGACCGCATCGCCACGGTGAACCGGGAGTCGGTCGACCTGGATCAGGTGCCGGTGCCCGTGCAGCGGGCCTTCCTCTCCGCCGAGGACCGCTCCTTCTACGAGAACGAGGGGGTCTCGCCGACGGGCATCCTGCGGGCGGTCAAGGTCGCCGTGAGCGGCGGACCGCAGCAGGGCGGCTCGACGATCACCCAGCAGTACGTGAAGAACTACTTCCTCAGCCAGGACCAGACGCTGGTCCGCAAGGCCAAGGAGGTGCTCATCTCGGTCAAGATCGACCAGCAGCTGAGCAAGGACGAGATCCTGGCCAACTACCTGAACACGATCTACTTCGGGCGTGGTGCCGACGGCGTCCAGACCGCCTCGCAGGCCTACTTCGGCAAGGACGTCGACCAGCTGACCGTCTCCGAGGGTGCCTTCCTCGCCAGCGTCGTCAACGGCCCCTCCCTCTACGACCCGTCCCTCGGCGACGCGCAGCGCAAGCGGGCGGAGGACCGGTGGAACTACGTGCTCGACGGCATGGTCGAGCAGGGGTGGATGACCGCCGCGGAGCGGGACCGGCAGACCTTCCCGAAGGTCGACGAGCCGCGCCGGCAGCACTCCAGCTCCGATGACATCGGCTTCGTCACCGAGGAGGTCCGGGAGGAGCTGCGCACCAAGGTCGGCCTGTCCGAGGCCGACATCGCCCGTGGCGGCTTCAAGATCGTCACGACCATCGACCAGGACGCCCAGCAGGCCGCGGCCAAGGCCGTCGACGATGCCCGCCCCGAGGGCTCCGCCGCCAAGGACGTGCACATCGGCCTGGCCGCGGTCGAGCCCGGTGACGGGGCGGTGCGGGCGATGTACGGCGGCGCGGCGTACGGGCAGGGCCGCTCGGGCTACTTCAACGCCGCCGTCGACGGCAAGATGCAGGCCGGCTCGACGATGAAGCCCTTCACGATCATCGCCGCGCTGCGGGACGGGATGCCGCTCTCGACGACCTTCAGCGGTGACAGCCCCTACTACGACAGCGCCTTCGTCTATGACGGCCCCGGCGCCACGCAGATCCAGCGCGAGGGTGGCATCGTCAACTACGGCAACCAGGATTACGGGCCCGTGGACATGCGGGAGGCGACGAAGCGCTCGATCAACACCTACTTCGCCCGACTCAACCTCGCCGTGGGCCCGAAGCAGAGCGCCGAGGTCGCCAAGGTCTCCGGGGTCAAGGCGTGGAACGGCGACAAGCGGATCCCGCTCTCGAGCGACCCGACGAACGTCTTCGGCACCGACGCGGTCCGGGTCATCGACATGGCCGGGGCCTACGCGACGATCGCGGCCCAGGGACGTCACGCCGAGCCGTACTACATCAGCTCGGTGGAGGGGGACTTCGACTACGAGGTCGAGCCGGACGTCGAGCGGGTCTACCCCCAGGACGTGGCCCGGGACACCATCCAGGCGATGAGCCGGGTGGACTCCCCGGGCGGGACCGGCTACCCGACCGTGGCGGAGCTGGACCGTCCCGTCGGCGGCAAGACCGGCACCACCTCGGGCAACTACGCCGCCTGGTTCGACGGCTTCACCCCCGGCCAGCTCTCCGCGGCCGTCGGGATGTACAAGGGCGACGGGCGCCTCGTGGAGGCCAACCAGCTGGAGGACCTCGGCGGTTATGCCGAGGTGACCGGAGGGACCATCCCGGCCGACATCTGGACCGACTTCATGATCGGCGCGCTCGAGGGCGAGCCCGTCAAGGAGCTGCCGCCGGCCGGGCACGTCACCTCCAGCTCGCGCAGCTCCACGCCACCGGACGCCCCGACGCCGCTGCCGACGAGCACGACCCCCGAGCCGACGACGACTGGTGAGCCGACCACGCGCACGAGCACCCGGACGAGCACGACGAAGTCCTCGACCTCCAGCTCCTCGAGGACCACGAGGACCACGACCAGCACGAGCAGCAGCTCCTCCTCGAGCAGCACGAAGCAGCCGACGAGCACCTCGAGCACCTCGACGAGCCCGACCACGACGCCGCCCCCCACGTCGAGCAGCACCAGCCCGCCCGCGCCCACGCAGACGCGTCCCACGACACCGACGACGACACTGACGACGCCGCCACCGGCGTCGGACGAGGCCAGGACGAACCGGTCGGAGGAGCGGTAGTGCCCAAGGAGTCGGTGCCCCCGGACCTGCTGCCGCCGGACGCCGATGCCCTCATCGGCGGTCCGCTCGGTCGTCACGCCTCGCCCCGGGAGCGGTCGGTGGGCCGGCTGCTCCCCTTCGTCGTGGCGATGACGGTGGTGCCCATGGGGATCGCCGTGCTGCGGCAGGGCCACTGCATCGCCCACGGTTGGAACGGCGACGAGCAGTTCTGGCGGATGTGCTTCTCCGACCTGCCCGCCCAGTACCAGCTGGCCGGCCTCACCGGTGGCCTCACGGGATGGCTCGACGGGGCGGCCCTCACCGAGCAGATGCCGCTGCTCTCCGGACTCATGGCCCTCCTCGGTGGGATGGTCCCCGACGGGGGCTGGCTGGCGCAGACCCGGGTGTACTTCCTGCTGTGGGCGATCGTGCTCGCGGTCTGCGCGGCGCTGATCGTCCGGTGCGTCGGGCTGCTGCGGCCCCGCCGGCTGGACCTGGCCACGCAGCTGGCGCTCAGCCCGGTCCATGTCGTCGCGACGCTGCTCTCCCCGGACCTGCTCGTGGTCACCCTCGTCATCGCGGCGATGCTCGCCCGCGGACGGCACCGGAGCGCCACCGCCGGGGTGGTGCTCGGGCTGGCGCTGCTGGGCCATGCCTGGGTGCTCGTCGTCGGCCTGGCGCTGCTCGTCTCCGCCAGGCGCGGGGGCGACCTCGGCGGGGCCGTGCGCACCGCCGTCGTGGCCGCCGCCACCGCCGCGGCCGGGCTCCTGCTCGTGGCCGTCGTGCAGCCGCACGCGATCAGCGGTCCGCTCCTGACCTGGTGGGACTCGAAGCCGGGGTACGGCTCGCTGCTCTTCATCCCCGAGCTCGTCGGGCACCCGCTGCCGGACCGCATCGCGCCGATCTTCTCCCTCATCGGGTGGAGCTGGGCCATCTGGGCGGTCATCATCATGGCGGCGCGGGCCTGGCGTCCGGCGACGTGGGCGCAGGTGGCGGCCTTCGCGGTGCCGCTCGTCGCGCTGACGAGCCCCTCGGTGCCCGTCCAGGCGGCGCTGTGGGTGTTGCCGCTCGCGATCCTCGCGGGGGTCTCGTGGCGCACCCACCTGGGTTTCGTGGTGATCGAGGCCGGCCACGCAGCCGCGCTGTGGCTCTACATCGGTTTCGACTCCGACCCGGACAAGGGTCTGCCCCCTTCCTGGTACGCCGTCGCCATCATCGGGAGGACCATCGCCTGGGGGCTGCTCATGTGGAGCATCTGGTACACCCCGGTCGACAACCCCCCGCCCAACCGTCCACAACCCGCGCTCCCGATCAAGGACCGTCCACAGGCCAGGGCCACGACCTGACGGGGGGCCTGCCGCCGCGGCACGCTTTGGCGGGAAGGGAGCGCAGCGGATATCCTGCCCGCGGCCCGGTGTCCACGCATCACCCGATGCGGACCCGCCGGGTTCATGCACAACCCTCCTGTCACGGAGAGACCGTGACCGCACAGACCGAAGGAGGCGGGTTATCAGCATGCGTAATTACGAGCTCATGGTCATCTTCGACGCCGACAACGACGAGCGTGGCGTCCAGCAGCTCTTCGAGAAGTTCCTCGCCGTCGTCACCAAGGACGGCGGAACCGTGGACAAGGTCGACCACTGGGGCCGGCGTCGCCTGGCCTACCCGATCAACAAGAAGGACGAGGGCCTCTACGCGGTCGCCGACCTGACCTGCGAGCCGGCCACGAGCAAGGAGCTGGACCGTCAGCTCGGCCTGTCCGAGCAGATCGTGCGGACCAAGCTCATGCGCGTGGACGCCTGAGACGTCCCTTCCCCGGGTCGCCGGTGACCGCCGGCGACCTCACCTGAGACGATCCACGATCGAGAAGGATTCCCATGGCAGGCGATACCCCCATCACCGTCGTCGGCAACCTCACTGCCGACCCCGAGCTGCGGTTCACCCCGTCCGGCGCGGCCGTCGCGAACTTCACGGTGGCCTCGACCCCGCGGTACTTCGACCGGCAGAACAACGAGTGGAAGGACGCGGAGACGCTCTTCATGCGCTGCTCCGTGTGGCGTGAGGCCGCGGAGAACGCGGCCGAGTCGCTCGTGCGTGGGACGCGCGTCGTCGTGACCGGCCGCCTCGTCTCCCGGTCCTGGGAGGACAAGGAGACCGGTCAGAAGCGCACCGTCATGGAGATGCAGGCCGACGAGGTCGCACCGTCCCTGCGCTACGCCACCGCGAAGGTCACCAAGACCCAGCGCGGCGGTGGTGGAGGCCAGGGCGGCGGCTGGGGCGGCCAGCCCCAGGGCGGCGGCTTCGGCGGCCAGCAGAGCGACCCGTGGGCGACCGGCGGTCCCCAGGGCGGCCAGGGCGGCGGCTTCGGCGGCCAGCAGGCACCCCAGGGCGGTGGCCAGCCCGGCGGTGGCTGGGGCAACGCCCCCAGCTACGACGAGCCCCCCTTCTGATCGATCGCTCCGCCCGGTCAGCCGGG
Source organism: Janibacter corallicola NBRC 107790 (assembly GCF_001570965.1). Taxonomy (GTDB): domain Bacteria; phylum Actinomycetota; class Actinomycetes; order Actinomycetales; family Dermatophilaceae; genus Janibacter; species Janibacter corallicola. Next base: position 35,408 of record NZ_BCSR01000001.1, on the reverse strand, counting down.
CACCAGTCAAGACACCCATCCCGAGGCACTGACCTCGGGCTCTCGCAAGACACGAAGGAGAGCACCACGATGGCCAAGCCCGTTGTGCGCAAGCCCAAGAAGAAGGCCAACCCGCTGAAGGCGGCGAAGGTCGAGACGATCGACTACAAGGACGCGGCCCTGCTGCGGAAGTTCATCTCGGACCGCGGCAAGATCCGCGCCCGTCGCGTCACCGGCGTCTCCGTGCAGGAGCAGCGCCGGATCGCCAATGCCGTCAAGAACGCCCGGGAGATGGCCCTGCTGCCCTACTCCTCCTCCAACCGCTGATCCGCGGACGAGCAGAGACAGGAGCACGTGAAATGAAGGTCATCCTCACCCACGAGGTCAGCGGTCTCGGCACCGCCGGCGACGTCGTCGACGTCAAGCGGGGCTACGCCCGCAACTTCCTCTACCGCCGTGGCCTGGCCACGCAGTGGACGAAGGGGGCGCAGAAGCAGGTCGACGCGATCGCCGCCGGCCGCGCCGCGCGCGCCGTGAAGTCCCTCGAGGAGGCGCAGTCCCTCAAGGGCAACCTCGAGGCCGAGACGGTCACCGTCAGCGCCCACGCCGGCGAGAGCGGCCGCCTCTTCGGCGCCGTCACCAGCCGTGAGGTCGCCGAGGCGATCAAGACCGGTGGTGGTCCCGAGGTGGACCGCCGTACCATCGAGATCCCGACGCCGATCAAGAACGTCGGCCCGGCCCAGGCGCTCGTGCGCCTGCACCCTGAGGTGCAGGCCACCGTGGCCCTCGAGGTCGTCGCCGGCTGATCCGGCCGGCCCCGTCCACCGGGGCCGATCGAAGGGGGCAGGCCCACCGGCTCGTCGGCGGGCCTGCCCCCTTCGTCATGTTTTTTCGGGCCAGGGGTTGCGTGAGGCACCAGGTTTGCTATCGTAAATCCTGCATTTGCAGTAGCACAGACATTCCAGGAGGGACACCGTGTCGATTCGCATCAGCGCCATCGCGCTCTCGGCAGCCGCGGCCGTGGCACTCACCGGCTGCTCGCTCGGTGGCACGGACCAGGCCTCGGGCAGTGACTCGGCCCAGTCCGCCCAGAACGCCGCGACGGGAGGCGACGGGGAGGCCGCTGAGGCCAGCGGTGCCAAGGACGCCGGCATCGACCCGGAGGACCCGCCGAAGGCCATCGCCAGCACGACCCTGCACGTCGAGAACGACGACGTGGACTCCACGAAGGTCGAGCTCGTCGAGCTGAGCCGGGACGAGAACGTCATGGTCGCCACCTTCCGGCTGACGGGGCAGGGGCGCGGCACCGAGGAGACCTCGGCCTTCGAGCTGCTGGGGGAGCACACCTTCGCGCCGACCTTCGTGGACTTCACGAACATGGAGAAGTACACCAACGTCACGGACCTCACCAGCAATGACATCTCCGTCGAGGCCCCGCTCGGGAAGCCGGTCTACGTCTTCACGGCCTTCCCGCTGCCCCGCCAGGGTGTGGACACGATGGACCTCCAGCTGATCTCGGAACGGCCGGAGATCGTGGACGTCCCGATGCCGGAGTGATGACCATGAGCCACCACACCCTTCGGCCGCGGCTGCGCACCGCCATCGCCTCCGCCCTCACGCTCCCGCTCGTGGCCGTGCTGGCCACCGGAGCCCGGGCCGCGGACGGTGACCTCACCGTCGAGGACCTGCCCCACGTCAGTGACAGCGAGGTGGCGAGCCATCGGAAGGCGATCGACGTGCCGGAGATCAAGGCCATCGACGTCCCGAAGATCTCCACCTTCACGCCCGAGGTCGAGACCGAGGGCGGGGAGACCGTCGTCAGCCTCGACACCGACGTCCTCTTCCGCTTCGCGGACGCCAAGCTGACGCCCACGGCGGCCCGCGCGGTCGTCAAGGCCGTGCAGGCGGTCCCCGACGGCGCCGAGGTGACCGTCGTCGGCCACACCGATTCGGTCGGATCCGAGCAGTCGAACCAGAAGCTCTCGCGGGAGCGTGCCGATGCCGTGGCCGCGGCCATCACGAAGGAGCGCGCCGGCCTGGACCTCACCGTCGAGGGCAGGGGCGAGAGCGACCCGGTCGCGGCCAACACGAAGGGAGGGGAGGACAACCCGGAGGGTCGGATGAAGAACCGCCGGGTGGAGATCAGGTACGCCGGGTGATCGGCACAGACGGGGGGCGCCGCCCCCTTGGGTAGTAGTCACCATGTCGGCCGCCATCGGCCGGGCATAGGGTTCACGTCACAACAGCTGAGATTGACAGGGGAGACATTCCGCCATGAGCACGCCACCGCAGGGTCCGCAGTCCAACCAGCCGGGCGGCCAGTCGCCGCCCCCTCCGGGGTACGGTCCGCCCAGCCAGGGCGGCGCGCAGCCGCCGCCTCCCCCCGGGTACGGCCCGCCGCAGGGTCAGCCGGCCGCGCCGCAGAACGCCGGCCCGGCGCAGGAGTGGGGCTACCCCTCCACCCCGCCGAAGAAGTCGCGCACCAAGACCTGGGTCGCCCTCGGTGTCGCGGGTGCGTTCGCCCTCGCGCTGTGCGGCGGGGGCGGGCTCTTCGCCTACTCCAAGCTCGGCGGGGGCGGCCCGCAGCCCGAGACCGCGCTGCCGGCCGAGACCATCGGCTACGTCAAGGTCGACCTCGACCCCTCGGCGGACCAGAAGGTGGACATGGTCCGGTTCGCCAACAAGTTCCCCGCCTTCAAGGACGAGATCGGGACGCTCGACGAGGACGACGACCTGCGCAAGCAGATCTTCGAGAGCATCCAGGAAGAGGGAGGCCTCGAGGACGTCGACTACGAGAAGGACGTCGAGCCGTGGCTCGGCAAGCGTTTCGCCGTCGCTGCGCTGCCCTCCGACGACGGCAGCGGTCCGCAGCCGGTGATTGTCCTCGCCAGCGAGGACAAGGAGGCGGCTGAGGAGGGGCTGTCGAAGATGACCGACGGGGACGGGTACTGCAGCGTCCAGGACGACTTCGCCCTGTGCGGTGAGGAGCAGTCGGTCGTGGACGACGCCGTCACGGGAGCCGAGGAGGGCAGCCTGGCCGACGACGAGGAGTTCTCCCAGGACATGGACGACCTCGGTGAGGACGGCATCGCGAGCGCCTGGTTCGACATGAGCAAGGCCAAGGAGCTGGACCCCGCGATGAGCTCGGCGAGCACCGAGGGCCGCATCGCCATGGCGCTGCGCTTCGACGGGCCCACGGTGGAGCTGGCCGGCCGGATGAACGGCCTGCCCGAGGAGTCCGTCCCCAGCGGTGACGGCACCTCCGTCGAGGCACTGCCCGAGGACACCGCCGCCGCCCTGGGGATCGCGGGCCTGGACGACTCGATCACGAGCGCCTGGCCCGAGGTGGAGAAGAACCTCGACGACGTCATGGGCCCGTCCTGGCAGCAGGACATCGAGACCCAGACGGGGCTCCAGGTGCCGGAGGACATCGCCAAGGCGCTCGGCAGCGACACCGTGCTGTCCGTCGGTGCGGACCCCACCACCCCCAAGGTCGCTCTGCGCACCAACGGTGACCGCTCCACCATCGACGACATGGTCGAGCTGATCCAGGGTCCGGACACGAGCAGCTACCCCAGCAGCTACTCCAGCGGCGGCCCGCAGGTGTTCGTCAAGGACGGCGACGAGGACCGGGTCGTGGTCTCCAACGACGAGGGTTACGCCGAGGAGGTCGCCAGCGGCTCCGGCCTCGGTGACTCGGAGGCCTTCAAGGACGCCGTCCCGGACGCGGACAAGGCCAGCGTGGTCGGCTTCGTCGACATCGCCTCGCTCGTGGAGAACTACGGAGGGGAGATGGACGCGGACGAGCGTGCCAACGCGGAGGTCCTCTCCGCCGTCGGGTTCTCGGCCTCCGGCGAGGACGACCACGCGGACTTCTCCGTGCGCCTGACCACGAAGTGACCTCCGGGGGAGGCAGGATGTGGGCGTGAGCATCTCTGAGCAGAGCGACCGCGTCCGCGAGCGTCGAGGGGCCTTCTGGCAGGGCCTCGGCGAGCTGAACGACCCGATGGGAGCGCAGGGAACGGCCGACCAGCCGTCCCTGTGGCCCTCGGGTCGTTCGGCCTATCGCCACGTCGTGACGCGGCATGCGGGCATCGTGACCACCGAGGGGCTGAGCGACCCTGACCCCGCCGGCGGAGGGCTCGGTCTGGGCGTCGAGCTCTACGTCGAGGGGCGTGAGCTCGTCGACGGGATGGACAGCGACGGCGCCTGGCTCGTCGGCGCCCTCGAGGAGGCCGCGGGGGCCTTCGCCGGTGCGGCGGAGACGCTGCCCGCGGCGCTGGCCGAGCACGGCCTGCTCTCCCTGGAGCTCTCCGGGCAGGGCGCCCCGGAGGGGTGGAGCGCCGACGGGCGGATGGGGGCCCTGCTCGGGGTGCCGCTGCCCGGCCGCCCGCGGGAGCTCGAGGTCGACGGGGGCGTGGTGCGCATGCTGTGCCTGTCCCCCCTTCGTCCCTCCGAGCTGGCGGTGATCGACGCGGAGGGACCCGCCGGCCGACAGCGGGTGGCCGACGCGCTGACCGCCTCGGGTTGGTACTCCTACGCGGAGACGGTGCGCGAACCGGTGCTCTGACCCGGTCCCGGTCACGCCCGGCGTGGCCGTACCGCGCCGGTGACCGCCCACCGGTCGCCGCGGATGCGCCAGGCCATGAAGCCGCCGCGCACGAGCATGAAGCCGGTGAAGGCCAGCCACAGCGCGAAGACCGCGGCGGAGTCGCCGTGGTCCCCGCCGAGCACCCTGGTCAGCCAGATGATCGGCAGGTAGGCGAGGAGCACGAGGATCATCGAGCCGGCGAGCCAGCGTCCGTCACCGGCCCCGATGAGCACGCCGTCGACGACGAAGACGTACCCGGAGAGCGGCTGGGCGAGCGCGATGACGATCAGGCCCGCCGCGATACCGGCCCGCACCTGGGGGTCCTGGGTGAAGAGCACCGGCAGGACCCGGTGGAGGGCGAGGACGACGAGCCCGAGGAGGACCCCGCCCCAGACACCCCACCGCACCATGAGGCCGGTGGCGGCGCGCGCCCGGCCGGCGTCACCGCTGCCGAGCGCCGCTCCGGTGAGGGCCTGCCCGGCGATGGCGAGGGCGTCGAGGGCGAAGGTGAGCAGCGACCAGACCGTCGTCGTCACCTGGTAGGCCGCGAGCGGCACGTCGCCGAAGTCTGCGGCGACCGCGACGGTCAGCAGGATGATCGCGCGCAGCGCGAGGGTGCGCACGAGCAGCGGGGCGCCGTCCAGCGCCGCGTCCAGGACCCGGCCCACGTGCGGGCGCAGCGAGGCCGAGACCGCGTGGCCCTCCCGCAGCACGACGGCGAGCAGCCCGAGGGCCATGCCCCACTGGGCGATGACGGTGCCCCACGCCGCGCCGGCGATGCCCATCCCGACGCCGAGGACGAGCAGCACGCTGAGCAGGGCGTTGCCGCCGAAGCCCAGGACGGAGGCGATGAGCGGGGTCCGGGTGTCCTGCAGCCCGCGCAGGATGCCGGTCGCGGCGAGGACGAGGAGCATCGCCGGCAGCCCGAGGGCGCTGATGCGCAGGTAGGTGATCGCCTGCTCCAGCGCAGCGGGCGAGGAGCCGAAGGCCGCGGCCAGCCAGGGCGCGAGGCCTCCGACGACGAAACCGCCGAGCACGCCGAGGGCGGCGGCGAGCCACACCCCGCCCGTGCCGACCTCGATGGCGCCGCGGACCGAGCCGGCGCCGTACTGCCGGGCGACGACACTCGTCGTGCCGTAGGCGAGGAAGACGAAGACCCCCGCCGCGGTGAGCATGACCGAGCTGGCCGTCCCGAGCCCCGCGAGGGGGACCACCCCGAGCCGGCCGACGACGGCGGCGTCCACCATGAGGAAGAGCGGCTCGGCGACGAGCGCGAGGAAGGCCGGGACCGCCAGCGAGAGGACCTCTCGGGGGCTGGCGGAGGGCGCCGTTCCGGGTGGGGTCTCGGGCATGGACCCCATTGTGCGTCAACGCTCGTCGAGCATCAGATCGATCGTGTAGTCCTCGGCCCGGTAGGCGTGGTCGCCGAACTCGATGGCCGCCCCCCGGGCGTCGAAGGCCATCCGGGTCATCGTGAGCACCGGCTGACCGCCGCCGAGGTCCAGGGTGCGGCGTTCCGCGGGGTTCGGCATCCGCGCGCCGATCGACTGCCGGGCCACCGCCGGCTTGACACCGCGCCGGCGCAGCAGGGCGTAGAGCCCGTCCTCGGCCAGCTCCTCGGGCGTGATGTCGGCGTGCGCCGGTGGGAGCCAGTTGTGCATCAGGGCGAGCGGCACCCCACCGGCGGAGCGCACCCGCCGGATCGAGAGCAGTCCCGTCCCCGGGGGAAGGTCGAGGGCCGCGGCGGCGCGCTCGTCGGCGCGCACCTCCATCTCGAGTACCCGGGTGCGGGGGGCCCTCCCTTCGGCCTCGAGGTCGTCGAAGAGCGAGGTGAGGCCGGCGCGCCGGTGGATCTTGCGGTTGGCGACGGTCGTGCCGAGGCCCCGGCGGCGCACGAGCAGGCCCTGGTCGACCATCTGGGCGATCGCCCGGCGCACCGTCGGTCGGGAGACCCCGAGCCGCTGGGCGAGGGCCACCTCGTTCTCGAAGGGGTCCCCGGACTGCAGCCGGCCGTCCTCGATGGCGTCGGTCATCTGCCGGGCGAGCTGGTGGTAGAGCGGGACCGGGGACTCCCGGTCCAGGGCCACCTGGAGCTGCAGCGCCGACATGTCGCGCAGCATAGCCCGGGCCCACCCTCGGGGCCCGGACATCCGGAGTAACGAATGTCCTGACAAAGCATTGACATGGGCCGAACATGCGGCGAGAGTGATCCGGACACTCACCGGACGCGAAGGAGCGCCCCACGATGCGGATCGGACTGGCCGGCCTCGGCCGGATCGGAGCCTTCCACGCCGAGACCCTGCTGGCCCTGCCCGAGGTCGAGGAGCTGGTCGTCACGGACGCCCGGCCGGAGGTGGCCGCCGCCGTGGTCCAGCGGTTGCAGGAGGCGTACCCGACGAAGGGGGTCCACCTCGCCCCGTCCGCCGAGGAGCTGCTGGCGCAGCAGCCGGAGGGCGTCGTCGTCGCGACGAGCACGGGTGAGCACGGCGGGTGGGTCCGGCGCTGTCTGGCCGCGGGGGTCCCCGTCTTCTGCGAGAAGCCGGTGGCCGCCGACCTGGCCGAGACCATCGAGCTGGCGGCGCTCGCCGCGGGCAGCGAGGTGCCGGTGCACGTCGGCTTCCAGCGTCGTCTCGATGCCGGTTACCGACGCGCCCGGGAGTCCGTGGCCTCCGGTGAGCTGGGCTTCGTGCACACGATCCGGGCCAACACCCACGACCAGGACGCCCCGCCGGCGGCCTTCATCGCGACCTCCGGCGGCATCTTCCGGGACTGCAGCGTCCACGACGTCGACGCGGTCCGCTTCGTCACCGGGAGCGAGGTCGCCCGCGTCTACGCCACGGGCGCCAACAAGGGGGAGCCCTACATCCGCGAGGCGGGCGACGTCGACACCGGCGCGGCGCTGCTCACCCTCGAGGACGACACGCTCGTGCTCATGTCCACGACACGGCACAACGGCGCCGGTCACGACGTGCGCATGGAGGTCATGGGTGAGCGGGGCACGATCGCCGTCGGGCTGGATCACTCGCTGGCCGCGCGCAGCGCCGAGCCGGACGTGGCCTTCCCCCACGGGCCGCAGAAGTGGTCCTTCATGGAGCGTTTCCAGCCCGCCTACGAGGCGGAGCTGGCCGCCTTCCTCGAGGTCGCCGCCGGCACACGGCCCAGTCCGTGCACCGTCGCCGACGCCCTCGAGGCCTTCCGGGTCGCCGAGGCCTGCGAGATCTCCCGGCACGAGGGCCGCCCGGTGGGCCTCGCCGAGATCCCCACCACGACGAGCGTGAGGACGAGCGCATGAGCAGCACGAGGACACCGCTGCGGGAGCGGATCGCCGCCGCCCCCATCTCCTGGGGGGTCTGCGAGGTCCCCGGGTGGGGCTGGCAGCACGCGCCGGCGACCGTGCTGGAGCAGATGCGCAGCCTGGGCCTGGTCGCGACCGAGTTCGGGCCGGAGGGTTTCCTGCCCGATGCGCCGGAGGCCAAGGCCGCCACCCTGGCCGCGCACGGCCTGGCCGCCGTCGGCCAGTTCGTCCCCGTCGTGCTGCACGACCCGGGGGTGGACCCCCTTCGCCTCGTGGAGGCCGCGATGACCGGGTTGCTCGCCGCCGGCGCCTCCACCCTCGTCCTCGCCGCGGCGACCGGCGCCGAGGGCTACGACGACCGGCCGGAGCTCGACGATGCGGGCTGGGCCACGCTGCTGGGCAACCTGGACCGCATCGACGAGGCCGCGAGCGCCCGCGGACTGCTGGCCACCCTCCACCCGCACGTCGGCACGATGGTCGAGTCCGGGGAGGAGACCGAGCGGGTGCTCGAGGGCAGTCGGATCGGGCTCTGCCTGGACACCGGCCACCTGCTCATCGGTGGCGGCGACCCGGTCGCGCTGGCCCGGCGGCACCCCGAGCGGATCGGTCACGTCCACCTCAAGGACGTCGATCTGGCCCTGGCCCGGCGGGTGCAGCGCGGCGAGCTGCCCTACACCGAGGCGGTCGCCGCGGGGATGTACGTCGCCCTCGGCGCGGGCGACGTCGACGTCGCCGCGATCATCGACTCGCTCGAGGAGGCCGGTTACGCCGGCTGGTACGTGCTGGAGCAGGACACGATCCTCGCGGGGGACCCGGCCGACCCGGCGACCGCCGCAGGACCGGACCCCGTCGCGGACGTGCGCACGTCGGTGGGGTACCTCGAGGCGGTGGCTGCGTGATGCGGGACCTGATCGCCATGGGGCGGACCGGCGTGGACATCTACCCCCTCGACCACGGGGTGCCACTGGAGGAGGTGCGCACCTTCGAGAAGTTCCTCGGCGGCTCGGCCACCAACGTCGCCGTCGCGGCCGCGCGGCACGGGCTGGACGCGGCCCTGGTGACCAAGACCGGGGCCGACGCGTTCGGCCGGTACGTGCGGGCCGAGGCCGAGCGGCTCGGCGTCGCCGTCGAGCACATCACGCCGCTGACGGGGGAGGGGCCGCCGACGCCGGTGACCTTCTGCGAGGTGCACCCGCCGGATGACTTCCCGCTGTACTTCTACCGCTACCCGACGGCGCCGGACCTGATGCTCGCCGAGGCCGACCTGCCGCTGGCGCAGATCCGCGAGGCGGAGGTCTTCTGGGTCACCGGGACCGGGCTGTGCCGCGAACCCTCCCGCGCCACCCACCACCGCGCCCTGGCCGAGCGGGGTCGGGCCCGGCACACCGTGCTCGACCTGGACTACCGACCGATGTTCTGGGAGCACCCCGAGGAAGCCACCCGCGAGGCCTCCCGGGCGCTGGAGCAGGTCACCATCGCCATCGGCAACCAGCAGGAGTGCGAGGTCGCCGTCGGCGAGAGGGACCCGCACCGCGCCGCCGACGCCCTGCTCGAGCGGGGTCTGGAGCTGGCCGTCGTCAAGCAGGGGCCGAAGGGGGTCCTCGCCGCCACCCGCGAGGAGCGGGTCGAGGTCCCGCCCCACGAGGTGGAGGTCGTCAACGGCCTCGGCGCCGGCGACGCCTTCGGGGGCGCGCTCGTCCACGGCCTGCTGCGGGGGGCCGGCCTGCGCGAGATGCTGGAGTTCGCCAACGTCGCGGGGGCGATCGTCGCCTCCCGGCTGGAGTGCAGCACCGCAATGCCGACCACCGCGGAGGTCGAGGCCGACCTGGCCCGGTGGCGGGCGAAGGGGGTCACGGCGTGAGCGCGCAGCAGCAGGTCGAGGTGGACATCGCCTCCCTCACCGGGATCCGGGCGGGCGACCCGGGCGCGATCGCCCGCGGCTGGGCCGCGCGGGAGCGCCGTGAGCTGCTGGGCCCGGACGGTCGGCTGCTGCTCGTCGCCGCCGACCACCCCGCCCGGGGGGCCCTCGGCGTGCGCGGCGAACCCCGTGCCATGGCCTCCCGCTCGGACCTGCTCCGTCGGCTGGCCACCGCCCTCGCCCGTCCGGGGGTCGACGGCGTGCTCGGCACCCCGGACGTGCTCGACGACCTGCTGCTCATGGGGGCTCTCGAGGGCAAGGTCGTCATCGGGTCGATGAACCGCTCCGGCCTGCAGGGGGCGGTCTTCGAGATGGACGACCGCTTCACCGCCTACACCCCCGAGGAGATCGCCGCGCGGGGGCTGGAGGGCGGCAAGATGCTCACCCGGATCGACCTGGCCGACCCGGGCACCGCCGCGACCCTCGAGGCCTGCGGGCGGGCGGTCACCGCCCTGGCGACACAGGGCTCGCTGGCGATGGTCGAACCCTTCTGGAGCACCCGGCGCGAGGGCCGGGTGGTCAACCTGCTCGACCCGGACAGCACCATCGCCTCGATGGCGGTCGCTTCCGGTCTCGGCGCGAGCAGCGCCCACACCTGGCTGAAGGTCCCGGTCACCTCGGAGCTGGAGCGGGTCATGGACGCGACGACCCTGCCGACGGTGCTCCTCGGGGGCGACCCGACCGGCGACCCGGAGCAGACCTATGACTCCTGGGGGCGCGCTCTCGCCGTGCCGCAGGTGCGCGGCCTCGTCGTGGGCCGGGCGTTGCTCCACCCCAGGGACGGCGACGTCGCAGCCGCCGTCGACACCGCCGCCGATCTCGTCCACGGAGGAGGCTCGCGATGACCGACCGGCACGCCCCGCGCACCGGAGCCGACAACGACCGGTGGTACCACCCCTTCGCGCCCCGCGGTGGGGACTGGGCGGTCGAGCTGACCCCGGACCTGCGGGACTGGGCGCACACCTCCCTTCGCGTGGCCACGCTCGCCGACGGCGCGAGCCTCACCCACCGGTCGGCGGGTGAGGAGCTCGTCGTGGTCCCGCTCGTCGGGGGCGCCGTGGTGACCGTCGACGGGACGGACCACGAGCTCGCCGGACGCGGCAGCGTCTTCGCCGGGCCGACCGACAGCCTGTACGTCCCGGCCGGCCGGGGGCTGACGCTCCGGGCGAAGGGGGCCGCCCGCATCGCCGTCTGCGGCGCCCGGGTGCAGGACCCCACCGGGGGCGACCGGTCGGTGGTGCTGCTGCCCGCCGGCGAGGTGCCGGTCGAGCTGCGCGGGGCCGGGACCTGCTCCCGGGAGGTGCGCGGCATCGGCATGCCGGACACGCTGCCGGACGCCGAGCAGATCCTCGTCTGCGAGGTGCTCACCCCCGCCGGGGGCTGGAGCTCCTACCCGCCGCACAAGCACGACACCCACCGGCCCGGTGAGGAGTCGGTGCTCGAGGAGATCTACTACTTCGAGACCCAGGCCGTCGGCGACGCCGCCGCCGGTCGGGCGCCGCTGACCCGCGGCACGGACCGCGCGGACGGCCGGCGGCCGGTCGGCTACCAGCAGGTCTACGCCGCCGACGAGCGGGAGGTCGACGTGCTCGTCGAGGTGCGCACCGGTGACGTCGTCCTCGTCCCGCACGGCTGGCACGGTCCGGCGATGGCGGCGCCGGACGCCGACCTGTACTACCTCAACGTCATGGCCGGGCCCGGGCAGGAGCGGGTCTGGCTCATCTGCGACGACCCGGCCCACGTCGCGGTCCGGGAGGACTGGCGGGGTCAGGCCGTGGACCCGAGGTTGCCGTTCGGCCCTTCGCCCTTCGAGGCTCGCAAGCTCGCACCTCAGGACCCGGCTCGGCGCTCGCACCTCAGGGACCGAGGTGGACGATGAGTAGGACCGTGCGGCTCACCGTTGCCCAGGCGGTGGTGCGCTTCCTCGGGCAGCAGCGCAGCGAGCGGGACGGGCAGGTCCGGCCACTCTTCGCCGGCTGCCTGGGGATCTTCGGGCACGGCAACGTCGCGGGTGTCGGGCAGGCGCTGCTGCAGGAGGAGCTGGCCGCCGGGGAGCGCCCGGGCGGGATCACCGAGCGTCTCGGTCACGGCCTGCCCTACGTGCTGGCCCGCAACGAGCAGGCCATGGTGCACACGGCCGTCGCCTATGCCCGCCAGCAGGACCGGCTCCAGACCTGGGCCTGCACCGCGTCGGTGGGGCCGGGGAGCACGAACATGCTCACCGGGGCCGCGCTGGCGACGATCAACCGGCTGCCGGTGCTGCTGCTGCCCTCCTCGACCTTCGCCACCCGGGCGGCCGGACCGCTGCTGCAGGAGCTGGAGTCGCCCCACGCCGGGGACGCGGTCGTCAACGACGCCTTCCGGCCGCTCTCCCGCTTCTACGACGAGGTGCGCCGCCCCGAGCAGCTGCCGAGCATCCTGCTCGCCGCGGTGCGGGTGCTCACCGACCCGGCGGAGACCGGCGCGGTGACGATCTCGCTGCCCCAGGACGTCCAGGCCGAGGCCCACGACTGGCCGGTCGAGCTCTTCGAGGAGCGGGTCCACCACGTCGCCCGGCCGCCCGCCGAACCGAGCCGGATCACCGAGGCCGCGCGCATCATCCGCTCCGCCGAGCGACCGATGATCGTCGCCGGCGGCGGGGTGCACCACTCCGGCGCGGAGGAGGCGCTCTCCCGGTTGGCCTCCGTGAGCGGCATCCCCGTCGCGGAGACCCAGGCGGGCAAGGGCTCCCTCCTGCACGGGCACCCGCGCCTCGTCGGAGCGGTCGGCTCCACCGGAACCACCGCCGCCAACGCGCTCGCCCGCCGGGCCGACGTCGTCATCGGTGTCGGCACCCGCTACCAGGACTTCACGACCGCGAGCCGGACCGCCTTCGCCGCGGACGGGGTGCGCTTCGTCAACCTCAACATCGCCCCCTTCGACGCGGCGAAGCACGCCGGTCTGATGGTCGTCGGCGACGCCCGCGAGGCGCTCGCGGCCCTCGCCGAGGAGCTCGGGGACTGGTCGGTCGCCGAGGACTACCGCGGGGAGCAGACCCGGCTCTGGGCCGAGTGGGACGCACGGGTGGAGGCCGGCCACCACCCTCCGCCCGAGATCACCGACCGGCTGGCCGAGGGTGTGCTCACCCAGGGCAGCGTCCTCGGGGCGGTCAACGAGCACAGCGACCCGCGCGACGTGGTCCTCTGCGCGGCCGGCTCGATGCCCGGCGACCTGCACAAGACCTGGCGGGTCCGCGAGCGGCGGGCCTACCACGTGGAGTACGGCTACTCCTGCATGGGCTACGAGATACCCGCCGCCATCGGGATCCGGCTGGCCGACCCGAGCCGGGACGTCTTCGCGATGGTCGGTGACGGCGGCTACCTGATGATGCCGACCGAGCTCGTCACCGCGGTGCAGGAGGGGGTCAAGGTCATCGTCGTGCTCGTGCAGAACCACGGCTTCCACTCCATCGGCTCGCTCTCCCAGGAGCTGGGATCGCAGCGCTTCGGGACCTCCTACCGCGCACGCGACCCGCGCACCGGGCGGCTCGAGGGGGAGCACCTCCCGGTCGACCTCGCCGCCAATGCCCGCTCCCTCGGAGCCCACGTCATCGAGGTGACCGACGAGGAGGGCCTCGCCGCGGCCGTCCGGGAGGCGAAGGGGGCACCGACCGACGGCGGCCCGGTGCTCATCCACGTGCGCACCGACCCGGGCGTGCCCGCCCCGGACTCGCAGTCCTGGTGGGACGTGCCGGTCAGCGAGGTCAGCGAGCTGGCGAGCACCCGCTGCGCCCGCGAGGAGTACGTCCGACACAAGGAGGGCCAACAGGCCCACCTCACCCCGACCGACCGGTCGAGGGGCCACACTCACAACTGAATCAGCGGTGCCCGGACCGGGCACCGTCCCCGACCGTTCCGTCGCAGCGTCGCGACGGACGCAGAGAAAGGCACCGACCATGTCTCGTTTCACTCGACCGGCCGTCATCACGACGGCTGCCGTGGCCGCACTGGCGCTCGCGGCGTGCTCGTCGACCGGGGGGAAGCAGGAGACCGAGGGCGGGGGCGGCGGTGGGGGTGGCGCCGGAACCGAGGAGATCACCGTCGCGATGGTCACCCACGCCGCTCCCGGCGACACCTTCTGGGACCAGGTCCGCAAGGGCGCCGAGGACGCGGCCAAGAAGGACAACGTCAAGCTCCAGTACACCGCGGACCCGAACGGCGCGAACCAGGCCCGGCTCGTCCAGCAGGCGGCCGACAAGGGCGTCGACGGCATCGCCGTGACCCTGGCCAAGCCGCAGGCCATGAAGAGCAATGTCGAGCAGGCCGTCGACGCCGACATCCCGGTCGTCGCGCTCAACGCGGGCATGGGGGAGTGGAAGGACATGGGCGTCCTCTCCTTCTTCGGTCAGGACGACGAGCTGGCGGGCGAGGCCGCCGGCGAGCGTCTCGACGAGGAGAAGGCCGGCAAGACCCTCTGCGTCATCCACGAGCAGGGTCACGTCGGGTTGGAGGCCCGCTGCGCCGGCGCCGCGAAGAAGTTCGACAAGATCGAGAAGATCTACGTCAAGGGCACCGACTCGGCCAACGTGCAGTCCACGATCACCGCGAAGCTGCAGGAGGACAACAAGATCACCCACGTGCTCACGCTGGGCGCCCCCTTCGCGATGATCGCGCTGAAGTCGGTGGACGAGGCCAGCAGCGACGCGAAGGTGGCCACCTTCGACCTCAACGACGAGGCGCTGCAGGCGATCAAGGACGGCGACATCATCTGGGCGGTCGACCAGCAGCCCTACGTCCAGGGCTACGAGGCCGTGGACTCGCTGTGGCTGCGGGCGACCAAGGGCGCCTCGATCGGCGGTGGCCAGCCGGTCCTGACCGGGCCCGCCTTCGTGGACGAGAAGAACGTCGATCTGCTGCTGAAGAAGTGATCTGGTCATGAGTGCACCTGCGACACCGGAGACGGATGACCGGGTCGAGGCGAAGGGGGCGGTGAACCTCGTCCTCGCCCGGCCCGAGGTCGGCGCCCTCATCGGTGCCGTCGTCGTGGCGGTGCTCTTCCTCGCGGTCGCGCCGTCCTTCCGCAGCGCCGGCAACACGGGGACGATCCTCTACGCCGCCGCCGCGATCGGGGTCATGGCGGTCGGGGTCTCGCTGCTCATGGTCGGCGGCGAGTTCGACCTGTCCACCGGCGTCGCGGCCACGGCCTCGGGCATCACCGCGGCGCTGGTGGCGTGGAACTTCGGGTTGAACGTGTGGGTGGGCGTCCTCGCGGCCCTCGTCTTCTCGCTGCTCGTCGGGGCCTTCAACGGGTGGCTGCTCATGCGCACCGGGTTGCCCAGCTTCCTCGTCACCCTGGGCACCTTCTTCATCCTCCAGGGCGCGAACCTGGCCGTCACCCGGCTCGTCGGCGGGACCGTCTCGACGCCGACGATCTCCGACATGGCCGGGTACGAGTCGGCCCGGTCGGTCTTCGCCTGGGAGGTGAACCTCGGCCCGGTGAGCATCAAGGCGCTCGTCGTCTACTGGGTCGTGCTCGTGGTCCTGGCCACGCTCGTGCTGCAGCGCAGCCGGATCGGGAACTGGATCTTCGCCGTCGGTGGCGACGCCGAGGCCGCCCGCGCGGTCGGAGTCCCCGTCAAGGCGGTCAAGATCGGCCTCTTCGTCTTCGTCGGCTTCTGCGCCTGGGTGCTCGGCATGCACCTGCTCTTCGCCTACCAGGTGATGCAGTCCGCCGAGGGCGTCGGCAACGAGTTCATCTACATCATCGCCGCCGTCGTCGGGGGCTGCCTGCTCACCGGCGGCTACGGCTCGGTCGTCGGCGCCGCACTCGGGGCGCTGATCTTCGGGATGACCCAGATGGGCATCAACTACGCGGGCTGGAACGTCGACTGGTTCTACACCTTCCTCGGCGTGATGCTGCTGCTCGCCACCCTCGTCAACACGTTCGTGCAGAAGAAGGCTGGTGGACGATGAGTACCGCAGTCAGCAGCGACCGCCGACCGGCGGACGTCCAGCCCCTCGTCGTGATGAAGGACGTCGGCAAGACCTACGGCAACGTCCACGCGCTGCAGGGGGTCCATCTCGAGGTCTACCCCGGGGAGGTCACCTGCGTCCTCGGGGACAACGGCGCCGGCAAGTCCACGCTCATCAAGATCATGGCCGGGCTGCACGAGCACACCGGAGGGGTCTTCGAGGTCGGCGGCGTCCAGCGTCACCTCGCCTCGCCCCGGGCAGCCCAGGCCCTCGGGATCGCGACGGTCTACCAGGACCTCGCCCTCGCCCCGCTGATGTCGGTGTGGCGCAACTTCTTCATGGGCAACGAGCTGCGCAGGGGGCTCTTCCTGGACTCCCGTCGGATGAAACGGATCGCCGACGAGGAGCTGCAGAAGATGGGCATCCACATCGGGGACCTGGACCGCCCGGTGGGTGGCCTCTCCGGCGGGCAGAAGCAGTGCATCGCCATCGCCCGGGCGATCTACTTCGGCGCCAAGGTCATCATCCTCGACGAGCCGACGGCCGCCCTGGGCGTCAAGCAGTCGGGGGTCGTGCTGCGCTACATCGCCAAGGCGAGGGACGCCGGGCTCGGGGTCGTCTTCATCACCCACAACCCGCACCACGCCCACCTCGTGGGGAACCACTTCCTCGTGCTCAAGCTCGGCCGGCTCGTCCTCGACGCCCACCGCGACGAGCTGACGCTGGACCAGCTGACGGCCGAGATGGCCGGGGGACAGGAGCTGGACGAGCTGCAGCACGAGCTGCGGGGCGTCGAGGCGGGCAAGACCGTCGACCCGGACGACCCGGAGGTCGAGCTCAGCGGTCCGGGCAAGCCGCAGGTGAGTGACGGATGAGCCCGCTCCCTGAGGTGCGACGAAGGAGCCTCGAAGGGAGCGCACGGTGAGCCCCCTTCGCGTCGGGGTCGTCGGGGTCGGGGTCATGGGCGCCGACCACGTCCACCGACTCGCGACCCGCACCGCGGGCGCCGAGCTGGTCGCGGTGGCTGACCCGGACCGGGGGCGGGCGCAGGCGCTCGCCGCGGACGTCGGTGACGCGATCAGCGTCCATGCCGACCCGCTGGAGCTCGTCGCTGACGAGCGGGTCGATGCGGTGCTGCTCGCCTCGCCGGGCGCGGTGCACACCGAGCAGCTGCTCGCCTGTCTGGAGCGAGGGCTCCCGGTGCTCTGCGAGAAGCCGTTGACGATGGACGCCGAGAGCTCCGAGCAGGTCGTGCGGGCCGAGCAGGAGCTCGCCCGGCCGCTCATCCAGGTCGGCTTCATGCGCCGCTTCGACCCGGAGTACGCCGAGCTGCGCTCGATGATCGGCTCGCAGCGGTGGGGACGGACCCTCGTGCTGCACCAGATCCACCGCAACCTCTCCGTGCCGAACCCGCGCTTCCGCTCCGAGATGATCGTGCGCGACAGCCTCGTGCACGAGGTCGACTGCGCCCGCTGGCTGCTCGGTGAGGAGATCACCGCGGTGCAGGTCATCGCGCCAGCGCCGACCTCGCACGCGCTGGAGGGCGTCGCCGACCCGCAGATCACGATCTTCGAGATGGCCTCCGGCGCCGTGGTGACCAACGAGGTCTTCGTCAACAGTCGCACCGGCTACGAGGTGCGCTGCGAGGCCGTCGGCGAGAGTGGCAGCGCGATCATCGGGCGACCCGGCAGCGGCATCTACACGACCGCCGTCGACGAGACCGGTGGCGGCTGGGGCGGGCGGATCGTCCCCGACTACCGGGAACGCTTCGCCCGGGCCTACGACCTGGAGGTCCAGGCCTGGGTCGACGCGGCCCGCCGAGGGGACGTCGTCGGTCCGGGCAGCCGGGACGGGCTGGCCGCGACCCTGGCCTGCTCCGCCGGGATGGAGTCGCTGCGGACCGGTGCCCGGGTCGAGGTGCCGCAGGCTCCCCTCGCTCGTTGTTAATATGTCCTGACAAAGACGTCACAAGGAGACCCCATGTCCACGACCACCGGGGCGACTGCCCGGATCACCCACCTGCTCGGCCACTCCTCGTGGGAGGGGGAGGCCGCGCGCACGAGCGAGGTCTTCAACCCGGCCACCGGTGAGGTCACCGGGCGTCTCGACCTGGCGGACGCGGGGGTCGTGGACCAGGTGGTCGGTCACGCGGCGGCGGCCGCGCGGGAGTGGGCCGCGGTCTCCCTCGCGCGACGGACCCGGGTCCTCTTCGCCTTCCGGCAGCTGTTGGAGGAGCGCACCGATGAGATCGCGAAGGTCATCACCGCCGAGCACGGCAAGACCTACGACGACGCGAAGGCCGAGATCTCCCGCGGCCGGGAGGTCGTGGACTTCGCCTGCGGCATCCCGCACCTGCTCAAGGGCGGCTTCTCCGAGAACGTCTCGACGAGCATCGACGCCTACTCGATCCAGCAGCCGCTCGGTGTCGTCGGCGTCATCTCCCCCTTCAACTTCCCGGCGATGGTGCCGCTGTGGTTCGTCCCGATCGCGGTCGCCGCCGGCAATGCCGTTGTCATCAAGCCGAGCGAGAAGGACCCCACCGCGGTCAACCTCATCGCCGACCTGTGGCGCGAGGCCGGCCTGCCCGACGGGGTGATGAACGTCGTGCACGGAGACAAGGAGGCCGTCGACGCGCTGCTGGACCACCCGCAGGTCAAGGCGATCTCCTTCGTCGGCTCCACGCCGATCGCCCGCTACGTCCACGAGCGGGGCGTGGCCGCCGGCAAGCGGGTGCAGGCCCTCGGCGGCGCGAAGAACCACATGCTCGTCCTCCCCGACGCCGACCTCGACCTCGCCGCCGACGCCGCGGTCTCCGCCGGGTACGGCGCCGCGGGGGAGCGGTGCATGGCGATCTCGGTCGTGCTCGCCACCGACACCATCGCGGACGAGCTCGTCGTCAAGATCGCCGAGCGCACGAGGACGCTGCGCACCGGCGACGGGATGACCGGCACGGACATGGGCCCGCTCGTCACCCGGGCCCACCTGGACAAGGTCACCGGCTACGTCGAGGAGGGGGTCCAGGCGGGCGCCGAACTCGTCATCGACGGACGCGAGGGGGCCGACGACCTCGGCCCGGGGTTCTTCCTCAAGCCGACGCTCTTCGACCGGGTCCGGCCGGAGATGTCGATCTACACCGACGAGATCTTCGGGCCGGTGCTCTCGGTCGTGCGGGTCGGCTCCTACGACGAGGGGCTCGGCCTGATCAACGACAACCCCTACGGCAACGGCACGACGATCTTCACCAACGACGGCGGCGCGGCGCGGCGCTTCCAGCACGAGGTGGAGGTCGGGATGGTGGGCATCAACGTGCCGATCCCCACGCCGATGTCCTATTACTCCTTCGGCGGGTGGAAGAACAGCCTCTTCGGCGACACCCACGCCCACGGCGTCGAGGGGGTGCACTTCTTCACCCGGACCAAGGCGGTCACCCAGCGCTGGCTGGACCCGAGCCACGGCGGGCTGGACCTGGGCTTCCCGCAGAACGACTGACGACGGTCGTGGGGCGAAGGGAGCGGCGGCGCCCCCTTCGTCCCACCGCCTGACAGACTGGAGCCGAGACCGACGCGCAGGAGGACCCCGTGGCACCCATCCCACCCGAGGACATCGAGACCCATGGGCACGCCGGGCTGCTCATCGGGTCCCAGTGGAGCCCCCCGGGCGCCCCGACGTGGGTGGCGGTGCTCGTCCACGGCTACGGTGAGCACATCGGCCGTTACGCCTGGGTCGCCGACCGGCTCACCGGTGACGGTGCCGTCGTCTACGGGCACGACCACCTCGGGCACGGGCGCAGCGAGGGCGAGCGGGTGCTCATCGAGGACTTCGAGGACGTCGTGGCGGACCTGCACCTCCTCGTGCAGCGTGCCCACGAGGAGAATCCCGGTCTGCCGCTCGTGCTCATCGGGCACTCGATGGGCGGGATGATCGCGGCGCGCTACACCCAGCTCCACCCCGAGGAGCTGTCTGCCACGGTGCTCTCCGGGCCGGTGCTGCACTCCTGGGAGCCGACGGCGCTCGCGGACCTCGAGGAGATCCCCGAGACCCCCGTCGACCCCAGCACGCTCAGCCGCGACGAAGGGGTGGGGGAGGCCTACACCCAGGACGAGCTGGTGTGGCACGGCAGTTTCAAGCGCCCCACGCTCAGGGCGATGAGTGCCGCGATGGCCGCCATCGACGAGGGTGGTCGCCTCGCCGTCCCCACGCTGTACCTTCACGGGGAGGACGACGGACTCGTGCCGATGGGCCCGAGCCGCGAGGGCTGGGAACGGATCGCCGCGGCGGACTCGCACGCCTTGACCTACCCCGGCGCGAGGCACGAGATCTTCAACGAGACCAACCGTGACGAGGTGCTCGGGGACGTGCTCGACTTCGTGCGGGAGCACCTGAGCGACTGACACCGCTTCCCGAGGTTGCCACCGGTCGTGACTCGCGGGTATGACGTGCACTCATTGTCGGGCGCGCCGCGAGTCGCCCGAGAAACCGGGTCTGGACAGTGGTCTGCAGCACGAGTGCCCGTCATACCCGCGCGTAGGTAAGCGGAACCGGTCCCCGAGGGGCGACGCAGCGGTCCCTGAGGTGCGAGGCCGCCCGCGGCTCGGGTCCCACGTCCCGCGTGAGCGCCTCGAAGGGCGCCAGCGAGGAGCCTCGTGGGGTCACCGCCGCGCAAGAGCCTTCAGCCGGACCGTCGGGTCCACCAGTTCCGCGGGGTCGAGCACCGCTCCGGAGGAGATGATCCGCTCGGCGGCGCGCACGTCCTTCGCGATCGCGGCCCTCCCCACTCCGGCCGCGCAGACCACCCGACCGGCGTCGTCGAGCCCGAGGTGGAGGGTGCTGCCGTCCGGCTCCGGACGCTCCAGCCAGGTCCTGGCAGCGACCGCCATCCCGGAGACCTGCAGTGAGAGGTCGTACTGGTCGGACCAGAACCACGGCACCGCCGCGTGCTCGGGCTCCTCGCCGCGGATCGAGGCCGCCGCGGTCACCGCCTGGTCGTGGGCCATCCGCCAGGACTCCAGTCGCTGCCGGCGGCCCAGCACCGCGACCGGCCCGCTCACGCAGTCACCGACCGCCCACACCCCTGGGGCACTCGTGCGCATCTGCTGGTCGACGACGACCCCGTCGTCGACCTCGATCCCGGCCGTCCGCGCGAGGTCGGTGTCCGGGGCGGTGCCCACGCAGGCGAGCACGTGGTCCACGAGCAGCTCCTCGCCGTCCTCGAGCCGCGCACGCCACTGCCCGGACTCCCTCGTCAGGGACGCCACCGTCGTCGACAGCCGGAGGGACACCCCCTCGGCCTCGTGCCGGGCGACCATCTCCGCGGCCACCGGGGCGGGCACGGCCCGGCCCATCGCCCGGTCGGCGACCTCGACCACGCTCACCTGCAGGCCGCGGGTGCGTGCGCTCGCGGCGACCTCCATGCCGATCATGCCGGCCCCGATGACGAGCAGGTGGCCGCCTCCGGTGAGCGCGGAGCGCAGCGCCAGCGCCTCGTCCCAGGTGCGCAGCACCGGCACGTTCCCCGGCAGACCCGGGACGGTTCGAGCCCGGGCGCCGGTCGCCAGGACGAGCCGGTCGAAGCGCAGATCCTCCCCGCCGGCCAGGCGCACCGACCGGGCACCGACGTCGATCGCCTCGGCGCGCTCGCCGGGCCGCAGGGTCAGCCCGGGGACGTCCAGGCGCCCGCCGCGGTAGGGTTCGACGGCCTCGGGGATCTCGTCGAGCAGCACGTTCTTGGACAGCGGCGGCCGCTCGTAGACCGGCCGGTACTCCTCACCGACCAGGGTGACCGTGCCCTCCCATCCCGCGGTGTGCAGCTCGTGGGCGACCCGCGCTCCGGCCTCGCCCCCGCCGATGATGACGACATCCATGCCCCCAAGGTGGCACACCGTCTCGGGACCTCGACCTCAGGTGTCGCCGGCCCGGGAGCGCACCTCCTCGATCGTCACCGGACGGTGCTCGGCCGCCGAGAGGGTCGCCGCCTCGGCGGTCCACGCGGTGCCCATCGCGTCGTCGACGGTGCAGGGGTTCTCGATCTCGCCGGCGGCGAGGCGGGTGAAGGCGGCCAGCTCATCACGGAAGGCCGCCGCCAGGCGGTCCATGAAGAATGCGTGCGCCGGGCCCGTGGGCCAGGTCGCGCCAGGGTGCGTCGAGCGAAGGGGGAGCCCCTCGTCCAGGCCGGCGGCGACCGCGTCCTCCACCCCGTGCACCTCCAGCCGCACGTCGTAGCCGCGGCCGTTGGTCCGGGTGTTCGAGACGACCCCGATGGCGCCGCCGTCGAGCGTGAGCAGGACCGAGGCACTCGTGTGGTCGCCGTGCTCGGCGTACATCTCCGCGGGAGCATCCGGGTCGACCGAGCCGACCGCGTAGACCTCGAGGACCTCCAGACCCGTCACCCAGCGCACTGCGTCGAAGTCGTGCACCGAGCAGTCCCGGAAGATCCCGCCGCTGCCCGCGAGGTAGGACGAAGGGGGCGGGGCCGGGTCCAGGGTGGTCGAGCGGATCGTCGTGACCCGTCCGAGGTCACCGGCGTCCACCGCCTCGCGGGCGGCGACGAAGGCCGGGTCGAACCGGCGGGGGTAGCCGATCTGCACGGGCACGTCCGAGCCCGCCACGGCGTCGCGTACCGCGAGGGAGTCCGCGACCGTCCCGGCGATCGGCTTCTCGCAGAAGGCCGGGACCCCCTTCGCCACGGCCGCGCGCACGAGGTCGGCGTGCACCGGTGTGGCCGCGGCGATGACGACCCCGTCGAGCCCGGCCGCGAGCAGCTCCTCGGGGCTCGCCACGGCCCGCACCGACGGCAGCCGCCGCGTCACGGCGTCGACGGCCGCCGCGACCGGGTCGGTGACGACGAGCTCGGTCACGCTCTCCATTCCGGCGAGGGTGGTCGCGTGGAAGGAGCCGATGCGTCCCAGTCCGATGAGTCCGATGCGCATGCTCAGTCCTGCCCTCCGATGACCTGCTGGTCCCAGTCGATGACGGATCCGGTGACGACGCCCGAGCGCGCGGAGATGAGCAGCACGACGGCGTCGGCGATCTGCTCGACCTGCCCGAGCGTGCCCATCGGCAGGCGCTCGCGGGCCCGCTCGACCCAGTCCCCGCCGGCATCGTGGAAGCGGCGCTGGGTGGCGTCCTCGCCCTCGGTCTCGGTCCAGCCGATGTTGAGCGCGTTGATCCGCACCCGGTCGAAGCGGTGGGCGTGGGCGGCGTTCTTCGTCAGCCCGTTCAGCCCGGCCTTCGCGGCCACGTACGGCGCCAGGTACGGCTGGCCGCCGCGGGAGCTGATCGAGGAGATGTTCAGCACCGTCCCCGGCTCACCGCGGCCCACCATGTCCGCGACCGCGGCCTGCATCGTGAAGAAGGGCCCGCGCAGGTTGGCCGCGATGTGCCGGTCGAAGAGCTCGGGGTCGGTCGCCAGCAGGGTGCCCCGGTCGGTGAGGCCGGCGCAGTTGACGAGGCAGTCGATGCGCCCGTGCCGCTCGATGGTCGCGGCGACGAGATCCTTGGCCTGCTGGGGGTCGGCGATGTCACCGACGACGGCGCTCGCGCGTTCGCCGAGGTCGGCGGCGACGGCCTCGGCGCGCTCCCGGTGGCGGCCGGCGACGACGACGGTGCCGCCTTCGCGCACCGCGGCGCGGGCGACGCCGGCCCCGACACCGGAGGTGCCGCCGACGACGAGGACGATCCGGTCGGCGAGCAGCGTGTCCATGGCTCTCCTCAGCTGGTGCGGCGGGCGTGGGTGTGGGCGGCGATGCGCTCGGCGAGCGCCTCGGGCGGTGCGCCTTCGGCCAGCGAGCGGCGCACCACGTCGGCCTGCGAAGGGGGCGACATCCCGTCGACCGGCTGGTCCCGGTCGAGGTTGGTCGGGAAGGCATAGCCCTCGGCGGCGGCCGCGACGGCGTGCTCGACGTCGACGCCGGCGGCCTTGCGGGAGAGGAGCGTCGGGTAGATCGCGGTGACGATGCGCTCCCGGTCGACCGACTCCATGGCCCGGCCGAAGGGGGAGGAGATCTGCAGCAGGTTGGCCATCCGCCGGGTGTCGCTCGTCGTGTTCGAGCCGGCCGCGTGGAAGAGGGCCGGGTTGAAGAAGACGGCGTCCCCCTTCGTCAGGGGCAGTTGGACGTGGTGCTCGGTGAAGTACTCCTGGAAGTCCGCCAGCCAGTAGGCGAGGTAGCCCTGCGGGTACTTCTGCGAGTGCGGGAGGTAGAGGGTCGGACCGGACTCGACCGGCATGTCGCAGTGGGCGATCGCGCCCTGCAGGGTGAGCGCTGGAGACAGCGCGTGCACGTGCCGCGGGTAGCGTTCGGTGGCCTCCGGCGAGGTGAAGCCGAGGTGGTAGTCGCGGTGCACGGTCTGCGCGAGGCCGCCGGGGCCGACGACGTTGACCTGGCTGGTCACCTGGTACCCGGGGCCGAGCCAGGCGCGGGCGGCGAGGGCGAGCAGGTCGCCGGCGTAGTAGTCGACGAAGTCCTCGGGGTGGGCGACGGCGAGCTTCTCCAGGGCGTTCCACACCCGGTCGTTGGCGCCGGGCGGCGCGAAGTGGTCACCGGTGGCGCCCCCTTCGCGACGCTGGGCGGCGATGATCTCCTCGAAGTCGGCGGTGACACGGTCGATCACCTCGGCCGTGAGCGCGCCGCTGATGACGAAGATGCCGGCGCCCTCGGCGAGCACCTCGGCCAGCTCGACCTCGACCCGCTCGGCGCCCTCCTCGGTGGCGCTCGCCGCGCGCAGGACCTCGGCCGAGTAGACCGGTACCTGATGCTCGAGCCGTTCGGCGTGCTCGGGGAGGGTCTGCTCCTGCCGGGCGAGCAGGTCGGCCAGGTCCTGCACGCGGCACTCGGAGCGGCGCATCCGGGAGGCGTCGGGGGCGGGCGTCGTCGTCATGCCTCCCAGCCTCCCCCCTCGGGGGGCCAAACCGGAAGAGGCCGGCCGCTCAGACCACCGACCAGTCGGCCATCATCATCCGGTCCTCGTGCTCGAGGTTGTGGCAGTGCATGACGTAGCGGCCGCGATAGCCCTCGATCGGGACGAGCACCTCTGCGCGGGAGGCGGGGCCGACATCGACCGTGTCCTTCCACGCGGGGGCGCCGTCCTGCTCGACCTGGAAGTGCACCAGATGGGCGTGGACGGGATGGTGCACGTCGGTCGTGATGCGCCACCGCTCGACCGTGCCCAGCTCCGCGGTGAAGAGGTCGTGCCCCGGGCGGTAGGGCTGGCCGTTGATCGACCACATCGGCAGCGACCGGTCGCCGCCGGAGTGCGACCCGTGCCCGCTGGGCATCGGCTTTCCGAGGGCGAGGTGGAAGTCGCGCGTGCGCACCACGCGCGAGGGGTCGATCGGGTCGATCACCGACAGCCGTTCGGGGACACGGGAGTCGTCCTTCCCCCTTCGCGCGACGTCGAAGCGCATGACCAGCCCCATGTCCCCGTCGCCGAGGCGGTTGACGAGCGTGACCTGCTGGCCGACGCGGTAGGCCGAGAAGTCGATGACGACATCGGCCCGCTCGGCGGGGGCAAGGGTCAGCGAGCGGCGGCGGTGGGGCCGGGTGAGCAGCCCCTGGTCGGTGCCGACCTGGACGATCTCGCCGCCGGGGTCGAGGGCGAGCTCGAGCCGGCGGGCGTTGCAGGCGTTGAGGACCCGCACCCGGTAGCGCGCCGCGTCGACGTCGGTGCGCGGCCACGGGGCACCGTTCACGAGCATGCAGTCACCGAGCAGCCCGCCGTGGTAGCGCCGCTCGATGCCGTGCTCGGTCATCGGGTAGAGCAGCTGCGCGTCCTCGCCGAAGGACCGGTCGGTCAGCACGAGTGTCAGCTCGCGTTCCTGGCGCGGCAGCCCGAGATCCTCCTCGGCCGGGTCGCGCAGCACGAAGCCACCGGCCAGACCCGCGTACACGTTGGGACCGGTCAGGTCCATCGTGTGGTCGTGGTACCAGAGCGTGGCCGCCCGCTGCCGCAACGGGTACCGGTAGACGCGGGAGGTGCCCGGCCCCACGAGGTCGGTGGGGTAGCCGTCGTCGCGAGGTGGGGTCACGCCGCCGTGCAGGTGGTTCACGACCGGGTGGTCCAGCTCGTTGCGCAGCGTGAGGTGGAGGGGCTCCCCCTTCGTCGCCTCGAGGAGGGGGCCGGGGAAGGTGCCGTCGTAGCCGGCGATCTCCGTGGTGCGCCCGGGCAGGATCTCCGTGCCCCGTCGGCGGGTGGTCAGGGTCCCCTTTCGCCCACCCCCGCGAAGGGGGCGTGTCCTCGCGGTGGCCAGCGGCGGGAGGTCGGTGGTGAAGGGCTTCGGGAGCGGGACCTCGCTCGGCAGCACGGCCCCGGTGGATCCGCCCGGTGCCGTCAGCGCGACGCCGCAGGCGCCCAGCGCCACCCCGGCGACCACGCCCCCGGACAGCCCGAAGAGCTGGCGGCGGGACAGGCTCATCGGGTGGCGCTCCTCGTCCACGGCCAGATCGCGAGCCACAGCGCGAGGGCGACGAGCAGCACGCCGAGCGGCACGTGCACCGCGAGCACGCGGGTGTGACCGATCGCGATCTGGGCGATCGTGAGCACCGGGAGCAGCAGGCAGACCAGGCCCAGCCCGATCCGCCGGCTGAGCGCGGCGAGCACGAGCCCCACGAGGGCGGTTGCCGTGACCGGGAGCAGGAGCACGCCGCCGACGACCGAGTGCATCTCGAAGGCAGTCCACGTCCCGTCGAGGAAGGAGCCGATCGAGATCGGTTGCAGCGCAAAGAGAGTCGCCTGCGCGAGGGTCAGCAGTCGGAAGACCCAGAGCGTCGCGAGGTGGGTCGCCGAGGGGCCCGCCGGTGGGGCGGTGAGAGCGGGTGCGGCCATGGTCTCGACGCTATGGAGCGAAGGGGGCCGCCCACCATCCGACGGGCACCCGCGTGGGGGTGGGGCTGGCCCCCTTCGTGCCGCGGGGGATTGACCCTCACGCGACGTGAGGCCCCACGCTCGTGCCATGACCGGGATCGCGCAGCACACTGGAGCAATGGAGGCGCTCACGGTGGGTCAGGTGGCCGAGACCTTCGGCGTGACGGTGCGGACGCTGCACCACTACGACGAGGTCGGGCTGCTGCACCCGAGCGAGCGCAGCCATGCCGGCTACCGGCTCTACACCGGGGACGACCTGGAGCGGCTGGGCACGGTGGTGCTCTACCGCCGGCTGGGCTTCCCGCTGGAGGAGATCCGTGAGCTGCTGGGGGCCGACGGCACGCAGGTCGTGGAGCACCTGCGGCGCCAGCGCGATGCGGTCGAGGCCAGGTTGGGCCAGCTGAGCGACCTGGCCGAATCCATCGATCACGCACTGGAGGTAGCGATGAATGACCGACCGGCCACCACGGAGGACCTGAAGGAGATCTTCGGTGAGGGCTACCAGGAGGAGTACCAGGACGAGGCGGAGCGGCGCTGGGGCGACACCGACGCCTGGCGCCAGTCCCGGGAGCGGACCGCACACTGGACCAAGGAGGACTGGGCGCGGGTGAAGGCCGGGACGGAGGCCTTCGAGTCCGACCTCGGTGCGGCGGTGCGCGAGCGCGTGCCGGCAGAGGGTGAGCGCGGGGCCGAGCTGGCCGAGCGGCACCGGGCGAGCATCGAGGTCTTCTACGACTGCGACCACGCCTTCCAGGTGTGCCTGGCGCAGATGTACCTCTCGGACCCGCGCTTCACCGAGCACTACGAGGACATCGAGCCCGGCGCGGCGCAGTGGCTGCACGACGCGATCGTGGCCAACGCCGCTCGCCACGCCGACTGACCGGGCTGGACCAGGGACCTACTCGCGGGTACGACGGGCACTCCATGCGTAGTCCTTGAGCTGATCCCGGATTCTTCGGGGCTGCGACAGGGCTGCAACTGGCAAGTGCACGTCGTACCCGTGAGTTACGCTGGTTACGGGCTGGGGCAGCGCCGGGCGCCCGCCGAGGCGAAGCCCAGCCAGGTGTGCCGGTTGCCCGCCCAGCACCAGCCGACCTTCGGGGCGCCCTTGCGGGCGCGGCTGTCGCGGCCGGTGCCGTTGCTGATCCAGAGGGCGGGAGTGCGAGCGTCCAGGCCACCTTTCGCCCTGGGCTTGCGGGAGCCGATCGTCATGAAGCATCGCCCCCGCTCGAGCCGCTCCGGCTCCTGCAGCAGCCAGCTGATCCCCTCGCTCACGGTGAGCGGCACGCGGCCGCGCTCGCGGATCGCCGGAAGCGCCTCTGCCGGTGACCAGTTCGCCATCCCATCGCCCCGCTCGACGTCGGTGATCCAGTAGAGGGGCGCCTCGGGCACCGTCTCACCGGGCGCCGGGACGAAGTCGGCGAGGTCGGTGAGGTCCTCGACGACGAAGCCGGGCTTGTCCCCCTTCGTCAGCAGCGGGGCCAGCTCCGCGGTCGGCACGAGCGAAGGGGACACCACGAGTACGCCACCGCCCTCCGGGGCGGCGGGGACGAGGTCGGTGAAGGCGGCTCCGGTGAGGCCGGCGAGGTCGGGGACCCCGAGGTCGATGAGGCGAGAGGTCTGGGCGGCGGCAGCAGTCATCGGGGGCGGAACGTCGGCGGGGGCGGGTTCCTTCCCGTGACGGGCTTCGCCCTTCGGCTCACGCCCTGGCGGGTATTCGCGCCCCAGGGACCGCCCTTCGAGGCTCGCTTGCTGCGCAAGCTCACACCTCAGGGACCGCCCTTCGAGGGTCGCCACCTCGACCTGGGAGTCGGCCGAGGCCATGCAGCAGGTCCTCGACATGGGTGTCGTCGAGGGCTCCTCCTCCGCGGTCGGCCAGATCGACGCCTTGGTCGCCGCCTGAGGACGCCGCGAATTCACCCGGGCTTCGCCGGGACGACCTGTCAGGGTCGTCCCGGCGAAGTCGTCCGCGCGTCGACTGGGGTCGACCACGTGAGTTCGACAGCAGGAGAAACATGTCCACCACCCCGAACCAGCTGGACCGTCGCACGTTGCTCGGGGGTGGCGCCGCCGCCCTCGGCCTCGTCGTCGCCGGGAGCTCGGCCCCCTTCGCCGCGCACGCCAGCGCCGCCCGGACCACCGGGATGGCCGCCGGCTACGGGAGGCTGCGCCACGCGGGTCCGCTGCTGGACCTGCCGGAGGGCTTCTCCTACACCGTGCTCGCCGAGTCCGGCACCACGACGGTCGGCGGGTACGAGGTGGCGGGCAACCAGGACGCGATGGGCTGCTTCGCCGGCCCCGACGGCGGCTCGACCGTCGTGTGTAACCACGAGATCGGTGGCAGTGACGAGGGCGTCGTCCCGCACGTCGACGGCCTGGTCTACGACGAAGGGGGCCGAGGCGGCACCTCCACCCTCGTGGTCACCGAGGACAACCAGGTCAGCGAGCACTACACGTCGCTCGCCGGCACCGTCGACAACTGCGCCGGCGGCATCACGCCCTGGGGCACGTGGCTGACCTGCGAGGAGACCGAGGAGCGCGCCGGGAGCAACGGCCACAAGCAGGACCACGGGTACGTCTTCGAGATCGACCCGAAGAGCCAGCGGGCCAACGTCGACACGGCGCCGATCCCGCTGAAGTTCCTCGGCCGGTTCGCCCACGAGGCCACCGCGGTCGACCCGAGGACCGGGCAGATCTACCTCACCGAGGACGCATCGGGCCCGAGCGGTCTCTTCTACCGCTGGACCCCGCCGGCCGGCTACTCGCAGGGCAAGGGCGCGCTCCACGAGCTCGCCGCCGACGGGGACGTGCAGATCGGCACCCTCGAGGCCCTCGTCGCCCGCGAGCGAAACGGCACGCACGTCACCGACCTGAGCAAGGCCACGAAGACGAACACGACGTACACGGTCGAGTGGATCGAGGTGCCCGACCGCGACGCTCGCGTGATGTCGGTGCGCAAGCAGTTCGAGGACCGCCAGGTCACCCGCTCCCGTAAGCTCGAGGGGCAGTGGTTCGCCGACGGCGGCGTCTACATCGTGTGCAGCTTCGCCCGGACCGAGGACGGTTCGCTGAACGAGCACGACGGCCAGGTGTGGTTCCTCGACCCGAAGAAGCAGACCATCACGCTGACGACGATCTTCGGGGTCAACCGTGACCCGGAGGACAGCGAGGCGGTCGACGGTCCGGACAACATCACCGTCTCCCCGCACGGCGGGCTCATCCTCGCCGAGGACGGGGAGGGCAAGTCCCACCTCATCGGGGTCACCGAGCAGGGCAAGTCCTACCCGCTGGCGCTGAACCGGCTCGATGACAGCGAGTGGGCCGGGCCGTGCTTCAACGAGGCCGGCACGACCCTCTTCGCCAACATCCAGGGCGACCCCGGCCGCACCTTCGCCATCACCGGGCCGTGGGGCCGGCCCTCGAACGCCTCCCCGAAGGCGAAGGGCCGGAGCTGATCAGCGCAGCGTGCCGCGGACGGCGTCGAGGACCCGCTCGTCATCCGGGGTGACCTGCGGGCTGAAGCGGGCGACGGGGGTGCCGTCGGCGTCGATGACGAACTTCTCGAAGTTCCACCGGATGTCGCCGGTCTCGCCCCCTTCGTCCGCGGTCTCCACCAGCGCCTGGTAGACCGCGTGCCGGCCGGGGCCGTTGACCTCGATCTTCTCCGACATCGGGAAGGTGACCCCGTAGGTCGTCGAGCAGAACTCCTGGATCTCCTCGGAGGTCCCCGGCTCCTGCCCGCCGAACTGGTTGCAGGGCAGGCCGACGACGGTGAAGCCGTTGTCGGCCTGTTCCTCGTGCAGCGCCTCCAGCGCGGTGTACTGCGGGGTCAGGCCGCACCTGGAGGCGACGTTGACCAGCAGCGCCGGCTTGCCGCCGGTGAGGTCGCGCAGGGTGCCGGAGGCGCCGTCCAGGCGGGCGATGGGTGTGTCGAGGATGCTCATGCCACGACCGTAGTGCCCCTCCGGACGTGCTGCCCAGACCGCGTGACTCCCATAGGGTCGGAGACATGATGCCCGGCCTCATCGCCTTCGTCGTCGTCACGGTGGTCCACCTCTTCGGGCAGGCCAGCGCCCCGGGCGGCGCACTGACCGACATCACCCAGGTGCTCATCGTCCCGGCGCTGGCGTGGGTGCTGCTCGCCGGCACACCCACCCCGAAGTCGCGGCTGGTCCGACTCGTCCTGGCGGCCCTCGTGCTCTCGTGGCTGGGGGACTCCCTGCCCCGGCTCACCCCGGACGGCAGCGAGATCGGCTTCTACCTCATGGTCGTGCCCTTCCTGCTGGCGCAGTTCGCCTACATCGCGGCCTTCCTGCCCTTCGCGTCGCGCTCGGTCGTCAGGGACATCCCGATCCTCACGGTCTACGTCCTCATCTGGCTGGTCGTCCTCGCGATCTTCACCATCGGCGGCGGGGGCATCGTCGCCTCGGTCGTGTACGGCAGCGCCGTCGTGGCGATGGCCGTCCTCGCGACGGGGATCGACCTGGTCGCCGGCATCGGTGGGGCGCTCTTCGTCGTCTCGGACGCGCTGGTCGGGATGCACGCCTTCCTGCAGGTCGACCTGCCGCTGCACGGCCTCTGGGTGATGCTCACCTACGCCCTCGCCCAGGTGTTCATCGTCCTCGCCGTCGCCCGCAGGGACCGGCTCGACGCCGACGAGCCGGCCGCGGAGCACCGACCGGACCTGCACCCGCAGGTCTGAGCGGGTGGAGGTGTACCGGCGTGCTGCGGCGCGCCGGATCACCTCGACCCGTGGCCGCGTCGCCCGCCTCAGCGCGTGGCGGCGACCGCCGCGTCCTCGAGGTCCTCGACCTCCGGCGGCGGGGTGCGCACGGTGAGGCAGGTGAGGATGGTGACCGCACCGAGGGCGGCGAGGAGCGCGAAGGCGGCGCTCGCCCCCTTCGCCAGCTGCTCGGTGGAGGCGTCGGACCCGGCGACGAGAGCCATGACGGCGATGGACGTCGCGGTGCCGGCGGCGCCGAAGACCTGCTGCGAGGAGCCGAGCAGCGCTGACCCGTGCGCGTAGAGGTCCTGGGGCAGGGCGCCGAGCCCGGCGGTGAAGAGCGGGGTGAAGAGCAGTGCCAGGGAGAGCGAGAGGAGCACGTGCAGCACGAGGATCGTCCACTGCCCGGCGGTCGGCACGAGCAGGGCGAGCAGCGCGAGGGAGAGCGTGAAGCCGATGCTGCCGGGCACCACGAGCGGGCGGGCGCCGTAGCGGTCGTAGAGCCGCCCGATGGTGGGACCGAGCAGCCCCATCGCGAGGCCGCCGGGGATGAGCAGCAGACCGGCTTCGAGGGTGGTCATGCCGAGGACGTCCTGCAGGTGGATCGGCAGCAGGATCAGCGAGCTGATGAGCCCGGCGAAGCCCACGCACATCGTCACGAAGGCCCCCGCGAAGCTGCGCACCCGTAGCGTGCGCAGGTCCATCAACGGGTCGCCGGAGCGCACGAGCGTCCGCTGGCGCAGCACGAAGCCGACGAGGGCCACGGTGGCGACTCCGGCCGCGAGGAGCGGGTCGATCACCGGGTCCGGGGCGGGCGCGCCGTCGGTGGCGCCGCCCCCGCCGATGGCGGAGAGGCCGTAGACCAGGCCACCGAAGCCGACGGTGGCGAGGGCGACGCTGGGCAGGTCCAGGTGGCTGTCCTCGCGCTCGCCGACGTCGGGCAGCCGGCGCAGCCCGAGCCACAGCGCGACGGCCGCGATCGGCAGCACGGTGAGGAAGATCAGCCGCCAGGAGCCCATGCGCAGCAGGATCCCTGAGACCGCCGGGCCCATCGCGGGTGCGACCGCGATGACCAGCGAGAGGTTGCCCATGGTCCGGCCGCGGTCGGCGACGGGGACGAGCGTCATCAGCGTGGTCATGAGCAGCGGGACCATCACGGCGGTGCCGGTGGCCTGCACGACGCGGGCGGCGACGAGGATCCCGAAGGTGGGCGCGGCGGCGGCGATGGTCGTGCCGAGCGTGAAGAGGCCCATCGCGAGGGCGAAGGTGCCGCGGACGGCGAGGCGCTGCATGATCCAGCCGGTCATCGGGATGACGACCGCCATGGTGAGCATGAAGGACGTGGTCAGCCACTGCGCGGACGTCGCCGGGACGGAGAAGTGGTCCATCAGCCGCGGGATCGCATTGTTCATGATCGTCTCGTTGAGGATCACGACGAACGTGGCGACGGTGAGCACCCGCAGCACGAGCGTGGTCTCTGCCGGAGTGGTGGGTTGCTCCGGGGCGGCTGCGGATGACATGCCCCCATGCTCCGGTACCCCACCGACAGCGGCCAAATGGTTTGTCGAAGGGGGAGGCCGGTACCCGGTACGAAGGGGGTGCGCCGACCCCCTTCGGCGGTGGAGACTCGGGGCATGTGCCGAAACATCCGTCAGCTGCACAACTTCGAGCCGCCCGCGACGAGCGAGGAGGTGCGCGCCGCCGCGCTGCAGTACGTGCGCAAGGTGAGCGGGTCCACCAAGCCGAGCCGGGCCAACCAGGAGGCCTTCGACGAGGCCGTCGAGGAGGTGGCCGCGGTGACCCAGCGGCTGCTGGACCAGCTCGTGACGAGCGCGCCCCCGAAGGACCGTGAGGTCGAGGCGGCCAAGGCGAAGGAGCGGGCGCGCCAGCGCTACCAGCAGGCGGGGTGATCTCCCGGTGTCCGGGGAGTGAGCCGGGAGTGACCGCCGACTTGCGAGATGGCCTCGCTTGTGGATCGGGCGTGTCGCGGCTTGTGGACGGCCGGATGCGAAAAAACTTTGGTTCCACACGCCGTGGGCGACGTTTTCGCAGGTCAGGTGGGGTGGAGGCGCCGAGGTCCACGATCCGTCCACAGAGATGTCCACGGGCTGTGCACAGCCACATGGCGCGTCCTCCACAGGTTGTCCACACCCGCTCCACAGCGTCATTTGGGCGTTGTCGGTGGGCGGTGCCACAGTCTCTCGAGTGACCACGAGTGAGCTGGAGACCCCGCCCTATTCCGAGGCGCCCTCCTACTCCTCCGGCCCCGATCGGCTGCCCCCGCAGGACGTCGGTGCCGAGCAGTCCGTGCTCGGCGGGATGCTGCTGAGCAAGGACGCCATCGCCGACGTCGGCGAGACGGTGCGGGCCAAGGACTTCTACCGGCCGGCGCACGAGCTGATCTACGAGGCGGTCGTCGACCTCTACAGCCGGGGCGAGCCGGCCGATGCGATCACCGTCGCGGACGAGCTGGGCAAGCGGGGCGACCTGCAGCGCGCCGGCGGGCAGGCGTACCTGCACGACCTGATCCAGTCGGTGCCGACCGCCGCCAACGCGGGCTACTACGCCCAGATCGTCGCCGAGCGCGCGGTGCTGCGCCGGCTCGTCGAGGCCGGCACGAAGATCGTCCAGATGGGCTACGGCGGCGGTGGCGACGTCGAGGAGATCGTCAATCAGGCCCAGGCCGAGGTCTACACCGTCGCGGAGAAGCGGGGCGGCGAGGACTACGCCCCGCTGTGGGACACGCTCAACGACACCATGACCGAGATCGAGGTCGCCTCGGGGCGTGGCGACGAGATGACGGGTGTGCCCACCGGCTTCCACGACCTCGACGAGCTGACCCACGGCTTGCACCCGGGGCAGATGGTCGTCGTGGCGGCGAGGCCCGCGACGGGCAAGAGCACCCTAGGCGTGGACATCGCCCGGGCGGCGGCGATCCACCACCAGATGGCGACCGCGATCTTCTCCCTGGAGATGAGCCGCAGCGAGATCACGATGCGCGTTCTCTCGGCGGAGGCGAGCATCCAGCTGCAGCACCTGCGTCGGGGCAAAATGAGCGACCCGGACTGGCGGAAGCTCTCCCGCGTGGTCGGCCGGATCAGTGACAGCCCGCTCTACATCGACGACTCGCCGAACCTGGCCCTGATGGAGATCCGGGCCAAGGCGCGTCGGCTGAAGCAGCAGCACAACCTGAAGCTCGTCGTCATCGACTACCTGCAGCTGATGACTTCGGGCAAGAAGGTCGAGTCACGTCAGCAGGAGGTCTCGGAGTTCTCCCGTGCCCTGAAGCTGCTGGCCAAGGAGCTCGAGGTCCCGGTCATCGCGATCAGTCAGCTGAACCGTGGCCCCGAGCAACGCACGGACAAGCGCCCGGCGATGAGTGACCTTCGTGAAAGTGGAAGTATAGAACAGGACGCAGACGTCGTTATACTTCTCCATCGCGACCGCGAGCCGGACTCTGAGCGCGAAGGGGAGGCCGACCTGATCGTCGCGAAGCACCGCAACGGCCCGACGGCCGACATCGTGCTGGGCTTCCAGGGGCACTACTCCAGGTTCTCGAACATGGCGAAGGACTCGGGCGGATTCTAACGAAACCGAGGTCGAGTGCGGGTTCGGAGCGCGTGTAGTCCTTAATGGTCGGGTGCTGGCTCGTCTCCCGCTACGATCCGTTCATACGCTACGGCAATGAAGTTGAAATAAAGCGGGCGCTGGGGATCGACTCGTGGCGGGAAGTGTCGAAGGACAAGGTGCTCCGTTTCGCCGCGATGATGCCGGGCATGGACACCGAGGTGGCGCTCAAGTCATCGAGCAGTTTCCGAACTTCAAGGAGTTCGCAGGCAGCGTCGTTGACGCGATTGAAACGGCGCAAGAGTCCACGCTGGGCGCAAACGAGCGCAGTGGCGAGCACGTTTACGACGCCTACCGAGAAATCCGGTCCATTCTCAAAGGTGAGTTGGACAGGGACGACGTGACATGGGAGCAGCGGAGATGGGGGATCGAACAGATCCAAGAGACGGGGCGCCAGCAGTTCAGCAAGGACAGTGAGAACAAGCAATTCTTGGACACCGTCTTCGGCAAGGTCATGCCCAGTTACA